>NZ_JBGNUW010000049.1:0-43842 GCF_041950495.1 Nonomuraea sp. MTCD27 | reverse complement strand
AACATCCCCGGCGGAACGCTCAGGCTGAGCCGATCGACGGCAAGCACGGATCCGAATCGCTGGGTGAGGTCCGCCACCTCGATGGCGGGGACGGAGAAATCGGGCACGGCCTTCTTTCCTGAACGTTGAGTGAGCGGGTTCTTCGTCGCAAGCACTGGAACGGCACGCGCCGTGCCGAGAGCGGACGCGGTCATTTTGGGCGGCTATCGGCAAACCTGTCAACACGGTACGTGCCGTGCCGATAAGATGATGTCGTGACCACCAGCCACCACGATCGAGCCGCCACACGCACCAAAGCGATCATGCAGGCCACGCTTGCCCTGGCTCAGGAGACCGGCTATGCCAAGCTCAGCATCGAGGCGGTCGCGGCCCGCGCCGGCGCGGGCAAGCACACGATCTACCGCCGCTGGCCCTCAAAGGGTCTGCTGTTTCTCGACTCGCTGCTGTCGCTGAACGAGCCCGTCCTCGACTATCCCGACACCGGCGACGTCCTGGCCGACCTGCGCCGGCAGATCTACGCGGCGGTGGACCTGCTGGCCAATCCACCCTGGGGCCCGCTCTACCAGGCACTGGTGGCCGAGGTTCAGCACGACCCCGCGGTCGCCGCCGGCTTCAACGAACGCTTCATCCGCCCACAGACCGACAAGACCATTACCCGTCTCAAGACGGCCCAAGACCAGGGGCAGCTTTCGCCCGACTTCGACCTCGACCTGGCCATGGCGATCCTGTCCGGACCTCTGTACTTCCGGCTCCTGATCACTCAGGAGCCCATGACCCATGATTACGTCGATCGCGTCCTCCAAGCCCTCTTCGCCGGCATGAGCCCGAGGCATTGAACTGGAAAGACGCTCCTGCCGCGCGTAGCCGAGTTTCTGCTGTGCAACCGCCCTCTTATCGCAAGCCGCCGAACCCCGGAGTGGCAACCCGCCGTAGCCCGGGGAGTCCCGAGCCAACGTGAGCGGGCGCAAACGTCCCGCAAGCCGATACACAAGTTGAATTCGTAGAGTCGGTCATGGAGGTCGGTGACGGCGAAGTTGGCTAAGGCCCGGCGGAGTAGTGACCAGACGCCCTCGGTGGGATTGAGTTCGGGGGCGTAGGCCGGGGAGTTGGACGATGCGCAGTCGGCGTTCTCGGCGGCGAAGTCGGCGAGTTGGCCGGCCAGGTGCACGTTCAGGTTGTCGCAGCACCACACCGGCGGTGCGTCAGATGCTGGTGAACGGCCACGATCAGGTCCCGGTAGTCCATCCAGGAGAACGTCTTGGGCTCGCCCTTGCGACCGTGGTAGATGTGCAGGCGATAGAACAGGTGCGGTCGCTCGCTGTCGCGGTAGCAGACGACGCCGGCCATGTTGATGCGGCCGGAGCCTCTGCCGCGGACCGTCACCACCGGCCGGGCGCCGACCGGCGCCCAGGTCCGCCGCGGTGCTTTTACCGCGGGCCACACCTCGGCCTTCCACAGCGCGATGGCCTCCTCGTCCCGCTCCAGGGCGCGCCGGGCCGGCATCTGTACCGACCAGCCGTGGCGATGCAGCAGCTTGCCCACGCCCTCGATGGTGTAGCCGATGTGGAACAGCCGCCCGATCAGCGTCTTGACCCGGTCCAGCGTCCAGCACTGGTCCTCCACATAGCCCCAGGCCGGCGGCCCGCGCCGGAGCTCGGCGTCCAGCCGCGCCCACTGCCTGGTCGACTCTCCGGCCTCGAACCACTCGGCCGCCTGCAGCCGCACACGCTCCCGCCGTTCCTGCTCAGCGGGCGTGCATCCACCTCTTTGCCCGTACTGCATGCTCCGGTCGTCACCCAACGCGATGTCCCAGCGTGATACGAGGACGGCTGTGCACAGGACTTCGAACATTCGTGCAGGCGGCTCCGGAAAACGACAACGGCCGACGAAATCCTCAAAAGCCTCGCTGACTACCTCACCAAGATCAATCCGCCGACCACCAAAAACCAGTCTGATATTCAAGTGTGAAATCACAGGCGCATGACACTAGCCCTCGGTGCCGTCACCGGCTGGTGCCCCCGCTGACCGGTTCGAGCACGAAGATCGGGATCTGTCGGTCGGTCTTGCGCTGGTAGTCGGCATAGTCCGGGTACGCGTCCACCGCCCGGCGCCACCAGAGGGCCTTCTCGTCCCCGAACACCTCGCGCGCCCGGTACTCCCGGATCACCGCGCCGTCCTGAAGCTCGATGACCGGCTCGGCGACCAGGCTGGCGTACCACTGCGGGTTGGTCGGCGCGCCACCCTTGGACGCGACAGCCGCGTAGTACCCCTCGTGCTCGACACGCATCAGCGGCGTCTTGCGAACCTTGCCGCTCTTGGCGCCCCAGTAGGTCATCAGTACGGTGGGCAGGCCACTGATCGTGACGCCGTCGGTTGTGCCGGTGCGCACGATCTGCTCGACGTGCTCGCGGACCCACCCCGACGCGCTCGGTTCGTAATCGCCAGTCAACGCCATGTCCTGATCAACGTGCCCGGCCCGTCGCGATTGCGCGACTGGATCGTGCCGGCGGCCGTGTGGTTGGCGGGGGCGCCTGGTATCCACGTTGCCGGTCAAGGTTGTGAGGATGCCGGGGAGTTCGGCCACCGTTTCGGCGGGCAGGCCGGCCACGGTCTCCTCCGCCAGAGCGCACCATAGCTGCTTGACCTGGTCGGCTAGAGCTTTGCCGCTGTCGGTGAGTTCGACGATGCTGGCGCGCTTGTCGGAGGGGGCGGGTGTGCGGCGGATGTGGCCGGTGGCTTCGAGCTTGCGGGTCATGAGCGTGACGCTGGGCGGCTCGCAACCGAGCGCCTCGCTGAGCTGGGCCTGGATCATCGGGCCGGTCCGGGCGAGCTCGAGCAAAAGCGCCTCCTGTCCGGGGTGCAGGCCGAGCGGGGCCAGCAGCGCCGCGGCCCTGGCCCGGTGGCGCAGACTCAACAGGCGGATGGCCTGGTTGAGGGCGTCGGCTTGCTCGAAGTCCATGGACTCTCCTTGACAGATTAGTTACGCGCATAACTATTATGCGGATAACCAATCTTACTCGACATCGAGGAGCCGGACATGACCGTGAAGGTCTCCGTCATCTACTACAGCGCGACAGGCAGCGTGCACGCGCTCGCGCAGGCCGTCGCCGAGGGCGCCGCCTCGGCCGGGGCCGAGGTGCGGCTGCGGCGGGTCGCCGAGCTGGCACCCGACAGCGCGATCGACCAGAACCCGCAGTGGCGGCGGCACACCGACGCCACCACGTCGATCGCCCAGGCCTCGATTGAGGACCTGGCGTGGGCCGACGCGTTCGCGTTCGGGACGCCGACCCGGTTCGGCGCGCCAGCCGCGCAGCTCAAGCACTTCATCGACCAGACCGGCGGGCTGTGGCAGGAAGGGAAACTGGCCGACAAACCGGTGACGGCCTTTACCTCGGCTTTCAACCGGCACGGCGGCAGCGAGGCCACGATCTTGTCGCTGGGCAACGTCTTCTACCACTGGGGGGCGCTGATCGTCCCGCCCGGATTCACCGATCCGGCCGTGTACGCCGCCGGTGGCAACCCCTACGGCACGTCGCATGTGACCGGCCCGACCGGAGAAGGCCCGGACACCGCAGTGCTGGAAGCGGCCAGGTACCAGGGGCAGCGGTTGGCCCAGATCACAATCCGGCTGCTGGGAAGCGGGCGCGTCACCGATGCCGCCGCGGACGACGGGAACGCCCGCGAAGCCCTGGCCGCTACGGCCTCCCGGACCGCGTGAGCGGCAGGTTGGCCGGGAGGAAGTCATGACAACCAACACCGAGACGCAGCGGGCCACGCCGCACACCGGGCCCGCCTGGTTGGTTCTGGCGTTAGCGTGCGCCTGCCAGTTCATGGTGATCCTGGATTCGTCCATCGTGAACGTGGCCCTGCCCTCGGTCCGCGAGGACCTCGGCTTTACACCCACCGGCCTGGCCTGGGTGGTGAACGGCTACCTGCTCACCTTCGCCGGCTTGATGCTGCTGGGCGGCCGCGCCGCCGACCTGTACGGCCCGCGCCGGATGCTGGCCGCCGGGCTGTTGTTGTTCTCCGCCTCGAGTCTGGTCGGCGGCCTGGCAACCGCTCCGGAGGTCCTGGTGGCGGCCCGCCTCGCGCAGGGCATGGGAGCCGCCATGATGGCCCCGGCGACGCTGGCCGTGATCAACACCTCCTTCACCGAGCCGAACGCGCGTGCCAAGGCGTTCGGTGCATGGTCCGCCGCGGGCGGTGTGGGCGGGCTGGCCGGCGCGATCGCGGGCGGCGCCATCACCACTGGCCTGTCGTGGCGGTGGGTCTTCCTCATCAACGTGCCCATCGGCGCGGTGCTGATCGTCGCGGCCATGATGTCGCTGGCCGGCACGCGAAGCAGCCGGCGGGAATCGCTCGACCTCACGGGCGCGGTCACGGGGACGGCGGGGCTGGCCGCGGTGATCTACGGGGTCATGCAGAGCGCCGATCACGGCTGGTCGTCCGGGCTGGTCATCGGGCCAGTAGTGGCGGGCCTGCTCCTGCTCGTCGCCTTCACTGTGGTGGAGGCGCGCTTCGCCACCCAGCCGACGGTGCCGCTGCGGCTGTTCAAGATACGGGGGGTGGCGGTCGGCAGCGGCATGCTGCTGCTGTTCGGAGGGATTGCCATCGCGATGTGGTATTTCACGTCGCTCTTCCTGCAGAACGTCCTCGGCTACAGCGCGCTTCAAGCCGGGCTCGGGCAGACACCCGCGGCGGTGACGTTCATGGTGATCACGCGATGGGCCTCCGCCCTGCTGTCGCGAACCGGTGTGCGCCCCCTGGTGCTGGCCGGCAGCGGCTGTTTCGTGGCCGGTTTCGGCTGGCTCTCCCTGGCTCATGCCGACAGCGGCTATGTCACCAGCGTGCTCGGGCCTACGCTGCTCATCGCGGTCGGCATCGGGCTGACCTTCCCCACCATCATGGCCGCGGCGACCGCCGGCGTTCCCGACGGCGACGCGGGGATCATCGGCGGCCTGGCCCAAACCGCCAGCCAGGTAGGCGGGTCGATCGGCCTGGCGGTGCTCGCGACGGCCGCCAGCGCCAGAGCCGCGATGGAGGCCGGCGGGAGTTCCCCGGCCGCCGCCCTCGCCGCCGGATACGGCCTGGTCTTCCTCATGGCGGCTGGGCTCGGCCTGGCCATCGCGGTGGTCAGCTTGCTGCTGCCGCGACAGCAGCGCGGCTGACCGCCGGCGACGCCGCGTGCTCACTCGCCGCACCCCTGTGTCTGCGAACGACCTCACGTGGCGGTGCATGTGAACCGTCCTGGGTTTAGCTCCGACTTCTATTGGAGGATGGAGCTATGCCACGTCAGTTCCCGCCGGAGTTTCGGCAGCGCGCGTTGCGGCTGCTGGGCGAGTCCCGGGAGAACCACGAGTCGGAGTACGAGGCGATCAAGGCAGTAGCGTCGAGGCCGGAAATCCGGATGGAACGAAACGTACGCTAAGTGGGTGTTTAGGCTCGACTGGTGGCATATGTCAGGATCTGCTCCGCACGTTGAGCGCCAAATCGACGCGCGCTTCGACCCGTTTCGGTCCACGAGGGCGGCGAGGTGGGCGAGGTGATCCTGATCCTCCTGGACGTAGCTCTTGGCGGCCCCGGGGATGTCGGGCAGGGGATGGTCAGCGATGGAGACGTACCGTCCTCCCGGCGCGAGGGCGGGGCCCGCGGCGGTGCCTGCGGTGTCCAGTACTGCCGTATAGGTACGGCGGGGGAGATCGGCCGGGGTGTGCCAGACGCGTTCGGCGCCGAGTTCCCGGGCCGCTACGAGGTGCTCGGGGCGTGAGACCAGGGCGTCGACGGTGGCCCCGGTGTGGCGGGCGAGCTGGACGGCCACGCCACCCACGGCACCGGCCGCGCCGGTGATCAGAACGTGGTCTCCCTCGGTGACTGCCGCCTGCTGGAGAGCCTGCAGCGCCGTCACTCCGGCCAGCGGGAGTGACGCGGCATCCACCAGCGAAACCGTGGTGGGGGCGGCCGCCAGCAGCCGGGCCGGCAGGGCGACCTGCTCGGCCCAGGTACCGCGGCCGGTGGCGATCTGCGCGGACATCGCGATCACCTGGTCCCCGGGGCGGTAGCCGGGGTGGTTGGTGGCGGTGACGACTCCGGCCAGGTCCCACCCCAAGGTGGCCGGGAGTTCGGGCCCGACCTCCCATGCGCGGGTCTTCCAGTCCACCGGGTTCAGGCTGCTTGCGGCGGTACGGATCAGCACCTCGTCAGCTCCTGGAGCGGGCTGGGGAACCTCCCGGACGGACAAGACTTCGGGCCCGCCGTGGCTAGCGATCTGGATCGCGTGCATGGCGACCTCCTTTGCGCGAATGGACGGGGGATCAGGCGGCGGTGGAGGTGAAGACTTCGGGTTCGGCGTCCTGCGCCGACGTCCGTGGCCGGGGCAGGACGAGATAGGTGAGGGACAGTCCGATCAGGGTCAGCACCGCGCCCGCCAGGCCGGTCCAGCGCAGAGCGCCGACGGCGACGATCGCACCGCCGATAACCGAGCCGGCTGCGGCGCCGAGGTTGAAGGCACCCACGTTGACGGAAACGGCCAGAGTTGGAGCGGCGCCCGCGTGGTGCAGGATCAGTCCCTGCAGCGGGGCGATGGTCGCGGTGGCGAGCAGGCCGAGCACCAGGACCGCGGCCACGGCGGTGGGCTGCCACACCGCGGCGAACGGAATGAGCAGGAGCGTCCCCGTCAGCCCGCCGAAGACCCCACGTACGGTTGCACTCATCGATTTGTCGGTCAGCTTTCCGGCGGTGAGATTGCCGAGGAAACTGCCCGCGCCGTAGGCGAGCAGCAGACCGGAGACCGCCGCGGCGGAGAAGCCAGAGACGCGGGTCAGCAGCGGGGCGATGTAGGTGAACACTGTGGCGACCCCGGAGAAGCCCACCGCGGTGGTGGCGATGGCGAGCATAACCGGCCGACGCGCCACCACGCGTATCTCGTCGCGCAGTCGCGTGGCCGGCGCCTCCTGCCGGGGCAGCACCGCGGCCAGGAGAACGGTGCCTGCCACGGCAAGAGCGGTCAGCACGGCGAACGGAGCCCGCCATCCGGAACTCTGCCCGAGCAGCGCCCCCAGGGGCACCCCGAGGAGCGTGGCCACGGTGAAGCCGGAGGCGACGGTGGCGATGGCCGAACCCGTCTTCTCGGCCGGGACCACCCGGGTCGCCGTCACCAGCGCCAGGGCCAGGAAGGCGGCGTGGCTGAGCGAGGACACCACGCGGCCCACCAGGAGCAGGCCAAACGAAGGCGCCACGGCGCTGATTGCGCTGCCTGCCGCGAACAGCACCATCAGGCCGACGGCGAGCCCCTTGCGCGGCAGACGCGCGGTCAGCAGGGCCATGACGGGCCCTCCGACCACCACTCCGAGCGCGTATGCGGTCACCGCTTGTCCAGCGGTTCCCACGGAGATGTCCAGATCAGCTCCGACCTGGGGCAGCAGCCCGGCGATCAGGTACTCCGAGGTACCCACGACGAAGACGCTTGCGCACAATGCCGCGAGCGTCGCGAACCCCTTGTTCACGTTCATGCTGCAGACGCTAAAGTCTCACATCAATATGAGAGTCAAGTCGAGGGGACAAGGTCCGCGCGGCCATCAGGAGGTTTTTGTGCGTATCGGTGAGTTGTCCCGGCGGACCGGCGTGGCCGTGCACCTTCTGCGCTACTACGAGGAGCAGGGTCTGCTCCACCCACAGCGGCGCCCCAGCGGTTACCGGGAATACGTCGAAGAGGACGTTGCCATCGTCCGCCGCATCCGCAGCCTTCTGGCCGCCGGCCTGAGCACCTCAACGATCACTACGGTCCTGCCGTGCCTGCGGGACACCGGCGACCGTCTCGTCCCCACCTGCTCAGACCTGCTCGCCGACCTCCACCAGGAGCGCGACCGCATCGCTCAGGCTATCAACGACCTTCAGGCCTCCATGGCCGCGCTCAATGACGTCATCGCCGCGGCCCCGGCCGACGTCACTCGGCGCATGAACGAAGCGGTTCTCATAAATGGTCATCTGTGAGAGTTCTGCGAGAGCCCCGGACGCGGTCACGTCTCCGCATGTGACCTTCGGCGGCAAACGGCGCGACATCTTCGCTGCCACATGACCGTTACAAGCTGCAAGGTTCTGGCCGCTCCATGCCTTGGCGATCATGGCTTATCGTGCTGCGATGGGTTTTGAACAGCAGCTCCAGTCGGAGCTGGCGGCACTGGCCGGCCACGAGGACAGCGTCGTGGAACTCTGCGGCCTGCTGTCGCCGGGCCGCCTCATCGTGACGGACGAAGGCGAAGGCCGCCCGGGTCTATGGATGACTGTGGAACCGGCCTCGGCTGATCTGTGGGCAGCTGTCCGAGAACTTCATGGACGGACCGGCTTGTGGCCTCTGCTGCTGGAATCTTCACCGCACGATAGCGAGTTCCGGCCCTGGGAATCCGGGGAGCTCTCTCTAGAGAAGATCACCTCTCCGGATCTCCACGACCACGCGACTCTCCTGGCGACGTGGTGGGCGCAACACACCGAGGTCGATGCGGACACCGATCAGTTGTCGCCGACCGAACGGATCGCCGTGACCCACCCTACGGTCAACACTGGCCCGGGTTGGCGCCGGGCAAGCCGTTCACCGCGGAGCCGGCCTCGTTCGCAGTCGAGTACGCAGTCCACCTCACGGCCCAGAACCCGGACATGCGCCTCGGCCTGGCCGCCGCCGGCCGGGGGGCTGATGCTCTGGCCGCCGCCGGGTGGATGGGCCCGCTGAACTACACCAACGACACCGGTGAGATCGCCGCCGTCCTGCGTAGTTGGGAGGACCGGTTCGGCGCCGTGGTCGTCGGCGTCGGTCTCGCCGACCTGTATCTGAGCATCGCCGCCCCGCCTTCGACGCTGCAGGAGGCGCTCCACGTCGCAGCCGAGCACTTCGCCTTCTGCCCGGACAACATCTGGCAGAACAGCCACCCCCACACGCTTGCCACCTACGCGGAGCGTCTTGTCGGACTCAACTCGTGGCAATTCTGGTGGGACTGACGAACGGTCTAAGGTGTCGGAGAATTGAACGATTCCCAACATGATCACCTTACGAGCGGGGCTACCCGTCAGGTGCCAATATGCCGCCGCGGTGAGGCTCAGGGGCCCGACAGGAAGTCCAGGATGTGGGCGTTGACCGTCTTGGGGCTTTCCAGGTGGCCGTAGTGGCCCGTGTCGGGGACCATTGCGTACTCGCAGCCCGGTATCCGGTCGGCCACCTCGCGGCCCAGGCGGGGCGGGGTGAGGCGGTCGTGTTCGAAGGCGACGACCAGGCCGGCCGTCTCGATCTTGGACAGCTCCTCCAGGCGGTCGGGGATCAGCGTGGCAAGCAGCTGGCTCCTGATGCCGGGCCCGGCCGCGGGCGCGGACATCTCGAAGACGTCGAGCCAGTCGCGCACGCGCGCGGGGTCGTCGAGGGTGGCCGGTGACAGGTTGAGCAGCGCGCGCAGCACGCCGGAGGTGGGTCCGGGCAGGGAGAGCCCGCGTTCAAGCAGGTCCAGCTCGGCCGCGACGATCGCCGCCCGGAAGGCGTCGGTACGGCCGCGCGTCGCCAGCAGCACGCACCGCGACAGTAGCCCGGGCCTGGCGAGCGCCACCTCCTGAAGGATCATCGAGCCGAGCGAGACGCCCACGGCGTGGCAACGCGCGATGCCCAGCGTGTCGAGCAAGGAGATGGTGTCGGCGACCATGTCGTCCAGGCCGAACTCGCCGGGGCAGGGGCCGTTGGCCGGCAGGCCCCGGTTGTCGAAGGTGATGACCCGGTATCCGGCCGAGACGAGAGCGGGCACCTGGTGGATGTGCCAGGTCCTGCCCAGCCCGCCCGCCCCCATCACCAGCAGCACCGGGTCGCCGGCGCCGTGGACCTCGTAGCCCAGGCGGACCCCGTTCACGTTCGCGTAAGGCATGGTGTTCCTCGGCTCTAGAACCGGCCGGCCCGTACGGCAGGCACCGCTTCCGTGGCGATGCGCTCGAAGACGGCGGGAATGGCGTGGTAGGGAGGTTCCGGGCGGGGCCAGTGCAGAATGAGATCGGTCGCCCCGGCCCGGTCGTAGCGCCCGGCGAAGTCCAGGAAAGCCTCCACGGACAACAGCGGCCGCTCCGGCGTGATGCCGGTGAGCAGGATGCGGCCGATGTCGCCCGGCTCGCGCCCCTCGGCGACGCAGGCGTCCTCCAGCAACTTCACCTGCCGCTGGAAGGCGGTCATGCACGCGCCGGGCCCGCGATCATCGAAGTCAGGGGTGTCGCCGAGCGTCACCCACGCCTGCGCGTGCCTGGCGGCCAGGCGCATCCCGCGGGGACCGGTGGCCGCGATCGCGAACGGGATGCGCGGCTTCTGCACGCAGCCGGGGTAGGTGCGCGCCTCGGTGGCGCTGTAGTAGCTTCCGCGCGTAGTGACGGCCGGCTTGCACAGCAGCTGGTCGAGGTGGTCGACGAACTCGGCGAACCTGGCGGTGCGCTCGCGGCGCGGCCAGGGCACGCCGCCGAGCGCCTCGGCGTCGAAGCCCTCGACCCCCGAGCCGAGCCCGGCGATCATCCGTCCGCCGGAGATGTCGTCCAGGGCGACGAGTTCCTTGGCGAAGGTGACCGGATGCCGGAAGTTGGGCGAGGCGATGAGCGTGCCCAGCCTGATGCGGCTGGTCACGCAGGCCGCGGCGGTCAACGTCGGCACCGTGGCGAACCAGGTCCTGTCGCGCAGCGACGCCCACGACAGGTGGTCGTAGGTCCAGGCGTGGTCGAAGCCGAGCGCCTCGGCCTGCTGCCACAGCCCGCATCCCGTCCCCCACCGGTGCTCCGGGAGGATCAGCACCCCTACCCGCATGCCGCCTCCTCGTCCAGCGCCGCGAAGTCCACCTTGCCGTGCGCGGTGAGCGGCAGCTCGCTGACGACGCGGAAGCGGCCGGGCACCATCTCGGGCGGCAGTCTGTGTGCGGCGAACTCTCGCAGTTCCGCTTCGTGCAGGTGCCCCGAGTCGCTCACGCCGATGGCGAGCAACCGGCCGTCGGCCGGGTCGAGACCCACCACGGCGTCGTCGAGCAGCGGATGCCCGCGCAGCACGGCCTCGATCTCGCCCGGCTCGACCCGAGCCCCGCGCACCTTCAGCTGGCGGTCGAGCCGGCCGAGGAAGCGCAGCGTGCCGTCGCGGCGGGCCGCCAGGTCGCCGGTGCGGTACCAGCGCCCGGGACGGCCCGGCAGGGGTACGGCCAGGCCGTCGCGCCCCCAGTAGCCCAGTGCCAGGCAACCTCCGCCGATGACCAGCTCCCCCTGCGATGCCTCGCGCCCCTGCTCGTCGAGGAGGATGACGGTGGCCGAGGGGATGGGCGCGCCGATCGGGATCTCGCCCGTCTCGGCGGGTCCGACGTCGTGGCTGGTCGCCAGCACGGTCGCCTCGGTGGGGCCGTAGTGGTTGACCAGGCGGCGCAGCGGATGCCCGTCCGACAGCCGCAGCCGGTCGCCGCCCGTGAGCAGGCATCGGAGCTGCCCGAAATCCGAGCCGTGCCGGACGTACGCCTCGGCCAGCGGGGTGGGCAGGAAGGCCAGGTCCACCCCTTCCGCGGCGAACCAGGCGCCGAGCTCCCACGGGGCGTAGCGCACCTCGGGCGGGGCGAAGCAGATCCGGGCGCCCGCGCACAGGTACGGCCAGGTCTCCCACTGGAAGGCGTCGAAGGACGGCGCGGCCACCGAGGAGGCCGTGTCGCCGGCGGTGACCCGGTACCCGGCCAGGTGCCAGCGGATGAGCGCGCCGAAGGAGTCGTGGCCGACGAGCACGCCCTTGGGCTGCCCGGTCGAGCCCGAGGTGTACAGCAGGTAGGCGGGATCGCCCGTCGCCGCGCTGAGGTCGGAGTCGAGCGGCTCCACCTCCCCGTCGGTGATCAGCGCGGCGGGGCGGGCGTCCTGGAGCATCTTCTCGGCCCTGGGACGCGGCTGCGACGGGTCGAGCAGCAGCGGGATCCCGCCGTGCAGCCAGACCCCCAGCTGTGCCCCGAGCAGCGCCGCGCCGGGCGGGCACCGCACGGCCACCACCCGGCCGGCCCGCACGCCACGCCCACGCAGGGCGCCGGCCGTACGCCTGCCTATCGCCAGGAGCTGGGAGTAGGAGGTCGCGCCCGAGGCCTCCACGACGGCGGTCCGCCCGGAGTGCGCGGCCGCCGCCCGCAGGAACAGCTCCAGCGCGGACGTCATCGCCCGCTCCCCGCCACGGTGCAGGCCGCCGCGACGGCGCGCACGCTGGCGTCCGCCAGGAACTGCTTGGCCGGGACCTGTAGCCCGTAGCGCTCGCGCAGGTCGGCGATCGCCTCGATCACCAGCAACGAGTGCCCGCCGAGCAGGAAGAAGTCGCCGTCCGGGTCGATGGCGACGCCGAGCGCGCGCTCGAAGACGTCCGACACCGCGTGCACCCGGCTTTCGAGCAGGCCGGACTGGATACCGCTCATGGCTGAGCTCCTTGTCGTAGGTGTTGCGGCGCGCGCATGACCAGGGCGCGCGCCAGCTTCCGGTAACCGCGGTCGGCATGCCACCGCACGCTGCCCTCGACCAGGCAGGCCCGCGGCAGCAGCCGGACCCAGGCCCCGACCGCCTCCTGCGCGGCCATGCGGGCCACCGGCGCGCCGAGGCAGTGGTGCAGCCCGGTGCCGAAGGCCAGGTGCGAGGGCGGATGGTCCAGGTCGAACCGGTCGGGCTCGGGCGTGACCCGCCCGTCCCTGTTGGCCGCGCCCAGGATGACGACGATCCGGTCGCCGGCTCTGATCAGCTCGCCGCCGACCTCCAGGTCGGCCGTGGCGACCCGCGGCACCTGCGGCACGGAGGTGTCGTAGCGCAGGATCTCCTCCACCGCCTTCTCGACCGTCGCCGTCGCGCCGGTGAGCCGCCGGTAGGCGGCGGGCTCGCGCAGCAGGTGCACCAGCCCGGTCCCGATCAGTCCCGCCGTGGTCTCCTGACCGGCGAACACCAGGAGCATGGCGGTCTCGACGAACGCCGGGTCGCCGGTCAACGCCGCGAGCACTCCGTCCGGCTCCAGCTCCGTGGCGCTGTCGTGGAACATCCGCCGCAGCTCCGCCGTCGCCCGTGCCGCCCGCCCCTCGAATCCCCTGTGGTACGGCATGGCCAGGAAGCTGGCGATGGGCGACATCAGCCGGGCGGCCGCGGCGCTGGCCTCGACCGGAACCCCGAGCACCCGCGAGATCATCCGCACGCCGAGCGGCTCGGCGAAGTCGCCCATGACGTCGACGGGATCTCCCGCGGAGCCGATCAGCGCCTCCGCGTCCTCCCGCAGCAGGGAGCGCAGGGCCTCGACCCGCCGCCGCGTGAACCACCCCTGCACGGCCCGCCGCAGCCGCGTGTGGCCGGGCGGGTCCATCAGCATGAACCAGCCGCCGAGCGTGCGCCGCAGCAGCTCGTCGTGGTCGCGGACGCTGAGGAGGCGCCAGGAGGAGGAGACGTGGGGCGAACGCAGGATCGCCGTGGCCTCCTGCCTGCCCGTGACGATCCACACGCCCATGTCGGCGTCCCAGCGCAGCGGCGAACCGATCGCGTGGTAGGTCGGGTAGGGGTTCTCCCAGAACGTCGCCGTCATGCCCGCTCCCTGAGGAGGTCCAGGTACGCGGCCCCGATCCGGCCGGCCAGCCCGGCGGAGACCCGTTCGGCCTGGTGGCCGATCTCGATCAGCGCGCCTCCCCCCGGCCGCGGCCACACCTCGCACACCAGCTCGGCCACGGCCCGCGCCCCCGGCGGCCTGTCGAGGCGGGTCACGCAGCCGGGCAGCCCGAGCTCGGGCGCCGGGTCGTCGTGGACGGTGAACATCGCCTGGTAGAGCGGGTTGCGGCCGGTGCGGGCCCGTGGCGCAAGCCGTACGACCTCCATGAACGGCACGTCCTGGTTGGCGAGCGCGTCGGTGACGGCGGCGAGCAGGTGCGGCCATGGGCCGGATCGCACGGGCACGCAGACGGTGTCGATCAGGCAGCCCACGGCCCTGGTGGCGGTCTCGGTGCCGCGCTTGGAGACGGGCGTGCCGAGACCGAAGCGAGCCTGTCCCGTCACCTGGGCGAGCGCCTGGGCGAAGGCCGCCATCAACACGACGAAGCGGGTGGTTCCCGCCTGCCTCGCCTGGTCCTCCCAGGCTTCCAGCACGTCCGCGGGTAGGTGGTGGGTGTGGGCCAGGCTCTGCTCCCCGACCTCCGGATAGCGGAGCGGAGGCAGGCCGGCCAAGCGCGCGCGCCAGAAGGCGCGCTGGGGTTCCAGGCCGGTGTGCTCGTCCTGTTCGCGCCACTCGGCCGCGACCTCGGCCAGCGTGGGGGCGGGCCGTTCGAAGGCGGGGGCGTGCCCGCGCAGGCGGGCGGCGTAAGCGGTGGACAGGTCCGCGGCCAGCAGGTGCTCGGAGAAGCCGTCCACCGCCACGTGGTGGACGGCCAGCCCGAGCGACCACGCGTCACCGTTGCGGGCCACCGCGGCCCTGATCACCTCTCCCTTCTCGATCGCCAGCGGCTGGGCGAGGGCGGCATCGGCGTCGGCCATGCGGGTGAACCTGAGCAGCGGCGTCGGGACGGGGTCCGGGACCCTGGCCACCGGCTCGGGCTCGAGGCGGTAGGCGGCCCGCAGGGCCTCGTGCCTGGCGACGAGGTCGCCGAGCGCCGCCTCGAGAGCGTTCAGGTCGAGCGGGCCGCAGATCTCCCAGCGCATCAGGCACAGCGGTGACAGGTCGTCGGGGAAGAACGCGCGCATCGTGCAGAAGGCCGCCTGCATGCCGCGCAGGGCGACGGTGTCGCCCGCCGCCGTGCGCGGCGGTGGCGGGCTCGGGCGGGTCGTCTTCAGCCAGGCCGCCAGGCCGTTTACGGTGGGGTGGGTCATCAGGCGGGAGATCGGCACCGGGCGGTCCAGCCGGCGGCGCAGCCGTACGCAGATCCGACCGGCGTCCAGAGAGTTGCCGCCGAGCTCGAACAGCGACACGTCGTGCGGCAGCTCGGGCACCCCGATCACCTCGGCGAAGGCGGCGGCGACCGCGAGCGTGAGCGCGTCGGCGGGCGCTCCTGCGGCCTGGCGCCGCGCCGGTGCGGCCACGGCCAGCAGGGCAGCCTTGTCGATCTTTCCGTTGGCCGTCATCGGGAAGGCGTCGACCCGGTGGATCACTTCGGGCGCCGCGTACGCGGGCAGGCTTTCACGCAGGCTCACCCCCAGCTCCTCGGCCGAGAGGTCCGACGCGACGAAGAACAGGTGCAGCCTGGCCGCCTCGACGACGGCCAGGCACCGGCTCACCTCCGGCTGCGCGGTCGCGACGGCCTCGATGGCGGCCAGTTCGATGCGGTGCCCGCGCAGCTTGACCTGCCGGTCGCCGCGGCCCGCGAAGTGCAGCAGGCCGTCGGCGTCCACGTGACCGAGATCTCCCGAGCGGTACACCCGGCGCCCACCCCACGCAGGGAACCTCTCGGTGGTCAGCTGCGGATCGCCGAGGTACTCCACCGCCAGCCCGTCGCCGCCGACGCAGATCTCGCCCGTCTCGCCGGGCCCGCACAGCCGCTCGCCGTCCAGCACGAAGACCTCCGTGCCCAGCACCGCGCGGCCGATCGGGACGCCTTCGGGCAACCGGCAGTCCTGCGGCCGCACGAGGTGCGCGGTGGTGAAGACCGTGCTCTCCACGGGCCCGTAGCCGTTGATCAGCCTGACGCCGGGGTGCGCGGCCATGAACGCCCTGACGTGGTGCGGCGACAGCCGCTCGCCGCCCGTCACCACCTGCCGCAGCCCGCCGAACGCGCCGACGTCCTCCTCGACGAACAGGTTGAACAGCGAGGCGGTCAGCCACACCCGGTCCACGCCGCGCCCGGCCACCAGCGTGCGCAACTCCTGTGGCATCAGGTACGGCGCGGCCACCACGACCGAGGTGCCGCCGGTCAGCAGCATGCCCCAGAGCTCCAGGCTGTAGCCGTCCCACGGCACCGGGGCGGCCTGCGGCATCGCCGTACCCGGACCGCCGAGAGCGAGCATCGGGTCCCCGGCCAGCCGGGCGGTGGCGCGGTGCGGGGTGATGACGCCCTTCGGGCGTCCGGTGGTCCCGGAGGTGAAGAAGACGGTCGCGGGGTCGCCGCCGTCGACCTCCACCGGGTACGGCAGGCCGCTCCCGCCGATCGCCTCCTCCAGCGGGCCCGGCTGCCACGAGGGCGGCCCCCAGCCGGCAGCCCCCCCGCTCACGATCAGGGGCGGCCGGAGCTGCCGCACCACGGCCGCCAGCTGCTCACGCGGCCACCGGCCGTCCAGGGCGGCGTAGGCGGCCCCGCACTTCAGCAGCGCGAGCAGGACCGCCACGAACCCGGCCGACCTGGGCATCATCACGGGGACGAGATCCCTCGGGGACACGCCGCTGTCCTGCAGCCGTCTGGCCAGTACGTCGGAGGCGCGGTCGAGCTCGCGGTAGGTGATCTGTCTGTCGTCCTCGACCAGAGCGACGGCCTCGGGGCGGACACGGGCGAGATTGCGGAAGATCTCGTGGATCACACCGCCGTGCGGGTAGGGCGTGCGCATCGGGAACTCCTCAGCGGGCGATGTCCAGGACGGCCTTCATCACCGCGCCCGCGGCCACGTCGTCCAGGGCGTCGTTGGCCGACTCGAGCGGGTAGGCCGTCACCAGCCGGGCCAGGTCGAAGCGGCTGGTCAGGGTGGGGAGCAGGGCGACGTACTCGGCCAGGTGCGCGCCGGTGAAGCCCCACGAGCCCCTGATGTCGAGCTGCCTGCGGACGATCTGGTGCGGGTTGAGCGGCACGTCGCCTCTGTCGGTGTACTGGCCGACGACCAGGTAAGCGCCGCCCCGCGCGGGCATCAGCAGGCCCTGCGCGACGGCGGCCGGCGCGCCCGCGCACTCGATGACCAGGTCGGCGCCGCGGCCGCCGGTGAGGTCCATGACGGCCTCCAACGCCGTACCGGGGGTGCCCCCCTCCACGACGTCCAGGTGATGGTCGCCGACACCGATCTCGGCGGCCAGCTTCAGCCGCGAGGCCGGTCCGCCCACGACGATCACCTCGGCGGCGCCCGCGAGCCTGGCCAGGGCCGCCGCCGCGATGCCGACCGGGCCGCTGCCCTGCACGATCACCGTCTCGCCGAGCCGTACCGGTCTGCGCTCGTAGAGGGCGTGCACCATCGTCGGGGCCGCACACGCCAGTGAGGCGGCGGCCAGCGGGTCCACCCCTTCGGGCAGCCTGACCAGCGTGGTGCCCTCGCGCAGCGTCATGCGGTCGGCCCACGAGCCCGACAGCGGCGGGTCGTCGTCCAGGCCGAGCGTGACGCCGTACGTGCTGCGCCGCGCGCAGAGGGTCGGCTCGCGCCTGCCGCACGCCGCGCACCGGCCGCAGGAGATCGACGAAGCCCACATCACCAGGTCGCCGGGACGCAGCGGGGTGCCGAAGAAGTCCTCGCCTTCCTCATCGTCGCAGGCCACCACGGTGCCGAGTCCCTCGTGGCCGAGCACGAGCGGCAGCGGGATGGGCAGGAAACCCTCGCGCAGGTGGACGTCGGTGCCGCAGATGCCGCCGTAGCGCGGCGCGACCAGGGTCTGACCGCGGCGCGGCGCGGCGACGGGCACCTCGCGCACGCCCACCGGTTTGCCGAACTCCGTCAGGCAGACCGCGCGGCTGGATGTCAGGCCGTTCATACGGGTTCCCTTCCTCGTGAGGCCGGCCCTGGTGCGGCCGATAGGGCCACGGCGTCCGGGTAGGCGCCGGTGAAGCAGGCGGTGCACAGGTCCCCGCCTTGGCGGGTGCTTTCGACGAGGCCGCCGATCGACAGGTAGCCGAGCGAGTCGGCGCCGAGGATGCGCTGGATCTGCGCCACCCCGTACCGGCCGGCGACCAGCTCGCCGGTGGTGCGGATGTCCACGCCGAAGAAGCACGGCCAGCGCACGGGCGGCGAGGCGACCCTGACGTGCACCTCCGCCGCCCCCGCCTCCTTGAGCAGGGAGACGACCTGCTTCATGGAGGTGGCCCTGACGATCGAGTCGTCCACCACCACCAGCCGGCGGCCGCGCACCGCCGAGACGATGGGGCTCAGCTTGCGCCTCACCCCGAGCTGCCTGCCCTGGCGGGAGGGCTGGATGAAGGTGCGGGTGGCGTAGGCGTTGCGCACGAAACCCTCGGCGTAGGGGATGCCGCTCTCCTCGGCGTAGCCGAGCGCGGCCACCCGCGCGGTGTCGGGCACGGGGATCACCAGGTCGGCCCGCGCGGGCGCCTGCCGGGCCACCGCCCTGCCCATCGCGTTGCGCACCTCGTAGACGGAGCGGCCGTCGATGACCGAGTCGGCGCGCGAGAAGTACACGTGCTCGAAGACGCACAGCGCCTTGGCGCCGGAGGCGAAGGAACGCACGCGCAGGCCGTGCGCGCCCATCTCGGCGATCTCCCCCGGCTCGACCTCGTGGTGGAAGACGGCACCGATGCTGTCCAAGGCCGCCGTCTCCGAGGCGACCGCCCAGCCGTTGCCCGGCAGCCTGCCGATGCTCAGTGGCCTGAAGCCGTGCGGGTCGCGGGCGGCGTACAGCACGTCGGTCGAGATCCCGACCAGGGAGAAGGCGCCGTTCGTGCGGGGCAGCACATCGGCGAGCGCGTCGGCGAGAGTGCCGGGCTCCGCGGCGACCTGGGCGGCCAGCAGGTGGGTGTCGGAGGTGCGGGCGGGGGAGGGCAGCCGGGTCAGGTTGCCGTTGTGCGCCAGCGCGAAGGGCTCGCCGGATCCGGTCTGTCCGATGACGGGCTGCGCGTTCTCCGGTGACGAGTCGCCCGAGGTGGAATAGCGCACGTGGCCGATGCCCAGGTGCCCCTTCATGCCCTGCAGCGCCTCGTGCGTGAGCACCTCCGAGACCAGTCCCATGCCCGTGTGGTGGGCGATGTCGGCGCCGCAGGACAACGCCAGGCCCGCCGATTCCTGGCCGCGGTGCTGGAGGGCGAACAGGCCGTCGCGCAGCCACTCCGCGACGGGCTCGCCGCGGGTCCAGATGCCGACGACCCCGCATTCCTCCCCGGCGTCACCCCAGAGCATGGCCGCCGCTCACCACGGTGTGCTCCGCCAGGAGCGCCATCGCCTTCTCGGGGGTGCCGGCCAGATGGAAGAGCGGCCTGTCGCGGGGCGGCGCGAACCCGTGCTCGCGAATAGCGGTGACCATGCGCAGGAAATCGCCCCAGATGCCGTCCACATCGAGAATGATCAGTGGTTTGTCGTGCACGCCGAGATGTGCGGCGGCGATCACCTCCGTGATCTCGTCGAGCGTGCCGAATCCGCCGGGCAGAGCCAGGAAGGCGTCCGCCCTGGCGATCATTTCCCGCTTTCGCTCGAAAAGATCGTCGGTAATGATCAGCGTTTGCGCGGGCGGATTGTTTGGACGTTCGCGTTCGTACAGGAATTGCGGTATCACGCCGACGATCTCGGCGCCGCCGTCCTCGGCCGCCCGGGCCAGCGCGCCCATCAGGCCGATGCCGCCCACCCCGTACACCAGGCGATGGCCGCTCTCGGCCAGCAGGGCGCCCACGCGGCGCGCGTCCTCGACCGCCTGCGCGGAAACGCCGGGCCTGGCTCCGCAGAAGACGCAGACCGACAGGGTGCGCGCGGTCTCCGGCGCCTTCTCCAAGACTCCGGTTCCAGAGTCGTGCATGGTCATCTCCATTTCGAGCCGCTGGGCCAGGACTCCAGCGTCCGGAGATCGCTATCATCCGGGCATCAACCAGCAATCACTTTTTGGGTGGGAGTCGTAGGTGCTCATTGCTGGGCGCAAACGGATTCCTTCTTGACAAATATCGTCAACAGACCAAAATCCCCTGGTGGGGGTTTTCGCCGCCCACCCTCGCCGTGCAAGTGCGACCTTGGCAGGTATGCGCAGGTCATTCGCGTATGTGCGACTAGGAGGATGGCAGGAGTGCAGAGAGCGGCTGCGAACCATACGGCAGAGCAGAACGGCGAGAGCATCCTCTTCCGGATTCTCGGTCCCCTCGAAGTCAAAGGGCCTGGTGGCAGCCTCCGGCTCACCTCTGCCCGTCAGCGCAGCGTCATCGCAGTCCTGCTCCTCGAGGCCAACCGGGTGGTCACGACGGAGCGCCTGATCGACGCGGTGTGGGGCGACGACCCGCCCTCCAGCGCGAGGGCGCAGATCCAGATCTGCGTCTCCCGGCTCAGACGCGCGCTGGCCGACCTATGCCTGCCCGACGTCATCAGCACGGTCGCGCCCGGCTACCTGATGCTGGTCGAACAGGACCAGCTCGACGTGCACGTCAGCGAGCGCCTGACCGCCTTCTCCAGACAGGCCGCTTCGGCCGGCAGGCAGGCCGAAGCGGCGGAGGCGATGCGGGCGGCACTGGCGCTCTGGCATGGCGAGCCGCTGACCGGCATCGACAGCGAGCTGGTGAAGCCAGCCAGGATACACCTGTCGGAGCGCCGCCTTTCCATGATCGAGGAACGCGTCGCCTACGAGCTCGGGCTCGGCAGGGAACGCGAGCTCGTGGAGGAGTTGCTGACGCTCACCGGAGAGCATCCGCTGCGTGAACGGCTGTGGGCGCAGCTGATGACCGCCCTGTGCCTGCTGGGCCGCCGCTCTGAGGCGCTCGAGGCCTACCGGCGCGCCCGCGAGGTGCTCGTCATGGAGCTCGGGCTGGAGCCCGGCGAGGAGCTACGCCGCCTGCAGAAGTCGATACTGAACGGCCAGAGCGAGCCGGTCGAACCCGTCGCGAGCGAACCCGCCTACGCCGAGGAGGCTCCGCCCGCGCCCCAGTGCCTGCCGCCCAGCGTCTCCGACTTCCTCGACCACGCCCAGCTCGTGGACCAGCTCAGCGGCGAGCTCGGGCACTGCTCGGCCGACCAGCTCAGGGACCTGCGGGTGGTGGCGATCTCCGGCATGGGCGGCATCGGCAAGACGGCCCTGGCCCTGCAGGTCGCGCACAATCTCGCCGCCGAGTTCCCCGACGGCCAGCTCTTCGCCGACCTCGACGGCACGGGAGCCCACCCGCTGGCGCCGCGTCAGGTGCTCGAACGCTTCCTGCGCGCGCTGGGCGTCGCCGCCACGGCCATGCCGGCCAGCCTCAGCGAGTGCGCCGACACCTTCCGCGGCCTGGTCGCGGGCAGGAAGATCCTCATCCTGCTCGACGACGCCGCCGACGAGGCCCAGGTGCTCCCGCTGTTTCCCGGGACGGCCAGCTGCGCGGTCCTGGTGACCAGCCGCGGCAGGCTCGCCGGCCTGCCGGGAGTCCGCCAGGCCTACCTCAGCCTGCTGACCACCGCGCAGTCGGTGAGCATGCTCACCGCCATGATCGGCGACGAGCGCGCCAGGGCGGAACCCGCGCAGATGCTCGCCCTGGCCCGGCTGTGCGGCGGGCTGCCGCTGGCTCTGCGGGTGGCCGCCGCGCGCCTCACGTCCCGGCCGCACTGGCGGGTGGAGCAGCTCGCCTCGCGGCTGGAGGACATGAGCCAGCGCCTGGACGAGCTGGTGTACGGCCCGCAGAACGTGAGAGCCACCATCGCGCTCAGCTACCGCAGCCTCATCCCGCAGGCGCAGTGCCTGTTCAGGCGGCTGGCGCTGCTGGACATCCCCGACTTCCCCTTCTGGGTGGCCGCGCCCCTGCTCGACAGCGACCTGGGCGTGGCGGAGGACCAGCTCGAACTGCTCGTGGACGCTCAGCTCGTGGACGTGCTAAGACTGCCGGGCGAGGAGCCGCGCTACCGGCTGAGCGAGCTCATCCGCGTCTACGCCCACGAGTGCCTGGCCCACGAGGAAACCCCGGCGGAACGCGCGGACGCCCTGCGCAGGACGCTGTCCACGTGGCTGTTCCTGGCCGAGGAGGCGCACAGGCGCGAATACGGCGGCGACTACACCATCATCCACGGCGGCGCTCCGCGCCGTCCGCTCCCGCCCGACCTCGTCTCCTGGTTGCTCGCCCGCCCGCTCGACTGGCTGGACAGGGAACGGCTCGCGCTGATGGCCGCCGTCGCACAGGCGGAGGCGATCGGGGAGGACGAGATCTGCTGGGACCTGGCGCTCAGCTGCGTCACCGTCTTCGAGGCGCGCTGCTGCTTCGACGACTGGCGGGTCACCAGCGACATCGGGCTGCGCGCCGCCGTACGGGGCGGAAACAGGCGCGGCGAGGCCGCGATGCTGTACTCGATGGGCGCCCTGGCGCTCTTCCAGCAGAACCTGGACGAGTCCGCCGTGCATCTGACCTCGGCGCGCAACCTCTTCGAGCAGATCAGCGAACGGCACGGCTACGCGCTCGCGCTGCGCAACCTGGCCTTCCTGGACCGCACCAGGGGACATCTGGACGAGGCGCTGGCCACCTACGAGCAGGTGCTGACCGTTTTCGACGAGGTCGGCGACAAGGCCGCGGCGGCGCACGTGCTGTGCAGCATCGGCCAGATCAAGCTCGCGTGGGGCCGCTACGCAGAGGCGGAGGAGGTAGGCCGGCGGGCGCTGGTCATCGCGCGGGCGCTCGGCAACCACCGGCTGTGCGCGCAGGCCCTCAGCCTGCTCGGCGAGAAGAGCCTGGAACAGGGCGAGTACGATCTCGCGGAAGAGCACTTCGGCGAGGTCACGGACATCGTCAGGAGCACCGGCGACCGCCTCGGCGAGGCCTACGCGCTGCACGGCACGGGTCGGGTGCAACTGCGCAGGGGCAACCACCACATGGCGGAGATGTCGTTGCGGCTCGGCTATGCGCTGGCCTGCGCCAGCGCGGAGAAGCTGATGATCGCGCGGCTGGCCTTCTCGCTGGCGGAGTTCCACCGCGCGAGCGGCGAGGCGGCCGCGGCCACCGCCAGGGCCAACGAGGCGCTCAGCACCGCCAGGGCCATCGGCGCCGCCCACCTGGAGGCCCAGATCAGTGCCTTCCTGGACGGGGCTTCCGCCTTCCCCGAAGGGATCGCCGCGGAGAGGGAACGGGCCGGGCGGTAAGGCGCCGGCGGCCCGTTCCCCGCCGCTCATCCCCAGTGGGTGTCGGCTTCCAACAGGAGCAGGAACTCATTCACGGTTAACCCCTTGGTCGGCGTCTGTGTTCTGCCCGTCATGCAACGCGCCCGCCCTGTCGTCACGGCATCGTCCCGCTTTCCGCGCCGAGCCCACCGCGTCCAACGACCGATAGCGGTAGGAAGGCCCACGGATAGCTCCCGCCAAGAAGGTGAAGACTCGCGATCAAGCCCCGGGGAGGACACTCGTGAGCAGCACCTCGAGGAGCCTGGCCGGCAATGGCACACGGCAGGCGATCGGCTCGGGCGCCGCGTTCGGCACCTTCGGCGAGCTCCTGCAAGGCGTGCTCTATCCATCCGACAGGGACTTCCTCGTCACCCTGCCCATCGCCCGCTGGTCGACCGCCACCTTCCACTGGCGGCCCGGCTGGCCGCTGCGGGTCGAGCCCGCGCACAAGCACAGGTCCCGCGCGCTCGCCAGGACCATGCTCCGCCTGTATGGCAGGCGCGGCGGCGGGCGGCTCACCATCCACAGCGAACTGCCGGAGGGCAAGGGCCTGGCCAGCTCCTCCGCGGACCTGGTCGCCACGGCCCGCGCGGTGGCGGCGGCCTTCGGCGAGGAACTGGCGCCGGAGACCATCGAAGGGCTGCTGCGTGAGGTGGAGCCGACCGACGGCGTCATGTACGACGACGTGACCGCCTTCCACCACCGCGACGTCAGCCTCATCACCCGGGTGGGGCCCCTGCCGCCGCTGACGGTCGTGGGCGTGGACGAGGGCGGCACCGTGGACACCATCGCCTTCAACCGCCTGCCCAAGCCCTACGACGAGCGGGACAAGCGGGAGTACACGCACCTGCTCGACACGCTGGTGGCCGCCGTGAGGCGCGGCGACATGGCGGCGGTCGGCCGGGTGGCCACCCGCAGCGCCCAGCTCAACCAGCGCCTGTCACCGCGCCGCACGCTGGAGGCGGTACTGGAGGTCAGCAGCCGGGCGGGCGCCCTGGGCGTGGTCGCCGCCCACAGCGGCACCTCGCTCGGCGTCATCCTGGCGGACGACGCACCGGGCTACGCGGACCGCCTGGGCCGGGTGCTGGCGGCCTGCCGCAGGATCTCCCCGGAGGTCACCGTGTACCGCACCCTGCCCGGCGGCACCTGATCTCAGCGCCCCACCCGCTGGACGGTGCGGAGCAGCACCTGGGCCCCGGCCACCAGGTCGGCGTCGGCGGTGCTCTCCTCGGGCACATGGCTCACGCCGTCGCGGCTCGGCACGAAGATCATCCCCATCGGCGCGAGCGTCGCCACGATCTGCGCGTCGTGTCCCGCGCCGCTGGGCAGCGCGTGCGTGGCCAGCCCCAGCTCGCCGGCCGCCCGGCCGATGGCCGCGCGCAGGCTCGCGTCGGTGGCCACCGGCGCGAACCGGTCGCTGACGGTCGTCTCCACCTGGATCGGCGCTCCATGGGCGAGCTCGGCAAGCTGCGTCATCAGCGTCTCTTCCGCGGCGCGCAGCCGCTCCGGCGCCGCGTCCCTGAACTCCGCGGTCAGCCGCACCAGCCCGGGCACCACGTTCGTCACGCCTGGCGCCACGCGCAGCCGCCCGGCGGTGGCCACCGCGCACAGCCGCCGCGTGGCCGCCACTTCCTCCACCATGAGCACCACTCGCGCCGCGAAGGTCAGCGCGTCGGCACGGGCGTCCATCGGGGTGGTGCCCGCGTGCCCGGCCCGCCCCCGTAGCTCGATCTCGACGACGGTGCGCCCGACGATCGCCTCCACCACGCCGATCGTCAGCCCGAGCCGCTCGAGCACGGGCCCCTGCTCGATGTGCAGCTCCAGGTAGGCGGCCACGGAGCCCGGCGGCCAGGCCGCCGACTCCAGCCGGTCGGGGTCGCCGCCCACCTCGCGCAACGCCTCGTCCAGCGACACGCCCGCCTGGTCGCGGATGTCGTACGGCGTCCGCGCGAGCCGGCCGGTCAGCGCCAGCGACCCCCAGAACGGGCAGGGGAACCTGGCGCCCTCCTCGTTGGCGAAGGCCACCAGGACGGGCTCGTGCCGCATCTCCGCACCGGTCTCGGCGAGCGCCTGGAGCACCTCGAGTCCCGCGATCACGCCGTAGGCCCCGTCCAGCGGCCCGCCCTGGACCACCGTGTCGAGATGGGACCCCATGAGCACCACCGGCCCGCCCTTCGCGAGGTCCGCGGAGCGGCTGACGACGAGGTTGCCTGCCGCGTCCACGCTCGCCGACAGGCCTGCCGCCGCCGCCTCCGCGGCGACGTAGTCACGTCCTGCCAGGTCCGCCGCGGTGAAGCCGGGCCTGGTGACGCCGCCCGCCTCGTCGGCGCCGATCTTCGCCAGCCGTTGGAGGCGGGTGAGCAGCCGGTGCGCGTCGACAGCGGGACCGAGTACCGTGCGGGTGATCGCCATAACTGGACACCTTTGCTCGAGGAGGCTCTCCTCCCCAGCATCGAAACCCGCCTATCCGCCACCTATCGGCGGGCAATCAAGCCCGGCGGCGCTCCGCCGGCGGAGGAACGGGGCCAGGACGAGGCCCGCCACCAGAGCCACGGCGGCTCCCAGCGCGATCGCTCCGCTCGGGCCGGCCTGCTGGGCGACCACGCCCAGGCCGGTGGCCGCCAGGCCCTGTGTGGTCATCATGCCGCTGTTGGCCAGGCCGAACGCCTGGCCGCGCGCCTCCTCAGGCACCGCCGCCAGGTACCGCTCCTGCAGCGCGAGATGGTGACCGTAGCCGAAGGAGGCCACGGCTGCCAGCGCGGAGGCCATCGCCACCGTGGGCGTCAACGCGAACACCAGGTACGGCACGGCCAGCAGCACCATCAGCGGCATCATGGCCAGCGCCCGCCCGCGCGGCGTGAGCACGCGGCCCACGACGACGTCGCCCGCCAGCATGCCCGCCGCCGCGGCCACCAGGAGCGCGCCCGCCGACGAGCCCGCGTAGGAGACGAACAGCGCCTCCACGCCGACGATGAGCCCGCTGGGCAGCCACTGCGCCAGCAGCAGCGCCCTGATGGCGGGCACGGCTAGCAACGCGCGGGTGCCTTGCCACGTGGTGGCCACGGAGGCGCGGCCTGCCGTACGGGCCGGGCGGGCCGCCAGCCGCAGGCGCAGCACCAGCGCGCCCGCGACGTACAGCAGGGCCGTGCACCACAGCGTGCCCGACGGCGAGATGAGGGCCAGCAGCGAGCCGCCGACCGCGAAGCCGACGATCTGCATGACGCCGACGGCGGCGTTGAGGGTGGAGCGGGCCAGCACGTAGGCGTTGTCCGGCAGCACGTCGGCCAGGAGGGCGAGTTTGCCCGCCTCCGCGACCGGAGTGGTGATGCCGACGGCGACGACCAGCGCAAGCGCCGCCCACACGGGCAGCTGTCCGGGCGCGATGGCGCAGGCGACCGCGGCGCCGGCCAGACTCCAGCCGACGAGCAGCGCGCGCGGCGGCAGCCTGTCGGCGAACGAGAGCAGGCTGAGCCCGCCGATCGCGTGGGGGAGGAAGCCCGCGAGGTAGGCGATGGCGGATAACAGGGGTGATCCCGTGCGCGCGTAGACGAGGGCCGACAGGCCGAGCATCTGCATCGTGTTGGCCGCGACCCCGAGCGCGTGGTTGGTGAAGACGGCGCGGAACTCCGTCACCCTGAACACGTCCCGATAGGTGATGGTCATAGTGGCAGGGTCGGCGAAGCCCGCACCGCGGGGTAGGTTTTCGTCAGGAGGCGAATCGTGGCCGTCAGGATCGTCGTGAGCCCACGTGACCTTGCGGCCAGCAGGTTCGTGATGTCGCCCGCGGCCAACACGGTGGGAGCCCTCCTGGCGCTGGAACGCGGGACGTCCGCCTACGGGGTGGCGCCCTGGGCAGGGCGGGTGCGTGGGCGCTACCAGGAGCTGCTGCGGGCGCATTCGGGACTTCGGGAGGTGGCGCGGGCCGTGCGCGCCTGCCGGGGCGTGCCCGACTTTCTCGCGCTGCCGCAGTCGGGCATGGACACCGCGATCGGCGACGAGCTGGCGGCGATAAGGGACACGCCCGATGGTCTCGCGCGGGAGCAGCTCGAACGCTACGGAGCCGGGGAGGCGTTGCCGGGGGCCGAGGTGGGAGCCCGGATGGCGCGGGCGCTGCGCCTGGTGTGGGAGGAACTGGTGGAACCGGACTGGCGGACCGCGCGCGCGATCCTCGAGGCCGACGTGATCCACCGGGCCGGGCAGCTGGCCGCCTACGGCTGGTCACACGCGCTGCAGGACATCGGGCCCGATCTGCGCTGGGACGACGAGGGCTGGATCGAGCTGAGCCACATGGACGGGGCGCCGATCCGGCTGGAGGGCGCCGGACTCTGCCTGACGCCGATCGTTTACGGGGCGCAGTGGCTGTCGCTCGACCCGCCCGCGTACGCGCTCATCTACCCGGCCAGGGGCAGCGGCCGGCTGTGGTCGGATGGCCAGGTCGGCCGGGAGGAGGGCGACGGACACGCTCTCGACCGGTTGCTCGGGCGGACGAGGGCGGCGCTGCTGCGCGAGCTGTCGGCCCCCGCCGCGCCCAGCCATCTGGCGGCCGTGCTGGGGCTGAGCATGGGCGGCGTGGGGGATCACCTGGCGGTGCTAAGGGATGCGGGGCTGGTGGAGCGCGCCCGCGCGGGCCGATGGGTCCTCTACCGCCGTACCGCGCTGGGCGACGCCCTGACCGACGCCGGTCAGTGACGGTGTGAGCGAGGCCACGGGGCGGTCGGCTCCGCCGTACGCGCACACCTCCCGCAGCAGCCGCGCGTACTCCCGCAGCAGCCTTCGCGCGGTGGAGCCGTCGAACAGCGCCGTCGCGTACTCCAGCTCCGCCGACAACGAGCCGTCGAGCCGCTGTTCGACCTGGAGGGTGAGGTCGAAGCTCGACGAGCGGGCGCGCACCGGCATCGGGGTGACCTCCGCCCCGTCGAGCCGCAGCGACGCCTCCTCGGTCAGGCTGAACATGACGTCGAACAGCGGATGACGCGAGGGGTCGCGCTCGGTGCCCAGCTCGGTCACCACCCGGTCGAAGGGGACGTCCTGCTGGGCGAGGGCGGAAAGCGTCCGCTGCCTGACCCGCTCCACCAGGTCGGCGAAGCTGTCGTCCGTCAGCACCAGGCATCTGAGCGCGAGCGTGTTGACGAAGCAGCCGACCAGCGCCTCGGTCTCGGGGCGGCTCCTCCCGGCCGTCGGCGTGCCGATCACCAGGTCGTGCTGCCCGCTCCAGTCCGACAGCAGCACCGCGTACGCGGCCAGCAGCACCATGTACGGCGTGGCCCCGCACGCCCTGGCCAGCTCCCGGACGGCGTCGGCCAGTTCGGCGGGCAGGTCGAGCCGTTCCGTGGCCCCGCTGTGGTCCTGGCGGGGCGGGCGCGGCCTGTCGGTGCGCAGCTCGATCGGCGTGATGCCCGCCAGCGTGGACCGCCAGTGTGCCAGGCCGGGCGCCAGTGCCTCCTCACTCAGCCACGCGCGTTCCCACACCGCGACGTCCGCGTACTGCACGGGCAGCGGCGGCAGCATGGCCTCCTGGTCCGCGTACAGCTCGCCCAGCTCGTCGTTGATGAGCTTGAGCGACCAGCCGTCGGCGGCGATGTGATGGACGACGAGCACCAGGACGTGTTCGCTGGCGGCGAGCCGGATCAGCGCGGCCCTGAACACCGGCCCCTCGGCCAGGTCGAACGGCCGCCAGCTCGCCGACTCCACCACCTGGCGCAGGCGCAGTGCCCGCTCGCCCGGGTCGTCCAGCGTGTTCAGGTCCACCACGGGCAGGTCGGCGGGTGCGGGCGGGTCGATGTGCTGGACGGGTTCGTCGTCCACGAGCGGGTAGCGGGTCCGCAGCACCTCGTGGCGGGCGACGATCCGCTCGAGCGCCTGGCGCAGCGCGTCGGTGTCGAGCGGGCCGCGCACCCGCATGACCTGGGGGAGCTGGTATTCCGGCGTCCCCGGCCTGAGCTGGTCGAAGAACCAGAGCCTGGCCTGTGACGACGACAGCGGCACGTCCTGGCCTCGCTCGCGGGGCCGCACGTGCGGGGTTTGCGCGCGGTCGGGCACGCGCCCGGCGAGCAGCGCCGCGAGCCGGGCGATGGTGGGCTCGGCGAACAGGTCCTGCACGGTGAGGGGCACGGCCAGCGCTGCCCGCAGCCGGGAGACCAGCTGCGTGGCCAGCAAGGAGTGGCCGCCCACGGTGAAGAAGTCCTCGTGCACGCCGCGCGGCTGAGCGCCGAGCACGTCCGCCCATGCCGCGGCGACGGCGCGCTCCAGCGGGGTTCGCGGCGCCACCACCTCCGCGGGCACGTCGGCGGGCAGGTCGCGGGGCTCGGGCAGCGCGGCGCGATCCAGCTTGCCGCTCCTGGTGAACGGCAGCGCCGCCATCGGGACGAAGTACGAGGGGACCAGGAAGGCGGGCAGCCGCCGCGAGAGGTGTTCGCGCAACGTTCCAGCGTCCACGTCACCGCGGGTCACGACGTAGGCGACGAGGCGTTTGTCACCCGGTGCCACCTCGTGGGCCACGACCGCCGCGGCCGGGACGTCCGGGTGGGCGGTGAGGGCGGCTTCGATCTCGGCGGGTTCGACCCTGATGCCGCGCAGCTTGAACTGGTCGTCGACCCTGCCGAGGTAGTCGAGCACACCGTTGGGGCGCAGCCGTACCAGGTCGCCCGTGCGGTACATGCGCTCGCCCGCGCGCGGCGTGAAGGGGTCGGGGAGGAATCGCTCGGCGGTCAGCCCGGGCGCACCGGCGTAGCCGCGGGCCACGCCGAGGCCGCCGAGGTACAGCTCGCCGGTGAGGCCGGGCGGGACCCTGCGGCCCGACGGGTCCAGGACGTAGGCGCGCTGTCCGGTGATGGGGCGGCCGATCGGCGGGTGAGCCGCCCAGGCGTCCAGCGCGCGGGGGCAGATCGCGGTGGTCGCGAGGTGCGTCTCGGAGGGGCCGTAGTGGTTGCGCAGCTGCAGGGCCGAGTTCTCCAGGACCCAGCGGACGGCGGGAGTGATGCGCAACTGCTCGCCCGCCGCCGTGATCTCGCCCAGCCTCTCGGGGACCCGGCCCAGGGCGGTGTACCGGCGGCAGATCAGGTCGAGCATCGTGGGGGTGGTGAACAGGTGCTCCACCTCGCGTTCTGCCAGCCAGGCGGACAGCAGCTCCGCGTCGGCGCGCAGGTCCTGCGGGGCGACGACGACGTGTCCGCCCGTGGCGAGCGTGACGAAGATCTCCTGGAAGCTGACGTCGAAGTTGAGCGAGGTGAGCTGGGCGGTCCTGGTCCCGGTGCGCTGGTTGCGTCCCTGCCAGCGGATCAGGTTGACCAGCGCCCCGTGCGCCATGGCCACGCCCTTGGGCTCACCGGTCGAGCCCGAGGTGAAGGTGATGTAGGCCAGACCGCCGGGACGCGTCTCGGGCGCGGCGACGGGCGGCGGCGCCACGTCGGAGTCGAGGGGCACGGCTCCGGGGAAGACGCCGTCGTCCTCGCTGACCACGAGGGACGCGCCGGCCCGGCGCACCAGCGCGGCCAGCCGTTCCGGCGGGAAGGAGACGTCGAGCGGCAGATAGGCGGCCCCCGCCTTGAGCACGCCGAGCAGTGCCACCACCGCCCCCACGCCCGGCCGCACGTGGACGCCCACCACGACCTCCGGCCCCGCGCCGTTCGCCAGCAGCCGCCGGGCCAGCCGCCCTGCCCGCTCGTCCAGCTCGGCGTAGGTGAGCGTGCCCTGCTCGTCCGACACCGCGTACGCGGCAGGTGTACGGCGGGCCTGCTCGGCCACCAGCCCGTGGACCGTCGCCTGGCCGTGGTCGGGCAGTTCCGCCGCGTCCAGCCTGGCCAGCCAGGCCCGGTCGGCGGGCGTGGCCATCTCCAGGGCGTCGATCCCGGTGTCCGGTGCGGCCACGGTCAGGCTGTGCAGCAGGCGCAGGTAGTGGGCGACCAGGCGTTCGGCGGTGGAGCCGTCGAACAGGTCGGTGGAGTACTCCAGCTCCACCGACAACCCTCCCCGGCGGCTCTCCCTGACGGTGAAGACCAGGTCGAAGCGGGCCCGGCCGCTCTCCACCGGGATGGCCTCGACGGACAGGCCGTCCAGCTCCAGCTCGCCGGTCTCGGCGCCCTCGTAGGCGAACATGACCTGGAAGAGCGGGTTGCGGCCGGCTTGCCGTACCGGACGGAGGTCTTCGACCAGGCGCTCGAAGGGCACGTCGCGATGGGCGTGCGCGTCGATGGCGGTGTCGCGCACATGGCTCAGCAGTCCGGCAAGTGACGGCTCGTCCGACAGGTCGAGGCGGAGCACGAGCGTGCTGACGAAGAAGCCGATCAGCTCCTCCATCTCGGGCTCGGGGCGGTTGGCTGATGGGGAGCCGACTACCACGTCGTCGGTGCGGCAGTGGCGCCCGAGCAGGATCGCCAGGGCGGCCAGGAGCGCGGTGTAGAGCGTGACCCGCTGCTGTGCGCAGAGCCGCCGCAGGCCCGCCACGTCGTCGTCGGCTACGGCATGCTCCACGTGCGCGCCCGCGAACGTGGGCGTCGCCGGGCGGGGCCTGTCGAACGGGAGCGCGAGCGCGGACGGGGCGCCGGACAGCTGGTCGCGCCAGTAGGCCAGGGCGTGCTCGATCCTGCCGTCGGCCAGCCGCCGCCGTTCCCAGGTCGAGACGTCGGCGTAACGCACGGGCGGCGAGGGGAGCTCCGGGCAGGCTCCGGCGGACACGGCCTGGTAGGCCCGCGCAAGCTCGCCGAAGAAGACGCCCCGCGACCAGCCGTCGAAGACCAGGTGATGCCACTGGAACGAGACCAGGTGCTCCTCCTGCCCGAGCTCGGCAGCGACCACCCGCATCAGCGGCCCGCGGGTCAGGTCGAAGGGGGCCGCGGCCGCCTGGTCGAGCGACGCGCGCATGGTGAACTCCACCTGCGCCCGATCGCGCACGCGCTGCACGGGCTGCCCGTCCACCGACGGGAACACGGTGCGCAGCGGCTCGTGCCTGGCCGCGACGTGTTCCACGGCCACCCGCAGCGCGTCGACGTCCAGCGGCCCGCGTACCCGGTATTCGGCCAGGATGGTGTTGGCGTAGCCGCCCGCCTGCACCTGCTCGACGAACCACAGCCCTTCCTGACCCGGCGACAGCGGCAGGTCGCGGCCGCGGGGCGCCGGCGTGATGGGCTGTTCCCGCGGCGCTCGCGGCAGCAGGTCCCGCAGCTGGGCCGCCTGACCGGCGGGCGTCTCCTCGCGCAGCAGCACCGCCAGGGGAAGGTCGGCCTCCAACGCGGCGCGCAGCCGTGACAGCAGCCGGGCCGCCGCCAGCGAGTCGCCGCCCAGGTCGAGGAAGCGGTCGTGGATGCCGACCCGGGCGACACCGAGCACCTCGGCCCAGGCGGCGACCAGGACCCGCTCCAGGTGGTCGCGCGGCGGCGCGATCTCGCGCGAGCCGTCCACGCCGGGCTGGGGGAGGGCGTTCCTGTCCACCTTGCCGTTGGAGTTGAGCGGGAAGGCGTCCATCACCACGTAGGCCCCGGGCAGCATGTACGCGGGCAACCTGGTCGCCAGGTGTGCCCGCAGTTCCTCCCGCGGCGGAGCCTGCCCGCAAGCGGCGGTCACGTAGGCCACCAGCATCGGCGTCCCGCTCGGCCCGGGACGCGGGTGCACCACGGCCCGGCCGACTCCCGGATGCGCCGCCAGCGCGGTCTCGACCTCGCCCAGCTCGACCCGGTGTCCCCGGATCTTCACCTGGTTGTCCAGGCGGCCCAGGATCTCCACACTGCCGTCCGCGCGTTCCCTGGCCAGGTCCCCCGTCCGGTAGAGGCGGGCGCCCGGCACAGGAGCGTGCGGATCGGGCAGGAAGCACGCGGCGGTGAGGTCCGGGCGGCCCAGGTAGCCGCGGGCCAGCCCGCTCCCGCCGATGTACAGCTCGCCCGCCGTCCCGCGCGGCACCGGACGCAGCAGCTCGTCCAGCACGTGGATCCGCGTCTCGCGCACGGGCTGCCACTCGGCGACGCCGCCGTCGCGGTTCAGCAGGGCCGTGCTGGACCACACCGTCGTCTCGGTGGGGCCGTACACGTCCCACGCGGCGGCGGAGCCCTCCGCCAGCCACCGCGCGAGATCCGGCGGCAGGCTCTCCCCGCCGCACAGCGCCAGGAACCCCTCGGGGGGCCGGAATCCGGTGTCGCGCAGTATGTGCCAGGTGGCGGGCGTCGCCTGCAACACCGGGTGGGAGACGCCACGGATGGTCTCGGCCAGCCGTACTGGATCGGCGGCCTCGTCATGTGTGGCCACGATGGTGCGGGCGCCCACGATCAGCGGGAGGAACAGCTCGATCGTGGCGATGTCGAAGGAGACCGTCGTCACCGACACCAGCCCCTGCGCCGGCCGGAGGCCCGGGCTGGACCGGAAGGAGAGCAGGACGTTCGCCAGCGCCCCGTGCGAGATCATGACGCCCTTCGGGCGGCCGGTGGAGCCCGAGGTGTAGATCACGTAGGCGAGCTCGTCCGGGTCGGGCGCCGCATACCAGCCGGGTCCCTCCAGGCTCGACAGGTCGGCGTCCGTCAGCGTCAGCAGCACCCCGGCGTCGGCTTCGATGGCGGCCAGCCGTTCGCGGGGATGGCGGGGGTCGAGCGGGACGTAGGCCGCTCCCGAGGCGAGCACCCCCAGCAGCGCGGCGACCAGGTCGGCGCCGCGCTCCACGCACACTCCGACCAGCGTTCCCTGCCCGGCGCCGCGCGCTCGCAGATGTCCCGCCACGAGACGGACGCGGTCCATCAGCTGCCGGTAGGTCATCGTGTCCTGACCCGACACCACGGCGTTCGCGTGCGGAGTGGCGGACGCCTGCTCGGCGAACAGCTGGGGCAAGGTGTCTGCGGCCATGGCTCAAGAACGTCCGCGGCCGCTATCACCTGCCTATCACCCGGCTTTCCGCCCTCCGATAGCGCCCGGACAGCTGCCGGATGGCACCCGTGCAGACGCTCCCCACGTGAACAGACCAACGCAGCTGCTCCACCGCCTGGTCGAGGAGCAAACGGCCCGCACACCCGACGCCGTGGCGGTCATCGGCGGTGACGGCACCCTCACCTACGCCGAGCTCGACCGGCGGGCGGAACGGGCCGCGGCCCGGCTGCGCGAGCTGGGCGTGCACGCCGACGACGTGGTGGCGGTCGTCATGGACAGGTCCGTGGAGACAGTGGTCGCCCTGCTGGCGACCCTGAAGGCGGGCGGCGCCTACGTGCCGATCGAGACGGCCACGCCTGCCGCGCGACGCGAGCGGATCCTGCTCGACTCGGGGGCCAAGGCCGTGTTCGCCGCACGGGACCTCGGCGGAGGGCCGCCTCGGGTGAGCCTCGAGGGTACGGCGGGCGGCTGCCTGCCCGCCGTACGGGTCGATCCCGGCAACCTGTGCGCCGTCTACTACACCTCGGGCAGCACGGGGAACCCCAAGGGCGTGGCCTGCACCCACCGGGGCTGGGTGACCAGGATGCGGTGGATGCAGCGCACCCACGCGCTGCGCCCCGGCGAGACCGTGCTGCACAAGACCACGCTGACGTTCGACGACGCCGCCGTGGAGATCTTCTGGCCGCTGATGGCGGGCGGGCGGATCGCGCTGCCGGCCCCGGGCGACCATCGTGACCCGCGCGCCATCATCGACGCCGCGATCGCCTACGAGGCGGTGCACGTGCAGTTCGTCCCCAGCGTGCTCGAGCTCTTCCTCGACGCGCTGACCCCGGCGGACGTCGCCGGGCTGGCCCGCCTTCGCACCGTGCTGTCCAGCGGCGAGGCGCTGCGCCCCGACCTGGTGCGCGCCTTCCACGAACGGTTCGGCGACCGCGTCGCGCTGGAGAACACCTGGGGCGCGACCGAGGCGTCCATCGACTCCACCCAGCACCCGTGCGGCCGCATCGACGGCGAGGTCGAGGGCGGCGTGGTCAGCCTGGGCAGGCCCATAGACGGCAACGAGGTGCACGTGCTCGGCGACGATCTCGAACGGCTCCCGCCCGGCGAGCCCGGCGAGCTCTACATCGGCGGGCACTCCCTGGCCAGGGGCTACCTGGGCGACCCCAGGCGGACCGCGGAGGCCTTCCTGCCGCACCCGTTCGTCCCGGGAGCGCGGCTCTACCGCACGGGCGACCGCGGCGTGGCGCGCGCCGACGGCTCCTTCGAGTACCTGGACAGGATCGACAGGCAGGTCAAGATCAGGGGCGTGCGGCTCGAGCTGGCCGAGGTCGAGGCGGTGCTGCGCGGCCACGACGAGGTCGTCAACGCCGCCGCGACCACCTGGGAGGCCGCGCCGGGCGACAAGCGGCTGGCCGTCTACGCGGTGCTGGAGCCGGAGGCCACCGCCACGCCGGAGACCCTGCACGGCTACCTGAGCGGGCTGCTGCCCGCCTACGCGGTGCCCAGCGCGATCAAGATCCTGGACGAGCTGCCGCTGCTGCCCAACGGCAAGCTCGACCGGCGCTCCCTGCCCGCCCCGGAGCCGGAGGCGCCCTCCGCCGGCCAGGTCGCGCCCAGGACCGTCGCGGAGCAGGCGGTGGCGGAGATCTGGCAGGACGTGCTCGGCCGCCCGAGCATCGGCGTCGAGGACGACTTCTTCGTCATCGGCGGCCACTCGCTGCTGGCCACCAAGGTCGTCAACCGCATCAGGAGCGCGTTCGGCACGGACTTCCCGCTCAGCGTCATGTTCGAAAGGCCCACCGTCGCGGGCACCGCGGCCGCGCTCGAGGAGCTCCTCGTCGCCGAGATCACCGACAACATCGGAGGACACCATGCCCGCTGACCGCTTCCAGGTCGTCGTCAACCACGAGGAGCAGTACTCCATCTGGCCCGAGGGCAAGGACCTGCCCGCCGGTTGGGCGGAGGAGGGAACCAGCGGCGACAAGCAGGCCTGCCTCGACCACATCAACGAGGTCTGGGTGGACATGCGCCCGCTCAGCCTGCGCAGGCGGATGGCGGACCAGGAGGACACCCGATGACGATCTCCGCGGCCCAGCGCGCACTCCTGGAGGAACGCCTGCGCGGCGCCTCCGCCGCCGCCGTGACCATCCCGGCCCGCCCGGAGACTGAGCCAGTACCGCTGTCGCCTGTGCAGCGGGGCCTGTGGATCGTCGATCAGTTCCTCGACGACAACGCCCTGTTCGGCACCCATCGCGCGCTGTGGCTGCGCGGCCCCCTGGACGTGGCCGCGCTGCGCGGCGCCTTCGACGACCTGGTCCGCCGCCACGAGACCCTGCGCACCACCTTCCGCCCGGGCCCCGACGGGCCGGTGCAGGAGATCCACCCGCCCTCGCCGGCCGCCTTCGACCTGGTCGACCTGGTCGACCTCCCCACCGACCTGCGCATGGAGCAGGCGCTGCGGCTGGCGGAGGACGAGGTCACAGCCTCCTTCGACCTGGCCGCCGGGCCGCTGCTGCGGGTCCTGCTCCTGCGGCTCGGCCCCGACGTCAGCCTGCTCGTCGTCAACGCCTACCACGCGCTCAGCGACGAGTGGTCCTTCGGCCTGCTCGCCACCGAACTCGGCGACCTGTACGGCTCCCGCCTGCGCGGCGCCGAGCCGAGCCTGCCGCCCCTGCCCGTCCAGTACGGCGACTACGCCCGCTGGCAGTCCGAGCGGCTGACCGGGCCGCTGCTGGCAGGCGAGCTCGGCTACTGGCGGGAAGCGCTGGCCGAGATCCCCGCGATCCTGGAACTGCCCACGGACCGGCCACGGCCGCCCACGCCGTCCTACCGGGGCGGGATCGTGCGGCGCACACTGAACCGGCGGCTCGAAGCCGGCGTACGGCGCCTGGCGGTCACGCAGGGGACCACGCTGTTCACCACGCTGCTTGCCGCCTTCTCCACCACGCTCCACCGGCTGACCGGGCAGGAGCGGTTCGCGGTGGGCTCGCCGGTGGCGGGGCGGGGACGGGCCGAGCTCGAGCCGCTGATCGGGCTGTTCGCGAACACGCTGCCGCTGCCCGCCGACCTGTCGGGGAATCCGGCCTTCGCCGAGGTGCTGCGGCGTACCCACCGGGCCGTGCTCGGCGCGCTCGACCACCAGGAGGTGACCTTCGAGCAGATCGTCGCCGACCTGAAGGTGGAACGCGAGCCGTCGCGCAACCCGGTCTTCCAGGTGATGTTCCAGTGCCTGGAGGTCGAGGAGGACTGGGCGCTGCCCGGCCTGGCGGTGGAGGAGGCCGAGGTCTACGCCGACGGCGAGAAGATGGATCTCACGCTGCTGGCCGTGGACCGCCCCGGCGGCATCAGGCTCGAGCTGTACTTCGCGCGCGACCTGTTCGACGACGGTATGGCGGAGCGCCTGCTCGGCCGGTTCGAGCGCGTGCTCGAGCAGGTCGTGTCCGACCCCGGCGTGCGAGCGGGAGACCTGGAGGTGCTGGCGCCCGCGGAGCGTGCGCTGGTGCTGGGGGAGTGGAACGCGACGGCCGCGCCGTACCCGGGGGATCGGTGCGTGCACGAGCTGTTCGAGGAGTGGGCGGCACGGACGCCCGAGGCCGTGGCGGTCACGGACGCCGACGGTGTGCCGGTGACCTATCGCGAGTTGGACGAGCGTGCGGACCGGCTGGCGGCGGCGCTGGCGACGGCGGGGGTCGGCCCGGAGCGCTTCGTGGGCGTGTGTGTCGATCACTGTGTGGAAATGCTGGTGGCGCTCCTTGGGGTGATGAAGGCGGGCGGGGCGTACGTGCCGTTGGACCCGGAGCATCCGGCCGACCGGCACGCTTTCATGCTGGCCGACACGGGCGCGGAGGTGGTGGTCACGCTGAAGCGGTGGCGTGACCGCTTCGACGGCCACGTGATCTGCGTCGGAGACGAACCGGTGTCGAGCGCCCCGGTGGTGCGGCCCTGTTCGGACAACCTGGTGTACGCGATGTACACCTCGGGGTCGACCGGTCGGCCCAAGGGCGTGATGATCAGCCACCGGCAGCTGATGAACTACCTGTGGTGGGCCATCGACGGCTACGGCCTGGACGGTGTTGACGGGGCGCCGATGGTGGGTTCGATCGCCTTCGACCTGTCGGTGCCGAACTTCTTCCTGCCGCTGATCGGCGGCAAGAGCGTGACCCTGCTGGCGGACAACGCCGCTCTGCCCGAGCTGGCCGACCTGCTGACCCGGCCGGGCGACTTCAGCCTGCTGAAGATCACGCCGGGGCATCTGGACGCCCTGCGCGGGCTGCTCGAGCCAGGCTCGGTGCGGTCGGTGCGCACGTTCGTGGTGGGCGCCGACGAGGTCCGCCCGGAAACCGTCGCCGCCTGGCAGCGGATCGCGCCCGAGGCCCGGATCATCGACGAGTACGGCCCCACGGAGACCGTGGTGGGCTGCTCGGTGTACGTGATCGGGGACGACTTCGCCCCCGCCAGGCCGGTGTCCATCGGCAAGCCGATCGCGAACACGACCATGTACGTGCTGGACCGCCATCTCAACCCGGTCCCGCCCGGCGCGATCGGCGAGCTGTACATCGGCGGAGCCGGGGTGGCCCGAGGCTATCTGGGACGGCCAGGACTGACGGCCGAGAAGTTCCTGCCCGACCCGTTCAGTGCCGAGCCGGGATCCCGCTTCTACCGCACCGGCGATCTGGCCCGGTTCCGCCCTGACGGGAACCTGGAGTTCCTCGGCCGGATCGACCACCAGGTGAAGGTGCGCGGCTACCGCATCGAGCTGGGCGAGATCGAGGCACGCCTGTTGCTGCACCCGCGCATCTCCCAGGCGGTCGCGGCGGTCCACCAGACCGGTTCCGGCCACAAGCAGCTGATCGCCTACATCGTCCCGGTGGCGGACCCGCCGAGCCCCGACGGGCTGCGCGCGTTCCTGCGCGAGACGCTGCCCGACTACATGATCCCCGGCACGATTATCACGTTGGAGGAGATGCCGCTGACCAGCGCGGGCAAGGTCGACCGCAGGCTGCTGCCCGCGCCCGCCACGGACGGCACCGCGACGGCGCCGGTCACCGCCACCGAGGCGCTGCTCGTCGACCTCTGGGAGCAGGTGCTGGGTGTGACCGGGATCGGCACCGGCGACAACTTCTTCGAGCTCGGCGGCGACTCCATCCTGACGATCGCGCTGACCGCCTCGGCCCGCGCGCACGGGCTGCACCTCACCCCTCGTCACCTGCTCCACCACCAGACCATCGCCGAACTCGCCCCCACGCTCGAACAGCTGGAAGCGGCGGAGGAAGCCGGCGAACCGTTCGCGCATTCAGGCCTGACACCCGAGGAGATCCGGAACCTTCGCGCCGACGAGAACGTGGCGGACGCCTTCCGCCTGTCGCCGCTCCAGTCCGGCATGCTCTTCCACACGCTCAGCCAGGCAGGCGAATACACCGGACTCGACGAGTACGTCATCGAGGGGCCGCTGGAGGAGAAGCTGTTCGCGGCCGCCTGGCAGCGGGTGGTGGACCGGCACGCGGCGCTGCGCAGTCGCTTCCTGTGGGAGGGGCTGACCCGTCCGGTGCAGGCCGTGCTGCGCCGGGTGGACGTGTCGCTGACCGGCGACGAGCCCTTCGACCTGAGCTCCGGCGTCCCTTACCGGATCGCGCTGCGCCAGGAGGGTCCGGATCGGCATCGGCTGTCGTGGTGGTGTCATCACATCGTGCTGGACGGCTGGAGCAAGTCGGCCGTGTTCGGCGAGGTGTTCGCGGTGTATGAGGCGTTGCGGGCGGGTGTGGAGCCGTTGTTGCCCGCGCCGGTGTCGTTCGCGGGGCATGCGCGGTGGCTGGCCGGTGTCGAGGCGGGGGCCGATGCGGCGTTCTGGCGGGACGAGCTGGCCGGGGTGACCGCGGCGACCGCGCTGCCCGCCTCGCGGCCCTCCGGCCAGGAGGGGACGGGCGAGCTGTCGCGCGTCCTGGACGCGGCCCCGCTGATCGAGCTGGCGCGGTCGCGGCGGGTGACCGTGAACGCCGTGCTGCTCGCCGCGTGGGCGCTGCTCCAGGGCCGGTTCGCAGGGGAGGACGAGGCGGTCTTCGGCGTGACCGTGGCCGGGCGCTCCGCCCCCGTGGCGGGGATCGACCGGATGGTGGGCATGGTGATGAACACCCTGCCCGTGCGGGTCCGGCTGGACGGTTCGCTCACGGTGGGCGAATGGCTGGCCGCCGTCCACGCCCAGCAGGTCGAGCTGCGGGCGCACGAGCACTCCTCACTGGTGGACGTCCACCGGCACAGCGGTGTCCCCGCCGACCAGCCGCTGTTCGAGGCCATCTTCCTCTTCGACAACGCGCTCACCGACGAGGTCTCCGCCGCCGGGCTCACCATCACCCGCGCCGTCGACGAGGGCGAGACCGGCTATCCCCTCACCCTGGACGTCGCGGCCGCGCCCGACCGGCTCACCGCCACCCTGTCCTTCCGTCGCGACCACTACGACGAGGAGACGGTCGCCCGCCTGCTCGGCCACTACGAGCACCTCCTGCACGCCATCGCGGCCGACACCGCCGCCCGGCTCGCCGACCTGGAACTGCCGACTCCGGCGGAACGGCGCACGATCATCCAGGAGTGGAACGACACCGTCGCGCCGTACCCGGCGGATCGGTGCGTGCACGAGCTGTTCGCCGAGCAGGCGCGCCGTACCCCCGAAGCGGTGGCGATCCTGGACACCGACGGCGGCCAGGTGACCTACCGGGAGCTGGACGAGCGCGCCGACCGGCTCGCGCGGCGGCTGGTCGCGCTGGGCTGCCGCGCGGAGTCGCTGGTCGCGATCTGCGCCGAGCCGGGCGCCGAGCTGGTGGCCGGGCTGCTTGGCATCCTCAAGGCCGGGGCGGCCTATGTCCCGCTCGACCCGCACCACCCCGCCGAACGGCTCGCCCACGTGATCGAGGACGCCGACCCCGCGCTGATCCTCACCACCGCGACCTGCGCGGGACAGCTGCCCGCCGGCGACCGCCCGCACCTCCGCATCGACGACGTACGGCAAGCGGACGAGGCCCCGTTGCCTGAAATCGGGCCGGACGACCTGGCCTACGTGATCTACACCTCGGGTTCGACCGGGCGCCCCAAGGGCGTCCAGGTACGGCACGGCGGCCTCGTCAACCTGCTGATCTCGATGGCCGAGCGCCTGGACTACGACCAGGGGGAGACGCTGCTGGCGGTGACCACGATCTCCTTCGACATCGCGGGACTCGAACTCTTCCTCCCGCTGATCAAGGGCGGGACGGTGGCGCTGCTGGACCGCGATGCCGCCTTCGACGGAACCCGCCTCGCGCGGGCGATCACCGGCACCGGCGCCACCGTCATGCAGGCGACGCCCACCACCTGGCAAACTCTGATCGAGGCCGGGTGGGACGGCGACAGGAGACTGCGCGCGCTCTGCGGCGGCGAGGCCATGCCGGTGCCGCTCGCCGCCGAGCTGGCACGCCGTACGGGCATCGTGTGGAACGTCTACGGCCCGACCGAGACCACGATCTGGTCGTCGGCCTGGCGGGTCGACGCCGACGCCGGGCGCGTCTCGATCGGCCGTCCCCTCGCCAACACCCAGCTGTACGTGCTGGACCGTCACCTCAACCCGGTGCCCGCGGGAGCCGTGGGCGAGCTGTACATCGGTGGCGCCGGGGTGGCGCGCGGCTATCTGGGCCGCCCGGACCTGACGGCCGACCGGTTCCTGCCCGACCCCTTCGGCGCCCACCCGGGCGCGCGGCTCTACCGGACCGGTGACCTGGCACGCTACCTGCCCGACGGCGAGCTGGAGTTCGTGGGTCGCGCCGACCACCAGGTGAAGATCCGCGGCCACCGCATCGAGCTGGGCGAGATCGAGGCCCGGCTGGCCGGGCATCCACAGGTGGCCCAGGCGGTGGTCGCGGTGCGCGAGACGGGCGGCGGGCACAGGCAGCTGATCGGCTACCTGGTCGCCGCCGGGGAGCGGCCGGCGGAAGGGGCGCTGCGCGCCTCCCTCGCCGAGACGCTGCCCGACTACATGATTCCCGCCGGATACGTCTACCTGGACGCCTTCCCGCTCACCCCCAACCTGAAGATCGACCGTGCCGCCCTGCCCGATCCCGATCACGCCTCGCGGCGCGAGGAGTACCTCGCGCCCCGCGACGATCTCGAACGGATGCTCTGCGCCATCTGGGAGGACGTCCTCGAAGCCGGGCGGATCGGCGTCCTGGACAACTTCTACGAACTCGGCGGCGACTCCCTGCACGCCATCCAGATCAGCAGCCGGGCCCGGCAGGCGGGGCTGACGTTCACCCCGCGCCAGGTGCTGCGCGCGCAGACCGTCGCCGCGCTGGCCCAGGATGAGCAGGAGGCCGTCCCCGTACCGGCGGCCGAGGTGGACCACGACCTGCTGGCCGCGGTGCGCAGGACTTGGCCGGACGCCGAGGACGTGCTGCCGCTCACGCCGCTGCAGAAGGGCATGCTGCTCCACCACGTGATCGAGCCCGACCAGTACGTGATCAGGGACGAGTACGTGATCGAGGGCGAGCTGGACCGGGGGCTGCTGATGGCGGCCTGGCAGCGGGTGGTGGACCGGCACGCGGCGCTGCGCAGTCGTTTCCTGTGGGAGGGGCTGCCGCACCCGGTGCAGGTCGTGCTGCGCCGGGTGGAGGTGCCGCTGGGTGGGGAAGGGCCCATCGATCTGGCCTCGGGAGTGCCGTACCGGATCGCGCTAAACGAGGAGGGTCCGGGCCGGCATCGGCTGTCGTGGTGGTGTCATCACATCGTGCTGGACGGCTGGAGCAAGTCGGCCGTGTTCGGCGAGGTGTTCGCGGTGTATGAGGCGTTGCGGGCGGGTGTGGAGCCGTTGTTGCCCGCGCCGGTGTCGTTCGCGGGGCATGCGCGGTGGCTGGCCGGTGTCGAGGCCGGGGCCGATGCGGCGTTCTGGCGGGACGAGCTGGCCGGGGTGACCGCGGCGACCGCGCTGCCCGCCTCGCGGCCTTCGGGTGAGCGGGGCGTCGGCGAGCTGTCACGGACGCTGGACGTGGCGCCGGTGAGTGAGCTGGCGCGGTCGCAACGGGTGACCACGAATGCCGTGCTGCTGGCCGCGTGGGCGATGCTGCAGGGCCGGTTCGCGGGGGAGGAGGAGGCGGTCTTCGGGGTGACCACGGCCGGCAGGTCGGCGCCGGTGGCGGGGATCGACCGGATGGTGGGCATGGTGATGAACACCCTGCCGGTCCGGGTGCGGCTGGACGGTTCGCTCACGGTGGGCGAGTGGCTGGCCGCCGTCCACGCCCAGCAGGTCGAGTCGCGGGCGCACGAGCACTCGTCCCTGGTGGACGTCCACCGGCTCAGCGGTGTCCCCGCCGACCAGCCGCTGTTCGAGGCCATCTTCCTGTTCGAGAACTCCTTCGTGGACGAGGTGACCACCGCCGGGCTCACCGTCAGCCCGGCGGGCAGCGGCGTGGAGACCGGCTACCCGCTGCTGGTCGACATCTCCGCCCGCGACCGGCTCACGGTGACCATGACCTACCGGCGCGACCACTACGACGAGGAGACGGTCGCCCGCCTGCTCGGCCACTACGAGCATCTCCTGCGCGCCATCGCGGCCGACCCCGCCGCCCGGCTCGCCGACCTTGAGCTGCCGACTCCGGCGGAACGGCGGACGATCATCCAGGAGTGGAACGCCACGGCCGCGCCGTACCCGGGGGATCGGTGCGTGCACGAGCTGTTCGAGGAGTGGGCGCTGCGCACGCCCGAGGCCACCGCGGTGGTCGACGCCGACGGCATCCGGGTCTCCTTCGCCGAGCTGAACGAGCGTGCGGACCGGCTGGCGGCGGCGCTGGCGACGGCGGGGGTCGGCCCGGAGCGCTTCGTGGGCGTGTGCGTCGACCACTGCGTCGAGATGCTGGTGGCGCTCCTTGGGGTGATGAAGGCGGGCGGGGCGTACGTGCCGCTGGACCCGGAGCACCCGGCCGACCGGCACGCCTTCATGCTGGCCGACACGAAGGCGCAGGTCGTGGTCACGCTGAAGCGGTGGCGTGACCGCTTCGACGGCCACGTGATCTGCGTCGGAGACGAACCGGTGTCGAGCGCCCCGGTGGTGCGGCCCTGTTCGGACAACCTGGTGTACGCGATGTACACCT
>NZ_JBGNUW010000048.1:0-45084 GCF_041950495.1 Nonomuraea sp. MTCD27 | reverse complement strand
GCGCCAGCGCCTGCACATGGCTGTAAATCACCGTATAACGGTGAAGTTCTTCGGGCTTCTCCAGATAGAGGCTGTCCGTAGCCGTCTCGATGCAGACGATGCTGGGATCCATCTCGGCGAAGTCGAGTATGACGAAACCGCCCGTCATCGCGGTGTGCGCGCCGGCGGAGTCCCGCAGCACCTGCACAGCGACGTTCGCCAGCTCCGATGCAGCGATGATGTGCTCGATCTGAGCGCGCATCACGGGTCCACCACCCACCTGCTTGCGCAGAGCCGCCTCGTCTATCACGGCCCACAGGTGAGGTGGCGACGACCGGCGGAGTACCTCTTGCCGCGTCAGCCGCGCCTCGACCTGGCGCTCGATGGTGGCCTCATCGAAGCTAGCTCCGGCATGGAAGACCGCCCGCATGTAGTCGGCGGTCTGGAGCAGGCCGGGAACGAGGAGAGCCTCGTACGTCCGAATGATGGCCGCGCCTGACTCGAAGTCGGGCAGGGACGATCGGAAGACGTCGGCATAGTCCGCCCACCATCCTCGCTGGCTTGACTCCCTCGCAAGCGCCAGGAGCGCCTCACGCTGGCGCTCATCGGTCACGCCGAACAGCTCCAGCAAGTCACGGATATCTCGCGCGTTCGGACGAGTCCACTGATTGCGCTCCATCCTGTGGATCTTCGTGACGTCCCACCCCAGCCGCTGCGCAACCTCTTTCGGTTCCAGGTTGGCTTCGAGACGCAGCTGCTTGAGCGCCGCGGAAAGACGCCGGCGCTTCACCGTGGGACTTGACGTCATTACGGACTCCAGGGAGTAAAGCACGTAAAACGGAATTCCTTACCTAAGGCAAGTTGCCTCTTGCAATTTACTCAAGGTGGCAAGAGTATGGTGCCAGTCTTCCATCACCTGGAGTGAACCCGCCATGACGCTATCCATACGTGATCTGCGCAGGGAGTTTCCCCGGTGGAACATCCACCTCGAAGGTGGCCGGCACTGGGCAATCAGGGTGGATCGGCCCGCGACTGCGCAGATCAAAGCTGGCTGTCGGCTCCTGGTGCACGCCGGTGATAAAGAGGCGCTTCTGGCTCGCCTGCGAGACGAAGAGCACCTGATCTCTCAGGTGCAACGCGGCGTTTTACCTGTCATCACGAGGTACAACGAACGTACCGACCCCCATCTCGGTGCGAAGCAACCCCTCCTCGGACAGGCGCGAGATCACTTTCCGGATCGTGTTGCGGGCCACGCCGAACTCCTGAACGAGCGCGGTCAGGCTCGGGATCGCCTTTCGGGGCGGGTAGGTGCCCGCCTCGATCCGGCCACGCAGTTCGTCGGCGATCTGCTTCCACACTGCCCTGTCGCTCTCCCAGACGGGCTCACCCCTCTCCCATTTGATCATGAAGAGGACCGTAGCCTGCCATGCACTGGGGTGCCTGAGTCGCACCGGGCATGACCGGGTGTGACCGGGCATGACCGGGCACCATCAACGCCTACTAGCTCCGGCAGGGGCCCCACCGTTCCTGCCGGTACAGGCCCCTCGTTCCCGTTTTTCCGGGCGGGAGCGGGGGGCCGCCACTCGACTAAGAATGCGAGGGACGCAGCATGACGATGGACCCCGACGCGGCGGCCCTCGACGCGCTACGCCGCCGCTATCCCCATTGGACCATCAACGTGTCTGGCAGCGGCCGCTTCTGGGCAATGACGCGCGATCGCGCCTTCTGCGCCGCCAGCGAGATGCGCGCCTTCCTGGACGCTGACGCTGCCGACGAGCTCGACGACATGCTCGCCGAGCAGGAGCGGCTGCGGGGACGCCGGCCCGGCCTGGGTGACGTCGAGCACTTGCAGTCGCCGCGAGACACGGCATGACCCGGTCTCGCCTCCGAGAGAGGACCCTAGCCGTGCTTCGTGTCTTCGGCCTCCGATGGCATCCGCTGTCTCCGGACGCGCCCGATACGCGGCCGGCGGCGGAGAGCGAGTGGGCCGCGCGGGCGGATGAGCTGGCCACGCGATACCCGCGCTGGACGATCGTCGGCAGCGAGCTCCGCTGCCTGTGGGCGTGCTCGCGCGAGACGCCGGTACCGATTGGGTGTGAGGCCACCCTGGCCGCCGACAGCGTCGAGGAGCTGGACCGGCTGCTCGCCGAGCAGGAGCGTCGGCGCGGGCGGAACCGTGCTGTCGCGACGGACGACCCTGCTGACTTCCCCCCAGCCGTCCCTCATCAGCATTTCGGAGACCCCGGTGACCACACCCGATGACCCTGAGCTGGCCAAGATCGTCGAGGACGAGGAGCGGCAGCGCCGACTGGACGTCATGCGCTGGACCTGGCGGCGCTGGCAGATCTACACCATCGTCCGGGGCGGCCGGGTCTGGTGGATCGCCAGCATGCACGGCCAGCCAACCACAGCCATGCGGCGCCTCGGCATCCGCCAATACTGCTGCCGCATGTCAGACGCCCGGCTCGCGACCGCGCTCGACCAGCAGGAGCACCTGATCCGCGACCGGCTGCCACAGATCGTCCGAATCGCCTAAGAGCTCCCGGCCCGGCGCCTGCAAACGGCTCCGGGCCGGCGGGTGGTCCTGCCCCTGCAGTCGACGCGGGGCAGGACCACCATTCCAGGGCGGTGCGGATGCCCAGCCGCGCACCCCCCGCGCCGCGCGCTATTCGGCCGCGCCTCCCACACCCGCCCCGGGCCGCGCGGTAGCGTGCCCGATTTCAAGCCCTTCGACCCTGTAAGAGGGCTCCCGGCGTGCGCCGGGGACCCGCCCCTGATTCCTTCTCCTGGGAGACCGCCATGATGACTGCCACCGCTTCGAGCGGCGCACTCACAGCGACCATCACCCGCCGCACCGACAGCTACCTGGTGCCGATCGTCAACGGCAAGGGCGGCGTCGGCAAGACGATGCTCACCTTGTCGCTCGCCGCGCACACCGTCGCGGCCAACGGCAGGGCGCTCGTCTGGGACGCCGATCCCCAGGCCTCCGCCTACGACCTGACCAGCGTCATGGACTCACCCGGCTACGAGGTGGTCCATGAGCTCGACCCTGACCGAGCCGACGGCATCCGCCGCATGCGCGCGATCGATACGATCTTCGGTGACTGCCCGGGGTCCTTAGAAGGCGGCGATATCCTCTCCCGGATCGTCCGGCAGGCCACCTATGTACTGATCCCCTACGACCACGAACCCGAGTCCGTCCTGCCCACGCTGCGGACGGCGAGGCGGGTCGCCGAGCTCGGCGTCCCGTATGCCGTCGTCGTCACCAAGGCCAACCCTCAGGTCGGCGCCGATCACGTCATCGACGCGTGGGCCACCCTAGACCGGGAGGGCATTCCGCACTTCCGGTCGTTCGTGCGCCTCTACCGGGCCTGGCCCAACAGTCTCAAGGCCGGCGTGCCCATCACCCGGTGGAACGAGCGGTACGCGCCCAAGATCCGCGAGGACGTCGCGGCCGTGCACACCGAGCTCCTGCTCAACATCGGCCGCGTCCACCGCGCCCGCCACGGGGCCCGCATATGACGGCGGCCAAGGGCGAGCCCAAGGGCAAGCAGAGCAGGCGCCGGGGCTTCGACGACCTCATCGCCCGCCGCGATGAACTGGCCGACGTCTCTCCCCCGTGGGTCGACCCCGAGCCTCCTGTCGTCGACCCGCAGATGCCGCCGGCGGGCGCCCTTCTGACCCCGCCGGATCCCGACGCGGTGCCGGACCCGTACCAGGGGCCGCACGCTGACGGCGAGCTCACCGAGCACGAGCGTGCGGATCTGCTCACCTGCGAAGCCGCTCTGGAAGGGCTTCGGCTTGCCTGGTGGGCGGCAGGCAAGGCGCTGCAGACCATCCGTGACGCCCGGCTCTACCGGGCCGATCACCCTTCCTTCGAGGCGTACTGCGCGAGCCGGTGGGACATGACCCGCCGCCAGGCCGACCGGCTGATCGCGGCCTGGCCGCTTGCCGAGCGACTGAGACCAATTGGTCTCAGCACCCTGAACGAAGGGCAGATCCGGGAGTTGCTGCCGCTGGCCGACCAGCACGGCCAGGACGCCGCGGCCGTGGTGTACCAGACGGTGGCCGAGACCGACGGCGTCCGGGTCACCGCCGCGGTGCTCAAGGGCGCTGCAGCCGTCGTCGCCGGCGCCGACCGGTTCGATCCGGTCGCAGCCGCGGCGCAGATCCGCGCCTATCTGGCCGGAACCCTGGAGGCCGAACCTGCCGATCCTGTCCAGGCGTTCACCGCCGAGGCAGAACGACTCCGGGCGACGATCAGTCGCACGATCAAGCGGCGGGCCTTCCTTTCCTACGCTCGGACCCACCCTGAGCAGGCTCGCGCCGTGGCCGCCGAGCTCCGCGCGCTGCTGGATGACATCGAGACAGCAGCAGCTGAAACCGATCAACGCGGATGACCAGCCCGGCCGCCCGCGCGGGCGGTCTGGCCGATCCCGTACTCGAGGAACCTGGAGGTTTCCGTGAGTAGCGAGCACGACCACGAGGACGACTACGACCGGCACGCCCAGGATCCGCCGGAGGAGCCGCCCCAGGATCCGCCGCTGAGCCTGGAGGAAATCCAGACGGCCTACGATGAGGTTGGCGGCCAGATCTGGGAGCTGAGCCCGGCCGCCCGCATCGTGGCGGCCGCGGTCCCGCAGCTGATCGAGCAGCTGCGGTGGGCACAGGAACGAATCCAGCGCAGCGGGCGCGAGTACACCGTGACCGATGGGGCGCCGCCCGAGCCTAGCGCCGAGCTGGTGACCGGCGAGCAGGCCGATCTGGTGCTGCGCAACAACTCGGCAAAGGCGGTCTGGGAGCGCGACGTCTACGCCGGCCCCTGGGAGCAGCTGTCGGCCGAGCCGCCGTTCTAGCCCCGGACACGACGAAAGAGCCCCCGCCCGGTCCGTGAGGACCCGGGCGGGGGCTCTTCTTATGCCTGGCCAGGGCTAACCGCTCTCGCGGTGGATCGAGGGCCTGGCGCCCAGCCGTGGTACGGCGCCAGGGGTGTTACCTCAGTGGGCGGGGGAACAGGGACCCGCTTACGATTGCGGGAACCGGCCAGCACTGCGGCCACGGGCCGGGGCTGGTCTACCCATCCCTGAGCGTCCCCCCTGTGTGGGAGTTTTCGAAGCTGCGAGCGATCTTACACAGTGGTCCTCGAGGATGCTGCCGGCGATGACAGAGTGTCGGGTCTACCGCTGGACTCGCGGCCAGCCGGAGGTGTCGGGCCCGTCGTCGTCGGGGCCCAGATGGATGTGGGGCGGCTGCATCTCGACCCGCGTCCCGGCGCCGGGCCGCGGGTCCGACCGTTCCGCGTTCGGGACCACCGCGGTGATGCCGAGGGCGCCGAGCACGAACAGGGCGACGGTGACCCACTCGCCGGGAACGATGACGTTGTCGCCCATGGCGGTGACGAGCGCGCCGCCGCCGGCGGCGACTGCGGACACGATGGCCTTGGCGTAGGAGCCGATTTTCATGGGGTCCTCCGGGATTTTCTCCCTCATATGAGGGCCGAAATCAGGAACCTGCGGCGCGTCGGCGCAGGTGGGATGGTGCCGGCGCAGCATGTACAGCTGCGCCAGGGGGTCGATCACGTGATCGGGGCGGTCCAGGCGGCCCGCCAGGTCGCCTCGTCGACCTGGCCGGTGACCTTCAGCCCCTTCTCCTCCTGGAACGCCCAGCAGACCTCTGCGTCGGCGCCGGCGTACCAGCCGTCGACGTCGAGCTTCCAGCCGCGCTTGCGCATCTGCCGCTGCCAGGTCTTGACGTCGTCGCCCTTCGTGGTCGGCGGCCAGGACAGCGTCCGCTTCCAGTCGGGCACGTCGACGTCGTCGCGGCCGCCGTCGGCGCCGTCGAGTTCGGCCTTGACCCGGTCGATCAGCTCGTCCCACGGGAACTTGGTCCCGGGGTCGGTGTGGTCGGATCGCCGGTAGACGGCGCTGATGTCGGCGTGCGAGGTGATCCCACGTTTGCCGGCGCGCAGCTCGGTCTGGGTCAGCTTCTTGACGGGGATCTTGTAGGCGCGCGACCAGCCGGCGATGACGGCGGCGGCCTGGTCGAGCATGGCCTTGCCGTACGCGTCCAGCCACTCGGCCCGCGTCTGCCGGGCGAAGCCCGCCAGCTCCAGCTGCAGCCCGTCGGCGTTGCCGCCGGGCGCGGCCCACGCGGTGTCCTGGTCGCGGACGCACCGCACCACGCTGTTGGCATCGACGCAGGCGTGCGCGGAGGCCTGCCTGTTCATGGTGGCGAACATCTTCGCGCACTCCTCGGCGGTGGTCGCCCGCTCCACCCACTCCATGGAGTGCACGACGATCAGCCGAATCGGGGAGATGCGGCCGCGGTGGTACCAGCGGGCCTGGACGAGTTTCACGATGTCCTCCGGTCTCGGTCGCGGCGCCGGCGGACACGCTCGGCGTAGTGGACGCGGGTGGTGGCTCAGCCGTTCTGCAGCCGCGCGATCTCCGCCCGCGCGATGGCGAGCTCGGCGCGCAGCGCTGACACCTGCTCGGCGAGCGCCTGAATCTGGCGCTGCTGATCGCCGAGTTCAGCCTTGAGTTCCTTGTTCTCCGCCTTGGCGTCGGTGAGCTCGGTGCGCAGCAGCGCCACCACGTGATCGGCGGTCTCCACCGCCACGCTGTCCGACCCGCGGTCCAGCTGCTTGAGCTCCGAGCGTCGCTTGGTCAGCGCGACGATCGCCTGCACGATCGTGCCGCCGGCGGCGACCTGCGCCACGGAGACCAGGACTTCCCCCCAGGTCACTCCTCGCGCTCCAGGGTCTGCAGGTGGCGGGCTGCGCGCATGATGATGCTCACTTTGATCAGGCAGCCGATGGCCAGGGCGGCGGCGATGACGCCGGCCGCCAGGCCGTGCATGCCCAGGCCGACCACGACCGTGATGGAGTAGAAGGCGTAGCCCCCGCACATCATCCACAGCCCCGGAATCTCCATCGTGGTCCGGTGCCAGTACAGGCCGTAGATCTTGAGTATGCCGCCGGCGGCGAACATGACGCCCCACAGGTGCGCCACCGGGCCCGCCGTGGCGTGCAGGCTATTGGTCATGCCCTGGGAGACATCGTCGCCCAGGGCCGCGCCCAGGGAGCCGAGGACGATGGCCGCGCCCGCGGCGACGGTTCCGAAGGGATTGAGCTTGAGGCTTTCGCGCCGGCTGTTGGTCATGTGGTCGCCGATCTCGGTAGCAGCGGCGGGATGAGGGCCGATCGCGGCCGCGGTCAGGTGTCGAGGGTCGTCTTGATGTCAAGCTGCACGGTCGCCTCCGCGATCAGGAGGACTTCATCAGCCGGTACAGCTTCAGCGTGGACAGCAGGTCGTTGTGACCCGTCTTCAGCCCGTTGATCAGCGCCTGAGCGGTGCCGTCATAGGCGGCGCCGGCGTTGGACAGGGTGATGGGCGCCACGGACGCGCACGGGATGTCGACGCGGTTGCCTACCTGGTCGACGACCTGGAACTGGGTTCCGCTGGCGCCGATGACGAGCCCGCCGGACTGTAGCGTTGGTGTGCCGTTCGGCAGGAAGAACGGGCCGGACGCCTTGCTGACCTCCACTGCCTGCTGTACGCCCAGCTTGGCTTCGAGGGCGGCAATGCGGCGGGCCAGGTCGCGCAGGATTTCCGGGTTGCCAGCGGGAAACTGGTCGATGGGCATGCTCACGGTCAGGCTCCAATCGCGGGCTGTGCGGCGGTGATGACCTGCAATTTGTCCTTGCCGAACGCGCGGGTGGCGGGGCTGAGCTGCCAGCCGATCAACCGCTGGAAGTCGTTGAAAGAGGCGCCGCCCTCAGCCGTCGGGGTGTGCCAGTCGTTGTTCATGACGAATCGGGCGTATCCGCCGATCATGTTCGGGTGGAACCCGGACGACCGGCCGAGGATCACGTCGGCCGAGAACACGCGGGGGGCGCCGGCGGCGGTGGCCGCGTAGAAGGCGGCGTACCGTTCGAGCTCGGTCAGGTCCGTCGAGGCGGCCGGGTGGATGACCCGCTGGTCGAAGATCGGCCATCCGTGGTCGAGATGCTCCGTCTCGATCAGGTCGGTGCGGACCGCGGTACGGTCCTGGGAGGCGTCGCCGGCCGGGATGCCGCCGACCGCCCCGAAACGCGTCCCGCCACGCAGCGCCGACCGGACTTCCTTGAATCCGGTCACCTCGCCGCCGTTGCGGGCCTGGGTGAAGGTGACCTTCAGGGTGGGGAAGTCCAGCCGCGGTGAACCCCATACCCAGCGGCGTTCGATGCCGGCCTCGGTGACGGTCGGGTTGATGACGTAGCCGAAGCCGCCGTCGGCGCGGGCGTAATCGCGGAGGACGCGTCCGTAGGTGGTGTTGTCGGATCGGCGGGCGGCCAGCTCGCGGACGGTCCCTGAGGTGCCGCCCTGCAGGGCGAACCCCATGTTGGAGCGGGGGTCCATGCCCAGGCGGGTGATCAGCTGGCGGGCGTTTTCGATCTGGTCGCCGAAGTAGAACACGTCCTCCTCCAGCGACACCGACGCCATGTAGCCGTCGAGTGTGGAGCCCTGCAGGCGGAGCCCCAGGCCGAGGCGGGAGGATTGCTCGATTTCGGCGGTGTGCAGCCAGTAGACGCCCCAGAGCACGCCGTTGCGCCACGGGTGCACGACGAGCCGGCCGGGACCGCTGTCGAGGTCGTTCGGGTCGCGGGGGATCATGCGGGCGAGCTTGTCGGCCTCGCGCCGGTTCGGCATGGGGCACCAGCAGGAGTACCCGCCCGCGTCGCCGTCGCGCCGGTCCATGGTCACATCGATGGCGGTCCGCAGCTCGCCCCGGTAGGCGCCGGTGAGCGCGTCGTGGACGCGGTACTGCATCGGCAGTAGGCCGCGGACCGGGGTGAAGCTGGGGAACGGGAGCGGGTCCGGGGGGACGACGGTGGGCGCGGACTCGATGAGGATGGTGAATGCGGCGCCGTACTGGAGCTGAGCGGAGGCGGTATGCACCTGGCCGGCGAGGGGCGTGGTGGAGTAGATGCGCCGCCACACCAGCGTGCCGCCCACCTCATCCTCCGACTGGAGGTCCACCAGCTCGGTGTATCCGGTCGGGGCGATCCACGAGATGTTGGCCTCGTTCGGGATCCCGGCCGCCCACCTGAACTCCAGGCAGTCCGGCGATGTGGGGGTGGCTGGCGGCGAGAACACGCTGTTCGTTCCGGCGTACAGGGGCCCGGGGATCACCTGCGGGGTGGTGTTCTTCGCCCCGGCCAGGGGCACGACGATCGCGACCCCGTCCGCGGTCGCCCCGATCGAGACCGTGTAGGAGGCGGGCTCGTTGTCGGTGGCGGCCGACCGCCACCACACGTCCACCGCGGACAGGGTGGTGGTGGGTCCGGCGATCCGGCCGAGCAGCTGCCAGTCGCCGCCGCCTCCGATGGAGGATAGGCCGCCAGAGTCGCAGGTGAGGAAGGCGAGCATCGGCTGGCCGGGGATGACGCGTTCCGGCCGGTTGACCACGTACAGCCCGCCGGTGGGGTTGACGGCGGTGGACGGGGTGAGGAACGTGACAGACACGGAGTCACCCCCTCGCGTTCAGATGTAGGCGTGCCGCCACAGCACGGTCGCCGCGGGCGCGGTGCCGAGGGCGCTGCTGAAGGTGATGGCGGAGAACTGCCGGCCGAACACCAGGTCGGCGATACCCAAGCTGGCGTTGGAGAGGGTGCCGCCGACGTCTTCGTCGCCGATGCTGGCGGTGCCGTTGAACGAGTCGACGATCAAGGTTTCGCCTGCTTCGACGGTCAGATCGAATCCGACCGTCACCACGGACTCGGTGCCGTCGTCGAGAGTGCGTTCGATCACCAGCTCGGGGTTCAGGCTGGGGCCTGGGCAGCGGATGGTGGGGTGGGTGGTGTTGTTCCCGGCGTGGAACACCTCGACGGTGGCGCCGTCGGCCACCACCGCGGTTAGCAGTTCGCGCGAGTAGAGGCGGGGATTGGACAGCTCCCATATGACGGTGCCGGGCAGGTAGCCGTCTTGAACGGCCCGCGTTTCTATCGGCATCTGGCGATGCGTGCACGCTCCAGTCCCGACGAGGATGAGATCGCCTACCCGGATGGCCAGTGGCACCTCTTCATCCGCTTCTGGCAGGGGGAGGCCGGCCAAGAGGTTGAGCGCGATCTGGTCCAGGTCCTCCCGGGCGGCCTCGACCTTCATGTCGAAGGTGACGATCCGTGGCTGTGACAGCTTCTGGCCGCTCAGCGCTCCGTGTGCTGTGGGGTGCGGCACGTTGCCGTTGTCGACGCCCGGCATGTCGGCATACCAGCCGGTGATCCGCTGCCATAGGTACGGCGTGCCGGCGCCCAGCTTGAACCCGTTGGAGGAGATTTGCCCGGGACCGGTGAGGTCGTCGCCGGGGTTGATCGGCACGTCAACGGTCGGTGTCGGGATCAGGGCCCGGCCGATCAGCGGGACCGGGTGCAGCCCGATGCCGAGCGCGATGTCCGGGGTCGGGATGGTGGCGGCGGTGGTGATCGGGGAGGGCTGGACCAGGGTGGGCGGGGAGTCGCCAACGAAGATGTCCGGTGCCGGGATGATCGCCGTACCGGTGACCGGCTCGGGCTGGACGTTGACGCCGACCGATACGTCGGGGGCAGGGATCGCCGCGACGCCTTGCACGGTGGGCGGCTCAACCGTGGCGTGGACGGCGCGGATCGGCGTTGTCTCGATGTAGCGTTCGCCGTACCCGATCGGCGAGCTGCTGGTGTCGGTGCTGGTGCCGACGATCGCGGTCTGGTTGGCTCCGCCGCCTGACCAGTCGTAGACGGGCTGGGCGGCGTCGGCCTGGTCGAGGACCCACAGGGCGGCCGGGCCGGCGTCCTGCCACGCGGTCAGGGAGTGGGCGAGAGTGTCGAGTTCGGCCTGGGTGAGGACGCGGTTGTAGATGGCGACGGCGGCCATCTCTCCGTTGAAGAACGGGCCCGTGCCGTCGTAGTAGGAGCCGAGCTTCACTGATCCGGCGCCGAGCGCGGTCCCATCCGACACCAGAGCGGCCGGTGTATCTGACGTCCATGTGTCCGTGGCGTACACGTATTTGCGGAAGGTGACGCTCTGGCTGCCGGACGCCTTGCTGACCGCGAGCAGGATCCACCCGTCGGAGCTGGTGATGGTGAGCGACGATGCCGACGATCCGGTGCCGGTCCCGAAGAAGGCGAGGGTGTTGTCGGTGAAGCACAGGAGCACGCCGCTGTTGGCGTTGGACGCGTTGGCGACGCCGAGGAGCCCGTCTTCGGTGGCGGTGGTTCGGCGGAAGAGGAGGACTCGCGTGCCGGCGAGGGTGGACGTGGACAGCCCGCCGGCCGCGAGTGTGATCTTGTCGTCGACGCCGTCGAAAAGCCGCGCCACTGGTCACCCCCTGCTATGTGGTGGTGTAGGTGAGCGCGACCGCGACGACTTCCATGTCGCCGGTGGCCGTGTCGGAGGCGTGGGCCGCGTCACGCGCGAAGTACACGGTGACGAAATCCCCGGCCGCCAGGGAGTCGGCGTTCGCGAGGGCGAGGCTGATCTCACCCAGTTTCCCGGCCGTCGTAGTTGGGACGGCGGTCGCTGCGCTGGTGTTGGCGGCGGCGAACGCTTTCGCGTCCAGATCAGTGGAGTCGCCCGGGCTGGTGGCTGCGATCCTGGCCTCGATGACCACGTTCCCGGTGATCGCGCTGGCCATCTTGAACTGGACTCGCATGACCGGCGCGCTGGCGTAGTCGGCCGGCATCCGGAACGACCACATCAGCTGTTCGCGGTTGGAGGCGTCGAACAACGCGTGCTTGAAGTACGGAGTTGGCGCCGCCGCCGAGCTTTTGACCTTCTTGATGTCGGCCGCCAGGTTGGAGGCGGAACCGTCCGGCAGGTCCGCGGCGCCGATCGGCAACAGAATCGTGCCTGTGCTCACGACGGTCTCCCTACGGGGTGAGGTCGAGCAGGTAGACGCCCGCCGGGTCGTGGGTGACCAGGAACGTGCCGTCCTGAGTCTCGAACGGCTCGCCGAACCAGACGGCGCCGAGGGCGCGGTCGGCGTGCGCGTCGTCGTACAGGAGGTAGCCCTCGGCGATGATCGTGGAGTTGGGGATGCTGAAGTTGTCGGCGTCGAACTTCATCGACCCGGTGACGTGGGTGAGGGTGGTGTTCACCACGAGCAGCCCGGCCGGGGAGTAGCCGGCCCCCGCCGACTCGTTCGCGGTCGCCCACGTGCCGGCGTTGTACGCGGTGTCGGTGCCGTAGGCCGGGGTGACTGAGCTGCCGTAGAAGGCGGCCTTCAGGTCCGTCTCGCTCGTGAGGTCGGTGGCCAGCTGGGAGTCGTCCCACTTGTCGATGTGGGACTGCACCATCAGGCCAGAGGCGGTCCACGCCATCAGACACCGTCCTTTCCGAAGCGGGCCCGGCCGCGTACTACGGACGGTGCCGCCTCCGCCGAGCCGGGCGGCAACGTGTCGCCCGTCCCGGCCGTGCTGGTGGCCAGCTGCTGCATGGCGTCGATCAGCGGCCCGTACTCGGCCCGTATGTGGGCGATCTTCAGCTCGTACTGGCGGATCTCCTCTGCGGTCCCACCGCGGGCGGCCAGGCGGGCAATCTCCGCCTCGGCCTTGCGGATCCTGTCGACTGCCCGCAGCCACGTCCGGGTCTCGGCGAGGGACTCCATTTCGGCCTTCCGGGCGGCCCGCGTCTCCTCAGTGGGGTCCGCCGCGTGCGCGTCCTTCGCCTCCCGCAGCCGATCCGCCTCGGCTTCGAGCGCGACTTCGAGCTCCAGACGGGCCCGTGCTCTACCTCGCCTCACGCGAGCCTCCCGATCACGAGAGGGGCGTGGACGTGCACGTCCCGATGTTCTTCACCGCGCCGGTCGGTGCGGTCGCGTACGGCCACCACAGCGCCGGAATCGGTGAGGCGGCGCACGACGCGCACGACGCGCAGTCCACGCCGCTCCTCCCGCACGTGAGGGACTGCTCGGCCCGGGCTGGTCTGGACTGTCCTGAGCCGGGCCAGGTCCGCGGGCGTGTAGGCCTGGATTCCAGGCATGCCAATACCACCTCTCCACCAAAAGTGCTCAATCAGACGGGGCCGCGCAGGCTGTACTCCGACCCGAACCGCGCTCCCAGACGGTCGATATCGGCCTCTTCACGGATCACCGAATTGGACATGTCCACCTGGACGGCCGGCTGGCCACCGCCGTAGGCGGCACCATTACGGGAGCTCGCCGCCTGGCTCGTTGCGCCGGCCGCGGCTGCGGCCACAGCGGCGGCCACAGCCGCTGGGGTCCACGTCGCCTGCTGTGGCGCTGACACCCTCGCGCTGTTGACGGGGGACGTCTGGGTGAACGCCGATGCTCTGTCGTAGAACAGGCTCCCTGCGTCGTGGCCGGCGATCATGTCTTCCGGGTTGGAACCGGCGACCGTGCCGCCCGTGATACCCATCGCTTCGAGGATGTTCTTGGCCGCCCCCTTGGCCATCTTGGCTTTCTGAGCGGCCGAGATGCCGCGCGGGGCCGTCTCCTTCTCCAGCAGGTGACCGGTCCCGTCCTTCTTCGCAGCTGCCATCTTGGCCGCAGCGACCGCGACGGCGAGATCCTGGATGCTGCCGGTGAGACCGTCGACGCTTTTGGTGGTCTCGGTCGTCATCAGGGTCACCGCGGAGGAGACGACGGTGCCCATGGTGCCGACGTTGTCGCCGATCAGGTCCGCGCCGGCCTCCCAGCCGGCGGCCATGGCCGCCCCGGCCGCGCTCACTCCGTCCAGGGCGCCGGTGAGCGTGCCCGTATCGCCGAACGCGGACGTGAGCGAGATGTCCACGTCCCCGAGCTGTGCGCCCAGCTGAGTGGCCGCGTCCGACACGGTCACGGCGACTTGGTGAACCTGCTGGCCGGCCTGTTTGCCGTACAAGCTGAAACCGAACCGGTCGGCGATGTCAGCGAGCAGGTCGATCGCCTGCGGCCGGTACTCATCCAGCGGGATGAACGCCTCCCGGGCGCCCCGGCCGGACGATCCTTCGCCGTAGACGATGGCGGTCGGCTTGCTGACGATGTGCGGCCGCATGCCGCCCGACGCGTAACCGGTGATTCCGCCGGCGGCGGCGTACTGGACGAGTGCGCCTTGCGCCGCTTTCAGCTTGTCCTGCTTGCCCACGGACTGTTTGCGGTCGAACGTCTGCTGGATGATCGTCGTGGTGACGGTCTTGCCGTCGAGTTCGTTCAGCTTCTTCTGGTACTCGCGCATTAGGGCGAGCGCTTCTTTGCCGCCCGGCGTCTTGGTGGTGGTGGAGACGTTCCCCGGGATGAGGCCGAGCTGGTCGGCCAGCTTCTTGGCCTCGGTACGGGAGAAGCCCATCTTCTCCGCGGTGGTGATGAACGCCTCGCGCTGCCGGCCGAGCTTTTCCGTCACCTGATCCAGCGGCGTGCCCTGGTCGATGAGCGCCTGCCTGTAGGCGTTCGCCTTCTCCGCCAGGCCGATCAGCACCTCACGGTTCGCCCGGCCCGCCTCGCTGTTGGTCGAGGTGGCTTTGCCGTTCTCCCGGATCGCGGCCGCCGTCTCATCCAGCGCCCGCTTGTAGGAGATCTCCGCCTGCATGGCGTTGCCCTGCAACCCGACCAGCTGAGAGATCGCGCCGCGCAGCGTGTCGACGTTCCCAGCGGCAGTGGCCACCTGGCCGCCCATGGTGGCGACCGCGTCGCCGCTGGTGCGGGAGGCGATGGCGTCGAGCTCCTTCTGGTGGCGCAGGTCGGCCACCTTCTGCTCCATCGCCTCGATCTGGTCGGCGGTGCGGGCCTGCTCGTTCGTCAGGTAGACGGTGTCGAACAGGCTCGGCCCCAGCGTCGCCTTCAGCTTCTCGATTTCGGCGGTGAGGGAGGCGATCTGCCCGTCGATGCCGCTGCCGCCGAGGGCCGCCACCTTCTCAGTGAACCGGCCCGCTGCCTCGGCGTTCTTGGAGAACCACTGCTCCAGGAGGATCAGCCCGCCGGTCACCGCCGCCCCGCCGGCCAGAGCGCCCGCCAGGCCGCCGACCTTGTCCCCGAGCCCGGAGACCACGTCGCCGAACTTCCCGGCCGAGGTCTTGGCCTTGTCGAGGCCGTCCCGCAGCGTGCCCAGACGGCCCGGCATCTCGGTGAAGAAGCCGGCCACCGCGAGCCCGGCCTGCGCCGTCTTGATGGCGAGGATGGCCAGCGCGATCAACTGGATGTGCTGCGGGTCCATGCCGGCCACGATCTGGGCGAGGAGGTTGATCCCCGCCATGGAGCCGACACCGAGCGGCACCACGGCCTCACCCACGTTGAGCAGCGCCCCGGCGAGATTCTTGACCAGCTCCCACGCCTCAGGCGCGTGCTCCTGCACGTATGCCATGAACTGCTGGAACTGCTGGTTGCTCTCCAGCGCCTGTCCCCACGCGGAGAACTTGGCGGTGGCGTCCTCGATCCCGCCCACCACCGTGCCCTGCCACGGCATGAAAGCGTTCATGATGCCGGCCACGCCGGTCACCACGTTCAGCGCGCTGTTGCCGAGCCCGGTCATCGCTTGTGGCCCGGCCACGCCCACGTTGTGCAGGAACTTCGTCCAGAACGGCCCATCCAACGCCGCGGCGGCGCGCTGCTCCAGGCCGACGAAACTGTTGGCGGTGCCGGCGACCAGCGGGCTGATCTTCGGCAGAGTCTTCTCCATCAGGCCGAGCCCGCCCGTGATGGCCGGGACCACGTCCGGATTGAGCGACTGCTGCCACTTCAGGTAGACGTCGGAGAACTCCTGCCAGCCCTGTGCCAGCTGGAACTCCTCCGGGCTGAGCTTGCTGTAATCCTGGGAGTCGACGGCTGTCTGCACGCGCTCGAGCGTTGCTGTCGCCACGGTGCCGAACAGCTGCGCGCCCGCGCCGGCCGAGAACAGCGCGCCCTGCAGGATTCCGGCGCCGGCGGCCACGCTGGCGATGATGGGCACGGCGGCGCCGAGACCGATCAGACCGGCGCTGATCTTGCCGATGTCGCCGAGCGCCTCGTTGGAGTCGGCGTCGATCGAGATCTTGACGTCGGTGCCGTCGAGGCGGCGCGCCTCGGCCGCCACCATCTCCAGGTCAGCGATGGCCTGTTGGATGCCGGCACGCACTTCGAAGCTGGCGCCGTCCTCCAGGGCGCCGAGCTCGGCCTTGAGTAGGTCCAGCTCGGCCATCGCGTCGACGGCGTCGATATCCACGCCTATCTGCTGACGCGATAGCTGCTCCAGCTCCTGGCGCAGCTGGGCGAACTTCCGCTCGGCCGCCGAACTGTTCGCGTCGATCTCGATCTTCGGCAGGCGGGCGGTTGCCTCCTCCAGCTTCTTACGGAACCCGGACGCTGCCCCGGCCGACTCCTTGAAGCGCGTGTTCAGGTCACGCAGGTCACGCTTGACCGTGTTGGAGCCGGACGTCCACTCGGTGATGCCGAGCTTCAGCCGGGTGGTAACGGTGCGATCGGCCATGTTCACCTCCCAACGTCACGGTTTGAACCGTTCCGCCGTCGCACACCGCCGCGGCGTGCGACCATCTGAGCGGATCGGGGGATTCACGGCTGGCCGAAGGAGTCCCCATGCCCAACCTCGGAGTCCCCGAGCTGCTCATGATCCTGGCGGTGTTCGTGGTAGGGCTGCTCTTGGTGGGCGCCCTGATCGTCGCGATCGTGATGGGCGTGCGCAGCAGCCGGCGCCGCTAACGGACCTTACGAACCGTAAAGATCAGGTCGGTCGGGTCCCCCACTGCCTTCTTCTTGGCTGTGACGGCCGCGCACGCGTGGCATCTGGGCGGCTCGTCCGCGACGTAGGCGCCCTCGTTGTCGGGGTGCGTGGTGTCCTCCAGCGGCATGCCGCACCCGTTGGGACAGCGGCTGGCCTGATCGTCCAGGTCGGCCAGCGCCCAATCCCGATCTTCCTCCAGCCATTCCGGCTCCCGCACGGTGATCGCCCGCACCAGCCTGTCCGCGTCGTCGTACTCGAACACCGTGACCTCGCGCGGTTCACGGCCGAGCAGCTTCGAACGGGGAATCTGGTAGGCGCGGGCGAGCTTCATTTCCCGCTGGTGGCCGACAGAATCGCGGAGGCAGCGTACGAGAAAGGGACCTCGCCGCTACCGCCGTTCAGCTCCGCGATCGCGTTCCACAGCGCCTGCCACTGGCCCTGCGTGACGCGATCGACGAGCCGGCCTGCCTGCTTCTCGTCCATCTTGGGCTTGACCGAGCAGGCGGCCAGCGCCGCGATCGGGAACGTCTCACGGTTGAACCCGGCCTGCAAATCCGCGGCGTCCGTCTTGCGCGGCTTGTGCTCCTTGGCCAGATCCGACCATTCCTTGCGCGGCAGCGCCCGCAGCAGGAACACGCGCACGTGCTCCTGCATCTCCCCGCGCAACGCCTCGATCTCCCGGGCGAGCCGCACCGTGTCCGGCACCCCGTCAAGGCTGTCGGGCTCCGGGCCGCGGCGGGCCGCCTCCAGCTGCCGGCTGAGCTCCTCGAACCGGGACTGCAGGTCGCCGCGCATGCAGATCGGCACCTGGTCCTCGGGCAGCTTCAGCCCGTCCAGGAAGTCGTCGATGTCCTCGACGTACCGGGGGTCCGTCACTACGCCACCACCGCATCGATGTCAGCGTCGGCGTAGTTGAACATGGTGGACAGGAACTTCTGCACCTCGTTCCACTGGGTCTGCTGCGGCTTGCGCAGACCGCACTGGACCGGGTAGATCTCGGCCGGGTCGCCGGCCTCCCACGGCTCGGCGTTGGGCCGGTTACGCCGCACCGCCAGCCACACGTCCATGCCGGGCACCAGCGTGTTGTACGCGATGTCCTCGATCGTCAGCTTCTTCTTCTTGCACAGCAGGTTGATCGAGTAGCTGGGCGATCCGGCCCGCTGCGTCGGGCCCTTGCTGGCCAGGCTGGAGTTGTCGGCGCCCTCCTGGTTCGGCTCGATCTGCAGCCCGTCGCGCATCACGCAGGACTGGATGTCGACGCCGGCGTTCAGCTGGGCGGCGGGTGGCGACGACACCGACGACAAGGCGGTGCAGATCGTCACCTTGTAGAAACCGTCGCCGAGGAGATCCTCATCAGCCATGATCTACCCCTTCTCCTTCTTGTCGGTGGTCGCGGCCCGGCGGCCGCTGCTTTTGCCCGGCTCGGCCGGCTCCTCGGCGGCGGGCGCGTCCGGCGCCTGGCTCGGTTCGGTGGGCAGGTCGACCCGTTCATAGATGCCGGCGAAGTACGGGAACGCGCTCTCGCCCAGCAGCCGCTCCTCGCCGGTGTCCTTGTGCCGGACGCGGATCATCCGGGGCGGCATCAGTCGATCACCGCCCACGTCAGGGTGCTGCCCGGGGTGGCAGACCAGCCCAGGGTGACCAGGTTGGAGTCCGACGGGTTCCGGAACGACGGCAGCAGCTTGAGCCGAAACATGCCCACCGGGATGGTCCACGGCTTGGCCGGGTTGGCCACGCCGTAGTTGGTGGTGCCCGGCGGGGTGACCGTGAGCGTCACGGTCCCGGCCGTAGCGTTGTTGACGAGCATGGTCATTTCGCGGGTGACACCGTTGACCTTGTCGTCGGCGGCCGCGTTGTGCATGGACAGCGCCGCGCCGGCGACGGTGGCGGCCTGTGGTGCTCGGGTAGGCATGGGCTCCTCCAGGGCATGCCAGCGGGCCCGCACACCAGCAGGTGACGGGCGATCTACACGTGGATCAGGCGGTGCGGTCGCAGCGCGCCAGGTACTGGGCGGTGCCGAAGAACAGCCCGGTGCTCTCCTCGTCCTTGCGGACCGGCTGCGAGCCTTCCTGCCGTACCGGACGGATCCTGCGGCCGGGCACGGCCGGCGGGTTGCGCCGCGTCAGGGTGTCGACCTTGCCGGCCAGCAGCAGCGCCTGGCCGAACGTCACGCCTACGGACGTGGCCTGCCAGCGCACGTCCATCGGCACGCTCTCGTCCAGCGCCCGGTCGACCGGGCTCTCGGTGCCGATGTCGGGGTAGAGCACCACGTACGGGGTCGGTGCACCGTCCGGAGCGCCGCCGAGGTACACGCTGGCCGCTTCCGGCAGCAGCGCGTCGAGCATGTCCCGGTAGGCGGTGATGACCTCATACGCGCCGGCCTCGTCGACGTCGAACGGGACGCTCACAGCAGGCCCCTGGCGAAAGCGTCGACGGCCGCGTTGAACTCCGGCTCGATCGCCACGGTGGCCCGGGCGCCGTCGAGGTGCGGCGGCTGGTTCGGGCCGCCGTACTCGAACCCGGCGCCCATGCTGCCCTGCTTGCGGGCGCGGTCGGGGCCGACCTCCCACACCACGGCGCCGGGGTCGGTGTTGATCTGCTCGGCGGTGATGCTGCGGGGGTAGTGCTTGCCGTGCTTGCCGGCGGTCTGCCGGGCGTTCTCCTGCCACAGCTTCTGCAGTGCCAGGGCGTGCTCCTTGACGAGCGGGTAGGCGCCCTCGGCCGCCCGGCGTTCGCCGTCGTCGATCCATTCGGAGATGGCCAGCAGCTCGCTGGCGTCCAGCTCGGCCACGATCGCCTCCTCAGGCCCGGTCTTCGATGATCAGCTTGCGCGTCACCGCGGTGGACTTGTAGTCGACGTCGACGACCTCCATGGCCCGGCCGACCACCCACGCGTCCGGCGCCGCGGTCATCGTGGCCCGGTCCTCCGGCAGCACCGGCGTGGCGGCCGACCACGGGATCTTGAGTCTGTACCGGTGCAGGACGACCTCGCCTTCTCCGTAGGCGGCGTCGCGGCCGGCGCCGAGCGGCGCGATCTTGCAGGGCCCCTCGTACACCGTGGTGAAGACGTCGACGACCTGCAGCGTGTCCGGGTCGGTGGTGGTGCCGGTCTTGCGCTGGATCAGCACCTGGTCCTCGAAGACGACGTCGGGCACGAGCTCGCGCGCCCCGGCCAGCGCGTCTTGCAGCGCCACCGCTACACCTCCTCGACAGCCGGGTACAGCGGCGCGATGGAGAACGACCGGCCGGCGGCCGCCGCGCCGGACACCGCGGCCACCAGGTCGTCGTACTCCTCGTCGGTCAGCTCCAGCTTGCCGGAGGCCTGGCCCGCATCACGTTGGTATTCGTAGTCGTCGCCGAACCCCTCCCGGAACTTCCCCTCGGGGTTGCGGATGGTGCGGGCGACCATGTCGAAGCACACCGATACCGCGATGTCCGGGACCGGGTCCGCGGTGAGCAGCTGCGGCACGCGGCCGCTCATGATGGCGCTCGCGTCCGCCAGCCTCGCGCTGATCCGGGTCTCCTCGGACGATTTCACGGCCCGCTCGAACCGGTCCTTGAAGTCCTGCAGCGTCGCGAACGCCATCGTCTACTCCTCCCGCAGGCTGGCCAGCGTGTCCCGGGCGGCCAGCACGCCCCTGCGGGCCTTGCCGGCCTCCTCGGCCGCCAGCACCCGCTCGGCCTCGTCCCGGTCGGCGTCCGCCAGGTGGGCGAGCACGTCGTCCACGGTGTGCTTGGCCGGGTCGAACGGGGCGGAGGAGTCGGAGACGGGGGGCTCCGACCCCTCCGGGTCTGTGGCGCGCTTCCAGCCGTCGATGCCGTCGACGGCCAGGGAGCGCAGATGCCGGTCCTCGTCGGACCCGTCGACGGTGAACGCGCGGGCGATCTTCTTGCCGTCGACGAACCTCTCGTACAGCGCCATGATCGGCTTCCCTTCCGGTTAGACGGCCAGGCCGCGGTAGGCGGCGTGGGCCCTCTCCATGCCGTATTCGAGGCCGATCTCCCCATACAGCTGGACCTTGTCGGCCGAGCCCGTCTTGGCCAGCGGCTCCTCGAAGAACACGCCCTTGCCCGGGACGGACAGCAGCACCGGGCGCAGCATGTTCAGGCTGGCCACGATGAGAGCGTCCCGGGGCACGTGCCGGTCGAGCATGATGTTGAACCGGCCGAAGTCGGTCACCACCGTGTCCACCGCGACACCGCCCATGGTGCGGGAGGTGTCGATGTAGATGACCTTCGCGCCGGCCTCGGCGTAGGCCTTGGTGACGGCCCGCTTCTGGGTCGAGTTGACGATGATCGTCGCGGTGCGCTGCTCGGACAGACCGCCGTTGTCCCACGCCTGCTGGATCAGCTCGTCGATGTGGGTCGTGGTCAGCGCGGTGGTCCACGGCTTGATGTAGTCGATGTTCGACGTCGAGGTGCCGAGGGTGATCGCGGCCCCGCCCTGGGTCGCGGCCACCTTGAACGTGTTGGTCGCCTTCGACACCACGTAGTACACCCGGCCGGCCATGATGTTCGTGGCGTCGCCCGTGCTGGTGAACACGATCTTGTCGTTGTCGGCCAGCGCGGTGGCGGTCTCAGTGATCGTGTCCGTGGCCGAGCTCAGGCCGGTCACGGTGCTGGTGGCCTTGGACACCTTGTTGGTGGTGATCGCCTCCAGCAGGCCGCGCATCTTGCGCGGGCTGGCGTTCGAGGTCGGGTTGGCGTACTTCCCGTTGATCATGGAGAAGTTGACGTCCAGCGCCATCTGCTTCAGGGTCTGCTCGACCTGCCAGTCCAGCTCGTTGGTGACCGGCTGCTCGCCGCCCACCCCCCGGTACGGCGCGGACTGCGGGGTGGCCACCTGCCCGGTCGCCGCCTGCTTGGTGTAGGAGACGGCCACCTGCTCCTGGTGGATCTCGACGACGTTGCGCACCGCGTCGCGCACCCGCTCCTCGGCGGTCGGCGCGTCCGCGCCTTCCGTACGGGTGCGCTGCGCCGGATCCCTGAGGTCGTACTGTTCCCATTCGAACTCGACGGCGTCGGTCTGGCCGCCGCCGGTCAGGCCGCCGATCGCGCTGAGCAGCGGGGTCTCCTCGGGCGTCAGCCCCCAGAGCTGGCCGTGGTAGTTGGGCAACCCGAACGTGGTGCCGATGCCGGTGACAGATCCCGCCATGGTCCTCTCCTAGGTCATGATCTTTACGTCGTGGTGGTGAGCGCGGCCTGCTGCCGCTTGAGGCGGATCGCCTCTCGGTGGTTGCCGGCCTTCTCGGCCTCGGCGATCTGCACGGCCAGGTCCGGTGTCCCGCCCGGCCTCGCGCCCTGGGACGGGTCCGGCTTCGGGCCCTTGCGGCCCGCCTTGCCGAGGTGCGGCTTGCGCTTGAGCAGGTCCGCCAGATCGGCCTTGATCTTGTCCGTGTCGACCTCGTCGTCCTCGCCGGCGTACGCGGCCAGGTCGAGGAACGCCGCGGCGTCGGACGGGTCGGCGAAGGAGTCGGCCGCGGCCGCGCGGATCTCCGCCTTGACCGTGCGGTCGACGAGCGCCTGGGCGCGCTGCTCGGCCTGATCGGCCCGGCTGGCCGCCTTCTCCAGGTCGCTCTTGTTGGCGTCCTCGAACTGCTTGACCTTCCGCTCCGCCTCGCGGGCCCGCTTCTCCGCCTCGCGCGCCTTGGCCCGCTCAGCCTCCAGCGCCTTCTGTCCGCCAGTGCCGAGCGGCTTGTCGTCGCCTCCGTCGTCGCCCTTCGCGGGCTCCGTCTTGGCCGGCTTGCCGTCGCCGTCGCCCTGGCCCTGCCCGGCATCGCTGCCGCCGTCGCCGGCGGGCTGCGGTTCGGGAGCGCCTTCGGATCCGCCGGCCTGCAGGCGGATCGGGCGGCCGTTGCGCCGGTAGCCGATGATGGCGCCGGGCATGGTGATGTCAGCCATCGTGGCTGTTCCTCTCTGGTGGGTCGCCGCGGCGTCGCGCCACGGTGGTGAGCGCCGGCGGTATCGCACCGCAGGCGTGGTGATGACCGCGGCGAGCGCCGCGGTGGTCAGGAGGGCCCGTCAGGGGCGGCCGGGATCAGGCGCCGTCGTCGGCGTCGTCGACCGCGTCCGGCGCCGGCGGCCGGATCGCGAGGTAGGCGCGGACCCACACCTGGGTCAGCGCGCGTGAGGTGTCGTCCTGGCCGGCCGCGTACGGGCATCTGGTCATCGGCCATTCCCGATGTGCGGCGAATCGCGCGTGCGTGACGGCGGCGCGGGTCTGCGCTTCGGTGAGCGTCATATGCCCGCGCCTCCGATCTCGCGTGTCGTGCGTGCCGCCCTGCGGTCGCTGTCGCGTCCGAGGACCTGGGCGCGGAACTCGGTGAGCGTCATCCGCGGGTGGTCGTTCCACCAACGGCGCAGCTCCTCCGAAGCGTACGCGGTTGCTCTGCTCGTCGGCCCGGAGAACAGGCTGATCGGGTCGATGCCGGCTGCCTGCCCGGCCTTGTTCAGCAGGTAGCCGTTGGTGGCGTTCTCGGCCTGCAACCACTGTGTGTGGGTCCAGTCCCGATACAGCCGCGCGACGGTCTGGTCCAGGGACTCGCCTTCACGCCGGTCTGCCTCGAGGGCCGCGCGCCGCTCCTCTCGGCGCAGCTGCTCGGGGTCGGCCTGGTACACCTCGGCGTAGGCGTCGATGTAGTCCCAGCCCTGGGCCACGAGCTCGTCGACGCGGCGATCGTCATCGGTGATCTCCAGGTCATCCCAGCTGCCCCAGCTCTCGGTCGGTGCGGGCGCCGGTTCCGGCTCGGCGAGCGGTTCCGGCTCGGCGAGCTGGTCGCGGCGGCTCATCTCGGCGGCCGCGCGCTCGATCTCGTGATCGTCGCCGAGCTCCAGCGCCTGGTTGAAGAACTCGGCCAGGCCCTCGTCGGTGAGCGCCTGCAGCTGCTCGTCGGTGAGCCGCTCGATCGCCGGCGCGGCCGCCTCGGGCTCGATGGCCGGCCTGTCCGGCTGACTCTCGGCGGGTGCGCGAAGCTCGATCGGCCGCACAGGCTGCACGGGCTGCGCGCGGCTGTCGAGCAGGTAGCCGAACCTTCTCAGCAGCCGGATCGCCTCGTCGCGGTCGCCGTCGGCGTCGGCCAGGAGCTGCTCGGGCATCGGCCGCGGCACCTGGGACCGGCGGTAGCGATCGCCGCGCTGCCGCTTGAAGTCGCCGAGCTTCCGGCCGGCGATGCCGCGCACCGTGGTGCCCTCGGTGGTGACGCGGCGGCCGCCGGACGCGGTCGACATGCCGCGGCGCGCGTTGACGATCTGGCCGAGGTCCGCGCCGAGCTTGATCGCCTCGGCGCCCGCCGCGGTGAATGCCCGCTGCTGCTGCTCGCCGGTCATCTGGTCGAACAGCTGGCGTGGAGACGCCGGCGGCTCGTCGCCTTCCCGGTGCGGCACCATCGTGCAGTCGCACCGCTCGTGGCGCTGAAATCCCGTCGACCACGGGTAGGTTCTGCCCGCCAGGACGATGCAGCGGCCGCACGCCGGCAGCGACACGTGCCTCACGTAGGTGACCCATGTCCGGGTGCCGGTGATGCCGACCTGGTCCGCCACGCGCGAAGCGTCCGAGATCTGCGTGTCCACGATCCGGGTCAGGCTGGCCAGCCCGGACCGCAACGCCGTGGCGTCGTCGGCGCCGCGCACCAGCCACGCCGCGCTCTGCAGCGCGGGCTGCATCAGCAGCCCGGCCAGCGACCGGCCGTCGGAGGCGATTCCGGCCAGCGCGAACGGGTTCACCGCGGCCGCCGGCGGCGGCACGCCGTGCTCGGCGGCCAGCTGCCGCAGATACGGCATGGTCAACCGCGCGGCCGCCACCTGGCCCGTGCTCAGCAGCTGCACCATCTGCGCGAGCAGCTCCATCCAGCCGTCGATCACCGAGCCGGCCTCGACGCGGGCCCACAGCAGCTGCGCCTGCTCGGCGACCTCGGCGGCGAGCTCCTGCTGGGCTCGGTAGTGGTCCTCAGCGACCTGCTGCAGCGCCACCGTTCACCCCTGCAGGCTGACTGCCCGGCACGGGCGGCGGCACGGCCTGGCCGTCGTCGACCGGCTCGCCCGGGCCCGGCTTGGGGCCGATCCCGGCCGCCAGGTCGCCGGCAAGCGCCCGCTCCATCGCGCGGGCGGCCGCCTGCTCGCGCCGGCGCATCCGGCCGCGCTGCACGGAGGTGTAGCCGAGGTCCTCGCGCGCCTGCTCGCTGTCGATGATTTTCGCGGTGACCTTCTTGACCGTGGCGTCGGCCTTCGCCGCCTCGGTCGGGGTGCTGGCGTCGCGCCAGATGGTTTCCAGCGACCGGGATTTCTCGTTCCACGCGCCGTCCTGGATGCGCTCGGCCAGCCGCATGACTCGCTCCCACGAGCCGCCGAACGAGCGTTGTTTGCGCTCGGCGCGCTTGACCAGCCGGGCCTCGGAGCTGCGGATCGCGTCGGCCGAGGCCGGGTTCTCTGTGCTGTATCCCAAGTAGTGCGGGGGCAGCCCGCTGATCGACGCGACCAACCTCGCGAGCGAGTTGATCGTCTCGTGGAAGTTGGCCAGGGACGATTCCGGGAACTGGCCAGCCTCGATCTCGCCGGGGCCCTTCTCGTTACTCCACAGCCGCCCCATCAGCTGGGACCACGTCCCGGCGGGCTTGCCGTCGGGACCGACGAAGTCGCCCTTATCGACGCCCCACACCCACCTGCGCGGGATGGCGTGATACTCCGCCCCGACCATCATGTCTGTGGCGATCTTGCAGGCGGCGTCCGACAGCGGGACGACGTCGACCAGCTCGCTCACGCCCAGCGGCCGCAGCGGCCGCGGCCGGTTCACCAGCGGCTCGACCGGCGGTCTGCCAAGCTTGTGCTCGTCGCGGTCGATCTCCGTCCAGCCCTCGTCAAAGTGGAAGTGGATCGTGGCGTTCGGCAGGTAGAGGGTGGCGTACTGCTGGCGCACCTGGCCGCCCACCGACAGCTCGTCGTCGTTCCAGCGGCGCAGCGCCGCCCGCACCCGGCGGGTACGCGGGTCGGTGTCGGCGTACATCTGCAGCGGTGATTCCACCGTGATCAGCGGCGGCTCGTCCTCCTCCGGGTTCGCCCCGACGCACACGAACCCGCGGCGCATCGTCAGCGCGTCGACGTGGCCCATCTGGGACTGCTCGTCGAGGTCGTTGTACTGCCAGATCTGCCACAGCTTCGTGTCGGCCTCGGCGTCGGAATCGCGCCGGAACCCCTCGACATCCAGCCTCTCCTCGACCGAGTCGACGATCAGCCGCGGCCAGTTGATCACGACCTTACGGATCCGGCCGTCCAGCTCCTTCAGCAGCTCCGGATGCATGTAGGACAGCGGCTGGCAGCCCTCGTAGTAGTCGTCGAGCTGCCGCAGAGAGCCGAGCTCGGCATCGTGCCGGCGCGCCAGCCGTTCCACCCACTCCAGCGGGTCGAGCTCCAGGTCCTCGAACGCCACAGCGTCACCCCCTTCACTCGCATGTGGTTCCGGACGGCCGACCGGGGCCGATCAGCCGGCCGCCCGGCGTCTGCAGGTGTCAGCCGGTGACGGTCATGCGGCCGCTCTTCTTCTTCTTGCGGCGCAGGTAGCCGTCCAGCCCGAACACCGCGGCGGCGATCCCGTCGATGCGGGCCTGCGATTTCAGCCGCTCAGGCTTGACGATCTTGTAGTTGTCGTTGCCGTCGCCCTTGACCTCGACCACCTGGGCGTTCCAGCGGGCGACCGGGTGGCCGCCGTGCCGTATGCGGCCGGCCCCGATCTGCTTGCCCGATCGGCCGAGCAGCCGCTGCAGCTCCTTGATCGACGGGGACTGTCCGACGAAGGTCTGCGCGATCGGCACGACGTCGACGCCGCGCAGCGCGGCGTCGAGCTCCTGGACCAGCTGGCCGGCGAACATGCGGTCATACCCGACGCGCTGCATGTCGACGTGCTTGCAGTCGGCCTCCACGTCGGCCTCCACCGCGGCGTAGTCGATGACGTCGCCCTCGGTCGCCTTGACGAACCCTTCGCGCACCCACCGGGACAGGGGCACCTGCAGCTGCCGCTCCAGGTCCTCGACCTTGTCCTGCGGCACCCAGAACCGCCAGTACATGTCCAGCTCGACGTCGGGCTGCTCGGACTCCACGCCGACCCACCACGCGGTCAGGTCGGACACCGCCGACAGGTCCAGGCCGCCCCACGCGCGCCGGCCGCGCGCGGCCGACCAGTCGGTCATGCCCGCGGTCGCGTCCCACACGTTCAGGTCGATCAGCCGGGACCGGTCGCGCATCCTGCGGTTGAGGTGCAGCCGGCAGAAGGTGGCGAAGTACGACGGCGTGACCCGCGCCTTGCCGGCCTCCTTGCGCAGGTAGCGCAACGTCGGAGACGTGCCCAGGCCGGGGTTGGCCTTGCGCCAGGTGGACTCGCTGAACGGGTCGTCGCCCTCAGCCGCGGCCCAGATGACCGCGTAGAACGACGGATCCTCCACCACGACGGCCGCGCACTTCTCGGCGTAGCTGTGCTTCTCGTCGTAGATCGTGCCCTCGTCCGCCTCGTCGGCGGTCGTGATGAAGATGATCAGCGGCTGGTCCCGGGCGCCCGTGCCGGTCTCGATCGCGTCGACCAGGTCGCGCTTCTTGTGGACGTGCAGCTCGTCCACCACGCCGCCGCTCACGTTCAGGCCATGCGCGGTCTCGGCCACCTTGCTCAAGGCGCGCAGCACACCGCCGGTACGCGGCACCCGGATGACCTCGGCCAGCGCCTCGACCTTCCGCCGCGCCGCCTTGGACGTCAGCAGCATCCGCTTGGCGTCCTCGAACACCCGGCCCGCCTGGTCCAGGCTGCCCGCGGCCGCGTACACCTCGGCGCCGGCCTCGCCATCGGCCAGCAGCAGCACGTTGGCGATGCCGGAGGAGATCGTGGACTTGCCGTTCTTACGCGGGACCTCGACCAGCGCGGCCCGGATCACCCGGACGACGCGCTCGCACTCCTCATCCCACATCACCCAGCCGAAGATCGGCGCGATGATCCACACGACCTGCCACGGGTCCAGGCCCTGACCGATCACGAACCGTCGGCCGGCCCACCGGCCCTTCGTGTGACTGAAGGCGCCCAGCGCTCTGAGCGCCTTACGGGCGTGATCGACGGAGTAGTACGCCCCCGGCTCCCGATCGGCCTGGAACGCCACGACCAGCGGCCGCTTGTCGGCCGCGTCCTGGATCTGCTCCGGAGTCAGGCCGAGCTCGATCAGCGCCTCGTACGGAACGGGCAGATCGAGATCAGTCGAAGGGGTCGTCGTCTCCATCGTCATCCCCCGGCGGCTTGATCCCCGCCCGGGCCGAGGGACTCAGGCCGAGCTCCCTGACGTACACCTTCAGCTGCGCCCGGTACGCGCTGGCGATCGTCGTCGCGCCGTGCTTCTGCCAGCCGCGCTCGCCCGCCATGAGCAGCCCGTCACGCGAGATGGCGCGCTCGCACTGGTCCAGCCGGGCCACGCACACGCAGTAGTCCCGCACCAGGGCCTCGTCGACGTCGCCGAGGCCGGCCGTCTTGGTGAGCACCGGCACGACCCGCCGCCACTCCCGCCGGGCCACGTTTCGGGCCCGGATGTTCTCGCCGCGGATCGATCTGTTCTTGCTGGCGGGGAAGACCTCGCGCCAGTCCGGCTCGGCCAGGTCCCCGGGCGGGACGACCACGCCGGCCTTGACGGGACGCTTACCGGGGTTGCCCTCCCGTACGACCTGCAGGGCGGGCCGTTTGCGGTGCGGATCGGCCATTTTCCACCTCCCGCCCACGAGATGATGAGCGCATGGACGACCTGATCGCGTTCCTGAGGGCACGACTCAACGAGGACGAGCAGGAAGCTCTCGCGGCATCGCCTGGTCCATGGAAGGCCAACGCTGAGCAGCACGAGGTCCTGGCCGTCGACGACATCGAGGTCGCAACAGGCTTCGCGCTGAACGGCGAGCAGCTGCGTGCGACGGTCCGACACATCGTCCGGCACGATCCGGCCCGCGTGCTGCGCGAGGTTGAAGCCAAGCGCCGTATGTTGCAGGCCCACATCGGCTACTACGGCTTGGGCATGGACGAGTACTGGCCCATCCCAACCCTGACCCTGCTCGCTCTCCCCTACGCCAACCATCCGGACTACCGCGAGGAGTGGCGGCCGCCGGCGTAGCGAGCGCGGGCTGTTCGCGCTGGCCAGTGCGCTGCCCGGCCCGCGCAAAGTCGTTTAGCTGCGGCGCCAGCCGAAAGCCTCCCCCGCGGTCTCCGATTTGACCCTCAAGGGGTCCCTCCCCACCCCGGGTGGTTCTCGATGCTCATTCTGGGCTTAGCCAGCTGGTCCAGGCGCTCGGCCATGACCTTGTTGTGCCTAGCGTCGGCCAATGCATGATGTTCGCCCTTGGCCTGCTTGGGCATCTCAGGGTTGCCCAGACGCATGGCCTCCTGCTTGAGATCGGCGGTCCACATGGGTACGCCCTTGGGCAGGTCGATCATTCGACCCCACAGTTGGCACAGCACGACGTGGTCGTATGCCCCGTACCACGCCCACAGTTCAGGGTCGGGTACGCCGAGGATGAAGTCGCGTACCTCGTTGGCGATCACCCAGTGTGGCTTGACCTGGGTGTCGCGCATGTCGATGTTGATGTCGAACAGCGGCTTGGGGTAGCTGTTCGACGGATGGGCGAGGTAGGTGTCCAGCGATGTCCTGGACGTGAGCGGCAGCGATGGGACGACGTTGCGGACGAGCCACTCGTGCTGCTTGATCTTTTGCCACGGGGCGTCGCTGTTGACGGCGTAGTACTCGTGGCCGGTCTCGGTGACGATGCCGATCGAGATGAGTTCGATCGTCTTGCCGTCTTCGAGGAACTCGCAGTCGTAGAAGATCTTCAAGTGAGCGCTCCAACGATGGCGTGGAAGACCGTGTCCTTGACGCGCTGCGTGATGGGCAGCTGGTCGTAGGGCACCAGGCACGGGTGGGTCTTGGCGTCGGGGTCCTTGTCCGGCCCGTACGTCCAGCCTTCGGCCCGCTTGTGCTCGCACCACGCCTCGTGCAGTTGCTCGGGGGTGGCGCCGCGGCGGGCTTCCTCGACGCCAGCGATCGCGGAGACGCGCTGCCAGTGAGGCGCTTCGGCCCAGTGCGGGGAGGGCGCGGCGTCCTCGGTGACGAGCTGGACGGCACGGTTGGCCTCGTGACAGATGTGGGCGATCCAGTCGGCGGGCATGACGATGCGCTTCACGATTTGTCCAGGGCGGCGCGCACGAAGCAGTCCTTGGCCTCCAGGAGCTTACGGAGCCCGGTGGTGAGTTCTGGCCCGTCGGGGATGGCCTGGATCATCTGCTCGGCCAGGTCGTGGCACGGCTTGCTGACGGCCTGCAGGTTCGCGGGCAGGTGCCCGTACGCGAAGTACTGGGCCATGCGGTACGTCTCGGGGCGGCGGCCTACGAGGTTCACTTGCTGGCTCCTGTCTTGATGGGAGTGACGATGGTGCTGCCCTCTGGCCAGTGCCAGGTGCCGCCTCGATACGACCCCTCGGCCCATCCGCATCCGCAGTACCGGAAGGGGTTTCCGTGCGTCGACGTGCTGGGGCAGTCGGGAGAGCCGGGTGTCTCGGCGCCGTCGTCGTACTGCACGGTGCGGGCGAAGTACTGGCCGTCGGGGTTGAGCACGGCGAGGCTGACGTGGCCGAGGTGGTGGTCGTCTCCGTCCTGGTAGGTGTCGACGGCCGTGACGATGGCGGCCCGGCACTGGGAGGTGTACTCGCCGCCGGGCGTGCCGTGGCTGGTGTAGTGGACGATGCTGCCCACGGTGGGGGTGAGGTGGGTCATCGGGCGTTCCATCCTCCGGGTTGGCGGCGGGCTGTCTCGGTGTTGTGGCACGACTCGCAGAGGCCTCGGCCGTGGCGGGGGTCGTTGGGGTCGAGGCCGGCCTCGACGAGCTGGCGGCGGGAGAGCGGGTAGTGGTCGGCGTGCCGGGACGGCCGGGTCCGGCACAGCACGCAGGTGGGGTGCTTGCGGAGGACGCCAGGACGGAAGCGGTCGCGGTGGGCCTGGTCGTAGCCGCGTTCGGCGGCGGTGCCGCGCTCTGCCTGGGCCTGGGCTCGGCAGTCGGTGCAGCGGCCGCTGGTGGTGAGCTCGCTGCAGCCTGGTGTGGTGCAGGGTGTGCGCTGGCGGTAGGGCATGGCCACCTCCCGCGGGGAGAGGGCGACGGTCAGCACCCGCCGATTGCCGCCGCCGCCCTTGGATCCCCCAACACCCGCGGCACTCACTCCACGGGGCTCTGACATGCGAAAACCCGGCGCTCTGGCCGGGCTTGGGCACACGTCTCCTAGCGCGGAATTAAGTCAGATAAATCGGCTCGCGTCAAGATCGCCGGGTGGGCGGCCGCAGCGTGGCAGGGAGCTGGCCCCGGTTTCCCGGGGCCCTGGCTCTCAGGCTTCGCAGTCGGGGCAGGCGCAGTTGGGGCACTTGGGGGTGTCGTGGAGGTCGCAGAGGTCGGTGATGAAGTCGCCGCAGTCGGGGCACTGGGTGAGGTCGGTGGTGGTGGTCATTTTCGGCTCCCTCGTTGTTGTGTAGCTACAGATTAACAGAGGGGTTGTAGCTACACAATACCTGTGGCACACTTTTTCTGTAGCTACACAACACCGGAGGAGAAACCCCAGATGAGCGAGCCAAGCGACACCACAAAGCCCCGGCAGTTCCGTGTCGCCGAAGGCCACTGGAAGGCCTACAAGCGCGTGTGCGACGGGCTCGGCGTTACCCGGGCTGAGGACCTGAACGCCCACATCAAGGCGGTCATCGCTGAGCACGGCGACGCCGAGGCCCGCCGCCTGGCCGCCGAGGCGGACGCCGAACTGGCCGAGCGGCGGGCGCGCATGCACCCGGGCCGGCCGCGCCAGGCCGGGTGATCAGCTGGCGAGCGGCGGACAGATGACGCCGAGCAGCAGGCCGGCCCGGACGGCGGTGACGGCGGCATGGGCGCGCATCAGGTCCGCCCGGGCGTACTCGGGGACGGGGCGGCCGCGGCCGGCGGCTCGCTGCCCGACGGGGTCGAAGGCGAAGGCCTCGACCAGGTGCCGGACGCGCGCCTCGTCCATGGGCGGGTCGAGCTGCTCGGCCGCCTCGCGCACGGTCCAGCCGGCGCTCATGCCAGGTCCCGGTGCCGCGTGATGCGGCCGTCGTTCCACGTGATCATGCCATCCCCGTTGATGTCGGATCGTTGCATGGTGCCGCGCGGCACGTTGCCGTCGTGGTCCTTGCACTCCTCCCCATTGATGCACCATATGGCGCCGTCATGCGGCGCGACACGCAGGCTGAAAGTCCCGCAATACGGGCACGGCGGGCGGCGCTTGCCCGGGCGGACGGGCAGCAGTTGGGGGCGCTGGTCTTCGCCGATGACCTGGCGGGCCGTGCGGATCCATCGCCCGATGATGCGGGCCGCCCGGCGGGCATCGTCGTCGGGTACGCCGTAGGCCAGGCGGCAGATGGACTCCAGCGCGGCGACGGTGTTGGCGTCGCTGCCGCCACGGCGGTCGCCGAGCCTGCCGGCGACGTCCCGGCGCAGGGACGCCTCCAGCTTGCGCGCCTCCTCGCTGATCGAGTACAGCAGCGGGCCCGCTTCCGGGTTCCACGGCGCCGACGATGCGGCGCTGTGGTGTCCCATGGTGCCCGTCATGGGCGAGCCGCCGGTGACGGGCACGAGCGCCCACAGCATGGCCAGCAGCGGCACCAGCTCATGCACGAGCACGCCGACCTCGTCGGCCGCCGCGCTCACCAGCCGCTCCTGTCGGTGCGGCGCGGGTCGGCCAGGCGCACGCGCTGGCGGGCGATCGTCTGCAGCGCGGTCGAGCAGCGGCCGGCCAGGCAGGCGGCGGTCAGCATCCACGCGCCGAGCCAGAAGTCGCCGAACGTCATCTGCCAGAACGCGAGGATGCCGGCGGCCGCGGCCATGACGGCGTAACCGCAGCCGACGAGCTGGGACCGGGGGTTGGTCAAGCAGGCTCCCGAATTTCGAGTTGGCCGGGGATGTGGCCCGGGGCGCGGACCACGACGTGTACCGGGATGGTCAGCCGGCGAGCTTCCCGGCGCCGTTTGGCGTAGCAGCCGCCGCCGAGCAGCTTGCCGAACCGCCGGCGTAGCGCCTTGGCGGACCAGATGCGGCGCCGGCAGTCCTCGCAGCGCGGCACCCACCGGCGCCGCAGCCGTGGCGGCGCCGGTGGATCCCACACCGCGAGCTGCACGCTCATCCGGGAGGAGCCGATTCGGGAACGGCGAGAGCCGCATCAACGTGTGCCATCGCTTCGCGCCAGTACGCCTCTTCCCAGCTGCAAGCCACGACGCTCTGGCACTCGGTCACGTTGTCGTCGTATGCGGCAGGGCACTCCGGGAGACGGGTCAGGGCGCGAACTCTCCGGATTGTCGCCTTGTCCTGCTCGTTCTCCTGCCGGTAGCGGTCGATTTGGCGCTCAAGCGACGTGAGCTGGCGGCGCAGCTCGGCGGTGAGGTCCTCGGCTCGCTGCTGGGCGTCCCGCGCGGCCTGGACCTCGAGGCCGGCGGCGACGCCGGTCTCGGCGATGTGCGGGGCGGCGACCTCGGCAGCGCGCCGCTCCACGAACCCGTCGAGGTCAGCCAGCATGTTTCCTAGCCGGTTGAGCAGGTTCTCCTGCCGGATCCTGTGCGCGGTGTCCTCAAGGTCCTTGAACAGGTCGCCTGCGTCGACGCCAACGGCGCGGTTGATGATGTGCCTGAAGTCCTGGCCAGATGCGGGCTCGGCGTCGTCGGCGGGGGTAACCTTGCACCGGTCCTGCGGGAGGACCCAGCGCTGGCCGTCGTCGAGGTCGACGATCAGGTGGGGGGATTCGGCGTACGCGGCCAGCCTGCCGGTCACGGGGTCGGCGTAGCCCGGCCTGGTGATGGTGACGCGATGGCCGACGAGCGCGAACAGGTCAGGGCGGTTCACAGGTCCTCCCCGGGGCGGGACCGCAGGTCACGCAGGTAGTCGAACAGCGCCTCGATGCGAGGCTCGGGGAGCTCGCCGACGACGCGCAGCGCCTGGGTGACGGCACGGTCGGACTCGGCCGCCTCGGCCGCGGCCAGCCAGTCCAGGCCCATCTGCCGGGCCTCGCCGGTGGGCAGCAGGCCCTGCAGGGGTCCGCGGCGCAGCAGCACCAGCGGTGTGCGGGTCGCTGAGGAACCGAGCGGCGTCAGCATGACGGTGGCCTGGTTGCCGAGCTCGGTCCGGCCGCTGCGGCCGAGAAGGTCGCCGGACATGGCACTGACCGTGGCCACGGGCAGGCGGGTCTTGACGACCAGGAGCATCATCAGCTCGGCCCAGGCGGCGGCGGTGACCAGGTCCACCGCCGTGGCGCGGACGCGGTCGACGCCGGCGGCCCAGTCGTGGCCCTGCCAGGACAACAGGCAGCTGGCCGGTACCCTAGGGTCGCGGCCGGACACGATGGTGATGACCGCGTCTCCGCCGCTGGTGGGTGGCGGCGGTGCGGCCGGGTTGCGCTTACGGGGGTCTCCGCTACGGCCCATCACGAGGTCCTCTCCGGCTCAGGGGCTTGCCGGGCGACGACGGCCTCGTCTGGTACGTAGTCGCCCCGGCGCATTGCGGTCGTGGTGGTGTGGGAGCGGCAGACGCGTTCCCACGTGCCCAGGCCGGAGAACCACTGCCAGCCACTGGCCGGGGTGGCGCCGCCGTGCGCGCACGTCGTCGGCTCGCCGGGCGGCGGCGGGGGGAGCGTGCGCGTCGGCTTAGGCACCGTTGACCGCCAGGTCGAGCTCGGCGAGCAGCTGCCCGATCAGGTCGGCCCGGAGCGAGGCGATCCCCGCGTCCCGCCCGCCGGCGGTCTCACGGATGCAGAGCGCCTCCTGCCGCCGGTTGACCCAGGTCCGGCGGAGCTCGGCGAGGCGGTCGGCGAGCTCGGCGCGGACGGCCGTGAGCTCCTCCGGTCTGGTCGGCCGGCGGGCGGCTTCGTGCTCGGCCGCCAGGCGCAGGATTGTGCCGAGGGTGACGGTGCCGGCGGCTTGGTCGGCGCGCAGCAGGTTCGCCACGCACTGGCCCTCGATGGTGTCCGGGCAGGTGGCGGCGTCGGCCGCAAGGTACGGGCAGTTGAGGATCATGAAGGGGTGTACGTCGTCATCGGCGACGACGACGTAGTCACCGAGAGCGGCGATCTGCGCGCGCAGTCGCGCGGCGCTGGCCCGGGACTGGACCGTGTGGCGCGCGTCGTGGTTGATGGCGATCCTGGCGAGCGCGCCGAGGTTGACGTTGTGGCGGCTGCGGCGGCTGAGCAGGTTGCTGACGCACGGGCCCGGCATGACGGCGTGGTCGCCGTAGGGGCATTCCAGCAGCAGGTACGGGCCGTCGTGGGGGTTGAGCTGGGTGGCGGTGATGCGGTAGGCGGTCGGGCCCGCGTCGACGGCGGGCCGCTCGGTCATCGTGGTCATCTCGGTGGTCATCTCGGTGTCCATCGGGGGTAGCGCTGGGCGGGTGCCCGGCGGCGGGTACGGGGCCGGCCGCCCGGCAGGCCGGGGAGGGTCTGCTGGACGGCGCGGCGGGTGCACGTGGCCACGTGGGGCATGAACGTGCTTTCGAGGTGCTCAGGGGGTCGCGCGTCTCGGCCGGACAGGGAGCGGGAGCGCCAGCGGCCGGTGCCGTCCTTGAACACGGCCTGGTTGCCGTCGGGGTGCGGCTGCGCGTCGACGGGCATGCGGCGGCCGTGCTCGGTCATGGTGATGAGCACCAGCTCGCCGCAGCCGTTCGGGCAGGGCTCCAGCTCGGTCGGGGTCGGGATCACGACGGCCTCCTGCGTCAGCCCGGATTCGGGTTAATCAACATGTGTTGAATTACCTCCATGATCGCTCGTATGCGGTGCGGGCGGTACGGCATTTGTGCTGGTCGGCCGGAGTCCGGGCTCGGCGGCGAAGGCCTCGCTGAGGGCATCGCTCACCCGGGCGGCCACGCCGGCGGCCAGCCGCCCGTTGCGCATCGCGGCGCGCAGCAGGGCACTGGCGTCGTCCCAGGTCAGTGCCACGCGGCGGACGAGGCTCATCACGCGCTGCAGGTCGGCCGACAGCTCCAGCGCGTGATCGACGTCGCCGAGCTCGACGACGCGGCCGGGCTTCATCGCGTCGGCGAGCTCGTGCGCGAGCTCGCCGGGGACGGGCCGGTCCGCCATGCGCTGCCGGCGACAGTCCATGCACATGTGCGGGTCAGCGCAGCCGTGCGGGCAGGGCGGCGTCATGCCGACCGCCGGGCGGCCATGAGCGCATGCGCCCGGATCACCAGCAGCGTGCGTGGGGTGTGCTCGCCGAGCTCGCGCCGGGCGGCGTTGATCCAGACCTGGCCGAGATCGGGGAGCGTGAACAGCGCGGCCGCCGCCGCGGCGTACTGCTCGGCCGGGTCGATCTGGCGGAGCGCAGCGAACGGCAGAACTCTCGGCGGCGGATGATCACTTTCGGCCGAAGGCTCACGGCGGCCCGCGTCCGGGACTTCCTCCTCAGGTCGTGAGATGGGGACAACCGGAGTAGAGGGATTGTTCTTAGAGGGAAGGTCTTTAGAGGGATGGGGTGCCGCCGTGGCGGGGGCTTCCGCCGTGTAGCTGCCGCCACGGAGGGGGCTTCGCTCGTGATGGTCCCTCGGCGAAGGGACCATGAGGGCGGGCACAGGGACCTCGGCGGGCGAGTTATCCACAGGCTTGGCGGGCGTGGCCGAGGCCTCGAAGGTCCCTTCGTGAAGGGGGCTATCCGGCTCGGGCAGGGTGACGCACGCGGGCAGCTCGGGCAGCTGGAAGTCCATCGCGTGGCTGTTGTGGGCGAACGTCGGCCGGCCGCGCTTGTCCGTGCCGATGGCGATGCGCACCTCCAGGCCGCGGCGGGCCAGGCGGGTGAGGATCGCGCCGAGCGCCTTGACGGTCACACCGACGTAGTCGGCGATGCGCTGGTAGAGGCTCTTGGTGTCGCCGCGGTGCCGCCACATCCGGCGGGTGTCCTTGTTCGCCCGCTCGGCGACCGCGTTGAGCGCCAGGCGCTCGTTGGCGGTCAGGCCGGCGGCCGCGGGTGTTTGGAACCACTCGGCGAGCTCGCCGAGCAGGTAGCCGCTCATGGGGTGTTCACTCCTCCCCGGTGTGGGGTCGTGCCTTTCAGTGGTCGGGGGCGGGTGCGGGTGAGGGATGTCGGCGCAGCCACTCCTCAAGGGCGCGGCGGGTGGGCAGGCTGGCCACGTCCATGGACAGCCGAGCCAGGGCACTGGCGCCGATGCTCGCCTGCAGGCCGACCTGCCACCAGGTCAGGCCGAGCGCGCGGCGGCGCACATCGACGCGGGCTCGCAGGACGGGTACCGGGGTGGGCGGCGCGGTCACGGGGCCAGCCCCAGCAGCGGCACCAGCACGGCCATCGCCACCAGGGCGACGCCGGGCGCGCCGACGATGATCGCGCGGAAGTTGTAGCCGTCGAGCATGGCGCGCTCGCCGGCGGCGCACAGCGCGCCGCCGGCGACGAACAGCAGGAGCGGCTGCATGGCAGCGCCCATCAGTCGCCGACCGGCCGGCTGCCAGACGTCTTGACCGTCTCGTGTAGGTGCCGCAGCTGGGTGAGGCCGTCGGGGCCGGTCGCGATCGCCACCGCCCACACGTAGGCGGCGTAGCCACGGCCGATCCGGCGGCGCTGCTCGTCGGTGCCATTGTGGATCAGCGTGATCAGGTCGAAGACCCACTGGTCCGGCTCATCGGAGGAGTCGGTGTGCTCGCGGTCGAGGACGTAGCGGACGTGGCCGGCGACCTCGGCCGTGAGCATGCTCAGGGTGGCCGGGGTGTCCTCCAGGCGGTGGACGAGGTCGTGCGCGGCGGCCGCGGGCAGGAAGACGTACCCGTACACCTCCTCGCCCGCCTCGAAGACCACGGTCTCCTGCAGCGGCCGGTAGGTGGTCGGGTGCGGGGCCAGGCGGGCCTGGACCGGCGCCGGCGGGGCATAGGCCGCCGGGGCGATGGCATATGTGTGTTCCATGATCACTATTTCGGTCTGGGCGGCTGCCGTGTCGGCTGCCGCCGCGTTGGTTGTTCTCGTAGGGATGGCGCACGCCAGGGGCGGGCGCGGCAGAGTCGACGGCTGCCGCGGCCGGGTACGGGCCCCGCCGGCCGGGGAAGTGCCGGCGGGGCCGATGGGTCACGTCCAGGTGTTGGGGTAGGAGAGGTGAGGCTCCCGATGTGCGGCGGTCCAGCGGCGGCGCAGCTGGTGCCACCAGACACGGAGGGGTACCCGGAGCCGGCCGGGCCGGGCGGTGCGAGGCTGGCGGCGGACGGCCATCAGGGCGCCGCCGCCCGGGGAGGGTCCGGCACCACCTGGCCCTGCTCCCCGGCCACCGCGGCCCGCATCAGCGGGGCGGGTAGGGGCGGGTGGGGTCTGGGGGGTCTGGGGGGCGGCGTGCCGGGGGATGGCGGCGCGGCCGGGCACCGGCGCAGCGGCCGGCGCGGTGGGCATCACCGCGGTCGCCGGGCCAGCCATCGGCGGGATGTAGGGGCGGGCGGGCTGCCCGTGCGCAGGGATGGGCCGTTGCCCGCGAGCGCGGCGGTCGTAGGCGGCGTCGATACGCTGCACCAGGTCTCGCACGGCGGTGCCGATAGCCACCAGATCCTTGCGATCCAGCTCCAGCGTGCCGCCGCGGCACTCGATCAGGCCGACGACCGCGTCCCCGCGCTCGATGACTCGCCCGGCCACGGGATCGAGCAACGTGGACTGGGTGGCCTCGTACAACTTCATCGGACGTCCTTTCGCGGAGCATCGGGGAGGATGGCGATCAGGAGGATGCGGACGCCGTCGCGGCGGGTCCGGGCCGCGTGCAGCACGCCGGGCTCACGGTCGAGCAGCGTCAGGCCGAGGCTGGTCTGCCACTCGGCGAACACGCGTTCGATCAGGTAGGGGTCCGGCTCGATCAGGCAGGGGTCCGGCTCGATCAGGCCGACCAGGGTGTCGCCCCGGCGGCCGGCCACCCAGATGATCGGGGTCAGGTCCTCGCGGGTGGCCAGGATGGCGTCGAGGGCGTCGTTGACGCGGAGCCGCCAGTGCACGTCGTTCGCCGGCTGGGCTCGGGCTCGCGAGCAGATGCGCGGCGGGGTCATGGCTCGTCCCCGGGCGGGATGAGCCGCACGACGTGATCGCCGCGGGACGGGTCGGTGTAGGACAGGTCGCCGCCGGCCGCCGGGCGGCCGCCGAGCTGCCAGCGCACGCCGTTGACGATCCGCACGTCCACCAGGCGGACGGGCTGGCCGTCCTGCCAGGTCGCGTGCCGGATGACCATGCCGGGCTTGAGCGCGCGGACGTGGCGGGAGCCCCGCGCGAACGCCTCGACGTCGGACCGGGTGAACCACCACGGGCCGCCGTCGGTGTAGCGGCGGGCGGGCAGCATGCCTGTCTCCGCCCAGCGGCGGATGACCCGCTGGCCGAGCCCCCAGAACTGCATCAGCCAGCCGAGCTGGATCTCCGACGGCCAGTGCGGCGGCGGCGCCTGCAGGGCGGCCGGGTCCTCGCCGGGCGGCGGCGGCGCCTGGCCGTAGCGCAGCCAGGCGCGCGCCGTGGCGAAGTCCAGCACCGGCCCGGCCGGGGCGACCCGCACGGCGCGGCCCGCGGTCGGGGCGAGCAGATCGCCCGGGCCCACGCCGAACACGTGCGCCAGCGAGACGAGCTCGGCCACGCTGACGTGCTGCCGGACCCCGGACTCGACCCGGTGGGCCACCTTCTTGTCCCACGGCATGCCCACGGCGGCCATCTCCTCGGCCAGCCGGTGGAGAGTCCACCGGCGGCCATGGCGTCGCTGCCTGATCTGCTCGGACAGGCAGTCCGTCGGGGACAGCGCGGCCAGCTGGTCCCCGGTCACCGGCCCCCACCGTCCCGGGCCGGCAGCAGCACCATGCTGGCCTTGCGGTCGTAGGGGGCGGCCTTGTAGAAGATGGCCGCGCGGTCCTGGCCGTGCTCGTCGACCAGGTACGAGCCGCGCGGGTCGCTCTCCTCGAGGCGGCGGGTCCAGCCCGGCGGCAGGGTCGCGTGCCGGAACAGCGGGTCGCCGTCGACGACGTCGCCGAGCTCGAACCCGAGCGCGGCCAGGTCCTCGTCCGTGCCGCCGTGCACCTTGGTCGGGATCACCTTCGAGTGCAGCAGCTGGCGGCCGCCGGCCTCCTCCAGCTCCTCGACACCGGCCGCCAGGAGCAGCAGCGCGTCGGCCGGGTCGCCGAAGTTCCACCGGGTCGGGCTGCTCACGAGTCCTCCCTGTCCAGGTGCTGGATGAGCGGGGTGACGACGTCGTTCATCGCCTCGGCCAGCTGGTGCACGGCGCGCTTGGCGGCGGTCTCGGCCGAGTCGATGCGGCTGCAGATGGGCAGCCCGATCGTGGCCAGCGGGAACAGGGCCGTCGTGGTGGTCAGCAGGTACCGGGCCGAGATCAGATCGGAGCCTTCAGGCACGTAGTAGTGGCCGTGCTGCCTCAGCCAGGACCGCCACGGCGGGGAGCCGTACTCCATCCGGCGCGGCGTGATGCCCACCAGCTCGACGGTGGCGTACAGGCCGCCGTCTTCGTAGTTGCGCGCCAGGTGGGCAGAGCGCACGCGCGCGTGCTGGCGAACGTAGCCCGGTGCCATGATCGGGCCGGTCGCCACCCGCCAAGCCAGCGCCGCGAACGACACCCGGTCGTGGTCGTCGATCGCCTCGGCGAACTCCGCCCGGCGCCTCCGAACGTAGGAGCCGTATCGGGACACGCCGTCACTGGCCTGATCCCGGTCGTAGATCTCGTCGATCCGGAACGCCTCGGTCACGATGCGCTCCCGTCCAGCCGGTCGGCGGCCGCGCGCATCACCGCGCGGATGTGCTCGACGGTGTGGCCCTGCGCCCAGCGCGCCAGCAGGGCCGGGTCGGGGGCGGCCGCGCCGATGTGGCCGAGCAGCGCCCCGCGGGCTGCGGCGGCCAGCAGGCGCGCGTACTCCCGGCTGGCCTCGAGTCCGTCGGTCTGCTCAATCGCCCGGGCCGATCTGATGCTCGCCTCGTCGAGCGAACCCAGTAGGCCGTATTGGTGAAGCCCGATGTGCGGCAGAAGCCCGGCCACCAAGCGCAGCACCCCGGCGACCGCGGCCGGGGACGGATCACCGGCGGGCAGCGCGTCCGGCGCGGGCTCGTCGGTGGCCGCCAGCTCCTCCACTGGCGACGGCTCCGCCGGTGGGGTGACGGACTCCTTGTACGACTTGCCGGCGGCGCGGGCGGCCCGGGCCTGCTCGTCGGTGACGTAGCCGACGGGCGGGTGCTCGGCCAGCTCCGCCCGCAGCTCCTCGACCTCCTCGGCAACGTTGGCGTGCGCTTCCGGGTAGGTGAGGCGGGCCAGCATCCGCTTGGCGAGCCCGGCCCGCACGTCCACCAGGTCGGCGCGCACCTCGGCGTCACCCTCGCTGGCCGCGTAGGGGACGTCCAGCGCCTCGTAGACGGCGCGCAGCGCATCACGCAGTTGCTCGGACTCCACCCGGGCCCGGTCGAGCTCGGCGAACACCGCCAGGACCTCATCGCCCTCGGCGACGGTCGGCAGGCACTGCTCGTGCTCGGCGACGATCCGGCGGCGCAACGCCTCCAGGTCCTGGGCGGTCCACTGCTTTACGATCACCGCGCACCGCCCGTCGGCGGAACGATGGTCATGCAGCGGAACGCGCGGTCGCCGATCTCCAGCCACGTCGTCAGGGCGGCGCGCACGCGGGGTGTGGTCTGGCGGGTCCAGTTGAAGGACTGGGCGGCGGTGGCCAGCGTGCTGCCCTGTTCGGGGCTGGCGGAGCTGACCGGCGGGTCAGTAGTCTGGATCATTGAGAGCTCGTTTCAATTGCCGTGCCAAGGTCTCCCGGGTCCCACCTGGGAGACCGTCGGCGTTTTGTCAGTGGATTTCGGTACGCTGCCGGGCCGTCAGAACGGCTCGACCGGCAGCGCGCCGGGCAGGGGCGGGAGCGGCTGGCCGTCCAGGCCGAGCGCGGGCAGCGGGCCGTTGGCCCAGTCCGGCGGTTCGCCGGCGGCGCCGAGGCCATCGGAAAGCGCAGCCCAGATCGCCCAGGCCTCCTCGGTGCTGAGATCGAGCACCCGGGCGGTGTTCATGCCGAGCACCATGTCGATCGAGCGCGACACCCTGATCTTGATCTTGACCAGGTCGCCGGCGCCCCCGAGCTCGACGGCCACAGCGCTGTGACGCGGGGTCTTGAGGCGGTACGTGCGCGGCCGCTCATCGATGAGGCGCGGCCACGGGTTGTCCTGCTGCGGCAGGGGCATTGCGCTCTCCTGGGTCGGTCCGATGGCCTCACTCAACGGAGCTGTGCTCGAACTTCTCCTTGTGCCAGGCGTCCGCGGTGGACCTGCGGATCTTGAGCCGGTGACCCACCTTGAAGAAGGGTGGTCCTTCACCGACTGCGCGCAGGTGGCGCAGCGTCTTGGGCTTGATGTTGAACCGGGCCGCCACATCGTCGAATTCGAGGACCGGATCCTCATCGATGACTTCGAGCACACTTACCTCCGTTCTGTTGTCCGAAGAATCGGACACGTTTTCGCTGGTGAAGAGCACCTGGACGGGCGCCTGGAGTTCTGCGGCGATAGCTGAGGCGATGGTGGGGTTGCAGCGCCGTCTGCCTCGCGTGAGCAGTGACATGAACTGCTTGGATACACCCACTTCGTCAGCGATGCCGGCGCCAGTCGTGCCGGCTGCCGCCATGGCGGACAGGAGTGTCCTTCGGGCCATGAGCGTCGTGCGTGTCATGTGGATCCGTGCCTCGCATGCTGTGTTGTCCGAATAATCGAACACTAAGGGGGATTGCCGAGCGTTGTCTAGCCTTGCCGCCGAGATTGTTTCGCAGGTCGCCGACGCTTACCGCGCAGCTCTGGTTTACTCCCTTCAGTTGTTGACTCGATTGCCGAGCAGTACAAGTGAGTAGCCCGGTGTTCGATTTTTCGGCCACCGTCTCCGGCCCACAGAGGAGAGAGGACAGAATGCCGACGAGTGGTGGGGCTCCCGGCAACGCGGATCGATTGAGCTCCTTCGTCCGCGACTACCTGCACGAACACGAGGAGAGCGAGAGAGCTCTGGCAGTTCGCGCCGTCGATCCGGAAACAGGGTTCACGCTGCAGCACGGCTGGATTAACCAGCTCACGAAGGGGCGTGTCTCTCGGGCGCCCGAGCTGTGGCGCCTGCGAGCCCTGGCGGCGGCGATGAGTGTGCCGGTGACCATGCTTGCCGAACTGGCAGCGGCCCAGTGGCTTGGCATCCAAGTCGCCGAGATCAAGGCCGGAGAGGAGGACTGGATTGCGGTGACGATCCCGAAGGGCCTGACACCGGCGCAGCGGGAGCGATTCGTACGGATGGCCGAGGACATCGCTCGTCACATGCGGGACGACTGACAAAAAGTCCTTACTGAATCTAACTAAGCAACGGACTGTAGTGGATCACCTACGGTAGATAACAAAGTGATTTCCGTTCGCGAAATCGAACAACGCTTTAGAGACGCGCATGGACACAGTGGGCACTTAAGGCACAAGAACGCCCAGAGAGGCCCGGATGTCCCTGCAAGTTCTCGTACGTCTCGTTGACCCGGCGGAGCTTGCGCTCGGCCGGGTCAACACGCGGCGGCGCGGGAGGACCCTCGAACTGCTGCTGGATCAGACGCAAGTCGATCCCGAGGCTCTCCCCGTGCTGTTAGAGGCCAGAGACCGCGCCCTAGCTGAAGTCGTCCCCTTGATCGAACCCGGCCGCCCAACTCCAATTGTCCGCTATTTCATGGAACGCAACATTCCTGGCGGCCGCCTCCATCTGGACGTCGGCCCCGTCCTGACCGACGTCTACCTCGAATACGGCTTGATGCCGCAAGACATGGCCGATGAAGTCGCCGGCCACTCAACGAATCTGCTCCGCCACTTCCCCCTGTAGGCAGGAGGTCTGCGATGGCAAAGCCCACCAAGCGCTGCAACTGTCGCGACATCAATGGCAAGAAACTGGGCCAGAACTGCCCCCAGCTGACCAAGCGGAATCACGGCGCCTACTGGGTCCGCTACGAGGCACCGCCCGGGCCGGGCGGCAAGCGGCGTAGGCCGTGGGCCGGACCGTACAAGACCGAGACCGAGGCCAACAAGGACCTCCACCGACTGCAGGCCGAGGCCGATGCGGGACTTCCGATCCCTGACCGCAATCTCACGTTCGGCAATTGGCTCGACCTGTGGATCGCTGGCAAGAAGCGGCTCAAGCCGTCCACTCGCGACTCCTACGAGGAGGCCATCCGCCTGTACGGCAAGCCGGGCCTGGGACACGTGCCGCTGGACAAGGTGAACGAGGGCCACCTGAACGCGCTGTACGAGGCGATGGGGCAGATCAACAACCTGCCCGAGGGGGCCAAGCCGTCCGAGATGCTGCGCCGGCTGCTGGCGGCCCGGGCGGCGGCGCCATGGAAGTACGCCCGCGACGAGCACGGCAGGAAGCTCAAGCAGCTGCGCACAGACCAGGACGTCGCCAAGCCGGGCCTGAACCGGCGCAAGCCCCTGTCGGCCGCGCGCATCCAGCGCGTGCACCGGGTGCTGTCGTCAGCTCTGGGCACGGCCTTCAAGACGAAGAGGATCAAGCACAATCCGGCCGAGCACGTCGAGCTGCCGAGGGTCCGCAAAGTCCGCCCCTTGGTGTGGACGGACGAGCGGATCGCACGCTGGAGGGAGACCGGGCGGGTGCCGGGCCCGGTGATGGTGTGGCCGCCGGCGATCGCGGGCCGCTTCCTCGACGCGTGCGTGCGGCGTGAGGAGAGGCTCTATCCGCTGTATCACCTCGTGACGACTCGGGGCCTGCGCAGAGGTGAGGCGTGCGGAATCCGTTGGGAGGACAGCGACCTGACCGTCTCCCGAACCATCATGGTGCTGGAGACGGACGACGAAGACGACGACGGCCTCAAGAGCGAGTCATCGTGGCGCACGGTCGCGGTCGGCGGTGAGAACGCCACCCTGCTGTCTGCCTGGCGGATCCGGCAGAAGCGCGAGCGCCTGGCGGCCGGGGAGGGGTGGGTGGACACCGGGCTGATCTTCACCAACCCGGACGGCACGGCGTTGCGGGAGGAGTACGTCAGCGAGCGGTTCGTAGCGATCGTGGCGGCAGAGGGCCTACCGCCGATCCGGCTTCATGATCTTCGCCACTGCGCTGCCACGATCATGCTGGCGGCCGGCGTCGACATGAAGGACATCTCCGTGACGCTCGGCCACAGCCGGTACGGCTTCACCGCGGACGTCTACACCTCCGTCGTGCCGGAGATCGCTCAGGCCGCCGCGGATGCCACCATCGCGGCGATTCCGCGCTTGATCCCGAAGCATGATCATTAGCGCAATGGTCCGGCAATGGTCCGGCAGCGGGTAAACCAAGATCAGAGAGCCCTGCCCCGTGATCACGGGGCAGGGCTCCTACCTGCGGAGGATCGGGGATTTGAACCCCGGATGGGCGGTAAACCCAAACCGCATTAGCAGT
>NZ_JBGNUW010000047.1:0-45750 GCF_041950495.1 Nonomuraea sp. MTCD27 | reverse complement strand
CCGCAGCATAATCACGAATGGTCGTGTGCCCACACTTTGGGACTCCGGAAGTTATCCACAACCATGCCGACCAGCACTTTCGCTCAACGATCAAGGCTTATGTGCCCGCGAACTGCGAAACTCGGGCTTCACCAGCCTGCACCATCCAGCGCAAGCAACGAAGCAGCATCACCTCGCGTAACGCCCTCTCAGACCATCGGCCGTAGAGCGATCAGGGTCGCTTCTTTTCAGATCGCTTGAAAACAGCGCAGAATGGCAGCACCGGATTCCAACCTAGACAGGTGCGCCTGATGGACCCCTTCTCCTTGCTGGCTGGGGCGGCCATCTTCGCCACGGGCATCGCGGTCGGCAGGCTCTCTCGGCTGATGCGCTCTGGCCATCGAAGACGCCCTCGCTGTGGGTGCAAACACAACGTCGCCTTCCACGACGCCAAGACGGGCGAGTGCCATGCCGTGGTCACAAGACCGGTCGCCTGGCGCAAGTCTGGGACGCCCTATGAGTGGACTGAGGATCGATGTCCGTGTCGGCGCTACAGCGGACCGGAACCCTTGCCTCAATACTACGCACCCGAACTGGCAGACGGGAATTGATCTCGCCCATGGGCTCTACCCGTGACTCCATGCCCAAGGCAGATGATCTTTCGGCGGGATATGTACGGGATGATCTCCAAGGCGATGAACAAGGAGAAAGCGGTTGTGGGCTGGTCAGCCCATGATCAACCCTGCCTACGCAAGCTCGAACCTTTGCACGTGCCATACGAGCCATAAGAGGACCGTCACCAGCAGAAATGCGGTGCTAGGCCTCTCGTGTTGTGTCCGGCCGTCTACGAGGACGGTGAGCCGCCGGTCTGGGGTCTGCCTTGAGGACCAGCCGATACGCCCGGCGGCACACCCGTCACCACCGCCGCGCGGACCTGGCCGGCGGCTCGGCTGAGCAGTAACGCATCAACACCGGCAAGCAGCACCGACCACCCACAGGACTTCTCATCGCGATGCCATCGGAGGCGGAGAGCGTCACGGCGGCAGGTCTCGACCCGCTCCTGGTCGAACTGGCGAAGATCCGTATCTCCCGGATCAGCGCCGCGCGTTCTGCCTGCCATGCCACTCGCGCCGCGCCCAGGAAGAGCAGGAGCACTGACCTCCTCACGGTGCTGCCGCGTGCGCGGAGATCGTCCGCTACCGGGCCCTGCCGAGGCTTGACTTCGCTCCCCGGTAGGTACTCCAGCTGCGTGGGCAGCGTATCAATCAACGCTGCTCCGCCTGACCGACGCCGCGCGGAGAGAGCTGCGCCTCGGGCTGCGGCGAGGCGAGCAGCGCGCACTTGAGGCGGAAACCGGGATGCATCGCGGGCGCCCCGTCGGCCTGCAAGTGCGGAAGGATAGGAGAGTCGTCAAGATGCGAGTGCGTTCCGCCAGCGGGATTCCGGCTGTCGGCATGGCCACGGCGGCATGCGCTCCCACGGCAGAGCAGGCGACCAGCAAGGTGCGTGGTGTTGACAAGGTGCCGGTTGCCGCCACGGTTGCGCAGCCACCGACCGAGACGCTGATGCCTCTGCCGGAGCAGTCTCTTCCCAATCTCAAGGGCAACACATTCACCTCGGCGATCGCAGACTTCCCGCCCGGTGCACGCGCGTTGCCACATCGCCACGACGAAGCCTTCCCTTTACGTCTACGTGCTCGACGGCGCTATCCGCAGCCGGCTCAGTGCGCACCGCCAAGGAGAGGGCTTCGTCGAGCCGCCGGGCAGCCGCCATGTGCTCCCGGAGAACATCAGCCGGACGGAACCGGCGAGACTACTGGTCATCCTCATCTCCAACCCGGGAGACGAGACGACGACCTCATCTTCAGCCGCCCATATCGCCAAACCGTCTTGTCTTTGCCGGCAACAACAAGGACCACGGAGAAGGTAGGAACCCATGAGCAACGAACATCTGCACCACCTCGAGAACCCCAACGCGACCACGCCACCGCCGAAGATCGATCTCATCTCGTCGGTGCCCTCGCCGCCGCCGATACCCGACAACGCCGAGGCGATGACGGTCCGGGTCATTCTGCCGCCGGGTAGTGAGGGCAACCCGCCGCATCGCCACTCCGGTCCCGTGTTCGGGTACATGATCAGAGGTGAGCTGCTCTTCGAGCTGGAAGGGGAACCAGAACGGGTCGTCAAGGCCGGAGAGTCGTTCTGGGAGCCGGGCGGCGACCCCATCCACTACCAGGACGCCAACAACCTCCCGGACGCCGAAACCGAATTCGTCGTCACGATGTTCGGTGTGGTCGGGCAGCCGATGCTCATCCCGGTCAGCGCGGAAGAACTCGAAGAGCGCCGAGACCGACGGGCACCTCGCCCCTGACCACTCAGCCGTTCCGGGTTGAGGAGCCGGCGGACACCATTCTCGATGAGAACGATCATGCCAGGAGCGTCAACTGGCAGAGAAGAGACACGGGGTGACGCAAGGGCGCCGCAGCGCGGCTGGCCCGCCGCGAGGCCGACGCGCAGCCGGCCGAGCGGATGCGACGGATCCACGCCGCGCGTGACGGCACCTAGGCTCGCCCCCGGATGACGGCCGAGCTGCGCGCGGCCGGGATGAAGGCCAACCACAAGCGGGTGATGCGCGAGCACGGCATCGCCGGGCTGTGCTTGTGTCAGAAGGTCCGCACCACCATCGGCGAGCCGGACGCGGCCCCGGCGCCGGACCTGATCCAGCGCGACTTCACCGCCGAGCGGCCGAACACCCGCTACGTCAGTGACCTCACCTACCTGCCCGTCGGCGGCGGCCGGTTCCTGTACCTGGCCACGGTCGTGGATCTGTACTCGCGCCGGCTGGCGGGCTGGTCCATCGCCGGCCACATGCGCACCGAGCTCTCGTCATCGACGCGCTCCAAGCTGCGGCGCACACCCGGGGCGGCCGCCTGGACGGCGCGGTGTTTCACCGCGACAACGGGGCCTCAGTGCTGCTCGCGAGAGTTCGCGCGGGCCTGTCGCCGGCTCGGCGTCACCCGCTCACGCGGAGCGGTCGGCACCAGCGCCCGTGGTGCGCCGATCCGGACGGCCTCCGCGGAGGCGCGGGCTCGGTTTCGGCATGCCATCTCGATCTGCGGGTGAGCGGCCGGCCACGCGGCCACCGGCTCGTCCTCCCGCCCGTGCAGTACGTCGACCGACGGCGCGCCTCCAGGTCCACGATGATCGTGGCGTAGCCGGCGCGTTTGCGTAGCGCGAAGTCGTCCACCGCGACCGAGACGAGTGCGGTGCGCACACCCGTCAGTACGCCGACAACAGCACACTGCGAGCTTGCTGCTTTGTGTCGGGTCATCCGGCAGCGGGCGGGGATTCGGGGGCATCCTGGGAGTCGCGTGGGAGCCGGAGCACGAAGCGGGCGCCCCGGTCGCTGTCCTCGATCCGCAGAGTGCCTCCGGCCGCCTCGGCGATCTGCCGGGCGATCGGCAGGCCAAGCCCACTGCCGCCGGTGTCCTTGTTGCGGGCGGAGTCCAGCCGGGTGAAGCGCCGGAACACCAGCTCACGCTTGTCCGGATCGATGCCCGGCCCGTCATCCAGCACCTCCAGCACCGCGACGCCGCCCGGGTAACGCTCATCGTCCTCATGCTGCACCTTGACCGTGATCGTGCTCTCCGCGTGCCTGTCGGCGTTGTCGAGAAGATTGGTGAGCAGGCGGCCAAGGTGCTGCCGGTCAGCACGTACCTGCACACCGGGCTCCACGTGGCATAGGAGACGCTTGGTCGTCTCAAGATGGATGTGCATCTGACACGCCTCGTCCACCAGTTCGGCCAGGTCGAACGCGGTGGGCGTGGTGGGCGCGCCCGCGTCGAGTTTGGTGAGCGTCAGCAAATCGAAGACGATCGACTCCAGGCGTTTCAGACTACCCAGAAGGGTGTTGCACAATCTGGTCAGCGTGGTCGCCTCGGGCGCCAGGAGGGCGTCCTCCACTTCAGCGCGCATCGCGGCGATGGGAGTTCTCAGGTCGTGTGAGGCGTCGGAGGCGAACTGGCGCTGCTGGGTCATCGCGGTGTCGAGGCGGGCCAGGGTGTGGTTGATGCTGTCGGCCAGGCCGCTGATCTCGTCGTGGTTGGGCGGCGTCGGTACCCGGCGGGAGGGGCGGCTGGCGTTGATCTCGTCCAGCTCGTCGCGGATGGCACTCACCGGACGTAGCGACGCGGTGACGATCCGGTTGCCGAGGCCCGTGATGGCGACCGCGAGCACGACCGCGGAGCCGATCACCAGCGAAGCCAGCCAGGGCTCGACCCACACGGGGATCACCGGCGAGGAGGCATAGACCGTCCAGTTCCCCTCCGGCCGGTGGGCCGACTGGGCGATCACGATGTCGCACCGGCCAGGCCCGAAGACGCCGCCGCACACCACACCTTCCCTGGTGTTCAGGCCGTCCGGGATGAACGTCGCCATCGGCGGCTTGCCCCGCAGCGCCGGGGTCGAATCAACGACACGCCCCCGGTGGTCGACGACCTGGATGTTGCGGCCCGGGTGCTCCGCAAGGGGGCCGCTCACCCTGCCCAGGTCTTCCACGGTGATGGCGACGCGGCCGCCGGACGCACGGATCTCCGAGCTGAGCGCGCTGGTGGCGTAGCGATGGATGGCGACCATCAGGACGACGGCCAGCAGCGAGCACAACAATGCCGACACCACGCCGGTGAATAGGGTGATGCGCCCGGTGATCGAGATGTTGCTGTTTACGGTCATCCTCTGCCCCCTCGGCTGGTTCGCACCGTGCTCTTGTGATGTGCGGGGGAGATTCTGATCCGGGCCCGGGGGATGAACGGAAACGACAAGTGACCCCGATCGGGACACTATTGATCATATCTACAAGCCCGAAATGGCACACGGGGGGTGTTGCCGGCGCGGGCGGTGCGACCCATACAGATGCAGTGGCATGTCGGCATTCGTGGAGTACGCCGCCGTGTTGGCCTGGTAGGTGGTGAGGTAGGCCGCCGGCGAGGTGCCCGCAGCAACGTGCCGGGCCACCGCGCCGGCGAGCCGGGCGGATGCCATGGTGGCGGCGAGAGCCGCGGGCTGGTCAGGTTTGCGGTTTGGACTGGCTCAGTAGCCACGTGAGGATGGAGGTGTCCTCGTAGGTGGGTCCGTAGGCCGCGTGGTAGTCCGGGAGCGAGAACGCCGCGTCCTCGTACTCGGTGTAGTGCACAAGGTTCTCGATCTGCTCGGGGGTCTTGCCTCGTGCGATGTAGGCGTCCCGCAGCAGCGTCCGTGTGGTGCGGGCGAGGTTGATGTTCAGCAGGTGGTCGTGTACGCCGTGGGTGACCCAGAGCGGGATCTCCGCGGCGGCGATGGCCGCCGCCTGTTCGGCGTTGACCGCGAAGCCGCCGGTCACCAGCCCACCGGCGAACAGGTCGGAACGCTTGGCGAAGGCGTTCCACAACAGTTGGGAACCGTAGGAGACGGTGGTGGCGTAGACCCGCCGCCTGTCCACGGCGAAGTCCTTCAGGAACTGGTCGAGCAGCTTGACCAGGAGGTCGGCCTCGGCCGCGCCGCCCACGCGCTGGTGTTGCGGGGCGAGCACGATGACGTCCTGCGTGGTCCCGGTCCATTTTTGCCGCAGCCAGGCCGTGGCGGGAATGTCTGCGGCCAGTTGGACCGTCAGGTTGTCTCCGTCCCAGCCCATGCCGTGCCCGGGCAGCACGACCATCAGCGGGTACGTCTTGGCCGGGTCGTAGTTCTTCGGCAAGTGATAGTGGTAGGGCAGCACCATCCCGTTGGACAGGTACGAGCCGTAGCGGAACTCATCGACCAGGAGGTTGACCGCCTTCTCGGTGACCTTTCTGGAGGTGTTCGGGGACCCCTTGGCCAACAGCGGGCCCCTGCCGATGCCGAGCCGGGGCTGTCCGTAGACGTTCTTGCGCTGGACCACCTGCGTGGGCAGATCCGGGTTCACCTTCACCGTGCAGAGGAAGGTCGGGCACTTGGAGGTGATCACCGTCCAGCCGGCGTTCTGCTCGGGGTCGAGTTCGACGATGACGTACCGGCCCGGCACCGAACGGTGATCGGCCCGGGTGGTGGCGGCGTCGTTGGTGTAGGTGCGGGTGACCTTGCGGTCGGTCAGCTTGGGCAGGTCCTCGATGGGATTGAAGCGGAAGTTGTAGAGCGTGTCCCGTACCGAGAAGGTGGAGGTGTCCAGTTCCTTCGGGTTGACGTTCTCGCCGTACTCGACCGCTACCGCGGACACTTTCTGCCCGTAGGTGTAGACCGTGGTGATCGGGGTGATGCTGCGGATCCCGGCATTCTGGCCGCTGTTCGCTTCGGCGGGCCCAGCGGGCAACAGGTTCGAGGCGGCCAATGCCAGAGTCGAGGCCACCACTCCGGCCCATCTGCCTATACGCATCTGGTGCTTCCTTTCCGGCCGTGGGCTGTACGCGTGTCCAACGGCGCTAATTCGATTTAGCAAGGGCATGTGATGATGGCCGCGGTGTAGGGGACGGTCGGAGCCAATCGCGACCACGCCCGCTGGACCGGCCGGGATGCTATTGCCCAAGTAGCCAGTGGAGGATGGGCCGGGTTTCGTAGGTCGGGCCGACGACCGCATGGTAGTCCGGCTGGGAATACGCCTCGTTCGGGAACTCGGTGTAGTGCACCAGGCCGGCCACCTCGGCGGGGTCGACTCCGGCGGCGACGTAGGCGTCGCGCAGCCGTTGGCCGGAGGTGCGGCCGTTGGTCACTGGCAGGACCGGGTCGCCGGTGCCGTGGGTGATCCAGACAGGCGTGCGGGTGGCGGCGATGCGGGCCGCCTGGTCGTCGCTGACGGTGAAGCCGGCGTTGATCAGTGCTGCCGCGAACAGGCCGGGATGCTCAGCCATCGTCCGGTAGGCGAGGGTGGTGCCCCACGAGAATCCGGACGCGTAGATGCGCTCGCGGTCGACGTTGTAGGTGCCGGTGAAGGAGTTGAGCAGGGCGACCAGGGCGTCCACCTCGGCCGGTGTGCCGATGCGCTCGGTTTGCGGTGCCAGGATGATGACCTCTTCGCGGCTGCCGGTCCATGCCGGTTGCGCCCAGGCGACCGCGGTGACGTCGACTCCGACCTGTACGCCCTCGTTCTGTCCGTCGTAACCGGATCCCCAGCCGGGCAGGACGACCACCAGGGGGTACGTGTGCCACGGCTGGTAATGCTCGGGCAGGCGGAAGGCGTAGGGCACCGTCATCCCCGGATGCTCGAACCTCTTGTACTGGAACTCGTCAGCGAGGATGTTGACCGGCCTGGTCGTCAGCGGATGGCGAGTGGACCCGCCCGCCGCGAGCAGTTTGCCCCGCCCTGACCGGGCGTAGACGTTTTCGTGCTGGATGACCTCGGTGGGCAGATCCGGGTTGATGCGCTCTGAGCACAGGGCGCCGGAGCAGGTGGATCTGATGACCGTGTTGCCGCCGGGATCGCTCGGGTCGAGCTCGACGATGACGTACCGGCCGCGGTCCGATCGGCCGTGCGGGTCGAGCGCGGGCTCGTCGTTCGTGTAGACCCGCGTCACCGTGCGGTCCGCGCGTTTCGGCAGGTCCTCAAGCGGATCGAAGCGGAAGTTGTAGATGCTGTCCGAGACCGTGAACGTGCCGCGGTCCAGCGTCTTCGGGTTGACGACATCGTCGTATCGGAGGGCCACGGCGGCGACCTTCTGTCCGAAGGTGTAGACCTTCGTGATCGCCGTGACGCTTCGTATGCCCGTTGGGCCGCCGGATGCTGACGCCGGGGTCGCCGTCGTTGCCAAGAGTCCAGCCACCGTGATGGTGATGAGTAATCGGCGGATGGTCATGGGGGGTGCCCTCCACTGCGAGTGGGTCTCGGTTCCGGCCGGCGGGTCGTCGCGCCTGGGTGGGTCACGTCCCCGGGTAGGCGCCGCCCCGTGGGTCGATGGGAGAGTCCGGGCACGGTGATGTGTCGCCTTGGCGACTGGGACGTGCTGGCCGCCTTCGCCAGGCGCCTGTTTGGTCGCGTCTCCTCGAGGCCGGCATGGTTACGCTGACGCTAAATCGGGTTAGCCGTACTATTACGGCCAGTCCGGCCGGTGTCAAGGCTTGATCACCGCCACAGGAATCGCCGGCGTGGACAGCTCGGTGGCGGACCGGGGCGGTTCGCGGCCGAGGCGTGCTCAGCGCAGGTCGCGGGTTGGGCTGGTCACAACTCGGTGTCCCTCCAGTGCGGGGCATGCGATTCGATGTCTTCCGGTACGCGAATCCGTCCGTTCAGGAGAACAAGTGGTGCGATGCCGGCGATTGTCGGCCTTCAAGCGGGCGGCTTGAAGGCCAAACGCAGCGCCGCGGCGGCGGGGCCGCGTCACTCCTTCTCGGCCGATGAGCTTCGCATCGGGCGCGTGGACCGCGGCGACCCGGGCTCGTGCCGGCCGGGGTAACCGGGCGCGATATGACGGGCCGAACCACACAACCGTCCGCAGCCCGGAACCTCCTCAGAGGAATCGCTTACCGCAGGAACGCCGCGGTGGTGGCCACGAACCGGTCGGCGTCGTCGAGCCACGGAAAGTGCCCGGCTCGGGCCTGAACGATGAGTTCGGCGTTGGGGAACAGCCTGGCGAGTTCGGTCATCGCGGGAGGAGGGGAGTTCAGGTCGACCTCACCGGCGACCAGCAGCACTGGCGAGGTGAAGCGGATGAGCGCGGCGCGGGTGGCGTCGGAGTCGAAGGCGCCTTCGGCGCCGAAGGTGGCTGCGGCCTCGCTGTTCTTCTGCCCGTTCTCGGCGGCCTTGTGGGCGCGGGCCGTCTCGTCCCAACGGCCGTACCAGAACGGCGCGATGGCCTCGAAGGCGTCGCCGGTGCCGGCCATGATCTCCTCCAGGGCCGCGAACGCCGCCGGGAACCACGGCTCGTCCTTGCGCAGCAGCGCGGTCTCCCGCCGGACGTCCGCGGTGACCGTGATGCCGACGGCCATGGCGCTCGGACCGATCAGCACGAGCTTGCTGACGCGTTCCGGATGGCGGGCCGCATACAGCATGGCCAGATTCGTACCCCCCGAATGGGCGAGAAGGTCCATCCGGTCGAGTGCAAGGTGCTCGCGCAGGGCTTCGACGTCATCGACAAGACGGTCGCAGCGGTACGAGCCGGTGTCCTTCGGCACGGCGGACTGGCCGGTGCCCCGCAGGTCCAGCATGATCAACTGTCGGTGCGCGGACAGGCCTCCGAGGTCGCCGAGGTAGGCGGAAGCCTGCATCGGCCCGCCGGGCAGACAGACCACAGGGAGACCATCGCCGAATGCGTGGTAGGCGAGCTGGGTGCCGTCGTAAGCGGTGAAGAATGGCATGCCCGCCAGCCTGCGGGAAAGCGGCGCTCCTCGGCTATCGTTTAGCCACAGCTACATGATGAGGGCGGATGGCGGTCGAGATCAGGTTCACCGCGGCGTCGGTTGCGAAGGTGCGGTTCGCCGTCTCACCGCTGGGCGAGACGGTGCTGGCGCTGCGGATCCTGCTGGGCATGGGCGGGCATGCGGTCCACCAGCCGTGGGTGCGCCAGGCGCGCCCGTTGCCGGCGGGCGAGCGCGAGCTGCCGCTGCTGCGAGCGCTGATCGCCGGGCCGCTGCCGTCGTTCCTGTTCCCGGTGCCCAGGACGCGGCTGCCGTCAATGGCGGCGGAGCTGGACCTGCTGCTCGCCACGGAAGGGGACTTCTTCCGGCAGGAGTACGGCGCGGTCCTGGGCATGCCGGTCGAGGAGGTCCCCGAGCCGGCGGCGGTCCTGCCGCGGCTGGCGGAGGCGCTGCATCGCTGCTACGAGCTGCTGATCGCTCCGCACTGGGGCCGGATGTGCGCGGTGCTGGAGGCCGACATCGGTCGACGTGCGCTGACCCTGGTGGACGGCGGGGTGCAGGCGCTGTTCGCCGAGTTGCACCGGGATATCGCCTGGGACGGCGGCCAGCTGGTGGTGCACGGCCGGCGCACCCCGCACTCCGTCTACACGGTGGACGCCGGCGGGCATGGCCTGGTCCTGCTGCCCAGCGTCTTCAACTGGCCGAACGTGGGTGTGGACAAGTCCCCGGTCACCGCCGCGTCGATCCGCTATCCGGCGACGGGCGTCGGCCTGCTCTGGGAGCCGCCCCCGCCGGAGCTGACCGGCCTGGCCCCGGTGCTCGGCCACACCAGAACGCAGATCCTCGCCGCCTTGGCCGAACCCCTGACGACAGCGGCCCTGTCCACCCGGCTGGGCATCACCCCGAGCGCGGTCTCGCAACACCTGGGCGCGCTGCGCGGGGCGGGCCTGGTGCTGACACAACGCAAGGGCCGCACGGCACTCCACCTGCGCACGGAACGAGCAACCCACCTGTTGGGCGTCTCAGGCCCGAAAGGTCACTGACGCAGCGGCCGGGTTCTCCGCGGCCAGGTCGCCCTTCACTCGGGTGTGCGCACGGTCAGCCTGCTCACCTTCCATGGCGTTGGCACCGAACACGGCCGACCGGGCGGTGCCGTGCCGGCGGACGAGCCGGCGGACGAGCCGGCGGACGCGGTCCCGGCCCAGCCGAGCATGGCCGAGCCACCTGACCGACGCGTGACCGACGACGCGGCCGTCCCGCTCCACCAGGAGCTGGTCCTCGGCGGGGTCGTCGAGCGTCCGGCAGAACTGCGCGAACTCGGCCGCCGTGGGTAACCCCGCCACGACCGACCCGGGGTCCATCCCATCCCGCACTGCGCACCCCAGCCGCACCGCGGCCATCGCCTCGTGGTCCGCCTCCCCCCGCCGATGGGGGCGGAAGACGTACCCGAGCGGCCGCTCCGCGAAGCCGCCCGCGCCGCTCGCATCCACGTCGGGGCCTCCCCGTGATCGTCTTCCCCCACAGTAGGACGTGCCCGCGGGCGGGAAGAACCCGGTTTCCGGAGGTGGCCGAGCGACGTCCCCGGGGGCGGGTGCCACCGGAATACGGCGGAACTGGGTGAGGGCGCCCTGGTGGGGCGACGGCGGCGCAGAACTGCTCTACCGTGACCGGTCCGGCTTCTCGACCGTGATCAGCACTTCGACCGGGGCGCAGTCCGGGGCGACGGCGGTCAGGCGGATGGTGCCGGGCGCGGTCGGCTGCACCACGGCGAGGGCGCGGCCCTGGTAGGTGTGGTGCTCTGTCGAGTCGAATCGTTCCTTGTTCGCCGGGTCGGCGCTGCCGAAGCCGATCAGCGTTCCGTCGCCGGTGACGTTCACCCGTACGGGCCGGTCGGCTGCGGGGTGCGGTGTCCCGGCCGGGTCGACCAGGGTGAAGGCGATGTAGGCCAGGTCGCCGACGCCGGCCGTGATGATCGGTCGTTCGGCTTCGGCGTGCAGCACGATGGGGCCGGTCGCGGTGCGCAGGACGTCGCGGCCGGATTCGACGCCGTCGCGGTAGGCGATCGCGAGCAGTTCGCCTGGTTCGTAGGTGGTCTCGAACTCGGCGCGGAACCTGTGGTGCTCGCCGACCGGTCCGCGTCCCAGGGAGCGACCGTTGACGAAGAGTTCGACCTCGTCCGCGTCGCTGTACACCTCGACGATGATCGGGGCACTTTCGTGGCCGGGCCAGGTCCACCCGGCGATGCTGTCGCTCCAGGCCCATCGGCTGCTGATGACGGTCTTGCCATGGTGTTGTGGCCGCTGGACAGCGAGGTAGGGCCGGTCGCGCAGGCCGAAGACGATCTCCCGGTAGTAGGAGACGGGAAGCCGGTGGCCGGTGATGTCGATGTCCCCGCAGCCGGCCAGCAGGTACGGATACGGCGCGGTGAACGTGGGGCGCGGGGTATCCGGTGTGACGTACTGTGGCCGGCCGATACCGACCTCGCCCAGGTAGTCCCAGCCGGTCCAGGTGAAATCGCCGATGACGTGGCTGTGCTGTTCGACCAGTCGCCAGTTGTCGTCGATGCGGGTCGGGAAGGTCTCGGTGCCCAGGATGATCCGGTTCGGGAACAGTGTGCGGTCGGTCTCGTAGCGGATCTCGGAGTAGTTCATCCCGGCCACGTCGAGCAGGCTGTAGGACTCGGCGGTGCGGGTGGTCACCAGGTCGGAGGCGGCGACGGCGTTCACGTCGAAGCCGCTGTCGGCCATCAGGGTGTTGATACCCGTGTCGTCGCCTTCCTGGGCTCGCAGGTCGGGCAGCAGGGCCAGGAGGTTGTTGATCCCGTTGGTGAGGAAGCGGGTGTCGTCCAGCGCACGGACCTTCTCGGCGAGCCTGCGGCCCCATATGGCCCCGGTGGCCGCGCCGGTCTCGGGAATCTCGTTGCCGAGGGAGTACAGGATGACGCTGGGATGGTTGAAGTCCTTGGCCACCATCGCCTCGAGGTCGCGTTCCCACCATTCGGGGAAGTCGAGGCTGTAGTCGAAGGGGCTCTTGCTCCAGGTCCACATGTCGAAAGCCTCATCGACCACCAGCATGCCGAGGCGGTCGCAGGCGTCGAGCATCGCGGTGCTCATGGGATGGTGCGACATGCGGATGGCGTTGAATCCGGCGTTCCTGAGCAGCCGCACGCGGCGTTCCTCGGCCTGGGCGAACGTCGCGGCGCCCAGCGGTCCGTTGTCGTGGTGCACGCAGGCGCCGCGCAGTTTGACCGTCTCGCCGTTGATCCGCAGCCCGTGCTCGGGGTCCAGGCGCAAGGAGCGGATGCCGAAGGCGACCTCCACGGCGTCGATGTCCGCGATGGACACCGCGCACGTGTACAGGGCGGGCGAGTCCGGGCTCCACAGCGAGGGGTCGCGGACGTAGAGGCGCCGGCGGGCGACGGCCGGCTCGTGAGGTTGTACCGTGATCGGCGCGGTGTCGGACGCGACGACGGTTCCCGCGGCATCGCGGATCTCGGTGACCAGCCGGACGGTGCGCAGGTCGTTGGAGTCGTTCGCGATCGTGGTGGCGACCTCCACGACCGCGCGTCCGGTGTCGATGTCCGGGGTGGTGACGCGGACGCCGTCCGGGCTGATGCGGACGACCTCGCCGATGAGCAGCCAGGTGTCGCGGTAGATGCCCGCGCCGGAGTACCAGCGCGAGTCCTGGTGGGTCCGGCATTCCACGCGGACCTCGTTGTTCTCGCCGAATCGCAGGAACCGGTCGGCGTCGATGAGGAACCGCGAGTACCCGTACGGGCGTTGCCCGGCGTAGTTGCCGTTGACGAACACGGTGGCGTCCCGGTAGACGCCCTCGAACTCCAGCATGATCCGCTTACCTCGGTGCTCCCCGGGCACCGGGAACGTCTTGCGGTACTCGTAGGTCCCGCCGGGGAAGTAGGCGGTCGCGGCGCCGTCCGTGGTGGCGTCGCGGTCGCGGGTGAGCATCGCGTCGTGGGGCACGATCACCGGCTCGAACGGGACCGCGGTGCCGGCCAGTTCGGCGAACGGATTGACCTTCGGGCGGAACTGCCAGTTGTCGTTGAACGATGTGCCGATCACGGCACTCCTCGGCTGGTTGGAGCCAGGCAGGTGGGACCGCCGAAGCGGGGAGCAGGCGGGACGTCAGCGGGGAGAGGCGGTGGAGCGCCGGACGACCAGGCTCGGAATGACCGAGAAGTGCACCGGCGATGTGCGGCCTTCGATGCGCTCGAGCAGGAGCCGCCCGGCCATCCGGCCCATGACGACTCCGTCCTGGTTGACGGTGGTCAGCGCGATGTTGGGATGGGCGGCCAGCCTGGTGTTGTCGTAGCCGGCCACGGAGACGTCGTCCGGGACGGACAGGCCCGCCTCGTGCAGCGCGGCCAGCACGCCGAGCGCCGCCTCGTCGGAACCGGCGAAGATCGCGGTGGGGCGCGGATCGCGGCTCAGCAGCTCGCGTGCGCCGTCATAGCCGCCTTCCTCCGAGTATGAGGTGACGGCGACGGCGATCTCGTCGGCGAGCCCGTGGTCCCGCATCACCCGCTCGTAGGTCTCGGCTCTGATGCGCGGCATCTGGTCGGCCGCCCGTTCGTGCTCCTGTTGGAAGGTGATGTGCCCGATGCGACGGTGGCCGAGCGCGATCAGGTGCTCCATGACGAGCTCGGAGCCGACCCTGTCGTCGTCGACGATCAGGTCGTAGGCCGGTGAACTGTCGTGGCGGCCCAGCACCACGGTGGGGAACTCGCGTGCCACCTGCTCGAGCCGGGTGCGGCCGACGAGTGGAGCGATCATGAGGATGCCGTCCACCTGCCGGTCTATCAAGGCGTCCAGGGCACGTTTCTCGGTCTTGTCGAGGGTGCCTCCCTGGATCATGATCGCTTGGTAGTCGGACTCGGCGAGCTGATCGACCAGGCCGGTCATGATCTCGGCGTAGAACGGGATCCCGATGTGCCGCATGAGCACGCCGATGGTGAACGCCCGCCCGCGCAGCGCCCGCGCGGCGGCCTGGGGGCGGTAGCCGAGCTCGTCGATGGCCCGCCCGACGCGGTCGCGCATGGCGTCGCTGACCCCGTAGTCGTTCCGGATGACCTTGGAGACCGCCGCCTTGGAGACCCCGGCGTGTTTCGCCACGTCGGAAATGGTCACTCTGCGTCGTCGCTCCGGCGCGACCATGGGCATCCCCTTATCCTCCAGCCAAGTCCTGCCGATCCTACGACGTCGAGATCATCGCGTATGTAGACCGGTTTATGAACCTTAGCGAACGACGGGGATCGTACGCGAATGGCTAGCAGAGATGTCGTAGACCGGTACACGTTTTTCCTTGACCCATGCGCGACGTAACGGCTACGTTAACTCGCACTCGGGGCCCGTCCCGGCCTCGCAGGCGACCCAGGTCGCCCCGGAACATGATCGAGAGACGAATGCGCACCTTCCCCGACGGCTTTCTCCGGGGTGCGGCGACCGCACCGCACCGTCCGAGGCGACGGGAGCTGGCGTGAAACTCAGGAATCCAGGAAGGGCGAGGATGTCCGAAGCAATCGACCGGCGCCGGCTCGTGCGACGGCACAACCCCGTGCTGACGTCCGCGCACCCCGCTGACGTCCTCACGGTCGGCAACGGTGACATCGCGCTCACGGTCGACATCTCCGGGCTGCAGACGTTCCCGTCCTTCCACGAGCTGGTCCCCGACCCGCACCGCGTCGCTCACGACGGGCTGTCCGGCCTGCCCGAGCAGCGCCCGCGCGTCTTCGACGCCGACGACTTCCAGATCCCCCTGCGCACCCAGTCGACCTGGGGCTGGTACGAGACGCGCCCCGGCCGGGAGCTCCGGCTGGAGGACGCGGCCACCCTGTACGAGACGTCCCGCGGCCCGGTGCCCTACCTCGACCGCATGGGCCTGCAACGGGCCGGCGACCCGATCGCCGAGGAGTTCGTCGCGGGCGCGTGGTACCACTTCAATCCCCGCCGCGCTCACCTCGGCCGCCTGGCGCTGGTCCGCCCCGACGGGACGGGGCTCGACGACCCGGCCGCGTTGACGAACGTCCGCACCGAGCTCGACCTGTGGACGGGAACGATCCACGCCGCGTACGTCCTCGACGGCGAGCGCGTCCACGTCACCACCGTCGCCGACCCGCGGGATCATCGCTTCGCCGTGCGCGTCGAGTCCGGCCTGCTGCCGCGGGGCTGGGGCGTCGCCTGGGTGTTCGACGATCAGCCGGACGACCTGGCCGCCTTCGAACTGCCGCTCGCGCAGGAGACGGTCTGGCACCAGTGGACGGAGCGCCACTGGCACGCGCGGCGCACGGTGGAGGCGCTGACCTACGGCGTGGGCGTCCGCACCACCGGCAGCCTGCGTGAAGGGGCCGACTCGGTCGTCGCGCACACGGGCGCCACCGTTCTCGAGGTCGTGGTGACGCTGACGCCCGATCAGGACCGGCAGCCGGACAGGGACGACTTCCCCGCCGTCAGCGCGTCCGCGCGAACGTGGTGGGCGGAGCACTGGAGCACCGGTGCCGCGATCAGCCTCGCCGGCAGTACGGACACACGCGCCGCAGAGCTGGAACGCCGCGTCGTTCTCTCGCAGTACCTCACAGCCGTCAACAGCGCCGGGAGCACGCCTCCCGCGGAGTCCGGTCTGACGTACAACACCTGGTCGGGCAAGTTCCACCTCGAGATGCACTGGTGGCACGCGGCGCATTTCCCGATGTGGGGCCGGGGGCACCTGCTGGAGCGCAGCCTGCACTGGTATCACGGCGCCCTCGAGGCGGCGAAGGCGACCGCTCGCCGGCAGGGGTATCGCGGGGCCCGCTGGCCGAAGCAGACCGACCCGTCCGCGCGCGAGTCGCCGAGCAACATCGGCGTCTTCCTGCTGTGGCAGCAGCCGCATGTGATCCACCTGCTGGAGTTGCTGCGCGGCGAGGGGCGCGAGAAGTCGTTCCTGCGTGAGCACTACCCGCTCGTCGAGGCGACCGCCGACTTCATGGCCGACTTCGCCGAGGAACGCGACGGGGCCTTCGTGCTGCCGCCGCCGCTCATCCCCGCGCAGGAGAGCTACCTCCTAGACCGGGCGACGAACGCCGATCCGACCTTCGAGCTGGCGTACTGGTGGTGGGCGCTCGGCGTGGCGAACGAGTGGAGAACCGAGCTCGGTCTCGAGCCGAGCGAGGAGTGGGAGCGGGTGGCGCGGAACATGCGCCGGCCCGCCCTGCTCCCCGACGGTACGTACGCCGCCCTCGCGACGCCGCCGTGGCTCATCCGGAAGGATCACCCGTCCATGCTCATGGCGCTGGGGTGGCTGCCGGACACCGACCTCGTGGAACCGGCCACGATGTCCGCGACTCTCGATGCCGTATGGGAGCGCTGGGACCTGCAGTCCAGCTGGGGCTGGGACTACCCGGTCATGGCGATGACCGCGGCCCGCCTCGGCGATGTCGGCCGGGCGATCGACGCCCTCCTGCTCCCGTCGCCGAAGAACGTGTTCCTCCCCAACGGACACAATCCGCAACTGCCGGGATTCCTCGCGATCTATCTACCGGCGAACGGAGGGCTGCTGGCCGCGATGGCGCACCTCGCCACAGCGGTGAACCAGGGGGCGGAGCTTCCCGACGGCTGGATCCTCACGTCAGAAGGGCTGGGGGCGCTCCCCCGCCCCGGCGTCCTGTGCGGATCTTCACGGACACGGAAGGAGAACGGTCGGCCGGCAGCCGACTGACAGGCCAGAACCACTTCATCGGCATTGCACGGCGTCCACCGGAAATGCCGGGGCGGGCATCAAGAGTGGCCGCCTTCCCATCCAAGGCTTCCAGAGGCGAGGACCATGGGTACGACATTCACAGCACGCGGCGCCCGCCGCCGCACCATCATCGCGACCGCGGGATCATTGGCGATCGTCGGGGCGCTTGCCCTGGCAGGCTGTTCGTCATCCGGCGAATCCACCAGCACCGGGGACGCCGGACTGACCTTCCTGAACCAGTCGCGCGGGCAGGAGGCCGCGCTCACCCAGCTCGCGCAGCAGTACACCGAGAAGACCGGCGTCAAGATCACCATTGACACTCCCGGACCGGTCGACTATCTGCCCAAGCTGCAGGCGAAGGCGCAGTCCAGATCCATGCCCGACATCTATTCGTCCTTCGACGCGTCCCAGATGGCGCCGTTCTACAAGGCCGGCTGGGCGATGGACCTTTCCGCCGAGCTGAACGCCGGCTGGAGCAAGAACTTCAGCCCCGCCGTGCTCAGGATGTCGACGTTCCGGGAGGGCAACAACCTCGGGGTCAAGCCCGGCATCTACTCGGTGCACTGGGAGACGCAGACGTACGGCTTCCTCATCAACCCGGCGCTGACCGGAATGTCGGCGGAGAAGCCGCCGGCGACGACGACCGAGTTCATCGACGCGCTCGCCGCGAAGAAGGCGAAATTCTCCATCGCGGCCTCTCAGACGCCGAACATCATCCAGGGCCTCGCCTCGAACTGGCTGACGGACGCCGAGATCGAAGCGACCCTCAACGGGAAGGCGAGCTGGAAACAGGACGGCTGGCGCAACGCCTTGCAATTCCTGCTCGACCTGAAGAAGGCCGGCGTCCTCGCCGACGACTCCATCCCCGGCGGCCAGGACGACCACCCGAACGTGGAGTCGTCCTTCTTCACCAAGTCGATGGGCGCCATCTTCGACGCCGCCCCCGGCATCGCGGTCGGCCTCAGGACGAACCCGGAATTCGACGACTACTTCTCCACCGGGCTCCCCAAGGCTCCCGGAAGCGTCCACGACCCCCGCTCGCCGGGAATCCCCGGGAAGGGCGCGGTGATCAACCCGAGGGGCAAGCATCCCAAGGAGGCGCTCGCGTTCGTGAAGTGGCTGACCGAGCCCGCCCAGCAGGCGGTGTTCGCCAAGACCGCCCGCATCCTGCCCAGCAACCCGGAGCTCCTCGCCGGCACGGACATCCCCGGCCAGCTCGCGGGCTTCGCCGCCGGGGTGAAGACCATGCAGGTCATGTCGACGACCTTCACGCCGGACGTGATCACCGCGATCAGAGCGGAGTCCCAGCGCCTGGTGCTGGGCGAGACGACGGTGGACGAAGCACTCACCACCATCCAGGCGGCGCAGGACCGTACGTCATGACGACGCAGCACCTCGCGATTCCCGCACGGCGTCCATCTCGGGCGCCGCGCGGGAGGCGCGCTCTCCGGCGCAACCTGATCGGCTGGCTGTTCCTGGCACCGGCCGTCGCGCTCGTCGGGGTCTTCACGATCACGCCGTTCGCGCAAGCCATCCTGCTGAGCTTCCAGTCGTGGGACGGCGTCAGCCCCGACACCCCATGGGTAGGGCTGGACAACTACGACTTCGTCGCCTCCGACCCGATCTTCTGGGCGTCCATGCGCAACGTCCTGTTCTTCGGCGTCGTCGGTTTCGTCGTCGGCAACGGAGTCGCCCTGGGCATGGCGCTGGCCGTCAACAGCGTCACCCGGGGCAAGACCTTCTTCCGCACCGTCTTCTACCTGCCGGGCGTGCTGTCGGTGGTCGTCGTCGGCCTGCTGTTCTCCTTCATCCTGGCCCCCGGATCCGGCATCCTCAACCGGCTGCTCGGCCTGGCCGGTCTGGGCGCGCTCCAGCAGAACTGGCTGGGCGACCCGGCCGTCGCGCTGCCCGCCGTGGCGGCGGTGTTCGTCTGGTTCCACTGGGGGTTCGGCTTCCTGCTCTTCCTCGCGGGGTTGCAGGACGTGCCGAAGGAGCTGTACGAGGCCGCCGAGCTCGACGGCGCGAACCGCTGGTCGAAGTTCCGGTACGTCACCTGGCCGCAACTGGCCCCGGTCACGTCGATCGTCAGTCTGCTCACGCTGCTCGCCGCGCTCCAGATCTTCGGGACCGTGCAGGTGCTGACCAACGGCGGACCCGGTCACCACACGATGGTGCCGACCCTCGCGATCTACAACGAGGCGTTCGTCAACTGGCGTTACGGCAGTGCCGCGGCCATGTCGGTCGTCTTCGGCGGCGCACTCGTGCTGCTGTCCGTGGTCCAGCTCGCGATCACCAGGCGGAGGTCCCGCGTATGAGCAGCCAGATGTCCACCGCTCCGGCACGACGCAGGATGCCCCTCCACAAGGTCGGACTGTACGGGCTGCTGGGCGTCGCCGCGCTGATCGCGCTGTTCCCGCTGCTGTGGATGGTGTCCGGATCCCTGCAGAGCCTCACGGAGCTGCTGTCGAACAAGAGCTTCCTGCCCGCCGACCCGCAGTGGCACAACTACGTGACCGCATGGGTCCAAGGAGAGCTCGGCGTCTACCTGCGCAACAGCGTGCTCTACACGGGATCCGCCGTCATCGGCATCCTGCTGGTGTCCAGCCTCGCCGGGTACGCGCTCGCGCGGCTCGACTTCGCGGGCAAGGGCGTGTTCACGTTCGTCATCCTCGCCGTCATGATCATCCCCGCACCCGCCATGTTCCTCGCCCAGTACAAGCTGCTCATCTCGCTGAACCTGACGAACAACCCCGTCGGCTACGTGCTGATCCTCATCACCTCGGGCATCCCGATGTCCACGCTCATCATGCGCAGCTTCTTCGTCAGCCAGCCCCGCGCCCTGGAGGAGGCGGCCGCGCTGGACGGCGCCGGCCCGCTGCGCGTCTTCTGGAACGTGATCCTCCCGCTGGCCCGGCCCGGCCTCGCCGCCGTGGCGGTCATCCAGGGGCTGGGCGCCTGGAACGAGTACCTCATGGCGCTCGTCCTGTTCGAGGACAACTCCCTCATGCCGATCCAGCGCGGCCTGACCGCCTTCACCTCCGCCGAGACGCCACAGCAGCAGATCCTCCTCGCCGCCACCACCATCTCGATCGTGCCAGTCGTGATCTTCTACCTGATGGCGCAGCGGCACATCGTGAAGGGCATCGGCGCGGGCGCGATCAAGTAGGCCGGGCCGCCGGCGTCGGCGGCCCGGGGACATTCCCGTTGCAGAGGTCCTCGAGGAGTGGCTATGCGGGGTGCAGAAGCTCCTTGCGCCTGGTCAGCAGTTGGGAGCGCTCGGCCAGCAACTGGGCGTGGCGCGCCTTCAGGTACGCCTCGGTGCCGCGCACCCACTGCGCCAGCTTCGTCACCTCGGCCCTGGTCTTCTCGATGCGCTGGTGCTTGAGCACATCGCTGATGATGTTGTCGAAGAAGGCGTCCACGAACCACCGCGTGTCCACCTTGGGCATCACCGGCCGGGCCGCGATCCCGGTGTCGGCCAGCTCGCGGGCGAAGACGTCCAGAGCCCGCTGGGCATGCCAGGCGGCCTTGTCGGCGCTGGTCAGCTTGTCGTGCTCGAAGGCGTCGGCGAGCAGGCCGCCGCCGAACACGTCGAAGGTGGAGGCGTTCCTGGCGGAGCCGAGGAAGCGCAGCACGACGCCGAGCGCCTCGTGCGCGCCCTGCCCCGCCTGGCGGGCCTCCGCACATTCGCGCAGCTCGGCGCTCGACCGGTCGATCGCGGCGCCGAGGTCGGCCAGCTCACGCGCCCGCGGATCGCCGCTCCGGATGAGCTGCTGCTCCTTCTCGGCCAGCAACTGGGCATACTCCCGGGACGCGGGGTCGAGCACGGCCAGCTCGGCGGCGGCCGCCGCCGCATCGGCTTCGAGCTGCGCCAGTCGGGCGCGGTGACCGTCCACGCGTCCCCTGGCCACCACCGCCTCGGCGCGCTCGCGCTCCAGCCGCTCCTCGCGGTTGCCCAGCATGCGGGCCAGGACGGCGGACAGCCCGCCTTCCAGCCGGGCGACGTCACGCTCCTCCTTGGCCAGCTCGAACTCCAGATCCGCCAGGGTGCCGCGGACGTCCTCGATCTGTTGCGCGGTGGCCTCACGCAGGCGCCGGACGTGCTCGGCGCGGTGCATCCTGGCGGCCGCCTCGCGCAGCCGCTCGTCAAGCTCCGGGGAGAGGGTCACGCAATGACGACGAACGGGCCGGACCGGACGTTCCACACAGCTCCCCGAGCGATGGTCATCTGGGGCGGGTTGCCGACGGACGCGGAGGAACCAGCCGACCGCCGCGCGCCGTAGGGGACGGCGAGCTTCATCGCGCCGCCCGCACGACCTTGGTCCCGGTCAGGAGGTCGAGCACCCGGCGCCGGTCCCCCCACACGAAGGGCAGCCAGTCCAGCCAGGCGGCCGGTCCCAGCACCACGCTGAGCCGCCGTACGATGCCGCTGGCCGGGTGGATGCGCAGCCCGGCCTCGGTCACGACGCACAGTTTCAGCAGGCGCTTGCCCGGGGTCGCGCCGGTCCAGGCCTCCACCACCCCCAGGCCGACGATCGACCAGAGCAGGGCGAGCGGCACGCCCAGCGTGTAGAGGAGCCCGGCGTAGTCGTAGACGCCGACGTCGCAGAGCACGGGCGGCCCGACGCTCACGCAACCGTCACCGATCTTGGCGTACACGAAGGGCGGGAACGCCAGCGCGAAGCCGTTCCCCAGTTCGGCGATCCGGGAGATCCCCGTCGTCAGCAGCGCCAGCGTGACGCCGACGAGCGGTATGTTGTCGATCACGACCGCGGCCAGCCGCGCGCCGATGGGAGCGGGCGGTGCGGATCGTAAGTCGGAGAAGGTGGCCGCCGCCTGTCTCGGGGGGCCGAGCCGGCTCAGGGCATGGTCCAGCTCTCCCGCCTCGGCCGCGTCGGACAGGTGCGCGCCGAGCTCCGCCTTCGCCTTGTCCCTGGCCGGACCCATCAGATGGCGCCCGACCCGCTCCGTGTAGTCGTCGATGATCTCGTGCTGGTCGCTCATTCCTGCACCTCGCCAAGTGTGTCGAGGAGCTGTCGCATCCCGTCGACCAGGCTGCTCCACTGGGCGCGCAGCATGGCGAGGTACGTGCGACCCTCCGGGGTGATGACGTAGTACTTGCGCGGCCTGGCCCGCCCCTCCGCTTCCCAGGTCGCCAGAATGTGGCCGGAATCCTCCAGCCGGTGCAGCAGCGGATAAAGCGTGCCCTCCTTGACCTCCAGGACTCCCTCGCCCGTTTCCCGCAGCACTTTCAGCAGCTCGTAGCCGTATCGACGGCGAACGCCAAGGACGGACAGCACGGCCAACTCGGTCGTGCCGCGGGCGAGCTCGCGATGCAGACGAGCGATGGCCGCCGATCCCGGCGGCGCCTCGGCGCCCTCAGACATGAGACCACGGTACGACCCGATACCTTGCATGGCAAGGTATCGGGTTGCGCCGAGTGATCGTTCCCCGCCCGTCCAGATGGGCTTACACGTGCAAGGCAAGCGGCTCGCTCGGCAGTTGCCCGTTTCCGTGCAAAACGTCGGCGCGCAGAAGGGGGCCGGAACAAGACTTCGGCGCGTTCGCCATTCTTTGCGCGGCCGGCGACGGTGTGCTGCGAGCCCGGGACATCCCCCGGCCGTCGCGCCGCTGCCGCGAACTCCTGGGCCGGGCGTCCGCCCAGGGGGCACAGCTCGTGATCTTCTCTGAGATCTTCGTCGGCGGCTACGCCACAGGCTACAGGCTTGTTTCCGCTGGTCAGGGGAAGCTGCATGGGGAATGGAGCGGCCCGGGACCACCGGGACGGGGGTGGCTGCTGTGCAAGAGGTGCCCAATGGTCAGGAGCAGCAGCACGCCGTGCGGGATCTGATCCGGCGGGTCGTGCACTTCGGATCGCGGGTAGGTGCGCGTCTCAGGCGTGTGGGGTGGTCCACGTGGTCCATCCGGGCGCGGGTGACGATGCTGGCCACCATGGTGGCGGCGGTGCTGTGTGTGCTCACGGCATGGCTGATACTGGATCACCGACACGATCGTGTGACGGACCATCGGCTCAGGCACCTCTACAGCGCGGACCTGGAGATGTTGCATCGGTTCGCGCACCACGCTCCGCCGCCGGTCCTGCACGTCTGGGAAGTGGCCGCGATGCAGTTCGTGGATCGTGCCGGGCGGGTGGTGTCGGCGAGCGGCCGGTTCCAGGGCCGGCCGCGGATGGCCACGTTCGTGCCGTCGCGGCGCCACTCGGCCATGGATCGGCGGCTGTGTGACGTGCCCGGGTTTCCCGGCCAGTGCATGATGATCGCGGCGATGTGGGTTCCCGCCCTCGGTGGCGACCTGATCGTCTACAGCGCGCTGCCGGTTCCTCCGTGGTACGTGAGCCAGGAGCTGGCGGCCCGGCTCCTGGCCGGCTCGGCGCTCTGGCTGGCCATTGTGGCGCTGGGGACGTATCACCTCGTCGGCCGTACCTTGCGTCCGGTGGAGGACATGACCGCCGAGCTCGCCGAGATCACCGTGACCGACCTCGGGCACCGCGTGCCCGTCCCGGCGCATCACGACGAGATCCGCTACCTGGCCACCATCGTGAACCACACCCTGGAACTGCTGGAGGGAGCCGTGAAACGCGAGCGGCGCTTCACCGCCGAGGCCTCGCACGACCTGCGCACCCCGATCACCGGCGCCATCCTGCGACTGGAGGAAGCGCTGATGGACCCGGACGCGGTCGACTGGCCGCGCATGGCCAAAGACCTGCTCAGCGACGTGGAACGCCAGCAGGCGATCGCCGAGGACATCCTCACCCTGGCCCGCCTGGACGCCGACCGGACGGCCCAGCACCAGCGCACCGACCTGGCCGAACTCGTCCGCACCGAGCTTCGGCGCCGCGCACCGGGCCGCGTCCCGATCCGCACCGGCCTGGCGCCGGACGTGGTCGTCTCCTCCGACCGGCTGCTGCTGTCCAGGCTGCTGGCCAACCTGCTGGACAACGCCCAGCGCCACGCCGCCACCGCCGTCACCGTCGCGGTCAGGGCCGAGGACGACACCGCGGTCCTGGCGGTCTTCGACGACGGCGCCGGCATCGCTCCCGAACACCGCGAGATCGTCTTCGAACGCTTCGCCCGGCTCCCGGAGTCACGCGAGCGCGACCAGAAGGGCACCGGCCTGGGCCTGGCCATCTGCCGCGAGATCGCCCACACCCACCGAGGCACCCTGACCATCGAAGACCCCGGCCAGGGAACGTGCCTGGTGCTGCGCATGCCCTTGGTGAACTGATCGCCGCCATCGTCATCTGGGGTTGTCGAGCGGCCCGAACCTCCACCGCAACGCGGGCGCATCCCTTCGGCCCTCCATGACCTCCACCACGCTCCCCGCCCCACGAGGGAGCAGGCCCTCAACAGATCCCTGTTCCAGGTTCGCTCAGCGTGGTGGCGCAGGCTCGGCGACGAAGCCCTCCGTCTCGACCGTTGCCCGGAGCCGTGCGAGAAGGAACAGCAGCCATGCCACCCCGCTGAGCACGGCGCAGACGAGCAGGGCTGCTCGGTAGCCGAGGGCATGGGAGATGCCGCCGGCGGCGATGCCGGACACGAGGGAGCCGGCCGTCGCGGTATTGGCGAACAAGGTGGTGGCCCGGCCGGGGGCGGCCGGCAGCAGGTCCTGCATGTGGCTGATGCCCAGCGCGCCCACGACGGCGATGGCGACGCCTCGGGCGATGTGAATGAGCACCAGCGCCACGATGCCGGTGAACGCCGCCACGAGCGCGAAATAGACAACCATGAGCCCCATGCCGATCAGGATCACGCGGCCCCTGCTCCAGCGAGGGGGCAACAGCAGCAGGGCGAGCGCCGCGGGGATCTCCGCCGCCGCGCAGACGCTGAACATCAGTCCCACCGCACCGGCCGAGCCGTGCAGCACCTGCGTGACGTACAGCGGTAATGCCACCGCGCCCGAGAACATCGCGACGTGGAACAGGGCGAAGCCGGCGATCGACAGGGCCACGGTCCGCGAGGTGAGCGGCCGGTCCGTGGCCGCCTCGACAGGTGGGGACGCCTGCGGCGGGTGGGCGTCGAGCCCGAGCACGGCCACGACCACGAGGCAGAACCCGCAGGCCGTGACCCCGAGCAGCCAGGAGTAGCCGGCCCCGGCCACGAGCGCACCGCCCGCCAGGGGGCCGATCGCCCAGGCCAGCGACCACGCCGAGCGCAGGATGGGCGTGCCGCCGCCCGGCCTGGCCGTCGTCCCGTCCGTGTGGCTCCTGGCAAGCGCGAAGAGCTGCGGGAACACCGCAGTGCCCGCGCCGAGCAACAGCACGCCGATGAGGAGCACCAGCGGATACGACGTGGTCACCACGAGCAGCAGATACCCCGTCCCCGCCAGGGAGGCGGCCAGCACCGCCGGCCACCGGCCGGGGCGGCGATCGTAGCGACGGCCGAGCCAGACGCTGGCAGCCATGCCGCTGACCGCTGTCAGGGAGATGAAGACGCCGATCTCGAGCACAGACAGCTGCAGGCGGTCGGCGCCGAACAGCACGAGGTACGGCCCGATCATGGACTCGGTGATGCCGAGCAGCATGACGGCGATCAGGAGAGCGATGAGCCGGCGCCGCGGTCCGGATGCAGGAGTTGACCCCATCCGCATCGCGCTACCCGCTGCCCCACTCGTCTACGCATGCCCTCCTGGAGCCTACGACGGCCTCGGCGGCCATCTGGGGTGGTCAAGCGTTCCGGGAACGCGCCGGCCCAGGCCGGGTGCGTCGTGGCGGACGGCTCACGCACCGGTTCGTCAAGCCGTACGCACTCACGTCCGACCCTCCGGTCGGCCGGGCTCGGTGAGCAGGGGCATGAGGACGGCGTCCACGATCCGGGACAGCTCCGCGGCCGCGGGTGGCTCGCCGGTGAGCAGGAACGTCTGGATGACCAGGGCGGGGCCGGTCCGGGCGATCAGCGGGAGCTCCGCGCCGGCCTTGATCTCGCCGCGCGCGGCGGCTCGGTGCAGGATGGCCTCGACGAGGCGCAGCCGCGGTTCGACGACCCTGGCGCCGAACGCCTGCCTGAGCTCCGGCTCGCGGAGCAATTCCAGCATGACGTCGAGGCCGGGACGAGTCATCTCGCCGGCCAGAGCGTCGGACATGATCGTGAGCGCGGCGATCAGGTTGTCCCGGGCGGAGTCGGACGCGGTGATCTCGCGGGGTTCGGGCAGTGCGTGGAGCAGGGCGTCGAGGACGAGGTCCTTCTTGGACGGCCAGCGCCGGTAGAGGGCGGCCTTGCCGGTCTGCGCGCGTCGCGCCACGCCCTCCATCGTCAGGCCGTTGTAGCCGAGGGTGGCGAGCTCGCCCAGGGTCGCCCGGTAGATCGCCCGTTCCAGCACGGCGCCGCGGCGGCGGCTCTGTGTCGCTGTCTGCTCCTGGGTTCCGCTGTCGGCCATGGCCGCAATAGTAGACGCTTGCGTCTCCAATCTTGCGATGGCTACTCTGCTCCCAACATAAGGAACGCTGACGTCTACTAAGGCGAAGGGGTGATGCGGAGTGACTGAACCGACGACGACGGCAACCGTGTGCGTGGCCGGATGTGGCCCGGCCGGCGCCGTCCTGGGGCTGTTGCTGGCCCGGGCGGGGGTCGAGGTGGTGGTGCTGGAGAAGCACGCCGACTTCCTGCGCGACTTCCGCGGCGACACCGTCCACCCGTCCACCCTCGACGTTCTGGACGAGCTGGGGCTGATCGACCGGTTCCTGGCGTTGCCGCACCACAAGGTGTCGACAGTCGGGTTCGTCCGCGACGGCCGCCGGCTGGACGTGGCGGACTTCTCAACCCTTGGCCTGCGATATCCCTACATCGCGTTCGTTCCGCAGTGGGACCTGCTCCACCTGCTGACCTCCGAGGCAGCCCGCCATCCCCACTTCCGCCTGCTCATGCGGGCCGAGGCATACGACGTCGTGCGGCAGGACGGGCGCGTCACCGGCGTGCGCTTCCGCGGCCCGGACGGCGAGCACGAGGTGCGGGCCCACCTGACGGTGGCCGCCGACGGCCGGCACTCCGCGGTGCGCCGGGCGTCCGGCCTGCGTCCGCGCGAATTCGGCGCGCCGATGGACGTGCTGCAGTTCCGGGTCTCCCGCCGCGCCACCGATCCGGACGAGGGCTACCACCTGCGCATGGCCGCGGGAAAGTCCGTCGCGGTGATCAACCGGGGCTCGTACTGGAACATCGCCTACATGATCCGCAAGGGCGGCCACGACGACCTGCGAAGAGCCGGGATCCAGGCACTGCGCGACGATGTCGCGAGCCTGGTCGGCTTTCTCGCCGACCGGGTCGGCGAGGTGACCGGCTTCGACGACACCCGGTTCCTGGAGGTCCGGCTCGACCGGCTGCGCCGCTGGCACGCGCCGGGGCTGCTGCTGATCGGCGACGCCGCCCACGCCATGTCGCCGATCGCGGGGGTGGGCATCAACCTCGCGGTGCAGGACGCCGTCGCCGCTGCCAACCTCCTGACCGGGCACCTGCGACGGGCACAGGCGAAGGGTGAGCCGGTCCCCGACCGAGCGACCGCCGCCCTGCAGCGGCGCAGGTGGGCGCCCACCGTGGCGACCCAGGCGCTGCAGCGTGGCGCCCAGCGGTTCGGCATCGATCGCGCGCTCCGCGCACAGGCCGAGCCGCCCGACTTCAGCGCGATCGCCCGGCTACCGTTCGTGCGGGCGCTGATGAGCCGCCTGCTCGGCGTGGGCGTCCGGCCCGAGCACGTACGCGTCCCGCCCATGCCGCCGCACGGTCAGAGTGTCGAGGGACAGGGCCGATGAGGGGCGGTGGCGCTACCATGCGCACCCAGGTGCTCGTCGTCGGCGCGGGGCCGGCCGGGCTGGTGCTGGCCGCGGTGCTCGCCGACCACGACGTGGACGTCACGATCGTGGACGCCAAAAAGGGGCCGGACACCCACTCCCGCGCGGCCATCCTGCACGTGCGCACGCTTGAGCTGCTCGACCGGCTGGGCCTCGCCGATCGGGCGGTGGCGCAGGGGGTGCCGATGACCGGAGTCGAGATCTTCGAACGGGGACGCCGGGCAGGCGGCTTCCCGTTCGCCGGGCCGTGGGCCCGCACGCCGTTCCCGTACGCGCTGGGCCTGGAACAGGACCGCACCGAACGGCTCCTGCTCGAGTGGCTGTCCGAACGCGGCCACGACGTCGCCTGGAACACCGAGCTCGTCGCTCTGGCCGAAGGCCCGGACGGTGCGCGGGCGACGGTGCGCAGGGCGACCGGGGAGCACGCCACCATCGAGGCCCGGTGGGTGGTGGGCGCGGACGGCGCCCGCAGCATGGTCAGGCACGCCCTCGGCCTCGCCTTCGCCGGCCGGACCTACGACCAGACCGGCCTGCTCGCCGACGTGGACCTCGCCTTCCCCGCCGGCTCCGGCCCGGCTGCGGGCACGCTGCGCCTCGATCTGACCCGCGACGGCTTCGTCGGCCTGTTCCGCCTGGCCGGCGGCCGGTACCGGCTCTTCGGGGCCGTCCCGCCCGGCCTCGCCCCGCCGGCCCGCCGCGCACCCGGAGCCCGGGGCGAGGTCTCCCACGAGCCCTACGGCGACGTGCCCCTCTCCCAGATCCAGGACTGGTTCGACACCTATTTCCGCCTTGACGCCCGGATCACCGCCGCCCCGTGGACCGCTCTGTTCCGGGTGCACAGCAGGATCGCCGGACGGTTCCGGGCCGGCGACGCCTTCCTCGTCGGCGACGCCGCGCACATCCACAGCCCGGCCGGCGGGCAGGGCATGAACCTGGCCGTCGGCGACGCGTTCAACCTCGGCTGGAAGCTCGCGCTGGTGGCGCGCGGGCAGGCGCACGAGCGGCTGCTCGACTCCTACGAGGCCGAGCGCCGTCCGGTCGCGGTGGCGGTGCTGCGCGGCTCCGACCGCGGCTTCGCGCTCGAGACCCTGCGGCACCCGGCCGCCCGCTGGATCAGGTCCCACCTCGCCGGTCGTCTCATCGGACCGCTGACGCGGCTGCCCGCGGCCCGGTCCGCCGTCTTCCGGCTGTTCTCGCAGACCTGGATCGGCTACCGGGGCAGCCCTGCCGTCGCCGGAACCTCGGGCAGGGGGCCGCGGCCCGGCGACCGGGCGCCGTACGGCCGCGTCGGCTCCACGGGCGGCAGCCTGTTCGACGTCATCGGCGGCACCCGGCACCACGTGCTGCTGTTCGAGGGTCCCCAACCCGGCCCGGCGGCCGCACACTGGAAGCGGGTCGAGGACATGCTCCGCCGCCACCCGATCGACGTACGCGTCCACGCCGTGCCCGCGGCGGAGACGGCGCTGCACGCGCTCTACGGCGCCCGCCGGCCTCGCCTGTTCCTGATCCGGCCCGACGGCCACATCGCGTACGCCGGGTCCCCCGACGAGACCCGCCGCTTCGCCGCCTACCTGGACTGCCTCTGAGCGTCGGCCGTACATCCGCGACCGCACCCTGGAGGGCCACGAATCCGCCCGCGCCCGCGGCAAGACCATCGGCGGCGCCGGCGTCCATGGCTCTGCCCCTGCGCATGCTGCGCGACCACGACCAGCAGATCGCGATCTGACCGGCAGGGCCCGGGGGACGACTGAACGCGGGAGCCGATCCCGTCCCGCCAGAAGCTGAGCCCTGCCCGGCCGACCGACGAGGACGACCGCTGGGCACTCAGCCGCCCCTCATACATGACGACGCCATCGTCATCGAAGACCGGTTCGCCGGGCTCCACACCCAGCCCCTCACCGTGATCTGCCGACTGCCGGTCACCAGCGTGGTGATCGAGGAGGCGAAGACCTCGACTGGCACGCCTCTGGGCGGTGCCGCCTTCGGATTCCACGGGCTGCACCTCACGACCGAGGCTGTCGCCGCTTTCGGTGAACTGCTGCTGCGCGGAGGCCTTTGGGGCGACCGGCGGCTCGTCCCGCGCGAACGGGTGGAGCTCGCGACCAGACGGCACATCGACAGCCTGCCGTTCGAGGACGGGTCGGACGACGTCGACTTCAGCTGCGGCTACGGCTACCAGTTCTGGATGTCGCGTCACGGTTACCACGGTCACGGTGCCTTCGGCCAGCAGTGCGTGGTGGTCCCGTCGCACGATCTCGTGGTCGCCCAGGGGCAGGCCCAGGACGTGCTCGACGCCAGTTGGGAGTGCCTGCTGCCCAGCGTGGACCACCCGGGAGACACCCGGGACGACGAGATCCTCGCCGATCGGCTGCGGCGGCTGTCGCTCGCGCCGGTGCCAGGTTCGGCCGCCCCGGAGCGGTCCCGCCAAGGCGAGACTCGACGCCTCCGCCGAGGATTCGGCTCTGCCCGACGGAACCACGGTGATCGTCGATCCCGTGGAGGGTGGATGGCTCCTGCGGCCGAGGCTGCCCAGGTGCTGGTGGCGGCTCTTGGTCTGCGGCTCGGGACCGTGCCGGGCGGGGCCGAGCCTGGTTGTGCCGGCCGCCGGTGGATGTCCGGAATATGCAAGCGGCCAGGTCTTCCACGGGAAAGACGGCACCGGCCCCTCCAGGATTCACTTCCGGGAAACAAGCGACGAAAGGGGCCGTTCACATGCCCGACATGCCTACCGGAGAGTTCTGGAAGGACCTCAAGCCGATCGAGAACTCCTTCCGCCCCGACGCCCTCCCCGAGGTCTACCTGTCCAATGTCGCCACGGACGACGACCGCTACTACGTGCCGTTCACCGAGACCGTCGGCTCCCGGCCGTTGTGGATCAACGTCAAGGACAACAGCTGGGCCGACATCCTGCGGGCCAAGGAGGCGGGGCTGGTCAACCGGCACTACCACCCGCACGAGGTGTTCGCGTACACGATCTCCGGCAAGTGGGGCTACCTGGAGCGGCCCTGGACGGCGACCGCGGGCGACTTCGTCTACGAGGCCCCGGGCGAGGGTCACACGCTGGTCGCCTACGACAGCGACGAGCCGATGAAGACGTTCTTCATCGTCAAGGGCCCGCTCATCTGGCTGGACGAGCACGGCGACCCCGACGGCTTCTTCGACGTGCACGACTACATCAAGATGTGCCGCGAGCACTACGAGAAGGTCGGGATCGGCGCCGACTACGTCAACTCCCTGTTCCGCTGAACCCCGGCGCACCCCCTCGAAGTGAGAACGTCATGACTGACACCACCGCGGCGCCGGACGCCCGCGCGGCCGACCGGTACGAGATCCGCCTGCTCGTCATCCTCTTCCTGTCCTTCGGTTTCGTCTTCTTCGACCGCCAGGCGCTGTCGTTCCTGGCGCCGTACATGGACAAGGACTTCGGCCTGTCCAACGCCGAACTCGGCACCCTGTCCGGCGTGCTCGCGCTCACCTGGGCACTGGCCGGCATGTTCGCCGGCCGCCTGTCCGACGCGCTCGGCCGGCGCAAGCCGATTCTGATCGTGGCCGTGGTGCTGTTCTCGCTGTTCTCCGCCTCGTCCGGGCTCATGGGCGGATTCGCCGGGCTGCTCGTGGCGCGGGCGCTGATGGGCACGGCCGAGGGCGCGGTGCTGCCGATGGCGCAGTCGCTGATGGTGGAGGCGTCCAGGGAGAGCCGCCGGGGCCTCAACATGGGCCTGCTGCAGGGCTCGTCGGCGGGACTGCTCGGCGGCATCCTGGCGCCGCTGGTCGTGGTGTGGATCGCGGAGACCTACGACTGGCGCGTCGCGTTCTACGTCACGATCATCCCTGGGCTGGTCATGGCCGCGCTCATCTGGAAGTTCGTGCGCGAGCGGTCTCCGCGAACGCAGGCCGACGCGCCCCACGCGGCGGCGGTCAGGGTGCCGCTGGGCGAGGTGCTCAAGCTGCGCAACATCGTCGTCTGCATGCTCATCGCCTGCTGCTACCTCACCTGGTTCGTCACCATCATCACCTTCACTCCGACCTACCTCACCGAGGTCAAGGGCTTCAGTCCCGGCACGATGAGCGGCGTCATGACCTGTTTGGGAGTGGCGTGGGTGTTGTGGGGATTCGTGACTCCGGCCATCTCCGACCGGATCGGACGCAAAGCGGCTCTGATCGGGTTCACGGCGCTGGCGGTGTGCTGCCCGCTCGCCGTGGTCTACGTCGAGAGTCCCGTGCTGCTCGGCGCGATCATGGTGGTCACCTACACCGGGCTCGGCTGCTTCACGCTGTTCATGGCCACGATCCCGGCCGAGACGGTGCCGCGCGGAGCGCTGGCCACGGCGCTCGGCGTGATCATGGGTGTGGGCGAGCTGGCCGGCGGCTTTCTCGGGCCGATGGTCGCGGGCTGGGCGGCCGACCAGTGGGGGCTGCAGTCCGCGATGTTCATCGCCGCGGGTGGCGCGCTGGTGGTGGTGGCTCTGTGCTTCGCGCTGAAGGAGACGGCTCCCGCCGTGCTGCGCCGCCGGGCGGCCGCATGAGAGCGGCGATCTGGTACGGGGCCAAGGACGTCCGCGTCGAGGACGTGCCCGTGACGCCTCCTGGGCCGGGCGAGGCGACGATCGAGGTGGCCTACTGCGGAATCTGCGGCAGCGACCTGCATGAATACGCCGACGGGCCGCACGCCGTCCCCGTGGGCGAGGCGCACCCGGAATCCGGCGTGGCCGCGCCGATCATCCTGGGGCACGAGTTCTGCGGCACCGTGACCGAAATCGGCAGCGGTGTCACCGGTCTCATCCCAGGGGACCGGGTGGCGGTGGAGCCGCACTACCGGTGCGGTCGCTGCTCGCGGTGCCTGGCCGGGGAGTACAACATCTGCCGGCACTTCGGGTTCGCCGGGCTCATGGGACACGGCGGGCTGGCCGAGCACGCCACCGTGCCCGCGTACATGCTGCACCGGCTGCCCGAGCCGGTCTCCCTGGAGCAGGCGGCGGTGTTCGAGCCGGCCGCCGTCGCCCTGCACGCGGTGCGGCGGGCCGGGATCCGCCCCGGCGAGAGCGTCGCCGTCCTCGGCCTGGGCCCGATCGGGCTGCTCGTGACCCAGTTCGCCGCACGGTACGGCGCCGGGCGCATCGTCGCCGCCGACCGCTCTGCGGCTCGCCGCGAGATGGCCCGGCGCCTGGGAGCCACCGAGACCGGCGCGGACCTCGCCGATCTGGCCGGCGGCGAGGGGGCGGACGTCGCGTTCGAGGTGGTCGGCTCGGACGACACCCTGCGTGCCTGCCTGGCCGCCACCAGGCGGGGCGGGCGGGTGATGTTCCTCGGTCTCACCGGCACGGTCAGCGTGGACGCCTTCGCCCTGGTGAACAACGAACAGACGATCATGACCAGCGTGGGATACCGCGACGTCTATCCGGAGCTGATCCGCATGGTGGCGGAGGAGGGCGTGGACCTGGCCGGGATCGTCACCTCCACCATCCCGCTGGAGCACGTCGTACGTGACGGATTCGAGGCGCTGTTGCGCGGACGGGAGCAGGTCAAAGTGCTGGTACGACCTGGGGAGCAGCGCCGGTGAGCGGGGAGTTCGCGGGGCGGCGGGCGTTCGTGACCGGGGGCACCTCGGGGATCGGCGCGGCCACGGCCGTGCTCCTCGCCGAGTTGGGCGCCGACGTGACCGCGCTCGGCCTGCCGCCCGCCGACCCCGCCGACCTGCCCGGCCACCCGCGCGTCCGCGTGGTGGAACACGACGTGCTGGACCGCGCCGGGCTGACCGGCCTGCTGTCCGCGGGCGAGCCGCTGGATGTCCTGGTGAACTGTGCGGGCGTCAGCCACGACCGCGAGGAGTACGACCTGGCCCGCTGGCAGCGGGTCATCGAGATCAACCTCACCGCCGTCATGGTCGCCTGCCAGGCCGCCCGCCCGTCCCTGGCCGAGAACGGCGGCGCCATCGTGAACGTCTCGTCCATGTTCGCCTTCTCCGGCAGCCGGGACCGGCCCGCCTACAGCGCCAGCAAGGGCGGCGTCTCCCAGCTCACCAAGTCGCTGGCGGCCGAGTACGCCGCCGACGGCATCAGGGTCAACGCCGTCGCGCCCGGCTTCGTGCTCACTCCGCTGGCCCGGGGCGTGCTCGACGACCCCCGGGCCACGGCCCAGGTCCTGGCCCGCATCCCGGCCGGGCGCCTCGGGCAGCCTCACGAGGTCGCCTCGGTGGTGGCGTTCCTGTGCTCGGCGGCGGCCTCGTACGTCACCGGCGCGGTCGTCCCCGTGGACGGAGGCTACCTGGCGGTGTGACCTGTCACCTAAGCTGAGTTCCCCTGACATGCACGCACATCAGGAGGTCGCATGTCCGCCCTCTCCGTGATCTCCCGAGCCACCACCGAGCACGTCGAACCTGCCGAGCGCATCCATTACTGGGAGGACTACAACCGCAGGGCGCTGGTGGGCCTGTCCTGCACCTCCTACTCCGAGCATGGTCTGCTGGCGAGTCAGACCAACATCGAGCTGGGCGGGCTGCGCCTGGCCGAGATCGCCGGCAACGCCCACGCCATCGAGCGCAGCCCGCAGACGGTCAGGTCGACGCCCAAGGACTCGGTGTTCGCGACCCTGCTGGTCAAGGGCGAGGCGGTGTTCCTGCACGAGAACGGCTGCCTCGCGGCCACAGCCGGCGAGCTGGTCGTCTACGACACGCGCAGGCCGTATCTGTTCGGGTTCTCCTCCTCCATGCGGCAGATCCTGGTGGACGTGCCACGTGACCTGTTCGCGCAGGCGTGCGTGGGAGGCGGGTTGCCCGGGCCGATGCTGTTCGGGCGAGGCACGGCGCGGGAGGGCGCGCTCGTGGCGGCGCTGAGCTCCCTGCTCGGCGGGCTGGCCGCCTTGCGTGACAGGCACGATCCCGGTGACGCCGAGCGTGCCGTGCTCGACCTGCTCGGGCAGCTCGCCGAGGAGCGTACGGGCGGGCGGACGGGGCCCGACGCCTACCGGTCGCAGCTCATCGTGGCCGAGGACTACATCGAGCGCCACCTGCACGACCCCTGTCTCGGAGCCTCTCAGGTGGCCGGGGTCATGGGCATCTCCGTACGGCATCTGGCGCGGATCTTCGAGTCGGCCGGCAGGTCGCCGGCGCGGTACATCATGGAGCGGCGCCTGGTCCGGGCGCATCAGGAGCTCACCGGGCCCGGGGCGCGGCAGACCACGATCGCCGACGTCGCGCACCGGTGGGGGTTCTCCAGCCAGGCCCACTTCGCCCGCCTCTTCCGCGCCAGGTTCGGCCTCACCCCGAGCGAGGCCCGCGGGGAGACGACGAAGCCGATCGCGTAAACGGAAGAGACACGCCTCACCCAGCGCGAGCTGCGCGGGCAAGGTTCACCCACATGAGCCTGGGGCGTTTCCGGCATCCGGTCGCGAATCCGAACGCCCCGCCCGCCCCTCTCAGGTCAGGCAATCGGTGCGGCCGGCGCCGGCCAGGAAGACGGCGAGCGAGACGCCGGTGATGCCGGTGATCAGGTGGTGCCCGCATTCGGCCCCTCCCCCGTCGTCCGCAGGGTGTGGAAGATCTCCAGCTGGACTCTCCCACATGGGGAGACCCCATGATGAGGGCATGGACGAGGAGCTGATGCCGATCGGGCAGTTCGCCCGGCTCGGTCGGCTGAGCATCAAACAGCTGCGGCACTACGCCGAGCTCGGCCTGCTGGCGCCCGCGTACGTGGACGAGCACACCGGATATCGCTACTACCGGCACGAGCAGGCGCGCGAGGCGCTGTCGATCGGGCTGCTGCGCTCGCTCGACGTCCCGCTCGCCGTCATCGCGCAGGTGCTTTCCGACAGGCCCGGTGTGCTGGAGCAAGTGCACGAGTGGCTGGAAGCCGAGCTGGCCAGGCGCCGATCGACGCTGGCCGCACTCGAGCGCGTCATGACGGAGGGCCTGCCGTCCACGCCCGTTACGGTGGTCACGGAACCAGTGCGGCACGTGGCGGTGGCCACAGCGACGGCGGCGGACCCGTCAGACGTCGGCCGGGCCACCTCGGCTGCCATCGCCAGGCTGCGGGCTGCATCGTCGGCCGCCGCTGCCGAGCTCATCGGCCTGTTCCCGCTCGACCTCGGCGAGCCCGTCACCGTCACCGTCGCTCTGGTCAGCGAGGAGCCGGTAGCGGGGGCCGAACTCGACGTGCTGCCAGGCGGCCGGTTCGCCAGCGCCACGCACGTCGGCCCGTACGGCCAGATCGGGCTGACCGCGCATGCGCTGCTGTCCTGGTGCGCTGAGCGTCGCCATCCCGTCCACGGTCCGATCCGCGAGGTGTACGTGTCCGACCCGGCAACCACCCCGCCCGATCGGCTGATCACCCATTTGATGATTCCTTTGGAGGAGCTATGACACCGCAATTGGTCCACTGCGACCCCGTCACCTGCCTCAACGTCACCGGCATGGGCGAGCCCGGCGGCACCGAGCACGTCTCGGCCATCGGCGCCTTGTACGCCGTGGCGTCCGTCATGGGCGGCCCGGCCGGCCCGCTGGAGGGCCGTTGGTGGGTGGAGGACACCTCTCGGCCGCCGCTGGAGGTGCCGCGCGATCAGTGGCGGTGGCACCTGCTGCTACCGCTGCCTGACGTACCCGCGCCGGGGGTGGTCGAGGCGGCGCGTGAGCAGGCGCGCGCGTCCGGCGCGTCCGTCGACCGCGTCCAGGTGGTCATCTTCACCGAGGGCGAGTGCGTGGAGTTGCTCCACGAGGGGCCCTACAGCGAGGAGAAGGTGTCGCTCGACGTGATGGAGGCCTTCATGGCCGAGCACGGTCTGGTGCGCAACGGGCTGCACCACGAGATCTACCTGACCGATTTCACCGATCCTGAGCCCAAGACGATGCTCAGACAGCCGGTGGCGCGCGCCGCCGGATGATTGACCCGTCGGTCCCATGGGGGCAGGGCTGGGCGAAACGCCCCGGCCTGCTCCTGTTCATCACCAGTGGATGACCACCGGCGGGAACACGTGTCCTATCCCGCGAGTCGCGACAACCGATCGTTGGCACAACCGGTGTCGGCGTGGCCCAGGGCAGCAGGGAGAGTGCACAGGCCGGCGCAACCGCTGCAGTGCGATGTCGGAGATGCCGTCAGCCTGAGGCAGGGAGAGCTGCGCGGTAGTGTCGGGCCCTGACCAGGCGAAGCACAGCGCGTGCGATCCTCAGGCGTTGGCGTTCCTTGGCCTCCACACCGCCACCTCTCCTCTGCCTCGTCAGCGGGGTCAGAGCTTCGGGCGCCGGGTTGGCGCGACGGCCGCCGTGGTGGTGGCGGCCGTCGCGCTGGTGGAAGGCTCCGACTGTTGGCGTGCTGCGGTGGTCGGGCGGCGGTGGCTGTTACGGCGTGACCGGTGTGCCGCCGAAGGTCACGATCAGTCGGCCGTCCGCGGCGAAGGACCAGGCCAGGGCGCCGGTGTAGGAGGAGCAGCGGGAGCCGTTCGAGCCGGACCAGAACTGGTTGGAGCTGTCGGCGTTGCCGATGATCCTGTCGTTCGACCCGCTGTCGCAGGAGGTGTTGTTGCGGAACACCGAGGAGCCGCCGTCGAAGTTGAAGTTGCGTTCCTCGTTGCCGATGCTGACGTTGTTCGACACCGTCATCGTGCCGAGGTTGCGGTTGTAGGTGAAGCCGTGTTTGCCGTTGCCGTAGGCGATGCTGCGCTGGATGACGTGGTTGACGCCGATGTCCTCGCCGCCGAGCTTGTAGCCGTTGCGGTCGCCGTTGCCGGCCTGGCCGCCGTTGCTGAGGGTGCCGTTGTCGTAGGCGAGGGAGTCCTCGATGGTCACCGCGCCGATGGGGCCGGTGTCGCTCTTGGTGAACAGGTCGTAGCCGTCGTCGATGTTGTTGTGCGAGACGGTGTAGCGGAAGACGTTACCGGGACCCACGGTGAGTTTGGGGGCGAAGCCGTCGGCGTCCTCGCCGTCGGAGTCGGCGTTGTCGTGCGACACCGCGCTCAGGACGAGGTTGTTGGACGGCCACTGCTCCCGTGGCGCCCCGGCTTCCAGCCGCGAGAGCTGCAGGCCCGTGTCGCGGTTGAAGCGCGTTACGGTGCGTTCGATGATGTTGTTGTTACCGGCGAGGAGGATCCCGTTGTCGCCGGCACGCTCGACGACGATGCCGTAGATGTGCCAGAACGACCCGCCCACGGCCAGCCCGCGGTTCGCCGGATCCTCGCTCTGGGCCGAGAAGTTCAGCACCGGCGTCTCACCCGGGTAGGCCGACAGCTTCTTACGGGCGCCGGAGGTGCCGTTGTTGCCCGCCGCGATGGTGACCGTCTGCGCGAAGTCGTACCGCCCGCCGCGCATGTAGATCGTCCCGCCGGCGGCGATACGGGTGATCGCCGAGGTGAGCGTGGTCGGGTCCGCCTGCGTCCCAGCCGCGCTGTCCCTGCCGCCGGGAGCCACGTACAGCGTGTCGCCCGGCGGCTGCGTCGTGCCGCCCGCCTCCACGTCGATGTAGTCGATATTCGGCAGGCCGGCGCTGCTGGTGGGGTTGAACCGGATGGTGTTGCTGCCCGAGTTCACCGACACGGTCATGGTCTTGGTGACCCAGGTGTTCCATGCACCTGTGCCTTCGAACGACACTGACTGCACGGTCGTACCGTTGACGGTCAGGCCGGCGGGACGGCTGCTGCTGGTGCCGCTGGCGAACCGCACTGCCAGCGTCGCCGTACCCGCGGCCGAGGCGTTCACCGTGAACTGGGCGTGGGCGCCTGCGGCGTTGGTGCCGTTGCAGAACCCGCTGCCGGAGAACCCGGCGTGGTTGGAGTCGATCGTGCCGGTGCAGACCGCCGGAGAAGTTTCGGCCTCGTACCGCGTGGGTGCGGCGTGCGCGGCCGATGGTGACAGTCCAACGAGCACGCCGGCCAGCAGGCCGGCGCAGGTGGTGACGGCTTTCAGGCGCATCCTTGGTCTCCATAGGCTGGTAAGCGCTTTCCGAGGACGAGCGAATCTAAGCACGCACCACCGAGCAGGGAAAGGCCGGGCATGCAATCGAAACCCCCCGCTGCACGGCAGCCCCACCGCCAGACGGCGCGTCCGCCGAGGTCAGGGGGGACGGAATGGGGCGAGAGCGTCACCATCATGCTGTGCAGCCGTGCTGCCGGATTCGCCATGAAAGTTTCATGGCGCATGTGGCGAGTCTCATCGGATCCGCCGCGGTCTCATCGCCATCCGGGCGGTGGTGGGGCAGGCCGGCGGGTGCACCGAGCCCGCCAGCGGGCATCGACGAGGTTGCCGCACGCTCACGACCCGCTGATGTGCCGGTACCCGGCGAACAAGCTGTGACCTGGGCAGCTACGTCATCGGCAGCTCAGGCGATGCGCCGTAAACCGCCCTGCTCCACTCCACCTGTGCGCGGCACGACGATCGCACTGGCCGTGAGGTGGCCGAGAAGCGGACGTCTACCGTGGGCGGTCCGGCGAGCCTTACGGTCGGGCACGAAGGCCTCCTTATAGTGTCGATCTCAGATACCTCCACCATGTCGGAGGTCTTCGGGCCGGCCAAGTGACCCGGGCCCGGCCGTCCGGGGCGTGGCGAATACGGCCAATGGTTATTCCTCGATTCCGCTCAGTCCGGTGGATGACGTGGCCGCCGGTCGCCCGCGTCATCCGCCGTACTGAGTGGGTGTCGTGCGGGCCACCGGTTCGGTGAGGTAGCGAGGTGAGAGACAACGTGAGCGTGGCGATCTCGGCCCTTGGCGGCGCGTTCGCGTCGATCGATCAGGATTACCTGTTTCAGGCGCGGCAGATGCAGGCGCTGTCGCTGGCCGTGCACATCCCGCTGGTGTGCTTCGGGATCGCCTTCCCGGCGATGGTCCTGTTCTGTGAGTGGCGTTACTTGCGGACCGGCGACACGCTCTTTCGTACGCTCGCCAGGCGCTGGTCGAAGGTGATGCTGGCGCTGTTCGCCATCGGCGTGGTGACCGGGACGATTCTCAGCTTCGAACTGGGGCTGTTGTGGCCGGGCTTCATGGCCGGTTTCGGCAGCGTATTCGGGCTGGGGTTCACGTTGGAGGGCTTCTCGTTCTTCATCGAGGCGATCTTCATTGCGATCTACGTTTACGGGTGGGACCGGTTGCGGCCACGGCTGCACTTCCTGGCGGGCATTCCCGTGGCGATCGCGGGCGTCATGGGCTCACTGTTCGTGATCTCCGTCAATGGCTGGATGAACCATCCCGGTGGGTTCAGAATGCAGGATGGCCGCGTCGCCGAGGCGCAGCCGTGGTCGGCGTTGTTCGGGAACGGCTATTTCTGGCATGAATTCGTGCACATGTATGTCGCCGGTTACATCGTCGCGGGCTTCCTGGTCGCCGCGCCGTATGCGTGGGGCTTCCTGCGCGGCCGCCGGGACCGTTACCGCCGCACGGCCCTGACGGTCGCGTTGTCGGCCGCGGCGGTCGCCGCGCCGCTGCAGGTGCTCATCGGTGACTGGGCCGCGCGCGAAGTCGCCCAACACCAGCCGGTGAAACTGGCCGCGATGGAAGGGCTGGCTCGGACCACCCGTGGCGCGCCCGAGCATCTCCTGGGCTGGTACGACGGCCACGAGGTGGTTTACGGCATCGAGATCCCGCACCTGCTGTCGCTGCTGGCCTTCCACGATCCGAACGCGACGGTTCTGGGCCTCAACACGGTGCCGGTGGAGGATCAGCCGCCGGTCAACGTCGTACGCCTGGCCTTCCAGAGCATGATCGGCATCGGGATGCTGCTCGCGCTGCTCAGCCTCATCTACCTCTATGTCCGGTTGCGGCACAAACGGCTGCCCCGATCGCGCTGGTTCTTCCGCGCGGTCGTCCTGGCCGGACCCCTCTCGGTCGTCGCGCTCATCTGCGGCTGGATCACCACCGAGGTGGGGCGCCAGCCCTGGATCGTGTACGGGATCATGCGAACCGGCCAGGCGGTCACCGGCGCATCCGGGATACCCCTCGGCTACGGCACCCTGATCGTGGTCTACCTGGGACTCGCCGGCGGCGTCGCGTGGCTGCTGCACCGCTTCAGCCGCGTGCCGATCGAGGTGGACCGCAATGACTGAGATCCCGATGGTGTTCATCCTCGCCGGTCTGGCCGCCTACACCGTGCTGGCCGGCGCGGACTTCGGTGCGGGGCTGTGGACGCTGCTGGCCGGCCGCGGAGAAGCCGGCCATGAGGCCATCCGGCACCATGCGCGCCACGCGATGGGACCGGTATGGGAAGCCAATCACGTGTGGCTGATCTTCGTACTGGTCGTCTGCTGGACGGCATACCCCGTGGCCTTCGGTTCGATCACGTCCACCCTGGCGGTGCCGCTGTTCGTCGCCGCGGTCGGGATCATCCTCCGAGGCGCCTCCTACGCGCTGCGCGGCCAGCTCGACGGTGCTCGCGGGGAGCGGCCGATCGAGTACCTGTTCGCCCTGTCCTCCGTTTTCACGCCGTTCGCGCTGGGCACGGTCGCGGGCGGGATCGCCTCCGGGCGCGTCCCGGTGGGCAACGCCGCCGGTGACCTCGTCACCAGCTGGCTGAACCCCACCTCGGTGCTCATCGGCGGGCTCGCGGTCGCCGCCGGTGGATATCTTGCCGCCGTCTACCTTGCCGCCGACGCGCGCCGATTCGGTTCCAGGAGCCTGGAGCGCGACTTTCGCGCCCGCGCCCTCGCGTCGGGCGGATGCGCGGGAGCGCTCGCGCTGGTCGGCCTCATCGTCGTCCGCTACGACGCCCCGCCCCTGTTCGCCGGCTTGACCAGCGACGGCGGCGCGGTGATGGTCGGCATCTCCGGCACGGCCGGCGTTGCGACCCTGCTGCTCGTCTGGCGCTCCCGCTTCGGCCCGGCCCGCGCCTCCGCGGCGGTCGCCGTCGCGGCGATCGTCGCCGGCTGGGCCCTGGCCCAGCGGCCGCACTTTCTGCCCGGGCTCACCATCGAGCAGGCCGCCGCCGGCCGATCGACGCTGCTCGCTGTCATCGTCACCGTCGCGGGCGGAGCGATCGTGCTGCTGCCCTCACTCATTCTGCTGTTTCGGCTCTTCCTCCGAGGAAACCTGGACCCCAGCGCCGCCACCGACGTCGGCATCCCATCCCCACCGTCCATCGCCCGCCGAGAACAACGCCGCCTGCTCGAAGGCCTCGCCGGCGCCACACTGCTCATCGGCGCCGGCCTGACCGTCCTCGCCGATCCCGGCTGGCTCCTCGGCCTCGGCGTCATCTGCCTGTTCGCCTGCGCGATAGCGACCTTCGCCCTCGTGACAGCAGAAGGGGACCACGAGACCTGACTGCCGGTGCGACATCCCCCCTCGGCCCGATCCAGACCAATAGTTCTGGGCGCCCCGCCGTCACGCGACCTCCGAGTTCCGCCTGGCGAGCCTGGCAAGCACATCACCGCGACGGCGATCCTGCCACTGGCCCAGGAGGGCCTGCTCAACCTCGGCGACCCGGTCACCAAGTGGCTCCACCTGGAGCCGATGGCGGGCAAGACCGCCGATCCGCGGCTGGCCAGGATCCTTTTTCGCAACGCTCATCGCCCCGGCTCTTGACCGACGCAGCTTGCGATGGTTTGCAGCCTCCGGCGGCACGGAGGCCCACCTCCATCTCTGGCACAGCACCGCCAACCAGCGGATCGGCACTTACACCGACCCACCGTCAGCGTCCAGGGCGCACGAAGCCGACGCGGCCTTCAGGATCTCGTTGGCACGCCGGAGCTCGGCGTTCTCCCGGCGCAGCCGCTTCAGCTCGGTCGGTAATCCGGCCGCACCTCGGCGACCATGCGAACCTTTCGACGACGCAGCTCAGCTGGATAGAGGCCCACTTCACGTACGGATCTGCGGGAACCGGGGGAATCGCCTCCTCCCGACCGCCCGGCACTACCGGGTCGGGAACGCGTTCGGAACGGTCACAGGTCGACTTCCGCGAGATGGTCGGCGGTTCCGCCGTACCATTCGACCAGGAAGAGGCTGGCGTCATCACTTGTCGTCCCCTTCCTCTGGCGCATCAGTGTGTGAGAGAGGCTTCGTACCATCTCCTGCACGCTTCTCGTCATAGGCCCGACGTGCTCGATGGAGTTGATCAGACGTTCTTCGCCGAACTGCTCGCCGCCGGTCTCGTGCTCTTCGACGAGACCATCGGTGTAGAACAGCACTCGATCATGGCGCACGAGCTGCCGTGTGTTGATCTGCGGGGCGGCACCGCCGAAGCCGACCGGGAGGGTGCCGGCGCCCTCCAACGCCTCGATGACCCGGTTGCCGCGGATCAGCAACGGCGCCGGGTGCCCTGCGTTGACCCATTCCAAGTGACCCGACCCGATGTCCAGACGCACCATCTGTGCCGTGACGAACTGGTCGGGGCCGAACTGTTCGTTGATGGCGGTGTCCATGAATTCATACAATTCGGCAAGCCCCACGTTGGCGCGCCGGGCGTGCCGGTAGGCGCCAATGGCCACGGTCGCCAGTACGGCAGCGTTCAGGCCATGGCCCATCGCGTCGATGACGGCGATGTGCAGGATTTCCTCGTTGAGGGCGTAGTCCAAGCTGTCCCCGGCGACGTCGTAGGCGGGCTCCATGATTCCGGCAACCGCGACCTGTGGGATGGCCATCGACAACGGGGGCAACAGCGACCACTGAATCTCCGCCGACACGCTCATCGGCTTGCGACGCCGTGCCAGGAAGAACTGGTCTGTATAGCTGTTCTTGGTGACGAGCATATCGGCGACCAGACCGGCCAGCCGTCGCAGCAACCGGCGGTCGTTGTCGTCGACCCTGCTGAGGGTCAGTGCCATCACGCCGACCTCGTCACTGCCGTCGAGCAGTGGCAGGAACATCCGGATGCCGTCGTCCACCGGATGTTCCACCCTCGTCTCGCTGACAAAGGCCTCACCAGCCCATGACCCGTCAATGGGCAACGGATCGCCGCCAGTGAGCCCTCGCCCCGGCAGCGGCACCAACATCTCCTGGTCATAGTCCTGCAGCAGGATCGACACATCTCGGCCACCGATCCTGCGCACCTCCTCCGCCACCAGCGGAGCGATGAGCTGTGGCGGCATGGTGTGGGCCCGGTCCAGCAACTGCCCCAACAGCCGCTCGCCGAAGCCTTCCGACCGGTCCACCGCAAGGTTGTGGCTCTCCGGCACACGTCCCGTCACGATTGATTCAGTTCCCCCGTACCGGCTTCTCTCTCTGCCGCTATCCGGCCTTGACCCAACACCAGCCTCCTTTTTGTGCAGCTGCCTGAGGACGCCGTCCGGGCGGCCGATGTCAGGGCATGTCGGGGCGGCTCGCCCGCTACAGGTACTGGCCCGCCTCGGCGCTGTCTGTCTTGGACACACGCACCGACACCACGTTGGCGAGGTTGATGACCACGCCGTTCACGTCGGCCTCACGGTCATATCTCGCCCGCATCAACACCAGGCTGCGCCGCTCGTCCACAGCATGAGCGATCGCCGCCACCGCCTCCGGCTCCCCGTCGAAATCCCCGCTCATCACGGAGATGTCTTCACCGCCCACCAGGCGGAATCGAATGTTCAGTGCGACGTTCTCAGGCACGGCCGGCTCCTTTCGCCAGAATCCGTAAGGGTCACCTGCCCAGGATCGAACGCCGTAGGCAAGTGCCCTCCACATCCGCCTCCGGTGCTGCGGCAGCGGCGGCCTGGTCGGCTTCGGTGGGCAGAGCGTAGCGGCGGGGTGGTATCCAAGGACCCATGCGGTGAGCGCCGGAAGTTCGTCCGACGGCCTGACCTCTCCTGACGAGCACCCGCTCGGCCGTGTCCACCGTGTCCACCGTGTCCACCGTGTCCACCTGCACGGCGAGTTGGACATCACCACCAGCTGTCCGGTGCGCGAGCGCTGGCGTGCGTCACGGGGCCATCGCAACGGTAGTGGGCGCTCACCACCACAGACCCTTCAGCGGCATCCCGGCGGCTGGCGGGGGGCTGATCGACGGGGCGGCCGCCCGCCCAAGCGCTGCGACCGCCGCCATCGGCGGGGACGAGAATGGGCACAGCGCCAAGCCCCAGCTCGACTGCCTGACGATGCCCCTGGTCATCACGCAACCCACCGGAAGATGACGGTAGCGGTAGCGCGGGCGTCAGAGGCGGAGCAGCCCCGAATGCGCCCCGACCAGAGCGCTGGCCACCTGTCCCCACCAACCCGGAAACCCGGCTCCGGAAGGTTGGTTACAGTCCTCACCCGTTGCCTGCCATCGGCGACCCCGCGCTGTGCTGCCTCGACACGCTCTGGGAGCATCGCCCACCGCCGTGCGCATGACCGGAGGGCGGCGTAGCGTGTCCGTTGTGACGCACGAAGACGCGCCGGCCGACCCGCCGCACAACGCAGTGGCCCCGGTGAACGCGCTGGTCGACGCATGCCGGCACTTCGCCACCCACGTGCGGCTGCTGGCCGACCAACTCGGTGCGGCGGAGCTGAGCAACGACGACGTCGAGCTGGTCCACGAGGCCGTCCATCAGGTTTTCACCGCAGCGGGGCTGGCCGCCGCGCTGGCCACCGGCCTGCAACGGCACACGGGTGAACAGGACTGCCCGCACTACAACGTGCTCACCGACGCCGAGTGGGCACCGCTGGCCGACGGCGGCCGGCACGAGCGCAAGGCCGTCTACGGGTGTGAGCTGCAGCCCGGCCACGCGGGCGCCCACGCAGCTCACGTCCAGCTGCTGCCCGACCCCGACCGGTTCATCTGGATCCGCTGGAACATCCGTGCCCGCGAACTCGTCACGCTGCCGCCGTGCCCGGCCGAGCGCGCCGACCCCAACCCCGATCCGCGCTCCCCCTACGGGGATGAGCCGGCGCCGTGTCTGCTGTTCGAGGGGCACGTGGGACCACACCGCTACTAGGGCGTGTATTGGGTTGTGATCAAAAGGTGGGTCGTGTGAGGTCTTTGATCCAAATCATCGCGCCACGAAGGTGGAGGCCGGCGATGTAGCTCTCAGGGGTCTTGTCGTAGCGGGTGGCGATGCCTCGCCAGGCCTTCAGCTTGTTGATCAGA
>NZ_JBGNUW010000046.1:9660-47533 GCF_041950495.1 Nonomuraea sp. MTCD27 | reverse complement strand
TGGTTTTCTGGCATGCTCTTGTCCCCGTAAGCCTTTCGGCGCTGGGTAAGCCATCGGACCCAGGAACCTCCCTCCGAGTTCCTCCCGGCTGAACCGGGGATACGACCATGCGCCTCGTGGCGCACATGAACCGTTCGATCTTGCCGTGGCCGTGTGGCTGGCCCTTCTTGCTGAACATGGGCCGCACGCGCAGGTCGGCCATCACCTGTTCCAGGTGCGAGGAGGTGAAGTCACTGCCGTGGTCGAGGTGGAACACCTCGGGGATGCCGCATACGTGCCAGGCCGGTTCGGTCTTGCGCCAGATCGCCTGCCGGAAGGCCAGCGCGGTGGATAGCGCCGAGGGCGCTTCCAGGTTGACCGCGTACCCGGCGATCGCGCGGGAGTGGTCGTCCTCGATGGCGGTCAGCCACGGCCGGGCCGGCCGACCCTTGGGGTCCACGACCCACAGGTCCAGCTCGGTGTGGTCGGCCTGCCAGATCTGGTTCGGCTTGGATGCCTCCCTGCGATGCACCAGCTCATACACCTCCCGGTAGCGTTTGGTGCCCTCCACCCCGAGCGCGACGAGCGCCGGATCGAGGCTGCGGACGATCTCGTGCACGGTGGAGTAGCCGGGAACCGGCCACCCCTGCGCGGTGGCGACGCTGACCGCCTGCCGGTGGATCACCGCGATACTTCTGCGGGGCGGCCGCAGCGCCAGGCCCTCGATCAGCAGCCGCAACGGCTCGGGCATCTTCGCCCGGCCGCGGTCCGAGCGCGGCCGGCGCACCAGAGCGGTCAGGCCGCCGGTTCGGTAGGCGGCACGCCAGCGGCGCAGCGTCCGCTCGGGGACCCCGCAGGAGGCGGCGACCTGGGCCAGCGGGACATCGTCTTCGAGATGGGGTCGCAGCAGGCGCCAGCGCTCGATCGCCGCCCGGCGTTGAGCGTCGCTGAAGCCCGTCAGCGGGGCGGAGCCCTCACTGTCCCCATTCTGCGCGGCTGCTTCCATCAACCGTCCCTTCTGACCGGCCATGACCTCACTACGCCGGCCCCGTTCGCTGGCCTCGCATCGAGTGTTCCCGCTTCGCCGGCGAAAGTTGCCAGCGAAGCGGAGTTATGCGCGACCGCCGTCCGGGGTGGCGGGCTGGCCGGCAGGGGCGGTGGGCAGCGGGCCGGTGAGGTAGTTCTGAACGACGAGGGCGACGAGGGCGATGAGGATGTCGAGGCCGCACTCGCTGAGCGGTCGGGCTTTGAACGGGTGGCGGCCCAGGGCGATGCCGATGAGGTGGGCGCCGTGATGATAGTTGGCTCGGATCGTGGCGGCGGGTCAGGCGTCTGCGCTGGTCAGCACGACCGCCGCGCCGTAGGAGCCCGCCAGCAGGATGTTGACCCCGATTCACCGTGCGAGCGGGACAGCCCTGCCTAGCCGAGGAGGCTGCCGCCGGTGGCGTCGACGAACGTCCCGGTGATCCAGCGCGCTTGATCGGTGGCGAGGAAGACCACCACGTCGGCGACCTCCTCCGGCTCGCCGATGCGTTTGAACGCCGACAGCTGGGACATCTGCTCACGAACCTCGGGGATCTTGAAGATCTCATTTCCGTTGTCCGTGATGCCGGGGGCCACGGTGTTGATCGTGATCCCCCGGGGGGCAAGGTGCCGCGCGAAGTGCCGGGAGAGTTGTTCGATGGCGCCCTTGGTCATCGCGTAGACCGTTTGCGAGGGGTTGGCGACCCGGGTCAGGCCGGAGGAGATGTTGATGATGCGTCCCCCGTCGGGGATCAGCCCGAGGGCACGCTGGGCGATGAAGAAGGGTGCCTTGGCGTTGACCGCGAACAGCTTGTCGAACTGCTCGGCGGTGACCTCCTCGACAGTGGCTCCGCCGGGCAAGGTCTCGCCGGCGTTGTTGACCAGGATGTCCAGGGTGGTCTTCCCGGTGTGCTCCTTCAGGCCGGCCTCCAGGCCGAGGAACAACTGGTCGATGTCGCCGGGCATGCCGAGTTCAGCGCCGATCGTGAAAGCCCGGCCGCTGTCCTTCTCGATGAGCTCGACGGTCTCCTGAGCGGCCTCCTTGCTGCGCGCGTAGTGCACCGCGACCAGGGCTCCCTCGCGGGCCAGGCCGACGGCCACGGCGCGGCCGATGCCCCGGCTGGAGCCGGTGACGAGAGCGGTCTTGCCGCTGAGCTTCTTCATGATGGTGTCCCTTCGGAGTCCTGGTCGAACCGGTGGTGCGCACGACGGCGGGAGGCTCTGCATGGGGGGAGCTCCGCCGTGTGGAGCGTCAGTTGGGGATCGGGGTGAGGATTTGGTGGGCTGTGCGGTGGGTGATCTTCCAGTGCCCGTCGTCGAGTCGGTAGTTGTCGGCGAGTTCGACGATGTGTCCGGCGTTCTCGGCGGGATAGGGGGCGGGGCCTTCGCCGGTGGGGGTGGGGCCGGCGTAGGCGATCACGCAGACGGTTCCATGGGCGGTGGTGTCGGTGATGGTGTGGAAATGCTGGCTGGTCACCAGGTGGCGGATGGTCAGCTCGGGTCCGAGACGGGCGTTGAGCAGGTCGCGGATCTCGGCGTGGCCGTGCAGGCTCCGTCCGTGCACCTCATACAGGGCGTCGGGGGTGAACAGGTCGAGCAGCGCGTCGTAGGTGCGGCGGTCGTAGTGGTGGAAGAAGGCCTGGTTCAGCCGGGCCAGCGACCAGGCGGTGGCGTCGGCGGGGGTCATGCCGTGGCTTCCTTGGGAGTAGCGGTGTCGGGGCTGGTGCGGGTCTTGAGGATGAAGTCGAACTCGGCGGTCCTGTAGGGGCCGTGGAAGCCGTGTTCGGCGATGTCGGTGGGGTCGTCGTGCAGGACGGTGTCGGCTTGCAGGGCGGGGTGGGCCAGTTTCGGGCCGACGAAGTCGACGGGGATCACCGGGTCGCCGCGGAAGTAGATCTCGCCTCGCCAGGGGGTGAGCAGGTCGGGGTGGTGGAGTTCGTAGTGGATGTGAGCCGGGCGGAACAGGCTGCGTCCGACGGCCGCGGCGGCTTCGGCGACCCCGTCGACGGCGGTGACGTTGGAGTCGGCGTAGGGGACGGGGGTGATGGTGGTGAAGCGGTAGCGGCCGTCGTCGTCGGTGAGCAGGTGGCCGCGCAGGTTGTAGGTGGGCACGCCGTCGTCGTACAGGCCGGAGTAGTTGCCGTTGTTGGCCGCGTGGTAGATGTCCAGCTTGGCGCCGGTGAGCGGCTGGCCGTGGCCGTCCAGGATCCGGCCGGAGGCGATCAGCGGGGTGCCGGGTTCGTCCGGTCGCATCGGCAGGGTGCCGGGGTTGTCGATGCGCGGGGAGCCGGGGATGAAGGTGGGGCTGTTGACGTCGTCGCCGGGTGTGTAGCTGTCCTGGCCGCCTTGGAAGAGTTCGCTGTACAGCGGCATGGCGACGGTTGCCAGCGGGGCGCCGGTGGCCGCTTGGACCTTCTGCAGGAGGCCGGCGACCGCGTTGATGTCGTCGAAGGTCAGTCCCTCCTCATCGCGCAGGCGGACCAGGGCGTTTTTGAACGCCTCGAGGAGACGTACAGCGCGGGGGTTGAGCTGCGCCGGGTCGACGTAGGAGGGGTCGGTGATCGTGGTCATGGCGGTCTTGCTCCTCTACAGGTCGGGATTGCTGGGAAGGCGGCAGGCTGCCGTGGCTGTCACCCTGGCCGGGGCCGTGCGCGTGGCGCGGGGACCGGCGCGGGGACCGGATGGGCATGCCGGTGACTGCGGTCATGCTGGCGGGCCTGTCGGCAGGCCGATCTCCTTGTGGATGGCGGGCGCGACTTCGGTGGCCAGCAGGTCGATGGACTCGCTCACCATGTTCGGCGGCATGCCGCCGAAGTCGATCTGTCCCATGAACCGGTCGATGCCGAACAGCTCGCGTTCGGTGAGGATCTTGTCGATGACTTCCTGGGGGCTGCCGGTCATCAGCGCGCCGAATGGGCCGGACATGGCCTGGTACTGCTTGGGGCTGACCAGCCAGCCGCGTCCGCCGGGGGTTTTGGGGCGCAGGTACTCGCGGTAGTAGGGGAACAGGTCGGCGCGGGCGTCCTGGGAGGTCTTGCCGACGTAGAAGTGGCTGGTGAGGCCGAGGCGCAGGGTTTCGGGAGCGTGGCCGGCGGCCTGGCCGACGGCGCGGTAGTGCTCGATCAGCGGGCGGGCGCTGCGGATGTCGCCGCCGATGAGGCCGAGCACCATGGGAAGGCCCAGGCGGGCGGCGCGTTCGGCGCTGGCGGGGGTGCCGCCGACGCCGAGCCACAGCGGCAGCCGTGCCTGCTGGGGGCGGGGCGGGACGGGCAGATGGTTCAGGGCGGGGCGGTGGCGGCCGGACCAGGTGACGTACTCGCTGTCGCGGATGGCGAGCAGCAGGTCGAGTTTGTCGGCGAACACCTCGTCGTAGTCGGCGGGGTCGATGCCGAACAGGGTGAAGGCGTCAAGGAAGGCGCTGCGTCCGGCGATGATCTCGGCGCGTCCGTGGCTGAGGTGGTCCAGGGAGGAGAAGTCCTGGTGCAGGCGGACCGGGTCCAGGGTGGACAGGACCGACACGGCGCTGGTGAGCCGGATGCGGGTGGTGGCCTGGGCGATGGCCGCGAGGGGGATGGCGGGGTTGGCGACGGAGAAGTCGGGGCTGTGGTGCTCGCCGAGGGCGAAGACGTCCAGGCCGGCCTGGTCGGCGGCGATGGCGTAGGAGACGATCTCGCGGGTGCGCCGGGCGGGGGCGTGGAGCGTGCCGGTGGCGGGGTCGGTCTGCAGGTCGGACAGGGACAGGATGCCGAGTTCCACGGGGGCTGGCTCCTTACGGGCGGGGACGGCGCCGGTCCGTAGGCACCGGCGCACGCGGTCAGTTGCTGATGGCGGGCATGGCCCGCCGGTAGCGGGTGTCGGTGAGCTGAGAGGCCAGGAAGGAGGCGATGTCGGCGCGGCTGATGGCGGAGCCGACCTGGTCGTGGCCGAGGAACCCGGCGCGGATGCGGCCGGTGGCGGGCTTGTCGGTGGGGTTGGTGATGCGGGCGATGGTGTAGTCGAGGCCGGAGCCGGTGACGGCCGCGGTCATGCCCGTCAGTTCGGTCAGCGCGTTGGGGAAGGCCAGCCGGGCCATCACGGGAAGGACCTTGTGCTTCCAGTGCGGCTGGTCGCGCGGGTCGGCCAGCGACGGTGTGGCCAGGCCGATGAAGCGTGCCACCTGCTCGGCTTGCATGGCGTGGACGATGGTGCGGGTGCCGTCGGTCAGCGGGCTGCCGGTGGCTGAGCGTTTCAGGGAGGGGCCGAGCGCGCTGATCACCGCGTCCGCGCCCTGGACGGCCTGCCGGACGGCGACGGTATCGGAGAGCTGCCCGGCGATGACGTTCAGGTTCGGGTGGGTGAGGGTGAGCTTGGCCGGGCTGCGGACCAGCGCGGTGACCTGGTGGCCGGCGTCCAGGAGTTGCTGGACGAGCAGGCGGCCGATGCCGCCGGTCGCGCCGAAGACGGTGACACGCATCAGATGGGTGGCTCCTCGCGGCAGAAGCAGAGCGGGGTCAGAAGCTGTAGGGGCCGAAGCGGCCCCAGGCGACGAACGCGGCCAGCAGGAACAGGACCGCGTTGAAGGCGATCGCGGCGGGCTCCTTGCGGCGGGCGTGGGTGAGTGCGGCCAGCACCATCACCACGGCCAGGCCGGTCGCGGCCAGCGGGGTCAGGATCGGGGCGATGCCGGTGGCCGCGGGCAGGATCAGCCCGAGCGCGGCAGCGAACTCGGCGATGCCGATGAGGCGGACGGTGCCGGCGGAGAAGTCCTCCACCCACGGCAGCTTGGCGGCGAGCTTGTCCTTGGGCTGGGTGGACTTCATCACTCCGGCCATGCCGAACATGGCGGCCAGGACGGCCTGCACGATCCACAGGATGACGTTCATCGCAGTATCTCCTTGACGGTAGGGGGTGAGAGGGAGCCCGGCGCGCGGCGCTCCCGCCTGGCGGGGGTGCGGTCGGCCGCCTCAGCCGGTGAAGACGAGCTCGGGCTGGTCGCGGCGCTCGTACAGGTCCCAGTACAGGGGGGCGATCTGCTCGGGTGTGGCGGTCGGGATGCCCTTGGGGCCGCCCTCACCGATCCACGCGGTGATCGCCACGTGCGCGGCGTACACGCCGCTGCCGGCCAGTTCGTTGTGCAGGTTGATCACCCAGTTGCGCAGCGCCGCGGCGGCGGCGTTGACGTTGCCGAGCATGGGGACGGGGTGCACCGAGCCGCCGCCGGTGGTGAACAGCAGCGTCCCGGCGCCGGCCTGCCGCATGGCGGGCAACACCGCGCGGGCGGCGGCCAGCGCGCCGTAGACGTTGTATTCGATTTGCGGCTGCAGGTTGTCCACCGTGACCTCGCTGGGGACGGCCATGGTGAGGCCGGGCACCGGCGAGTGCGGGGCCGGGGAGTACTCCAGCACGTCGATGCCGCCGAAGCGGTCGGCTGCCGCTTCGAGGGCGGCGGACAGGGAGGGGCGGTCGAGCACGTCGGCGGGGAACGCGGCGGCCGTGACGCCCTCTGCTTCGAGCTGGGCGACCAGGCTGTCCAGCTTGTCCTTGGTACGGGCGATCAGGGCGACGTCGAAGCCGCGGCCGCCGAAGGTGCGGGCGATGGCCAGGCCCATGCCGGGACCGGCGCCGACGATGGCAAGGGTGGGCACGATCAGATCTCCTTCGTCATGAGGGATGGGGTTGGGCCGGGTCAGGAGCAGGTGACGGCGAGCTTGCCGAGCGCGCCCGCGCCGAACGCGGCGAACGCCTCCGGCGCCCGCTCCAGCGGGTAGGCGGCGGTGACCGGGACCCGCAGCGCGCCCGAGGCGGCCTGGGCGGCCAGGGCGGCCAGGGCCTGCGGATTGGTATCGGCCATGATCGTATGGACGGTGACGCCGGAACCCTCGACGGCGTCGGCGGTCAGCCCGAGGGTGGAGGCCAGGCGGCCGCCCGGACGCAGCAGGCTCGCGAGCCCGGCACCGTCACCCGCCAGGTGCAGCACCGCGTCCACGCCCTCCGGAGCGAGCGCGCGGACCTGGGCAGGCAGATCGCCGCTGAAGTCCACGACGTGAATCTCGGCGTCGGTGAGGCCGGTGACGAAGTCGGCTTCGGTGCCGGGACGGGCGGTGGCGATGACGCGGGCGCCGCGGGCGGCGGCCAGCTGTACGGCCAGCGCGCCCACCCCGCCGGTGGCGCCGGAGACCAGCACCGTCTCGCCTTCGGCCGGGGCGACGGCGTTGAGGCTGTCCAGCGCCGCGGTGCCGGCCAGGCCCAGCGCACCCGCCTCCTGGACGCCCAGGCCCTGCGGGATGGGGGCGATGCCGTGACCGGCGGGCACGGTGACGTACTCGGCGAGCGATCCGGTGCCCAGGAACGGCTTCATCACCACGCCGAAGACCGCCTGCCCGACCGTGAAGCCCTCGACGCCCTCGCCGAGCGCCTCGACGGTGCCGGCGAAGTCCTTGCCCACCACCAGCGGGAAGCGGTGCTCCATCGCCCCTTGCAGGTAGCCCGCCGCGGTGGCGGCGTCGAAGCCGTTGATCGAGGAGACGGCCACCTTCACCAGCACCTCCCCGGCCTCGGGCCGCGGGGTGGGGAGGTCGGCCAGGGCCGGGCTCTCGGGGACGGAGTTCAGCGTTACGGCACGCATGAGCTGCACCTTTCGAAGTGGAACGGGTTACCCGTTTTTGTGCTGCCCAGCGTAACAACAGAAGTGGGTAGGTTGTTCCACTTGGGTAGAGTGGAAGACATGGATCTCCCCGCAGACGCCCCCGAGCCTTCGGGCGAGCAGCCCGGACCGGGACTGCGTGCCGACGCCGAACGCAACCGCGAACGCATCCTGGCCGCCGCCCGCCGCCTGTTCGCCGGCCACGGACTCGGCGTGTCCATGGCCTGCGTCGCCCGCGCCGCCGGCGTCGGCAAGGCCACCCTCTCGCGCCGCTTCGCCACCCGCGAAGAACTCATCAACGCCGTCTTCGCCGACCGTATGGACGCCTACGCCGCCGCCGTCGCCGAGGCGCTGGCCGACCCCTGGCACGGCTTCACCGGCTACGTCCAGGCCGTCTGCGCCATGCAAGCCGCCGACCGCGGCTTCGCCGAAGTGCTGGCCATGACCTTCCCCGCCGCCAAAGCCCTGGAGGAGCGCCGCGCCGAGGCCTACCACGGCTTCCTCGACCTCATCGCCCGCGCCAAAGCCACCGGCCACCTGCGCGAGGACTTCACCGATCAGGACATGGTCATCCTGCTGATGGCCAACGCCGGCGTCATCGCCGCCACCACCGACGCCGCCCCCGGCGCCTGGCGCCGCCTGGTCGGCCAGATGCTGCGCGCCTACGCCGCCCCCGGCGCCGACTTGCCCCCGCTGGAGCCGGCTCCCACGCCCACCGCCTTGTATCGGGCGATGGTCCGCCTCACCCGCCCGGCTTCTGACAGTGGTGGGGCCAGGGAGCAAGCAACGGAGCCTGCGGGCGGCCGTTGAGGCAGGCGTGCGGGGAGACCGGGCCGGGTTCTGGCGCTCGGAGGGTTTGGCAAGAACGCTGTCAACGCGCGACAAAGCGCTGCCGACGCATCACACACCGGCGCAGTGGTGCCGGTGGCGCTGGCCACAAGACGTGCGCCCCTCCGCCATGCCGAACCCGGCAGCGACCACGATGATCGTAGGGCCTGTCACCTCGTCGGCGCGGCGCGCCGATCACTTCACTCGCTGATCCTGCCGGGCGGCCTGCCCGAGGACGGAGCGTTCTGTCCGGCGACCCAGGCAAGCAGGGCTTCGAACACCGGCCGAAGAGAGCGGGCCTTGTCGGTGAGGGTGTACTCCACCCGCGGCGGGACTTCGGCATAGACCTTCCGCGTGACCAGGCCGTCGTCTTCGAGTTCGCGCAATTGCTTGGTCAGCATGTGCTGGGTTACCTGGGGGATCTCGCGGCGCAACTCACCGAAGCGATGGGTCCGCGCATCGAGGAGCCAGAGGATCTCCAGCTTCCACTTGCCGCTGATCATCGACAGGAGCCGACGCATCTCACGCCGCGTGTCCATCGCCTCGACCACGCCATCCCTCCAATAGTATGCATATAGATACTAACCGTCTGAAAAGTATCGTACTCCCCCAAATTCATGCAACGTCGTAACCTGATATCAGTCGCTACGGCAACAGGAGAACGACCATGAACACCGAAACGATCGTGCACCCGCGGCTGCACCACCTCGGCATCACCACCAGCAACATCGACGCCATGGTGAGCTGGTACCGCCTCGTGGTCGGGATGGAACTGGTCCATCGCACCGACTCGGCCACGGCCAGCACTGATGGCGCCGCGGTGATGAAGTCCGCGTGGGTGACCAATGACGAGGCCAACCACCGACTGGCCTTCGTGGAAATGCCCGGCCTGCGCGAGGACCCAGACAAGGCCCGGCACCACCGCGTCCAGCATTTCGCCTTCGCCTACAACACCCTCGACGACCTGCTCGGCACCTACGTGCGCCTCAAGGCCCAGGGCATCAGCCCGGTACTGTGCACCGACGCCGGCGCCCAGACCGCGTTCTACTACACCGACCCCGACGGCAACAGCGTCGAACTCCACGTCGACAACTACGGCGACAGCTGGACCTCCATGGAGCACATGCGCCACTCCCCGCACTTCGCCGCCAAGCCCATCGGCCACTTCGTCGACCCGGACAAGCTGCTGCAAGCCCGGCAGGCCGGGGCGTCCCCCTCGGAGCTGAGCAAACGCGCCTGGCGCGACGAGTTCGCACCGGCCCAGCCGTATGACCCCAGGGTCCTTCTCTGACCCTGGCCTGCCTCGATTGCGGAGAACGTGCTGGAGCGACGGTGAGCAGCCCCGGCGCCCTGCGCGTGTCTCCCCGCCTGGATTCGAGAAGGATCGCGTGGCTTGTCGGGATCGGGCCATGACCTACGACGCGCCCGCGCCCGCTGCCGGGTCGGCCGGAACGTCCGCTGATGCGTCGCGCACCTGTGTGCGCAGCGTGCGCCCGACCGTGGCGGGCGCACGGGCGCCGGGTCTTCTATCCCTTCTGGTGACATGGACCGGTTGGTCGTGATCTCCCCGAGTTCAAGAAACGACAACGTGTCCACAGCGGCCATCATCGGTGGAGGCAACGGCGGCATCACGCTGGCCAAGGCCCTCGACGAGCATCTCGACGTCGTGCTCATCGAACCCAAGGACGCCTTCGTGCATTCGGTGGCAGCGCTGCGCGGCCCGGTCGACCAGGAGTGGAGCAGTCGCTCCTTCTTCGACTACGCGACCCTGCTCACCCGCGGCCGCGTGCTCCGCGACCGGGCCGTCAAGGCCGACGCCACCGGCGTGAGCACCGCGGCCGGCACCCGGATCGACGCCGACTACATCGTCCTGGCCACCGGCTCGACCTACCCCTACCCGGCCAAGTACGACCTCGACGACAGCACCGCCGTGCTGGCCAAGCTCACCACCACCCATCAAGCCCTGCACGAGACCGGCTCACCAGTACAGGACCCGGGGTCCGGGGAAAACTCGCTCCCGCGACAAGTGCCGTCCCGCACGTTGCTGACGGGCTACTCGCCGAGCTGAGTCGGTGCCGCCGTCTGCAGCAGTTCGTATCACCATCGGGGTCCTTGATGGTCGAGGCCGACCTGTCAGACAACCCAGGACCCATGTACGTGATAAGGGCCTATTATCACGTACATGAGCGATCATGGCCGTCCGCCGAGCAGGCGATCCACTCGCCCGGTCACTGCGCGACTCCGGCACGTTATCCGGTACATCATGCGGACCGGCTCGGCGAGCATCGCCCGGCGGGGGACATGAGCGCGGCGCCGAAGGTCGCCGCCCTGCGCGGCGGGCACGTCAGCCTCGCGGCGGCCGCCGACGCCTTCCTGGCCACCCCGCGCATGGACAACCCGAACACCCAACGCGCCTATGCCTCGGCCGTCGACCGCGTCATCGCCCTGCTCGGCCGCGACCGGCCGGTGGCCGAGGTGGGCGATGCCGAGATCGGCACCGCGCTCACCGAGCTGTGGGGCGCGAGCGCGGCGGCGACCTGGAACCGCAACCGCGCCGCCATCGCCTCCTGGCTGTCCTGGTGCCGCACCATGAAGCACTGGGCCCCGCCGTCGGTGCCGGCCGACGCCGAACGCCGCAAGGAGAGCGCCGACGAAACCCGCGCCGTCGCCAAGACCACCATCCACCGGCTGCTGTCCCGCCGCGACATCCCACTGCGCGAGCGGGCGCTCTGGCGCATGCTCTACGAAACGGCGGCCAGAGCCGCCGAGATCCTCGCGCTCAACGTCGGGGACGTCGACCTGGAGCACCGCCGCGCCCCCGTCCGGTCCAAGGGCGGCGCCGTCGAGTGGGTGTACTGGGACAGCGGCACCGCCCACCTCCTGCCCCGCCTACTCCGCCTCCCTGACGGCAGCACACGCACCCAGGGCCCGCTGTTCCTGTCCGAACGCCGCCCCGTCCCGGCCCGACGTCCGGCCGCCGCCGACATCTGCCCGCATACCGGCCGCGCCCGCCTCGGCTACGACCGCGCCCGCGTCCTGCTGGACAAACACGCCGGGCTCGACCTGCACCAGCTGCGCCACAGCGCCGCCACCCACCTCGGCGAGGCCGAGGTCCCGCTGCAGCTCATCATGGGCAAGACCCGCCACAAGAACCCCCGCACCGCCATGCGCTACGTCAAACCCGGCCCTGAAGCGATCGCCAAGGTCACCGAGGTGCTGGCGCCCCGCCGCCGTACCCACTGACGTCCTCGTTAGAAGAGTCAGCTGACCGATCCGGAACCATCATCGGCCAGATAGCTCCGGATCTCCCCGGCCATTTATCGCCGGAGCTCACACCCTGGGCCCGCCACTCCGTCTCGGTGGACCGGAACAGGCTCTCGGCGTCGGCGAGGTGCGCCGCGCACAGGAAACCGTCGCCCAGACGGGCGGCACGCCGGATCCCGGCCGGGCTGAAGGCGCTGAACAGCACCTCCGGGCCGCCCCGGCGGGCAGGCTGGGGCCCGATCGGGCCGATGCCCGCGTCGTACGGCTCGCCCGACCAGACACGGCGCATCACCGCCATCATCTCCTCCAGCCGCGCCCCGCGCCGGTGCACGTCCACACCCACCGCCTCGTAGTCGTCGCGGCGCGCCCCCAAGCCGATGCCGAGCGTGAAGCGCCCTGCCGACAGGCGGTCCAAGGTCGCGCACTGCTTGGCCAGCAGTGTCGGCTCGCGGAGCGGAGCGAGCAGCACCTCGGTCTGCACGCGGATTCTGGAGGTTGCCCCGGCGAGCAGGGCCAGGGCCACCAGGGGCTCGGGATTGTCGTAGACGAGACGATCGAGCAGCCCGAGCGTGCTGAACGGGCCCTCATCCGCGAGCCGGGCCCACTCCAGCAAGGCCGCGGGCTCGCTGATAGGCAAGCCGAGACCAAAATTCATGCGTCCCCCGAGGTTCTCAACGCCGGCGAGCCGCCGCCGGTTCCGCTGCATACCCCCGCTTCCGTGCCCTCCGCACCCCTGCCGATGCCGGCGCGCCCCATCCGGCCGCAGCGCACACACCCGCGACCTGACGCCGCCACCGTTCACAAGGTTGTGCACGTGCATGCGTGCACAACCCAGGCGGCTGGTGGAACGAGATCCACCCCCGCCTCGAGCCCGATCAGCGCGGTCAGGCACGCCTCCCCTGTCCGAGCGCGCCGAACGGCTCCTGTTGCCGCCCGGCGAGAGCCTTGTAACGGCCCCATCTCTGCCGCCCCCGGGGATCCCCGGGGGCGGCAGACCCCCAGAGACGGCACGGGCGCATGCGGGCACTGCGGGGCTCTGCCCACAGCGTCACCATGTGACCGCTCGGGAAAGCCAAAGGACCGGTGAGGCAGAACCCCAAGGGGTTCGCAAGCGGAAACCTCACCGGTCCAGCAGGTTGAAAACTCCCAAGGGAGCCCTTCCATTCTAGCCGGTGCACCCTGCCTCCACCCCGACGCGCACGGCACTCGTCGCCGAGATGTTGATGGCCGAGGGACAACGGCGGGAGCCGCGCGAACGCGACAGGAACCCGGTGATACGGAGGCCGTCCGAAACGGCGGGGCAGTCCCGGACGGCGCGGGCGGGCCGGTCGCCCCGCACCTGGAGAAGAGCGCGCGCCCGGAAGGCGGCCGGCTCGCCCGCCCTGCGGGGGTCTGGGGGCGGCGCAGCCCCCAGCCACCCCGTGCCAGACCCCAACCGGCACCCCGTGACCACCTGTCGCGTGCCCTTATTCCTCGCGAGCGCCGGCCGGAAGCGGAGCGCCAGCGGAGTCTTCCGGCCAGCGCGAGCGCCGCGCCCAGGGTCGGCCGAAGGCCGATCCACCGTGACGCGAGCGCAGCGAGCGCCCTGGCCGCGGAATATCCGGACCTGTACCCCGCACCGGGCGGAGCGGCATTCACGCGCCGGCTTCCTGATGGAGATCTGCGGTGAGTCCGGCGGGCCGGAGGCACGCAGTGCGGCGCTCCACCCGAGGGGGGTTCCCCGAAGGTCTTGTCCCGATGATCTGAGGGACGTTTGGTAGGGCGGCCCGCCCGCGACGGATCATTGCGCCTGGTCAGCTAGCATGAGTGACAGGCGGTGAGACGCTCCACTCGACGAGTGGGTTCCACACATTCGACCGCGAAAGGGGAAGATCACCGGGCCGATGCCATCTCCCATCTCGGGTGCCATCGCTGCACTTTTGCGCTGATCGCGGGCTACCTGAGTGAGTGTCACAACGGGCCGGTGATGACCCGCCGTTGAGCTCCACCGTGACCACGTCTCCGGCGATCTCGCGTTTGAGTCGGTCGGGCGAGTCCTCGGCGACCACCCGTCCGTGGTCGATGATGGCCACCCGGTCACAGAGCGCGTCGGCTTCCTCCAGGTAGTGCGTGGTGAGGAACACGGTCATGCCGTCGGCCCGCAACCGGCCGATCACCTGCCACATGCGCGCCCGGCTCTGCGGGTCCAGCCCCGCCGTCGGCTCGTCGAGGAAGAGGACCCGGGGCCGGTGGATGATGCCCAGGGCGATGTCGACCCGGCTGCGCTGCCCGCCCGAGTACGTCCCGCACTTGCGGTCCGCGTACTCGGTCAGCGCCAAGGTCTGGAGCGTCGCCTGGGCTCGTCGGCCCGCCTCCGTCTTGGACAGGCCGTACAGGCGGGCCTGCAGGACGAGTTCCTCGCGTGCGGTGGCCTCGTACCAGGTGCAGTTGCCCTGGGCGACGTAGCCGATGTGGCGTCTCACCTCTGCCGGCGCGGTGCGCGGGTCGGCTCCCGCCACCCTCGCGGTGCCGGCGTCCGCAGTGAGCAGGGACGCGAGGATGCGTACGGTGGTGCTCTTGCCCGCGTCGTTGGGACCGAGGAAACCGAAGATCTCGCCTTCCCCGACTGTCAGATCGACGCCGCGGACCGCCTCGACGCGCGCGTTCTTCACGCGGAAGGCTTTACGCAGATCTCGCGCCTCTATCGCGACCATGCCGGTCTCCCATCTCGAACCTGCCAAGACATCAAGCCGAGAGCGGCGCGCCAGGGGCGCCTGGCGCGCCGTCGCCGATCAGGAGATCTGGATGAAGGTGACCCGGTGGTCGGTGTAGGTCGTCTGGCTGTTGCCCGAGGTGTAGGTCGCCCGCACGAGGTAACGGCCCGACGAGAAGGAGAGGGTGTAGCCGGTTTCGTTGGCCACGCAGTTGCTGCCGGCGGTTCTGGAGGTGACGGCACCGACCTCGGCGCCCGTGTCGGCGTTGTACACCTTGAAGCTGATCGAGGTGTTCGGCTTGATGCCGTTACCGCCCACGCTCACCCTGGTGCCGGACGACACATGCATGGTCGGCACGCCGTTGCGTTCGTCGCCCTCGTAACCGGAGAAGTAGGGCCGGCCGAAGACCACGTAGGCGTGGGCGTCGGTCTTGCAGATCACCCTGTTGCCCGGACGTTCTATCCATAGCCGGTAGCTGTCGGTGATAGCGTCGTACTCGCACTCGTACGAGAGCCACCAGCCGGAGCTTACGCCGAAGGAGCCCCTGTCATGGCACTCGAATAATGAGTAGTAGCCTTCGATGACCCAGTAGTTGAATGCGGTCGACGAGGTCGCCGCCCCTGCGGTTGCCGCCGAGGAGCCTGTCGCGTGCGCAGCGGTCCCACCGTGAAAGGCGAGGGCCAGCGCCATGGCCACGGCAACGATGATTCTCCGTCTCATTGTTCTCCTCCCTGGTACATGAGCCGCGGAGCTCATGTGAGGACCGTATGGAGGCGCATTGACCTGGCTATGACGCGGCGATGACTTTGACAACGACCCTGGCTCTGGCAGGCGGCAGGTAGCAAACGACCAGGTCTTCCGGCCACGCTCTTCTCGCGGCAGGGCGAGGCAGCCATGAAACCGCCGCCACGTTGGCCATCACCGCCGGGCGTCGATGACAAAGCCCGGCACCGTGTCGGATGAGCTGAGCATCTGGTGAGGCCAAGGTGGGTCGAGAGCGTACGCCGCCCCGGTGGCCGAGCCGGTTTCTGGTGCGGTGCGAGCGCCTCCGGGTATTGGCCCCACCGCAGCGTTGAGCAGGTCGCGCGTGGAACTCGACGTTGCCGAGGTTGCCGAGCCGGATCGCTTGTCCGCCGGGGCGCCGCGCTGCTCGGACGCGGGCCAGCGCCCGCGTGTCCCCAGTTTGGCGTGCCTGGTGCCCAAGACGTTCCAGATTGTCGCCTGCCCGGCGGCTGCCCGCTGAGCGGGTGGCACTCTTGTGAATCAGCGGATCCAGGCGGGATCATCCGTTGGAGGGGCGGGGAGGGACGGCGCTATCGAGGAGGGCGGCGAGTTGGGCGCGGTTGTTGATGCCGAGCTTGCCGTACACCCTGGCCAGAGTGTTGTTCACCGTCGTCGGCGACAGTCCAAGACGCTGGGCGATGGAGCGGCTGCTGTGGCGTACGGCGAGCAGGGCCACCTCGCGTTCGCGCCGGGTGAGCACCTGCGCGATCCGCTCGTGCTGGAGCAATGGCGTAACGGCGCCTGGGCAGCGCGCGCGCAAGCCGGCCGCCCGCTCCAGCGCTAGTGCCACTTTGCCGGCCAGACCGGCCTGGCGGTAAGCGCGGACCGCACACATCGCGGTCTCGGCGGCGAGTAGGTGCTGACCGAGCTGGGCGAGGGCATCGGTGGCGTCCGAGAGTGCCTGGCCGTCGGCATGTTTGAGCCCGTGAGCCGCTCTGGCCAGCGCGTGGCTCAGTGGTGTGCCGAGGGCGGTGGCGAGTTCGTCGAGCCGGCGGCGTTCGCCGTCTCCGCCGAGGCGTAGCACGTCGTAGCGGGCCGTCGCCTCGACGCTGGGGAGTCCGATGGCGCGTGCCAGGTCGGCCGCGTACCGGGCACTGCTCACCGCGTCGGACAGGCGGCCCTCCGCCGCCAGCGTCCAGGCGTTGCCGAGCGCGATCCACGGGGAGAAGAGCCGGTTGGCCGGATTGCCGGTTCGGTCGGCGCGGTCCATCCAGGTTCGCGCGTCGTCCGCCGAGCCACCGAGGGCGGTGGCCGTAACCAGCCCTGCCAGGAAGAGATGGGTGAGCCGGAGGGTGTCGCGGCCGTCGAGCGCGTTGATCGCTTCCCTCAGGGATCGACCGGCGTCGGCCGGTCTGCCTTGCGCGCATTCCACGAGCCCGCGGAACCCGATATGACCGGCCGCCATCATCGGGCTCTGACCCGACAGCACCTGCCGATATCCGTCGTCGGCGACGTTCCAGGCCGTGTCCAGCTCGCCCATGGCCAGGTAAGCCAGGGTCCTGGCGACGCCGAGTTCGACCACGCCCCAGGGCAGCTCCGCCTCGTGCGCTTCGGCCAAGACCAGCCCGCGCTCGTGATAGCCGGCAGCATCCGCGGCACGCCCGAGAAACCCGGCCGCCGCCGTGGCCGCCGCGGCGGCCCAGATGACCGCCTGCGCACTCGCCGAGTCACAGACCAGCAGCCGGTCGGCGACGTCCAGAACGGCCGGGCAGCGCCCGTCGAACAGCAAGATCCACGAGCGGATCGCCTCGGCCAGGTCCTCTCCCGGCTGGCCGCGCAAGAGAGCCAGCGCCTGCTCGGCAGCGACCGCATCGCCGTTGCCCCAGTACACAGTCTCGGCACGGACGAGAGCCCACGGGAGCAGCTCGTCGCCGGCCGGGGTCTCGTCTGGCAGTACAGCCGCCGCCTCGGCGCTGCGCCCGCGGTATTCGAGCACCTCAGCCAGCAGCGCGTCGGCGTCCACGGACGGCTCGGCGTCCCGGGCGGCTCGTGCGAGGCGTTCGGCCAGGGCGAGATCCGCCCGGTTGATGGCCTGGCGTGCGCCGATCCGCACGATGTCCGCGCGCATCACCGCGCCGCCTTCGACCTGCCAGAGTGCGGCTCGTAGCAGGTCGTCCCGGCGGCGCAGCGGGGTGGCCAGCTGCGCGCCCGCGAGCCGCCACCACAACTGTCGGGCTCGGACAGGCGTAAGCCGGGTGCGTAGCACCTCGCCGTAGAGCGGGTGTGCGAGCCGTACCTGGATGCGGTTGCCCGCGCGCTCGGAGACGGCCAGGCCGTGCGCCTCGGCCTCGTCGATCGACGCCGGATCCACCAGCTGTGCCAGCAGCTCCGCCGGGAGCGGCTCACCACAGGCCAGTAGCTCCAGCACCACGGGGGTCGGCGGGCTAAGCGGGCGCAGGCGATCGGCGAGCATCTGCAGGATCGCGCCCTGGGGACGGTAGCCCTCCGCGAGGTGCCATACGCCGTGCCGCTGGCGCAGGGTGCGGCCGGTGATGGCCGTCGACAGCAGCTCGCGCAGCGCGAGAGGGTTGCCCGCGGCGAGGTCGTGCAGCCGGCGCCTGGTGACCCCGTCGATGTTCCCGTTGAGCGTGTGGCCGAGGAGCCGGTCCACGGCATCCGCCGGCAGCCTCTCGAGATCGAGCCATGGCGCCTGGCCGTCCTTCCACAGCGTCGTGATCGTGTCGGCGACGGGCGCTCCCGCGCGGTAGGTCGCGACCACGAAGGCCAGGCCCTGGGCCGCGAGGTGACCGATCAGTGCTGCAGATCCGGTGTCCAGCAGGTGCGCGTCGTCGACGCCGATGACGACGGGTTGAGCCGCGCCGTATTCCCGTAGTCGCTCGGCTGCCGCCGCCAGCACCGACAGCCCCTGGCCGTCGGGGATCTGGCCCGCAGGAAGCAGGCCGGCCACCGCGCCGAACGGGATCGAGGCCAGCGCGCCTGTCGCCGCCACCCACTCGGTGCGGCGGTCCTGCGCCTGCGCCAGCGCCAGGATCTCGCGGGCCAGCCGGGTCTTGCCGATGCCCGCCTCGCCGGAGATCACCACGCCTGTCGTCGCGCCTCGCCGCAGGTGCGACCGGATCGTGTCCAGCTGTTCGTCCCGCCCCACCAACGGCCAGCCCTGCATGGCGACCGCCGCCGGGGTCGGGTCGCTGTACGCGGGCGGCAGCGCGTCGGCCTCCTTGAGCCCGTCGGCTCGGTCGGTGGGCGCGGCCACGTCGGCAGGTGGCTGCGCGGGCACCACCTGCGGCATCGTCGGTGCGGTGGGCAGGGGGCCCGGCAGCGCTTGCGGCATGGCCGGCCTTTCGGCGGCGGCCTCCCGCTCGTTTTCCATGAGGATCGCTTGCTGCAGCTCTCGCAGTCGTGGCCCTGGCTCCAGACCCAGCTCGGTCCGCAGGACGCGACGGGCCCGCTGGTAGGCCTCCAGCGCCTCGGCGCGCCGCCCGCAGCCATCCAAGGCCGTCATCAGCAGCGTCCAGCTGCGTTCCCGCAGCGGGTGCTCCCGTACCAGGAGATCCAGTTCCTCAGCGATGTCAGCGTGCCGGCCCAGCCGCAGCAGCGCGTCGGCGTGGTCCTCGACCGCCCTCAGCCGCAGTTGCTCCAGCTGGGTCGCCCGCGCCTCTACCCACCGAGTAGGCGGCACATCCGCCAGCACCGGTTCGGCGGTGCTCCACATCGCCAGCGCCCGGCCCAGCCTTGCCGCAGAGCTCTCGAAACGGCCCGCCTCCAGCTCACGCCGCCCGGACGCCACGCCTTGTTCGAACACGACCGCGTCGATGTCTCCATCCTCGTCGGCGCGGAGCTCGTAGCCGCGCCGACGACCGGCCAGGACATGGCCGCCCACGAGCCGGCGCAACCGCGTGACGTAGGCGGCGATCGTGTTGGTCGCCGTTTTCGGTGGCCGCTCACCCCACACCGCATCCACCAGCGTGTCCGTGCTCACCACTCGCCCTGCCTCGACCAGCAGCACCGCCAGGACCACCCGCTGCTGCTCGGCCGCCACCCCTACCCAGCTACCGCCCGTGTGCACCCGTAACGGACCCAGCATCCGAAACCGCATCGCCCCGTGCCTCCCCATCCGGCATCGCAGAGAACACTTCGTCGGAGAACGGCCTACGGATGACGGCCGGAGTCATCGCCACGTCATAGCGAGGTCATGCCATTCATCTTGGGACGGTCGCGTGGATGCGCTGGCGGATGACCTCGCTGGTCTGCCGGGCCGATCCATCTGGACGGCCCCTTCGGCATGTCGCGCGTCTCCGCGCGATGCCGGAGCCGCCGGATTTATGGACGTCGCGGGGACATTGAGGTTTTCTCAGCGACTTTCACATGATCCGTCCGTGCTCAAAGTGGGTGAGAACGAGCGCAGCTCGCGCCACGTCGCCAATTCGTGAGGGGCTGAGCGTCGAATGCTCTGAAGTGTGCGCCAGCGCTGCTCCAAGAGAGCAAAGCCGCGTTCGCCGAGACAACGAAGGCCGCGAAGAAGGGCGTTCCTGGTACGCGTATCCACGTCCAATTCACCGCCGGCGGGCTGCTTGATCGGCACGTGCACGCCGATACCAGCGCCTTCGTAGCCCGAGTCGGCCAGCAGCGGCATGTCCTTCAGGTACGGCCGGATGGTGGCAAGAACCTGTTCTCGGGCTGTGGTTACGTCATGCGTGGAGCCCGGCAGCGGGTCGGATATCCAGATCGGGAAGCCATCGGGGAGGAAGATCGCTTGAAGGTTGGCGGTGAAGGCGTGGGCCTTGCCGGAATACCACGCGTCGATGTCTTTCCCTTTCTTGCTGAGCTTTGTTCCGGCAACGCGGTCGATGCTGGCCAGGGTGCGGTCCAGGATCAGATGCGAGACCCCGTCGCGTTTGGCTCGCTCTCACTGAAGCCGCGCGACGGCTTCAGGAACACCCAGGGGCCTTCGCTACTCGAAGCGGACGGCGTCGTGCCTGGTGGCGCTGTCGATCAGGGGCAGCGTCAGCATCGTCATGGCCAAGGCCACCAGCACGCCGCCGCCGAGGAGCGCGGCGAAATCCCAGCCGGGCGCCGCGTACGGCTGCGCCGCGATGATCGAGATCGCCACAGGAGGCACCGACGCCAGCACGACCGCCAGGAACACCATGAACACCAGAGGTACGGCCGTTTCCAGCAGCGCGATGCGGCGCAGTTCGCCGAGGCCGAGCCCGGCGGCGCGGAGTAGCGCGAAGGGTCGGCGCCGTTCGGTGAGCCCGCCGATGAGAGAGATCGTCAGGCTGCAGCCCGCCACCAGGAGGACGAAGAGCATGACGACGCGCATCCCGGTGTCTAGATCGGAGAAGATGCGAAATTCGACGGTCTGGCGGAAGATGTCACGGCTGGTGCTGACGATCGCCCGTGGCAGCAGGGACGAGGCCTGTGTACGGACGCGTTCCTCAGCGGCGACGCTGCCATCGGTCTGCACGTACAGGGCGTGCACTGGCAGGCCGGTCGCATTGGGACCGGGCTCGACGACCGGCCCGCCCGCGGCCCACATCCCCATGGCGGCGGTGTCGGGCATCTGGAGTTCGGTGCCCAATCCTGGCGGCAGCGGGCAGGTCACGCGGACGACTTTGGCCAGGTCGGCGCAGGGCACGGCGACACCGCCGCTGGGTACGCCACGTGCCACGACCACTCCGCTGGACATCAGCGGTGCCAGTACGGTGGCGGGCTGGCCGCCCGCGTAGATCTCCACCACGCCGGGGCGCAGCCGTACATCGGACGACACGCCAGGCGTCGCCCCAGCCGAACCGATGCCAAAGAAGCTGGCCAGCAACGTGGTGACGAACACAGCCGCGGCGACACCGCCGACCGAGCGGTAGGCCGCCCGCGGGTCACCCACGATGCGCCGAGCCGCGATAAGGGTGGTGGCATGCCGGCCGTACCGGACCATGGCCCGGCCGACGACCAGGCACGCCCACGGCCCGATCACGACGGCACCTGTCAGGGTGCACAGCAGCAGGGCGTTGATGACCCCGTCGTTCGCGGCCATGAGATCGGGCCGGATGTGCAGCACGACGGCGTCGACGGCGAACCCGGCGACACCCACCCCCAACGGCAGCGCCCGCCAGGCCGTGGGCGGCTTCAGGGGTACCCGGCTGCCCACTCTCAGCGGGGTGATCCGCACCCGGCGCAGCGAGAGGACCGTGGTGAGCGTCGCCAGCACCGGCACGCCGGCAAGGACGACGATCAACTGGGCGAGCGGCACGACGAGGTCGGCGATAAAGAAGCGACCTCCCTGGTAGCCCCCGTACTCCACGATGTTCGCGACGGCCGGCCGCGCCGCCAGATAGCCCAGCCATCCGGCGATGGCGCCGGCCACGGCGCCCAGGCCGGTCTCCGCGGCTGCCATCACCGCGGTCTGCAGCCTGGTCGCCCCGACCATGCGCATCGCGGCGAGGCGTTGCTGGTGGCGGGCAGCGGCGAGCCTGGCGACCATGATCATGAAGATCAGGATCGGGAAGAGCATGAGGATCGTCGCCATGATCAGGCCGGCTCTGAGGAAGTCGATGAGGTCGAGAGCCTGCGTCTCTATCCCGTGCACCATCTGGGCTCCGCCGAGCCGGCGCAGTTCCTCGGGCGTATGGCCGATGACCGCCACGAGGTGGTCCGGATGGCGGAGCCCGGCATCACCGATGGTCATGGTGACCCGGCCGGGGATACGGTCGTCGAGTTGATCGTCCGGCGTGGCCGCGAGAAGGTCACGCATCGCGGGTGAGACCGCGACCTCGCCCGCCAATGGCAGCCGATCCAGTCCTGGCGGGACAGGGGGACGCGATCCGAGCGCCGCCACGTGGACTCGATGCAGTGGCCTGTCCGCGTAGTGATCGCTGACCGCGAGCCACAGCGCCGGATCGGGTGCCGTCGCCTCGGTCGAGGCCTCCGTGTCCTGCCAAGCCGACCTTTCCAGCCGCCCCTGGAGCGCGGACTGGCCGGCCAGGCCGAACAGGAGCAGCATGATCCCGACAGCGACGCCCACGGCCGTCAGCACCAGTCCGGGCAGGCTCCTTCGCCCGCCCGCGAGCGCCATCCTCAACCCGAGCAGCACACTCATCACACGGCCTCCCAGTTTCTCGCGGGGCGGACGACCCGGCCGTCTCGTACGGTGACCGTCCGATCGGCATAGGCGGCGATCCGCGGTTCGTGGGTCACCATGAGCACGCAGGTGCCCTGGGCCCGAACCTCGTCGATCAGCACCTCCATGACCTGGTCAGCCGCCACGGAGTCCAGCGCCCCGGTCGGCTCGTCGGCGAACAGCACCCGGGGACCCGCGATCAGCGCCCGGGCGATCGCCACCCGCTGCGCCTGCCCTCCCGACAGATCGCCAGGCAGCCGGTCGTGGAGCCCGTCCAGACCGAGCCGCGGCAGCCAATCCCGGGCAGCAGAGAGCGCGGCCCGGCGGCGGTCCCCGGCCAGCAGCAGCGGCAGCGCGATGTTCTCCGCCACCGGCAGCTCGGCCACCAGTTGCCCGAACTGGAAGACGAAGCCGAAGATCGTCCTCCGCAATCGGGTACGCCGGTGGTCATCCAGCAGGTCGATCCGCATGCCGTCGAGAGTCACCTCGCCGGCGTCGGGGGTAAGAATGCCCGCCAGACACTGCAGCAGCGTCGACTTGCCGGATCCGCTGGGACCCATGACCGCCAGCACCTCCCCGGCATTCACCGAGAGGCCGGCGCCACGCAACGCGTGGGTGAGGCCGAAACTCTTGTGCAGGTCGCGGCAGGCCAGCACGTCCATCGTCACCGCACCTCCGCCGCGAGCGCGGCCAGCCGACCGGCCGCGTGGTCGATCCAACGCAGGTCGGCCTCAATATGAAAGAGCTGGTAGTCGGCGAGCAGGGCGCCGTGCGTCTCCGTCGCCTCGCGCCGCAGCTTGGTCAGCTCACGCATCCTGGCCATGTGGCGCTCGCGCTGAGCGTCGAGGAACTCCTCGGCCGAGCGACCGGAGATCAGCGCCAGTACGACCTTGGTGAACAGCACATTCTGGAGCTGGGGCTGCGGATCCTCCGGCTCGGCCAGCCAACGGTCCAAATCGGCCACTCCCTCCGGGGTGATCGCGTACCGCTTGCGGTCCGGTCCCGCGCCCGGCTCCACGCTGACGATCTCGGCCAGCCCGTCACGCACCAACTGGGCGAGGACGCGGTAGATCTGGCCGAACCGGATCGGCTTGGCATCGCCGAATCGACGGTCGTATGACTGCTTCAGGTCATAGCCGTGGCGAGCGTTTTCCTCGATCAGCCCTAGCAGCGTGTATGAAACGGACATGCCAGCCACTATACCTGGCGAGTATACCCATTGGGTAGAATCCCTTCGGTGTCTGGCGAGGGCGGTCGTCACTGATCGTCGAAGTGCGGTGGCCACCATGCTGCGCGCCGTCTTCGAGCAGCCTCGGAATCTTCTCGGAAGCCTCTGTCAATCCTCTTCGCTAGCCACCGCACTGCGTGCCTTCGGCTGGCTGGACGCGCCGCAGGTCACGATGGGGCCGTGCTCCACGATGACCCCATGCCCGAGCCTGCCCCCTGGCGGCCGGCGATCATCGACGCTGGCTACAGCACGTCCTCCGCCTGGCGGGACCACGTGCCGACCTCCCCCACGGCCCGCTCAAGGAGCGGCATACGGCACCCGGGTCCTTCCTCCCGACGGGCCCGACGACGCAGGAGCACAGAACTGACCTGTTTCAGAACTGACCTGTTTGGTGCCTTTGCCGGCGGACAGGTAGACGTACACAGGCATGCACACGTGGACGTGCAGCGCCTGTTCCGTTGGCGGCATCCCTGTCCTGGTAGGGCCGAGGCCACCCGTAGGGAGAGCGCTTCACCTTCATGTGCACGGATGTGATCACGGGCATGGTTCCGGTGGGAACGGTGAGAAGGCAGCGGTCTGTCTGCCAGTGATCCTCGAGTGTCAGCGCGACGGGGCGTCTTGGCTGTGAGCTGCACCATGCCTCCCCGATGGCGGTATCCGGTGTATGAACCCCCCGGTCTGCTACGCAGTCATTCCTGGTTCGCGAGGCCGGCGATGGCGAAGTCGGCCTCGACATGCGGCAGTCGGCCCTCCAGGCCACCCAGAGCCTCCGGCGCGCCGGCCATGCCCGCCGTGCCGCTGCCCCATGCCTGGTCATCATCATGCAGTGTCCATGCCTGCACCAGCACCTCGGCACCGGCGGCCAATGGCTCCCGCGTCACAGCGAACCCGATCCCGGCCCGACGACTCGCACCGGTCACCACCGCGACACGACCGGCCAGAGGACCTCCCTGCACACTTGCGCTCTCTTCGACGGTCATCTGGAGATGGTCGCTGGTCCGGCTGAACGCCACCGTCCCTTTTGTCGTCCGTCAACTCACACTTCGGTGCGGCAGTGCGGGCCAACCCACTGCCTGATATGCCTTACAAGCCCTCATGCGGCTGACCAGCTGCTTCGCTTGACAACCCAGATAACAGTGGCAGATTGCGCCGGCGCGCCTGTGCAAGTCGGCGGGCCAGAAGACGCCCGGCGTCCGGTCCCCGATTAGTCGGTCGCAGTCAAGACTGCGCGGGCGGCGGTGAGGATCTCCTCGGACAGAGGGGTGTCTCTGGTGGCGCGGGCCAGGAGAAGTGCGCCGAACATGGTGCACAGGCGGGTGATGCCGTCCTGGTCGTCGGTGGCGAGCCAGGCGGCGAAGTCGGTGACGCCTTCGGCATAGACGCGGTGGGCTTCGCGGTCGCCGGGTTCGCGGGCGATGTCGGTGGCGAGCGCGGCGACGGGGCAGCCGTCCCCAGCATCGTCTCGGTGCTCGATGGACAGGTAGGCCTCGATGAATGCACGCTGGGCGGCCTCGGGTCGTCCGGCGTACTGCTCCAGCGCGGCCGTGTGACGCTCCTGGAATTCGCCGAAGGCATGGGCGGTGGCCTCGTCGACGAGCGCCTCCTTGGAGGCGAACTGCTTGTAGAAGCCGCCATGGGTCAGGCCGGCCGCCTTCATGAGGTCGGCGACGCTGACGTGGGTGCCCTGCTCGCGGAACAGACGGGAGGCGGTCTCCACGATTCGCTTGCGGTTCTCCTGCGCCTGTTCGCGCGACACGCGGCCCATCAGCCACTCCCGTACTTGGATGTCGTTTGACTTCTATCCTATCCTCTGTTTTAGATGATAAACATAATCTATCGCGTGGGGCGGATTCTCGTCCGCGACCCTCGACTGAGGAGCAGGCATGGAACTGAAGAACGCGGTCGCCGTGGTCACCGGCGCCAACCGGGGGCTGGGGCGCCACCTGGCCGCCCAGCTCGCCGAGCGCGGAGCGAAGGTGTACGCGGCGGCGCGCCGCCCGCAGAGCGTGGATCTGCCCGGTGTCATCCCGCTGCTCCTGGACGTGACCGACGCGGAATCGATCCGGACCGCGGCCGGTATCGCGTCGGACACGACGCTGCTGATCAACAACGCGGGCATCTCCACCGGCGCGACGCTGATCGCCGGCGACGTGAACGAGGTGCGCCGGGAGATGGAGACCAACTTCTACGGCCCGCTCGCCGCGACCCGGGCCTTCGCCCCTGTCATCGAGGGCAACGGCGGCGGCGCCATCCTCAACGTCCTGTCCGTGCTGTCCTGGCTGCACCCGGCCGGTCTCGGCTCCTACGCCGCGTCCAAGGCCGCAGCCTGGGCGCTGAGCGACGCGACCCGTGAGGAGCTGGCCCCTCGCGGCATCACCGTCTCGGCGCTGCATGTCGGCTACATGGACACCGACATGGCCGCCGACGTGCCCGCCGACCAGAAGATCTCGGCCGCCGACGTCGCAGCCCAGGCGCTGTCCGGCATCGAGACGGGCCTGCCCGAGATCGTCGCCGACGAGCTCACCCGGCAGGTCAAGCAGGGCCTGGCCGCCGCGCCCCGGCCGAACGCGGCCTGACGCTCTCCCGCTTCCACCTCGGCACTTCCGCCTTCTTGATTCCCTCACGCAAGGAAATCTGATGCGTTACATGACCTTCGGACAGCGGACCGGACTGCGCGTGTCCGAGTACGCGCTCGGCACCGCGAACTTCGGCACCGGCTGGGGCGCCGGTGCCGAGCCCGACGAGGCCCGCCGGATCTTCGACCGCTTCGCCGAGGCCGGCGGCACCTTCCTCGACAGCGCGGATGGTTACCAGTTCGGCGAGTCGGAGGAGCTGACCGGCAAGCTGATCTCCGCCGACCGCGAGCACTTCGTCCTGGCCACCAAATTCGCCCTGGGCGCCGCCCCGCAGCCGGGCATCTCCAGGACCGGCAACAGCCGCAAAAACCTGATCGCCTCGGTGGAGGCCAGCCTGAAGCGCCTGGGCACCGACTACATCGACCTGCTCTGGGCGCACTTCCCCGACCAGCTCACTCCGGTGGAGGAACTCCTGCGCGGACTCGACGACCTGGTCAGCGCAGGCAAGATCCACCACGCCGCGCTGTCCAACTTCCCCGCCTGGCGCGTCTCGCGCGCGGTGACCCTCGCCGACCTGAAGAACTGGGCGCCCATCGTCGGCATCCAGCACGAGTACAGCCTGGTCGAGCGCACCGCCGACCGCGAACTGCTGCCGATGGCAGAAAGCCTCGGGCTGGGCGCCGCACTGTGGTCACCGCTCGGCGGCGGCCTGCTCACCGGCAAGTACCGCCGCAGCGCCGAAGGGCGCCTGAGCGACCTGGGCATGGTCATCCACACCGAGAGCACCGACCAGAAGACCGCCGTCGTCGACACCGTCCTGGCCATCGCCCAGGAGACCGGCGTGACACCCGCCCAGGTGTCGGTGGCATGGGTCCGCGAGCGCGCCGCCCGCTCCGTGGCCACGCTGGTCCCGATCATCGGCCCGCGCAACCTCACTCAGCTCGACGGCTACCTCGGCGCCCTCGACGTCCGGTTGACCGACGAGCAGTACACCCGCCTCAACGAGATCAGTGCCGCGCCGCTGGGCGTGCCCCATGAGGGGATCGCCGCCTCCCTGGACCGTCTTCAGGGAGGTAACACCAGCCGGATCATCGCTCCGGTCGTACCGGTGGGCTGATGCCTGCGCAACCGCACAGCAATGACCACCACGTGTCTTGTGCCAGGACCAGCCTGCGACAGGCCACGCTCACGCCCCGCGGACGGGGAACGGAGACGACGATGAAAGCTTTCATGATCGAGCGGTACGGCGACAAGGCGGACCTGCGCGCAGCTGAGCTGCCCGACCCGCAGGTGGGCGCGGACGACGTGCTGATCCGGATCCACGCCGCCGGCGTCAACCCGCTCGACCTCAAGATCCGGGATGGGGCGTTCAAGGCGATCCTGCCCTACCGGCTCCCGCTCATCCTGGGCAACGACCTGGCCGGGGTGGTGACCAGGGTGGGCCCGGCCGTCACGCGGTTCGTCGTGGGCGATGAGGTCTACGCGCGTCCCGGCAAGGACCGGATCGGCACGTTCGCCGAGCTCATCGCCGTCCACCAGGACGAGGTGGCGATCAAACCGGCCACCCTCACCATGCCTCAGGCCGCCTCCCTTCCCCTGGTCGCCCTGACCGGGTGGCAGGCGCTGGTCGAGCGGGCACATCTGCGGCCGGGCCAGAAGGTTCTGGTTCACGCGGGCTCCGGCGGCGTCGGCACCATCGCCATCCAGCTGGCCAAGCAGTTGGGCGCGCACGTGGCCACCACCGCGAGCACGGCCAAGCTCGACCTGGTGAAGGAACTCGGCGCGGACGTCGTCATCGACTACAAGCAGCAGGACTTCGCGACGATCCTGCACGACTACGACGTCGTCCTGGACACCCTCGGCGGCCAGACGCTCACCAGCTCCGTGCAAGTCCTCAAACCCGGCGGGCGGCTGATCAGCATCTCCGGTCCTCCCGACGCCGCCTTCGCCCGCGAGCTGGGCGGAGGCGCGGTCCTGCGGCTGGCGATGAGCGCGATGAGCTTCCAGATCCGGCGTCGTGCCAAGCGCCGCGCCGTGCCGTATTCCTTCCTGTTCATGCGGGCGAGCGGCGATCAGTTGCGCGAGCTCACGGCGCTCATCGACGCCGGGAAGATCCATCCCGTCGTGGACCGGGTGTTCCCGTTCGAACAGACCCCGCAGGCCCTGGCCTACGTCGAGCAGGGCCGCGCGACGGCCGGCAAGGTCGTCGTCTCGATGATGTGAAACGGGCGCCCCCACCACAAGCCACCAACACCTACCAACACACCACGCAGGCGGGCAGCCACCGCCGTCTCCGGCCGTCCGTCACCCACCACATCGTCCGAGAAACAAGCATGAGGAGGTCCTTCACCATGAAGGTCATCAGTCGAGAAGCACGGCAGTTCGCGCAGTTCCTGGAGAGCGTGCGGGCCAAGTCGTCGGTGCCGGGCCTGGACCTGGCCGTCGTCCGCGACATCGTCGAGAGCCACCACCTGGCGTCGACCGAGCCGGAAGGGTCACCTACGCCGAAGCGGACGCCGGCGGCGTTCCCGCCCTGTGGGCCATCCCCGAGGGCACCGACCCCGACCGGGCCCTGCTGTACTTTTACTTCGGCGGGTCGGTCGTCGCCTCGATGCATTCGGATCGCAAGGCCGCTGGCCACATCGCCAAGGCGGCCGGCATCCGCTCGCTCGTCGTGGACTTTCGCCTGGCACCCGAACATCCCTACCCAGCCCAGCTCGACGACGCCGAGGCGGCCTACCGATGGCTGCTGTCGCAGGGCTACGAGCCACGCCACATCGGCAGCACCGGCCACTCGATCGGCGGCACCCTAGCGATCATGCTGCCGCTGCGCCTGCTGGCCCTGGGCGAAGCGACGCCGGGCGCGATCGTCAGCATCTCGCCGTGGACCGACCTGACCATCGGCAATGCCACGACGGAGACCAACGCCGGCACCGACAAGATACTCACCAAGAGCACGCTCGAACTCTTCCGGGCCGCCTGGCTGCAGGACCCCGCCGTGGACTTCACCGACCCCAAGATCAGCCTCCTGCACGCGGACCTGACCGGCCTGCCACCCACCAGCGTGCACTACGGCGAGCACGAACTCCTCGCCGGTGAGGGCGCCGAATTCGCACGCCGCCTGGCCGACTTTACGGTCCCCTCCGAAGTCCGCCCAATGCCTGAGGGACAGCATTCCTTCATCCTGGGCGCGGGGCGTGTGCCCGAGGTGGACCAGGGGCGATCGAGCAGAGAGGTTGGTGGCTGCGCCGCCACCTCGGCGCCTGAACACCAAAAACCTCTCGTCACCGCCGGTGCGACTGGTTATCGCGTTGCGGGGAAAGCGGCGAAAGAATACGCGTTATACCGCGTCACCACCCCGCCTTGGCCGTGCGGCGCAGACGCTCATGGATGGCCCTGGCGCCAGAGAAATACCCGGATCGATTTACCATGGAGAAACCGTGAGCACCACGTACAAGGACGTGCCCACGCAGACGGTCGATGCCGGCGGAACGAGTTTCGCCTACCGGTAGCTCGGCACGGGAAACGGCGTCCCCGTGATATTCCTCAACCACTTGACCGGGGTCTGGAAAATTGGGATCCCAGGACGGCGCCGCCAGACATCGGATGCTCACTTTCGACAACCGAGGCGTTGGCGCGTCACAAGGCACGACACCGGACTCGGTGGCCGCGATGGCACATGACGCCATCGCCGTCATCCGGCGATGGGCTTCGAGCAGGTCGATCTCCTGGACTTCTCGCTCGGCGGCATGCTCGCTCAAGTGATCGTGGAAGAAGAGCCGAAGCTTGTTCGCAAGCTCATCCTCGCCGGCACAGGCCCAGCGGGTGGCTGCGGCCGTGGCATCGACAAGGTGACCTCGCTCACCATTCGCGACACGATAAAGGCGCGCTGACCTTCAAAGATCCCAAGCAGTATCTCTTCTTTACTCGAACAGCAAACGGCCGGACGGCGGCTCGGCAGTTCCTGGAGTGGCTGAAGGAGCGTATGGACAACCGGGACAAAGCGATTTCGCTCACGGCTCTCCGCGCTCAGCTCAAGGCCATCCACGCCTGGGGCTGCAAGACCCCTTTGACTTGTCCGACATTCAGCAGCCTGTTCTGGTGGTCAACGGCGAAGAGGACAGGATGGTGCCTAGCAGCAATTCTGTCGACTTGGGCCACCGGCAGCGGCCTGCTCGCAGGCGACCTGAACGACATCCGCTTGGAGATGGCCACCACTATTTCGGCACCCTGTCGGTGATCGCCACCGGGCGGGGTGGCCTGGGCCTCGGCCGTGGTGGGCTTGAGCGGGCGCTGGTGCGAGGCCACCAGCAGCGTTGTCGAGAACGGCGTGCGTGGGCTCAGCAGGTCAGAAGATTTGCGTTGTCTTGTGCGCGAGCAGTCTGTCGACGCCATGCGATGCCTTTTCGCATCGGTATCGCGCGGCTGGCAGCTTGATCAAGACTTGGCTCATCGGGTAGCAGAAACCGGACCGGCGTGCTCGCCAGCCCTTCTGTCTCGGTGTTTCCCTGATCGTCCTTTGGGTCTGGCCTGACAGCGGGCCCATTCGGGGCTCGGAACGCCGGGCCATGTGCTGGCCCCATGCCGAAGAGCAAGCAGCGAGCAACCAACGGCATCTCTCGGCCTCGCTGAAGGTCCCTGAAATCGAGAAACACGCAGGTCAGATGGGGTATAGTGTAGTAGGGCGCCCGGGGCTCGAACCCGGAACCTACGGATTAAAAGTCCGGAGTTTTGTTTCCACATGCCAGAGCGTGCCGTGTTCTGCCGCGCGGGGTTCAGAAGTGCCAGCGCAAATGCATCGAATCCGGACGCTCATTCATGAAGCGCTGGCGGCGATTTGTCCGTAAATGTCATAGATTTGATACCGTGTGCCGCCGTTGGTTGCTCGGTGCAGGTGCCGATGTGGTTTGACTGAAGATTGACCTGTCGCGCTGTCCTAACTCGGCCTTTCTGGCCGGTATTTCAATAAGTGACAGGGATGATTCGCCCCGCCAGATCGGAGCGTCTGATGGTGACCGTACAGTTCAGCCATTTCGCCGAATCTCGATGTTGCGCCTTCCCTGCCAGCTGAGGCCGCCGCCCCGCGCTCAGCGCGGGGCCTTCTGCATGAGACCGGCGTTCTCTGGCCGAGGCATGCAACCGGACGCCCCGGGCCCCGGGCCCGGCCGAAACGTGCGCCGGGGCGTGTGACCAGCGGATATCGCTTGACATGGGTGGTGAAGGTGGGCGTCGATACCGACCGCCCCGGACCAGTCGGTGGCCCCGAACGTCCCCGCTGCAGCGCCCATAACGGGCCTGTGCGGGCCGACCGGGACCGCCCTCCGTCCGGGGCACGGCAATCCCCACTTCGGGTCGCCCGACGGCGACCGGCGCGGTGATGGGCCGGGTACGCGATGCCGCCGGTGGCGTCATGGACCGGCTCACCGCACCGACGGCGCTCGGTGGGGCGGGGATGGGGGAGCGCCGCAGGAAGGGCGACGTCGAGCGGTCGGCGACGCGAGGTCAGCGAATCAGGGAAGGCGCGACAGCGACGATGAACGGAACCACCTTCAAGACATGTTCCTGCCGGGACGAGGCGACCGGCAAGAAGCTGGGCAAGGCCTGCCCGAAGCTGCGCCGCCCCGGTGGCGGGGAGCGGTGGAGCAGCACCCACGGCCGCTGGGCCTACCAGCTCGAGCTGCCCGCGCACGCCGACGGGCGGCGGCGTAACCCGCTGCGACGGCGCGGCTTCGCCACGCTGGAGGAGGTCGAGGCCGAGCTGGAGCATGCCCGGGCGCTGCTGGCGCTGGATGAGGACCCGCACATCCAGCGGAAGATCACCGAGCTGATGCTGTCCATGCTCAAGGACACCAAGACGCTGCCGCCGGTAGAAGAGGTGCGGCGCAAGGTCCGCACCCGCCAGGACCTCAACCCCACCGTCACGGTCGCCGAATGGATGCAGGAGTTCCTGCGGCGCAAGCGGAAGATCGACGCCACCACCCGCCGCTCGTATGAGGCGCACATCCGCCTCTACTTCACCCCCTACCTGGGTGACATCCGGCTGGACCGGCTCCGGGTATCGGATGTGGCGGGCATGTTCGATGCGATCGAGGAGTTCAACGACGTCATCGCCACCGAACGCGCCAGCGGCGACCCTGCCCGGGTGGCATCAGTCCGTTACCGGCGGCCGGTCGGCCCGGCCACCATGCACCGCATCCGCGCCACCCTGCGGCACGCCCTCAACATCGCGATCAAGCAGGATCGGCTGATCGACTTCAACCCCGCAGCGGTCGTCGAACTCCCCGACGCCGAACGCCCCAAGGCGCTGGTGTGGACCGATGAGCGGGTCGCCGCCTGGAACCGGGACCTGCAGCACCGACTGGACGTCGAGCAGCAGCGGCGCGGAGCCCGGCTCAGCCGCGCCAGCATGATCAACGTATACGCGTCCGTGCCCCGGCCATCGCCGGTGATGGTCTGGACGCCCTCGCACACCTACACCTTCCTCGCCCAGGCGGCCACCCACCGGCTGTTCGCGCTGTATCGGCTGATCGCCTTGCGCGGGTTGCGCCGGGGTGAGGCGGTCGGGCTGCGCTGGAAGGATGTCGACTTGACCGCCGGGACGGCAGGGGTGCATTGGCAGATCACCCAGCTGGGCTGGGAGCCGGTGCAGGGCAGGCCGAAGACCGAGGCCAGCGACCGCACCATCGCCCTCGATGAGGACACCGTCACCGCGCTGCGCGCGCACCGCAAGCGTCAAGCCGCCGAGCGGCTGGCCGCGGGCGAGACCTGGATTGACAGCGGGTTCGTGTTCACCGACGAGATCGGTCGGCCGCTACATCCGCAGCAGGTCAGCGACCAGTTCTACCAGCTGGCCTTCCGGGTGGGGCTACCGCCGGTACGGCTCCATGACCTCCGCCATGGGGCCGCGTCCCTGATGCTGGCCGCCGGGGTCGATCTGAAGGTGGTGCAGGAGACCCTCGGCCACGTCTCCTCCACCTTCACTCGCGACACCTACACCAGCGTCTACCCCGAGGTGGCCCGCGCCGCCGCCGAATCCACCGCTGCCCTCGTCAACACCGCAGCCGCAGGCGCCCAGACCGCCCGGCTGATCATCCTGCCGACCCACACCTGAAACACCACCTGAACCACCGAAACCAGGCAGGCCCGCCGACCCTTCGGCGGGCCTGCCTCATGCCCTCAGTGGCTGTCGCACAGGCGACGCAAGGCCGAGCGATCCTGAACCTGCGCGATGCACGCCAAGCAGCTCGCTGCGAGAAGCAGCGGATCTTTAATCTGCTGGTCAGAAATGCCTGGTGAGCAGGACGAGCCGGCTTGGACAAGTCTTGATCTCACATGAGGCCGCCGTTGATCGGCGAGGATGTGCAGGCCTTCTGGCTTGATCTTCTGATGGTCGTCTCTGAGGTCTGAACCGACGATGGCCGCCTAAATGATCTACCGTCATACACGATCCGTACACAAGAGCAACCACCGAGCAACCAACCATGATCAACAGCGAGATTCGAGGCCGGCGAAAACCGAGAAACCCCAGGTCTGGCGCGGTATTGAAGAGTAGGGCGGGTGGGACTTGAACCCACGACCCACGGATTATGAGAATCCTCGGTGAATATCACTAGGTGCCATCGGGTGTTGTTCTGTATTGTTATGGTCGGGATTGTCTGCGCCGACGTGTCGGACGGTGTTATCCCGTGCCTGGTTGTGGGGCGTACACGCGAGCAATCACCGAGCAACCATACGTTCTTGACTATCGGCATTATGTGCAATTTTGTCAAATTTCGGCGCTGCTGCGTAGGGCCGGGCCTGCAAGATAAGCTCGTGCTTCATGGCAGATTGAACGCGTACGAGTAACCGCCGAGCAGTCAGCCGCGAGGGATTGCACTCGTTGCTCGCCGCTCAGCAACCCTGTCAGCCTCAAATACTTCAGTCGCCGCGACCGAGGCTGCGGCTTTGCTGGAGGCGCTGGTTCTTCAGCACACTCCTCCGTAGCAGCAGTGCGGGCAACGACAACAGGTGGCGAGTAACGGCTTACACCGTGGACAAGATCATGAGACATGATCCCAGGCGACCCGAACCAGTTGCTCGGCGCCACATCACCTCCCGTCCATCAGACGAGGACCTCTGCCCAACGCGATTCAAGTTTCTTGAGCCCCACAGGATGTCCCCGATCGCGACGGCTGGGCGTGTATAGCCGCTGGCGCGACAGCACGGCGACGCGTTCGTCCCAGTCGAGGGAGTCGGCGAGAAGATCGTTGTAGGGCGCGGCGCACGCCGACAATGCCGCCTCGCCCGCGGCCGTCCTCTCTCGCAGGAAGGGGACGGCCGCCGCCAGCAGCTCGCCCTCCGAGTCGTACAGCACCGCCTGATCGGTTAGCCGCCCCTGGCGAGGAGGCCTGTACCCGCCTCCGACATGCCACCATGACCGGCCATCATCGTGCTGACCGCGCCAGGATCGATCAGACCGGGACGTCGACATTCCTGTCCCTGGGGAGTTCCGGTGCGCCGGAGAGCCCGGCACGTCGCTCCTCAGCGGGGCGGGTCGCTCTCCTCAATGAACGAGGCTGCGGCGGACAGCGCGCGATGGCGGGCCACGTCTCCGTTCTCGCTGCTGAGATAGACCCCGCCGGTGTCGTTGACGACCTGTATCGCGAAGGCGGCGGCCTCCTCGCTGGGCGTCAAGGCGGTCTGCAGGACGACCGCGGCAGCCGCCTTGATCATCAACCGGCCGTACGTGGTGCCGTGGCCAGGCGCCACCCAGTCCTCCCGGTCCTGCGGTGCGAGGGCGGCGTACGCCTCGCGGGCCTGTATCCGGAAGTCCTTCTCGGACCGGGCCAGCCTGCTCCGCACCTCGTCCGCCCGGCCGGAGCGCCGGTCTCCCGCCGTGATCAGTTCGAGGGCCTCCGTCACGTCCGGTCCCTCGATGCCGGCCGTGGCCACGGCCATCTCCGCTGCCATCCGGATGATCTCTTCCGCCTTGTCGGGTGTCGGCTCGGCGATGATCCTGGCGATGCGCGGATCGGCCTCGGCAATGGCCTTGATCTCATCGTCCACCCGCAGCCGCCGGGGCCGCCGAGGCAGGCGGACCGGCCCGAGCGTGAACATCGGGCGAGGCCGCGCCAGCCAGTCCTCGTCCATCCGTACGCCGGACAGCTCCTCGCCGAGCGCCAGTGCGGCGGCCCTCCAGTCCTCCCGCCAGTGCGCCGCCGTCACCTGGTGGCCGTCGAGCCAGGCCAGGCCGGTCGGCGGTAGGGCGTCGACGTCGTAAGCGTCGAACCGGGCCACGACCTCCCCGGCCGTGGCGTAGGTGACGAGGCTCTGACCCGTGCCCGTCCAGCAGACGCTGTAGGCCTCCTGTCCCGCACCGCTGAGCACTTCGGGGACGGCGCCGCGGAAGTTGAACGGCTCCACCGTGATGAGCCACTCACCGTGTCGCACGGCCAACATGGCCCCGTCCTCGTCCTCGTCCAGGTCCTCGTACGCGGTAGCAAGCAGTTCTTCCCAGGTGCCCTCGGCTGCCCCTTCCGGATCGCCACCGAAGCGGCGGACCAGACCCTCGGAGTCCGACGTGCGCACCCAGGAGACGCACGCCATGTCGTCGAACATCGACATGGACAGGCTCCGGTAGAAGTCGAAGCTCGAACTCATGGATCACCTTTCGCACGCCGAGGCGGGAGCAGCATTTTTGCGGCTCCCGCCCCTATTTGTCGAACGTTCTCGGGCTACTACTGAGGCTCCGGCCCGAGGGCGTACGCGCCCAGGCCGTCGATGGTGCACACCGTCGTCCCGAGTTCCGGCAGCTCCTCAGGGGTCGGATCGGTGACCACTATCCCTGGAGCCTCGCCGACCGGCTTGGTCTGGCCCTTGGGGATGATGTTCACCCAGAACGGGAAGTTGTCGCGAATCCGGTGCCGTTGGTAGAAGACGCTGGTCCGGGAACCGGACGAGCAGTTGTCGCTGGCCTTGATGGTCTTGATGGAGTAGTCGTACTTCGGGTTAGCCGCGCCCTCCAGCGTGCTGGCGAAGGGGAACTCGTCGCAGTGACCGCTGTATCCCGGCCAGAGTTGCCGGCACTTGGGGATCGAGACGGCCCGGTTGTTGTTGATGGTCGTCTGGTTCCGAGTACGGTGCAGGCACAGTGCCCCGCCCGGGCCGTCGCAGCCGGGGTTGGCCCAGTCGAATCTGCCGGGGATCAGCTTGGCGGTTCCCTTGTCGGGATCGGTGTTCCCCGGTTCGTAGAGCGCCTTCAGCCAGTGCGCCGCGGACTGCTCGACCTTCTTCTGATTACCGTCCAGCACGAAGACGGGCCGGATAGTGCCGAGGATGCAGCCGCCCGTGTACGCCTTGATCCAGTCGGCGCTGTCGCACAGGAACGTGGGGTTCCACTTCTTGCCCTGATAGTCCGGGTTGAGGACCTGGTAGTTGTCCGGCAGTTCGGGGTTCTGGGTGTATTTGATGCCGGGGTAGATGCTGCATGTGTTGCCCTTGTCAGGGCTGGTCGACATGGAGTTCTCCGGCACGCTGAGCACGATGTCGAACACCGGGTTGCCGCGCCACCGGTCGACCGTTGTCTCCTTGCCGTCACCGAGCGGCTTGGTGACGCCGTCCGTGTCGACGAAGGTGGCCTTGCAACCGGTCTCCCCGAGTCCGATCTTGAAAGTGCGCTTCTCCCAGTTGCTCGCCTGCACGTTGATCTCGTCTATGGTGATCCGGACGCCGATCTGCCGGCTGTTCATGCCCGAGGGACCGTTGCGGGCCCGGGTCGGGTTCGCGGCCTTCTGTGACATGCCTACGTAGGTGTGGAAGGTGACCGTCATACGGGCCCACCAGTTGGCGTCGCTGAAGAGCGGCACATTGCGGTCGACCTGGCTGTCCTCATCACGCTCGCCGATCCAGGTGGCGTAGCAGAGGCTGTAGGAGTTCTTCGAGTGCCAGGCCCGCTTGTGCAGCGAACCGACGTAGTCCGGATTGTTGATCTTACCGACCTCCGTCCGGCACTCCTCAGGGGTCACGTGTTCGTAGGGGAACCGTCTCGCCGCGAGCTGGGCGTCACTAGCCTCCGACCGGCTCTTCGCGGGCGACGACGACAGGTCCACGTTCAGCAGTTGCCAGTCCGACCAGGGGCCGGAGGCGCCACCGGCGGTGGCGCGGGCCCGCCAGCGAAGCCATTGGCCGTCCGACAGCTTCCCGGTCGGGACCTGTACGGTGCCGACCTGGCCGGAGGGGACGTTGGCGGTGCTGCCGGACCAGATGAGGCCGGTTTCTTCGCTGTAGTCCGGATCATGCTCCACCTGCACCTCAAGGGTGGATGGACGTGATTCGGGGTCGCTGACCCTGGCCTTCAGTCGTGGTGTCAGCGATGACGTCGTTGTCCCCCCGAACCATGTCGTCGACGGCTCGACGGACAGTTCTGCCACCACTGGCTTGGAAACGTCCACGTTCAGCAGTTGCCAGTCCGACCAGGGGCCGGAGGCGCCACCGGCGGTGGCGCGGGCCCGCCAGCGAAGCCATTGGCCGTCCGACAGCTTCTCGGCCGGCACCTGCACGGCGCCCACATACCCCGATGCCACGCCGGACGTGCTGCCGGACCAGATGAGGCCGGTTTCTTCGCTGTAGTCCGGATCATGCTCCACCTGCACCTCAAGGGTGGATGGACGTGATTCGGGGTCGCTGACTCTCGCCTTCAGTCGTGGTGTCAGCGATGACGTCGTTGTCCCCCCGAACCATGTCGTCGACGGCTCGACGGACAGTTCTGCCACCACTGGCTTGGAAACGTCCACGTTCAGCAGTTGCCAGTCCGACCAGGGG
>NZ_JBGNUW010000046.1:0-9564 GCF_041950495.1 Nonomuraea sp. MTCD27 | reverse complement strand
GCCGTCCGACAGCTTCTCGGCCGGCACCTGCACGGCGCCCACATACCCCGATGCCACGCCGGACGTGCTGCCGGACCAGATGAGGCCGGTTTCTTCGCTGTAGTCCGGATCATGCTCCACCTGCACCTCCAAGGTGGAGGCGCAGCCGTGGTCTTCGACGACCCTGGCGAGTAGCTCAGGCGTCAGCGTGGAGGTCGTGGTGATGCTCCCTCTGGAGGTCGAGGGGCGGACTTGCAGGTTCGACACGATCGGGGCAGCGCAGTTCGCGCCGGTGGTGAAGGACCACGTGTGCGGCGCCATGACGTTGCCGGCCTCATCCTTGGCGCCTGACACCTCCACCGTGTAGGTCGTGCCCGCGGCGAGCACCTGCGCAGGGCTGAACGTCAAGGTTCTGCGCTCGGCGTCCATGCCGGCGGTGCCGGCGACGGAGGCTCCGCCAGGGGCCTTGAGCGTGATCTGCGCGTCCTTGACCGGCTCGCTGAACGACGCGATCACGGGCTCGGACACGATCACCTGCGTGGCGCCGTTCTCCGGGATGGTGGAGGTGACGGCGGGCGGTGTGCGGTCCGCCTCGGCCGTGGTGAACGACCACCGGTACGGCGAGATCATCGTGTTGCCGGCCGCGTCCCGGGCGCCTGAGACCTCCGCCGTGTAGACGGTCTCGGCGAGCAGCGGTTGCGCCGGTTGGAAGGACAGGACCTTGTTCGTCTCGTCCATCGCGGTGTTGCCGGTGACCGTGGTGCCCGCCGGGTCCTTCACCTCGATGCGGGCCTCGCTGACCTCCTCGTTGAAGCCCGCGCGGATCGTGGTGGCGTACGGGACGCCTGTGGAGTCCGGCTCGGGATACGTCCCCGCGACGGTCGGCGGCGTGGTATCCGGCCCGGGTTCCGGGTCCGGAGGGTCGCCGGGCGTCTCGTGGACGGCCTCGATGGATTCCAGCCACTCCTCCGCGGTCATATCCTCAGGGACACCCAGGGCGAGGGCCGAGTCCTCCATGACGTAATCAGGGGCGGCCTCGATCTGCTTCAGCGCCTCGGCCTCGGTGAGGGCGTCTGCCACGGGTGCGGTGTCCGACGTGAACGTGCTGTCCCGGTCGTCGCCCACCGTGGGGTTGTCCTCGTAGGGGATGAAGATACCCTTCGCCTGTTTGGGTGAAGGAGCGTCGTACTCGACGAACAACACCGGGCCCCGGCCGTCGATGCCGGCCCATTCGGTGCTTAGGTATTCGCGGAAGTTCGAGGTGCCGCCACTGTCCCCGTAGGCCGCCAGTTGGAGGCCGTAGTTCGGGGAGCCGGTGGCCCAGGCAGTGACGATGTCCTCGATAGAGTAGTACAACTCCTGCGCCGGCTGGGAGCAGTAGACGTACGTGCCGCCGGCCTTCCTGATGCGTCCGACGCCGCCTCCCTTGACCTCCTCGCCGGTCGTGGTGACGGAAGGCTGCCGGTCCCAGCGCAGGTTCACCGAACTCGATCCGTTCAGCTCCCAGTCGCTGGTGACGCGCCGCACGGCCATCTTCGGCGTGTTCTCGTCTCCGCCGCAGTGCGTGGTGATGTAGTTCCAGGGGCGCAGGTCGGCGTTCAGGATGGGGCGGCCGTACCAGGGAGCCTCTGTGAGGTTGTACTTCAAGTACGACCGGTAGATGTAATACGAGCTTTCACCGTCGTAGTTGTTGCGACCGGCCAGTATCGCGTCCATGTACTGCTGTGCGCCGCCTACGGTGAAGCGGGAATCGTTACTGACGAACGTGTCCGACGGATATCCTGCGCCATACCAAGGAGTGGGATTGGCCAGCAACGTCACCGGATACGTCGTGGCGGGGTCGGTAAGGAACGCGGCGTCGGGCCGGTAGACGAGGTCGTCGCCATCGAATTCCGCTGCGGCGTGCCCGATCTTGCCGGTGGCCGCCGATTCGGCCGCCGTCGCGTCTACAAGTACGGCAGGGAAGATATCGGCGATCTTCTTCCCGTCGTCCAGCACCTCCGCCTGACCCGATTTACTGCGATATTTCAGGCCATCGCCTGGGTCGACGGGCACCCGCAAGGTGAGTTGTCCGGTAGGGCGCTGCTTGATGACGACCTTCTGCCTGACGTCGGCCGGGCCGACCTCCAGCAGCAGATCGATGCCTTTTCCATAGGCGTCGGTGTAGGTCGCCGTGTTTCCTGCGAGTGTAGGAGCGGGCAGGTTCCGCACGGCACCCAGTCGCGCCTCGGCCTCGGCCGTCTTGACTTTCAGCAGTCCGGTGTCGCCGCCGACGGAAAGCCGTACCTCGTCCTTGAGCGCCTTCGGCTTTATGACGCCGCCGTCCTGGACAAGGGTGGTGTCGATCGCCCGCCAATTCCCCGTCCCGTCTTTGAATCGGACCGGGGCCTGGAAGACGTAGGTGCCGACGGTTTTGCCATCTGGATTGGCCACCGTCGTCATGTTCTCGGTGTGCAGGCTGGGGATCTCAATCTGCTTTCCCTGTTTCTTGGCCTCGGCTTTGGCTGCGTCCAGGGGATTGGCAGGCGATGGGGTGCTGGAGAGGGCGGGCGTGGGGGTGGGCGTCGATTCCGCTGCTACCGGAACTGCCACTAATAACGAGGTGGCGAGACCGAGAACGGCCGTGAAGGCAGCGGGACGCCGGCATGTGCGAAAGTTCACCGGAGCCCTTCATCGGAGGATGGGTCAACCAGGAGATCTTGACACACGAGTAAGGCAGAAATAAAGATCGTTTCGGTATGCGGTAAGTCATTCTCCGTAATACGACGGTCGGTCACCGCTACCGAAACGGGCGCGGGCCTGATCGGAGGTCTTTGCGGCCATCAACCTGACTGCGACAAGAAGCATGACCGCCTCAGGTGCGTCGGGAGGCGGCCTGGCGGCGTGGGGAGAGCGTCCGGCGGTGGCGGTGTGGACGGTCGAACAGTTGGCCGCCTTCCTGCGCGTCGCGCGGGAGGATTCGTTGTTCGTTTTGTGGTGGCTGGTGGCTGGTGGCTGGTGGCCTTGCGTGGGTTGCCGCGCGGGGAGGTGGCCGGGCCGCGCTGGGTGGATGTCGATCTGGAGCGGCGCGAGCTCACGGTCGCGCATCAGCTGGTGCACACCGATGAGGGGCTGGTCTGGTGCGAGCCGAAGAGCGCGGCCAGTCGGCGAACGTTGGCACTCGATCCGGAGACCGTGCGGCTGCTGCGCCAGCACGAGCGTGCGCAGCGCCAGCTGCCGGGAGAGTGGTGGTCACCGACCGGCCCGATCTTCACCCTGGGCAGCGGGGCGCCGGTGCAGCCGAGTTATCTCACGCACCGCCTCCACAAGCTGGTGAGTGCGAGCGGGCTGCCGCCGGTCCGATTGCACGACCTGCGCCATGGAGCTGCGACGTTGGCTTTGGCGTCGGGTACGGAGTTGAAGGTGGTGCAGGGCACGCTGGGGCATGCCAGCATCGTGCTGACCGCCGACACCTACGTCTCGGTATTGCCGCAGCTATATCACGACAGCGCCCGCGCGACGGCACGGCTGGTGCTGAGGGCGGGGCGGGCGACCAACCGGAAGATCGGCAAGGCCGGGAGACGACGTGACTCACATGCGGCTCACCGTGACTCACGATCAGATGACGCGACTACGGATCCGGGTAAAGCCGCAGGTCGGCGTGGTAGGCCGGGTGGGACTTGAACCCACGACCCACGGATTATGAGCCTTAGTGTCATTCCTTGTCGCGGAGTGCTGTTTTGTGTGGCTGTAGCCGGATTTCTCCCCGCGATCGTGCTGGAGAGTGCCGGCGAATGTCGCGCCGTATTACCTACACGCGAGCAACCACCGAGCAACCATGCATCCTAGACCATCGATGTAATGTCCCATATCTCCCATCCCGTGTAGTGCGTTAGAACGGTCAGGGTCCCAAACTGGCGTCAGTGAGTTCCAAGTTTTCCAGCAGATCGAACATGTACGAGCAACCTTCGAGCATCCAGGTCGAGCATGAAGCGGTCGCCGCCCCACCGATGCTGCATCTACGGTTCCGTGCAGATGCGTCATGAGCCCGGCCTCCGTCCGCACATCGTCACCGTCGGCTCGAACAGGGGCGCCACCACCCCAGGCGCGCGCCTCGGGGTGGGTCGCGTGGTAGGGGCGGCCCTGGGCATCGTGCCGGACACGCGGGCGCGCAGGCGGTTGAGCCGGGTGTCCGGGCTGCTTCGCGGTCGCGTACGCGCTGGTCGGGGTCGAGGAGTCGCCGCGAGCTCATCGTGGTGTTGCGCAGGCGCCGCCACGGGTGGGTGAGAAACGTGGAGCTCTCCATCAGCGCCGCGCCGATCTGCGGGCTAGGCGGCTTCCAGCAGAGTGGCCCAGGTCACCGCGAGGCCCAGCACGCCTCGTTGACCAGGCGGTGCAGGAGGGAGTCAGGTCCGAAGACGTCGACCTGCGGGGTGGTGTGGCTCATCGGAGGCCCTCTCCTGTCGTGGTCATGGACGGGCGTACGTCGCCGAACTGGTGCTGGCGCCGCAGGTAGGTGTCGAGGCATTCGGAGAAGTGGGTGGCGCGGAAGTCGGGCCAGAGCACCTCGGGCGGATGACCAGGTCGACGTCCGGTGTGTCGGGGTAGAGCAGGTGCTCGGCGAAGCTGGCGATCGGTATTGGCGCCAAACCCCGTGATGTAGAGCAGGGAACCCCGCTGCACGTGCAGTACACCTTGCCGAAGGCAACGCGATGGCCCATCGTGGAACGGAATAGCGTCGGTGCTCGCGAGCAGCAGGTTCGCCTGTGGCTGGAAAAGTCCGAAGCGGTGTCGGGGCGGAAATGGAACATGCGATCGACACAGTCCCGCTAGGACGAACTAGAGCTTCTCAGCCGGAACCCGCCAGGAGTCCCACGAAAACGTGCAGCACCACCGGTCGCAACTGCCTTTCGAAAGTCGTTCATTTCGGTCCGGGGAACGGCTGACATGCATGTTCGCTAGTAGATGTCAACTCTTGGCGTTGATGCCAACCTGTCATACAACCAGGTGGAAGTCGTTGTCGTCCCGTGAGGCAAGCATGGCAAAGGTCTCAGGCGTGTCACAGCCTCCGTTCACCATCGCTCAAGCAATCTCTGAATTCGGTGCGACTGCCACACGGAAGCTCCGTCGCCTCAATCGCGATGCCCACGTGCGGCCAAAGCCCGAAGAGCAGATCCGGGACCCGGTCAGCCAACTGCTGAAGCAGATTGCAAACCACATGGGATTGGACGTGTTGACGTTTGGGGAAGCGCACCTGCTCAAATCCGGCGTCATCCCAGACTTCGGCGTTGATGTTGGTGATCAGCTCGTAGGATTCCTCGAGCTTAAGGCGCCCGGACGAGGCGTACCTCCTGAATGTCGCCTCACAAAGGCTGAGGAACGGCAGTACAAAGCTCTCATGGACCTTCCAAATGTGGTGTACACCGACGGAACGACTTGGGCGCATTACACATACGGAGTACTAGACTATAAGGCCACATTGGTCGGAGATCTCCGGCATGCAGGACCCGACCTGTATGCTGAATCAGAAGCAGACCTTCTTGCGCTTATCGGCACCTTCTTGCGCTGGCCTGCATCCCAACCGCCATCGCTAAGGGTCCTCATCCGTACCCTGGCGCACCTGTGTCGTCTTATGCGTGCAGAGATTCAGGAGCTACTCGAGGCCGAGCAGCATAAACCTGTGCGGGAAAGGCACTTCACAAAGCTGGCAGATGAGTGGCGGATGCTACTCTTCCCAAGACTTGGAACGAAGGACTTCGCTGATGCTTATGCGCAAACCGTGACCTTCGCGCTTCTGCTGGCCTGCGCATCCCATGTGCCGCTGGAAAATTCATCGCTTTCCAATATTGCGATCAAGCTCGAAAAACATCATCGCCTTATGGGCCGTGCTCTTCTCATCCTCACCGACCTCAAACGTCCTCGTCAACTACGGGCCATCGATACCATTGTCAACGTGCTGACCCCTATCGAGTGGGAGAACCTAGCAGGTGCGAACAATCCCTATTGGGTGATCTATGAAGATTTCCTTGAATCGTATGACCCCACGCTGAAGCGCGAGAGTGGTTCATACTACACCCCCGATGTCCTCGCCAGATTTATGGTAAATTTCACTGACTCCGTTCTGAAGAACGTAGTTAAAGTTCCCAGCGGATTGGCTTCGAGCGACGTTACAATTATCGATCCAGCTATGGGAACTGGAACGTTCCTCGTCGAGGTAGTGCGATCGGTTGCTGATACGGTTCGCACCCAACTTGCTCCCGACGCGGACCTTTCGCCATACCTGCGCGAATTGTATGAGAAGCGACTGATCGGCTTTGAGCGGCAGGCGGCGCCATATGCAGTCGGGGAAATGCGTCTCCAGCAGGCCCTTCAGGCATATAACGTCGAGGTTCCCGAGAAGGGTGCACGGTGCCTTAACAATACGCTGGACGATCCACATGGCCAACTTGAACCTAGTTATCAGTTTCAGAGTGCACTTCGAGAGTCCCAGGAGAACGCGCGTAGAATCAAAGCTTCCACGCCAGTCATGGCAGTGATCGCCAATCCGCCCTATCTGGAACGGGCTCATCAACGCGATCCAGCGCCATGGATCGTTGAGCCTGGCGCTCCGCATTCTTTGGACAGGTTCCGCGTCTCCAATAGCCGACGGCTCGACTATAAGCTGCACAGCACTTGGGTGTATTTCTGGAGATGGGCCACTTGGAAGGTTTTCGACGCTCACGCTGAGCATCCCAACGGCGTCGTCGCCTTCATCACTCCTTCGGCATACTTGACGAGCAAGGCGTTTGCCGGCATGCGGCGCTACCTGCGGGAAACGGCGGACGAAGGATGGATCATCGATATTTCACCCGAGGGATACGAGTCTCCAGTCTCTACTCGCCTCTTTCCGACAGTTAAGCAGCCGCTTTGCATCGGCATTTTTATACGGCGCAGTACGTCGGTGAAGGATAAGGCCGCCACTGTGTACTATCGAGCGCTAACGGGTGACCGGACGGATAAACTCAACGCACTTACCTTGGAGCATTGCGGAGTGGAAGCATCTGGATGGGAAAAGTGCCGCTCTGACTGGACCGACGCCTTCGTGCCGGTCAGCGATGCCTGGTTGGCCACTCCCGCGCTCGACGATCTCATGCCATGGGGACATGCGGGCGTTAATCCCAACCGCACCTGGCCAATAGCTCCCGATAGGGATACACTCGCACGTCGTTGGGAGCGATTGATCACTGCCCCTGCAGAACTTAAAAAGGCCTACCTACCTCACAAACCAAGCTCACTCCTCACAATTGATGCCAGACCTTCAGGAGATGCCGCTGTCGCGGGCGCCCAGACTTCCATTCGGGAAGAGGATACGGTTCACCCGCGCGTGGAACCTATCGCATACCATAGCTTCGACCGCCAATTTATCATTCTCGATCGCCGTGTGGTCGATCGCGAGCGGTCTGAACTTTGGAATGTCGCCAGCGCTAACCAGATCTTCCTCACTGAACAACACGATCGACAGGTGATGGAAGGCCCCGGTCTGAGTTTTACCGCCAACGTCCCCTATGTACACCACTTTGGAGGGCGAGGAGGGTGTGTTCGTCCACTCTACCGTGACGGGCACGGCAACAACGTAAACATCGCATCTGGGTTACTTCGCTATTTGGAGGATCGGCTGGGGGTCCATGTCGCACCGCAGGACTTTCTCGGCTATCTTGCTAGTGTCACCTCTCACTCAGGATATGTCACACGCTATAAACGAGACTTGAGATTGCCTGGCATACGTGTTCCATTCACCGCCGACACGAGTATGTGGACTGAAGCCACTCGTATTGGAAGCGAGGTTATCTGGCTCCATACGTACGGGGAACGCTGCGCGAACGACTGGGATCGGCCTCGCGCACGACCTTGTCTGGAGCTGCATCAGCGCCCTGTTCTTCGGACGGCGTCCGAAGTATCAGGCGGGATGTCAGACCGCCTATCCTACGACCCTCAGGCCCAGGCTATCCGACTCGATGAATATGAAATATCGCCAGTGCGTAGCGAGGTATGGAACTACCGCATCGGTGAACATCGTGTGGTACCCACCTGGGGCGAATACCGCTGCCGCAAACCACGGCAGAACGGAAAAGCGAGCTCACCTCTGGACGAGATACGAACCTCAGAGTGGATCAGACAATTTATCGATGACCTACTTGACCTGCTCAACGTACTTGGCCGGCTAGTAGACCTTGAGTCCACACAAAACAGGCTTCTAGAGCGTATCTGTTCCGGACCACTTATCACAGTCCAAGACCTTGAGCTCGCACAAGTATTTCCGGTAAGCGATGAGTCGAGGAAGCCGCCCTCAGTTCCTCGCCCAGGTCAGGCCCCACTACCCGGGCTAGAAACAATCCCCGAAGCCAGCTGAACGCAAGCACACGACGCCAGCTACTGGCTCTCTAATTGAGACATGCGCATAAGGGTGATCCTACCTATCTATTATCCAAGGGGAGCGGTACGTAATGCAACGCTTCGTGGCGCTCCTAAACACTATGCGTATCCAGTGTGGACCTGCTCGTCCGCGAAACGCGTCTAGTGATGGCGGCGTCCTGCCTAAGCTATTAGCGAGTTATCGAGCTAGACGTTTAAAAGCACTTAAAGGTCTTCAATTGGAGCGGCCTCGATTGTGAGAGCCAATTGCTGGATGACCTCGCTCGTCGTTTGCTCGGTTGCCTCGGCAAGCCAGCGTACGAGAGTCATAGTAATATCCATATGTACGCTAGCCTCTCTGCTGCGCAGCAGGTTGAGGGCGCGGATAGTCTCTCCAATTTGACGCATTTCGCCAGGCGGGAGAGGGGTTGTCAACTTGAGACTTATCTCGCTATGTCGGTTGACGGCGGCAATCTCAGCCATGATTTCCTCTGAGGAGCGCCCTTTGGCGTGCGCAACGATGGTCATTCCGCGAAGCCATTCTTCAAATAGCTCACGTGTCGCAATGCTATCTAATTGCTTCCATGAGGGGTTTTCTGGTCCAAAGACTGCCTCGGCATGTGCGGCACACAATCCGCGTATCTCATCACGTCCCGGCACATGCTCTCCGCATATAGCAGGCAAGCCGCACATCCAGCATGTCTTTTGCTCGGGCGGGGGGACGCGCTCTACTTCACTAACATTGTCGTCCTTGGCCATAAGGGCTAGCTTGCCTTCCGCGAATCTCCAGGTCAAGGTGCGTTCGCGATGGGTCTGTACGGTCACTGGCTCTGGCGTAATCGGTAGCGACATTAAGTGATCTTCACTGCTGCAGGATGCGCTAGGTCGATGACAACGACTAAGGCCGTCGATGCTTAGCTCACACCTGTTGTGGCCCGCTACCTGGTGGAGTATGGCCGGCGGACTGCGAGGACCGGCTCATCAGCTGCGCTACAGCTTGGCGGTAGGAGCTGACTTCGTTCGAATATTGTTGGCCTCGGCGTATAAAGGCGTGGACGCCACCTTCCATGACGTTCTGTACGTCCACCCCAGGGCTGAAGCGTTCTCATGTCGTGAGACCGAGTAGTTGAAGACCGTCGGCTGGGTGGCTGCGGTAGTGGTCGGTGGCAGCGGCGATGTTGGTCCAGCCGAGCAGGCGTGCCAGGCCGATGGCCA
>NZ_JBGNUW010000045.1:0-49822 GCF_041950495.1 Nonomuraea sp. MTCD27 | reverse complement strand
CCCAGGACCTTCTCGGCAAGCATCACCAGGGCCGGCCAGCCGGCACCCGGCAACACACCAGTCGAAATGCAGCGAGACGAGACGCGAAGGCAGACGACGACGGGAACCACACCGGCGTAGGACCACGCAGCACGCCAACGTACCCGCACACATCTTCCAGGAGTCGCCTTAGGGCGACTCGGGGCGGCCATCGCAACAGCCGAAACCCACCTGACCTGAGCAAACGGCACATCGACGGGTGAGGCGCTCTCAGCGGCGACACCGAACGCGACAACAAAACGCGACACCGAAGACAACACCGGACAACGCCCCGTCCATGAACCCGCAACAGCGAACGCGACACTCCATGTCGACGCGATCATCGGCTCGTCCCTCACCGGCAGAGGTACCTCAGCCTCAGGGCTCGCCCCCCTTCCGGCGCCCTCTGCGCCGGAAGGATAGACCCGGGGAACAGAGGTTGACACGGCCGTCTCCGCAGCCCCAGGGGCGGGTTCGCCTCGGCCCCGACGCGAGGCGAACCCCTCCGAGTCCTGCCGTCCAGCGCCGCCCCCGCCGGACGGGGGACCGGGATCAACGCCTATCTGCACCCCAGGTGTCAAGCCCGCACCCCCGGCTCATGACACGCCGGCACATCACCGCTCAGGCGACAACAGCAGCGGCCAGCACCGCTGCGGCAGGCTTCGACCGGATCCGGCGGTGTCGACGCCCACGCACTCGCTCGTCCCGGCCAGCCGGACGAGCCTGTTTCCCGACATGCGCCGCTGAACAGGAATGGTCCCGACGCTTGCCTCACGGCCACAACGACCAACCCATCCGCGCCCCGTCAGCGGCGGCAACCGCCCACGTGCCCGTCCCCGACCGTTCAGCGGCCAACGCTACCGGCAGCGGCGCAACCGCTACCACGGTGCCGCTCAGCCCCGTACCGGCGCCCCCATGCACCCCGCCGCTACCGGTGCCCGCCGTCCACGCCGAGCCCGATTGCGGCGACCCGCTCACCTCCGCGCAGCTCACACCAGGACCGGCCACCCACAGCTCGGCCATCATCGGCAGCACGGGACGCGGCTCTGACACTTCATCCTCGACCAGGCCCGGCACAGCCGATCGGGACCCTGGCAACGGCCTGGTCACGTTCGGCTCCGCTGGGATGGATGGCAGGGCCTGACGGAGTTCCTGCGGCGCAGCCGCACTGATCACCACCTGCTTGCCGCGCATCGCGATCCACCGGCACCGCACCACCAGGAAAGCCCAGCCCGGCCAATCCTCGCGCAGCCCGGCCAGCGCCTGCCGCGCCCACGGCTCCTGACCGAACGCGGACACCTGGCTTGCCGCCTGCCCCATCACGCCTCCTGAATTGGCCCGGAAGTCTCCAGGCCAACAAACGCCTTCCCCTCGATCCGAGCCCGGTCCGTTGCCCGGTCTATCCGCCGCCACCGGCAGATCGCCCACCCAGCCACCCAGTTCCTCACCGGAGGCTCCTTCACAGCCCACCGGCGACAAGCCGCTACGGGCTCCGACGCGTCCCGCCTCCTCGGCGACCGTCCCGGAGGCCACCGGCATTGCCTCGTGCCCACCGCCCGGCTCCAACTCTTCCGCCGCAGCACCCGCTGCTGCCGCTGCGGCCGCCGCACTCGCCTCCTCGGGGAGGGCCAGCTCGACCCACACCGCATGCCCGATACTCGGACCACCCGCCACCCCAAATCGAAACGCCAGCTCGGTCACCCCGGCCAACCCCCGCCCATGCTCGGCCAGCTCCGGCACAGAACCCGGCGTCTGGGAAAAGTCCGGAACCGAACCCCCGCCCAGGTCATACACCACAATCCGGGCCACACCCGCGCCGCGCAGCACCTCCACCATGAAGAACCCCCGCGCCTGCCCCGAACACGAGTGCCGCAGCGCGTTTGCGACTAGCTCGGCCGTCACCCACTCAGCGTCCTGTCTACGGCCAGTGTCCGCCAGCACTTGACCCACCATGCGACGCGCAGGAGCCGACTGATCGTCCCGCCCCGGGAAGGCCTGCCGCCAGGCCATCCCGCCCCACACCGGCCGAGAGCGGAAGGTCGACATCACCAATCCCGGCGCCAGATCCGGGAACTCCTCCCCACGCGGCTGCCCATGCGTCCGCGGCATGAGGATCTGGCTCGACTCGCCCAAGAGGTGCTGCGTGCGGTTGTCCATGCTGGCTGGTCCCTTCCGGTCACACCCCGGCACGTCCGGGAGCGACCAGCACGATCACTCACCTCCCCGCCCGAATCACACCCCCAACCCGCAACCCCACACCCACCCCGCCCCGACCTGCGGCCATACCCCGAACCACCCACCGACGGCCCCATGAACGCCCGATCGATCACCCCACACGGAGGCTGGAGCCCCTCCCCAGAGTCCAACTACCGTCCCCGGACCACGCGCCACCCGTGGCCGCCCGCGTGCCACAGGAAAGGGGACGTCGACACATGTCCGGAACCGGATACCAGACGCTGATCGACTGCCGCCGTCGCAGCCGCTACCTGCGCCAGCACGGCTTCACCATCGACCAGATCGCCACCATCCTCGCCCTCGACCACCCCGCCACCCCACTACGCCTCTACCGCCACGCCGCCGGCCTCACCGCAACCCAAACGGTCAACGCCTTCCACCGGCTCGCCGACACCGCGGGAGCGGAACTGCGCGAATCCCGCCTCTACGACTACGAGAACTGGCCGAAGGCAGGCCGACGCCCCTCCCCCTACACCCTGCACCTCCTGGCCCGCATCTACGGCACCCAGCCCGCCTGCCTGCTCACCCCCGCCATGCTGGCCACCTATGCCCCGCGCGACCAGTACGCGCTACGCCGAACAGACGCATGAGCCCCCGCAGCGCCAGGACTCCTCCGTCACCCGGCTTCGCCGACAGGACCGACTGGCTAACGCACCAAACGCTCATACACCTGCCGCGCCTGCGGACTCGGCACCGCGTCGATCTCCGCCAGCCGCTCCCTCAACAACTCGAACGAACGCCGTACCGCGGGCAGGCGCCCAAGTTCGCCTTGAACCGACATCAACAGACACCACAACGTCTCGCTGTACGGATCGATGCACTCGACCGCCAGCCTCAGCACGTCCACCGCCCGCCCTGGATCATCGGCCCGCATCAGCTCGGCCATCCGCTCAGCGGCATCCGCCGCCTGCCGCTGGGCGGCCTGCCGCAACGGGAGCACCCACAGATCATCGCAGCCGGCCAGCAGCGGCCCCCGATACAAGGACAGCACCTCTTGCAACGCCGCCACCCGCACCGCGTTCTCGGCCGCGATCGAGGCCAGCTTGCACGCGTCCTCGAACCGCCAGAAGTCCGCATCGAACGATGCCGCCGGCAGCAGTCTCCGCTCCCCGGACTTCAGCACGAACCGTACGCCGGCCGCACACCCCACTGCCGGCCGCATCGCCCGGTTGATCTCCCGCACTGCTGATTCCAACCGGCGCCCGCCAGCCTCCCCCGGCCACAGCGTCTCGGCGATCCCCTCGGCCGAAACGCCGTCCCGCGACACTGCAAGCAGTGCCAGCAACTCCCGGGCCTCAGCACGAGCGAAACAGATCTCCGCCCCGCCATACGACAGCCGCGGCACCCCCAGCACCTCGACCTTCGCCTTACCCGCCGCCGCTACGAACCCCGACCTCAGCCCGGCTGAAGCGCTTGGCACGGAGGGCGCCTCAGCGTCCGTTTCCGCGCCCGTCTCTGCAACCGCCGAGCGCAGGCTGGGCTGGCCAAGCTGTGAAGTAATCGCCGCCACGTGCTCACTACGGTCAGGCTTGGCATCCGACTCCGCCGTCACGCGGTCACCCGCTGGCGCCTGCGCCCCAGCGGGTGGCAGGACAACCGCCGGGTTTACTTCGGCTGGCTCACCGTTGCGGCCATCGATACCGCGTGGACGAGCAGCACCGCCGGACAGGCCCACAGCCAACGAGCGCGCGCCCGCGTGCCCCGGCCAGGATCGTAGACGACCGATAAGTGCAGTGCTCAGGACCATGAGCATGAGCCCGAATGCCAGCGCGCCACTCAGCGGACTCATCGCCTGAGACAGATAATCTGACCGCGGCATCACCGCATCGCTCAGTGCAGGCGCAGAGGAACCCGCTGCGGGCGCAGGATGGGATATCGAGGCCGACGCCAAGGGCGTTTCCGGTGGAGCCGGTGATGGGGCAACGGTCCTGGACGATGGCTCCCTACCGCCCTTGCGTGGGCGCTGCTGACGGTGGACCCTTACCTGACGTTCTCGGTGCAGAACTCGACCCTGCGCCCGGCCGGCTTTCCCTCCGTTTGCACCAGGCGGGCGCCGTTCGGAACCCCTCCTGCGAAATTCGGCTGGGTCAGCTTCAGGCTGTTTTACCGTCGAATTCACATCACGTGGCTTTGGCACCTTTCGCGGCTTAGAGAGAAGCGGGGTCTGCGCCGGCTTGCGCTGCGACTGCGCCAGCAACTCCAGGAGATTCGAGAGTGCCGGCATCCGGCCTTTCACCAGGTCGCCATACACCAACCCACAGAACTTCTCGATGTCGTACACCTGATACGGTACCCGGCCCACGGGCGGACAGTAGGGCTCTGCGTTGACCATCGCACTGGCTGGCGAACTCCCGGCCCACACGATTGACGCCGCGACCACAGCGCCCAGCTTCCTGATCATGTCTTCGACGAGCTGCCGTCGCATGGTGCCTCCCTGCCGCTCTTGAGCCTTCGCACTGATCAGACCGTGCTCGGCCCTGCGACAGGGGTGGTGAAACTCTCCACGGCAGCTACTGGCCGAGGGCGCGGTGTCCAGGGTGGCGAGAACCCTTGTAGCAGCGGGCCTGTGGCGTAAGGCGCGCGATGGTGAGAAGTCACCATCGCGCGGAACCACTCATCGCTCGACACGGCGAGAAGGACCGTCACGGTGCGCGTCGGCACCACTACTCTCTGATCGGAGGTGGCGGTGGACGGACAGGATCAGGTCAAAGCGCAGCGTCTATTGGAGGGCGTCGTCCCGAATGAGATCTTCGTGTCGTACTCCATACTGCTCACGGAGGGCGGCTGCTCGGAGGACGACGCCGCGTCCTTGCTGGGGAGCAAGGAGCAGGTCGCGGAATTGACGGCCCGCGGGATGGCGCATCGCCGGCCGGACGGCCCCGCGATGCCACCGCGTCTCGTGCCCGCTCCCCCGGAACTCGCGTTGCAGGGCGTCCTGACGGATCTCTCACGCCGTCTCGTCAGCGATCAGGAGCGGCTGCTGGCAGGGCACAAGCGACTGAGCGAGTTCCATCAGACGCCGGCCGCGGCATCCTCGAACTCGGCGATGGACCGGCTCGTGCAAGTCGTCACCGACCGAGACGAAATCAGTTCTCTGTCCTACGCGCTCATCAACGCCGCGCGACACGACTGGCTCACGCTGGACAACTACGTCCTGGAGGCGCCCGTCGAGGACTCCACCGGCTACGCACCGCTACCGGTCTTCGAGGGCCAGGTGCAATGCCGGGCGATCTACGAGACCCGCTGCGCCGAGCACCCGATCGGTGCCAAGACGATCGAGGCTGCGGTCGAAGCCGGCGAACAGGCGCGGCTGCTGCCCCGCATCGGGATGAAGATGAAGCTCGCCGACGAGACGGTCGCGCTTGTCCCGTTGACCCCGACAGGCATGGGAGGGGCGCTGCTCGTGCGCTCACCCGTCATCGTCGGAGCGCTCCGGGAGTACTTCGAGCTGCTATGGGAGAAGGCGATCCCGTTCGGTAGCGCGAAGGCCGCCGCGCCACTCACGCCCGCGCAGGTGCAGGTGCTTCAGCTGCTCAACCAGGGACTGTCCGACGAGGCGATCGCCCGGCGGATGGACATCAGCGTCAACACCATGCGCCGGCACTGGACCGCCATCCGCGACGAGCTGGGCGTGGAGACCCGCTTCGCCGCCGGAGCCGCAGCCGTACGCCGTAGCTGGATCGACTGAACCCGAAAGGTCTTGTCATGCCCGGATACCTGGACTTTGTTCCCCAGCAACGCTTCCAGCCCACCCTCGCGTTGTCCCCGGACGGCCACCTGGTCGCCTATTCCAGCCACGTCTCCGGTCACTACGACCTGTGGGTGGTTCCCGTCGCAGGCGGCGAGCCGCGCCGCGTGGCCGGCTTCGACGACCGGACCGTCCGCCAGATCGCCTGGACACCCTGCGGCGAGCGGCTGGTCTTCACCGCCGATGAGAACGGAGACGAGCAGTTCCGCCTCTACCTCGTCGCATCGGATGGCAGCGGCCTGACCGAGGTCGGCTCCGGTCCGGATTGTCAGCGTGTCCTGGCCACCTCGCCGTTCGACCCGACCGGCCGCTTGCTGGCCTACACCGCCAACGACCGCGACCCCGCCGCTCAGGACCTCATCGTCCACGACCTGGAGACCGGCGAGCTTCGCCGCTTCACGCCCCCTGAAGGGGTCGCGTTCGAGGCCGTCAGCCTCTCCCCCGACGGCCGCTGGCTGCTGGCGACCGGGTTCCGGTCCAACACCGACATCGCCGTCTACCTCACCGACCTGAGCGACCCGGACGCCAAGCCGGTCTGCCTGACCTCCGCCCTGGGCGAGGGTGTCTTCGAGCCCGGAGTCTGGGCGGCAGACGCCAGCGGCTTCCACCTGCTCACCGATCATTGGAGCGAGTTCACCGCCGCCGCCTTCTACGACCTCGCAGCCCGTTCTTTGCAGGTGATCGCACACCCGAGCTGGGACGTCGAGGTCCTCGACGCCGCCGCGGGAGTCCGTATCTGGTCCGTCAATGAAGGCGGCAGCTCCCGGCTGCACGCCGACCGCGACGACAGCCCCATCCCGCTGCCCGCCATCCCGCCCGGGGTCATCTCCGCGCTGTCGCTGGCGCCTGACGCCTCCTTCGCGGTCATCCTGATCAACTCCGCGGCCAGGCCGGCGGAAATAGCGGTGGTGGACCTGGCACGCCACGAGTTCCGCTACCTCACCGACACCCGCCCCCCGGCCTTGCACGTCATCGACCCCGTCGCCCCCGAGCTGATCACCTACCCGGCCTGCGACGGACGCGACGTCCATGCCCTGCTCTACCGACCGGACGGCCCCGGCCCGCACCCGGTCCTGCTGTTCATCCACGGCGGCCCGGAATCCCAGGAACGCCCCATCTACGCCCGCTCCGGCCTCTACCAGCACCTTCTCCACCAGGGGATTGCCATTCTGGCCCCCAACTTCGCGGGCTCTACCGGTTACGGCACCGCCCACCAAAAGCTCATCTACTGCGACTGGGGCGGCATCGACCTCGACGACCTGGACCACGCCGTCCAATACCTCCACACCCTCGACTGGGCCGACCCCAGCCGCCTAGCCGTCATGGGATCCTCCTACGGCGGCTTCGCCGCTCTGTCCTGCCTGGCCCGCCTCCCCTATCCCTGGGCCGCGGGCGTCTCCATATGTGGCCCGAGCAACCTGCTCACCCTGGCCAAGGCATCTCCTCCCACCTGGAAGACCTTCGTCGCCACCGTCCTCGGTGACCCCGACACCCGTGCCGAACAGCTCCTGCAGCGCAGCCCCGTCACCTACGCCGACAACATCACCGCTCCCCTGTTCGTTCTTCAGGGAGCCCATGACCCGCGCGTTCCCCAGGCCGAATCCGACCAGATCGTCGCCCGGCTACGCGAACGCGGCGTCCAGGTCCGCTACGACATCTATCCCGACGAGGGCCACGGCTTCACCACCCGCGCCAACGAGCTGACTGCTTACGAAGCCATCAGCGCCTTCCTCCACACCCATCTGATCGCCACCACCGCCGACCGCTCCGAACCGCTCCAGGTGGGCTGAAAGTTCTACCCAGAACAGTGCCCACCCGCAAATCGGAGGGGCGCCACCGAGAGCCCGCCCCACACGATGCAGCGAGGCCGAGCGGGTCACAAGAGGGCTCGCCACAGAAGAAGCGGCGCACCTCCAACTCGACCTTGACCGGCCGCCCGCCCGTCGCCAGATCCCACACGGTACGGCGATACCGGCTGTGCACCCGGGTCGAAAGCAGCCCACACTCCGGGCACGGGACCTCACTCACCACGGTGCGCGCCGCGATCAGCATGATGTCATCGAGGGTCTCCACCTTGAGGACGTTCATCTCCCGCAAAGCGAGCAAAACAAACGAAGGCAGCAGGCGTTCTCACCTGCCGGCGCATGCAGCACAATGAACCCCACGGCCGCTTGTTGATGATCAGGTACTCGACACACCAGATCTTTGACGAGCGGCCGTCTCCATGTGAGGTCCGTTGCAAGATCGCGATACGGAAGCAGCACCAGGGTCCCTCGCGCCAAGCCCACCCTGAGTAGCTGATCATCGGGAGTGAGCCAGAGCCAATTATTGACAGTGATCAGCGTGGATTGAATGTCAGCGACCTTCGGTCATACGCAGCCGACGATGCTCTCTCACCCGCTCTGGAATCAATGGATGTGCTCTGGTCGGTGAGGTGGCCGACTCAGCGGGTTGAACAGCCGATACCCCAGCCAGAGCACCCCACCGCCGGTTCCGATCATGAACATCGTCCCGCTGACCTGCATGAACGAGCTGGCGAACCCATTGCTTGTCGACCCGATGGCGCCGAGCACAATTCCCCCGACCGAATAGGCCACAATCGGGGCACCGAGCCCGCTCAAGCGATCCTTGAAGGCCCAGCTGTCGCAGGCCAGTATCGTGACGGCACCAGCCGCCCAGAACAGCACCGGGATCTGGAAGATTGCGACAGCCGGCAGGCTGAAAGGGACCAGCACCGCGGCGATGACGAGCAGCGCCATCCCGAGCACCTCGCGGGGCGCGTTGCGCAGTACAAGAAGTACAGGTGTGCGTGGAGGACGGGCAAGGGCTGGATGAGAGGCTGCGGAAGGAGCGTGGTGCGGATCTGGCTCCGCGGCCGGTTGATCTATGTCATCGACCGGTTGCGCGGCGGTTCCCCCCATCGGGACGCGGCAGCAGAACTCCAAATAGAGCGCTGCGCAGACCAGCAGTACGCAGGAGACAAATGCCCCTACGCCGACCAGGGCGTCCGTGCGTCCTCTATCGAAGCTGAGCAGGTCCAGCGCAGCGAGTACAGCACTGGCGAAGATCCCGGCGAATATCGCGCCCGCCACGGCGGAGCCGTTGGCGAGGACGGTCAGCGAGGCCACCGCCCGCGGTCCGACCGGTTTGGCGCCGGGCTTGGGGTTAAGCCGAGCGCGGGTCCTCCATCCCATGTACGCCTCGCCCAAGGCCAGCACGATGGGGATCGCGGCCCACGGCAGAGTGAGCAGGCCAGAGTCGAAGTAGCTGTAATTCAGGTCGAACCAGGTGACTAGGGCGGCCACAACCAGGACCGAGGGTGCCGCCGCCGCAGCAGCTGTCCGCGAGGCGACCGGAAAGCGGCGGGTCAGAAGTTGCTCCCGCGTCGGTTGATCCATGCCATCGACCGGTTGCGCGGTGGTTCCCTCAAGCGGGATGCGGCAGCAGAACTCCAAATAGAGCGCGGCGCAGACCAGCAGTACGCAGGAGACGAATGCCCCTACGCCGATCAGGGCGTCCCATCCACCGAAGCTGGGCCCGTCCAGCGCAGCGAGTACGGCACCGGCGAAGATCCCGGCGAATATCGCGCCCGCCACGGCGGAGCCGTTGGCGAGGACGGTCAGCGAGGCCACCGCCCGCGGTCCGACCGGTTTGGCGCCGGGCTTGGGGTTAAGCCGAGCGCGGGTCCTCCATCCCATGTACGCCTCGCCCAAGGCCAGCACGATGGGGATCGCGGCCCACGGCAGAGTGAGCAGGCCAAAGGCAATGTAGCTGTGATTCAGGTCGAACCAGGTGACTAGGGCGGCGGCCACGACCAGGACCGAAGGTGTCGCCGCCGTAGCAGCGGCTGTCCGCGAGGCGATCGGAAAGAGGCGGGTCAGGGGCCGTTCCCGGTCGTTTTGTCCGGATGGACTGGGAAGTGCCGCACGGGCAGCTTCGTAGATCTTCTCGACGTTGCCATCAGTCAGTGTGGTTTCGCGCTTGGTGATCCACCTGCGCACTCGGCGGCCGTCGAAGACGTCGACGTCGCGAACGTTGAGGACGTTCCACGGGATCCACGGGCCGTAGATCGCCAGAGCTGGCACGACCGTGATCTGGCGACCGACCGCCTTGCTGATCAGCCGGCTGGCTTCCGATGCCTTCCGGCGGGCCTTGTCGAGCAGGGGTCTCTGGTTGAACGGCCCGTGGAACAACTCGTTGTGGTGCGACCGCACGTGAACCGCCAGCCGTGCGTCCCACCTCTCGGAGTCCACGACATACACCCCGGTGGGCCCGACGACTAGGTGGTCGATCTGCTCGTTGCTGCTGGGGATCACCCGGGCGTACAGAGCGCGATAGCCGCTGCGCTCGAGCTTCTTGAGCTGGCCCTCGGTGCACCGCTCAACAGACGAGATGCGCCGCCACGCCGGCACCGACGACCGCTTCTTAGTCCGGTAGACCATGTCGCCGATCGCCGTGAGGATCGCAGCCATCACACCGAGCCGCCAGTCCGCCAGTAGGATGCCTGCGGTCATGCCCGCGGCTGCCGCGATGATGACGCGATGCCACAGGCTGGGACGCGGGGGGCGTTCGATGGGGACGTACCTGGTGTCGGTGGGCGCCGTCGCCTTCGTCTCCTTGGTGTCGCCGGGGGCCATCGGTTCGGGGGGAGCGGGGGGTAGGGCGGCTGCATTGCGGGTGAAAGCGAAGCTGTGGGCGGTATCGGTGCCGCGTTGATTGGGATCGGGAAGCCCGCGGGCGCGCAGGCGGCGGCGAAGTTCCAGATACAGGGTGCCCAGGGTAAGCGAGTCGCCTTGGCCGGGGATCCCGGTGCGGATCAACTCCATCAGTTCGCCGGTGAACGACGTGCAGGCGATGGTCTGTTCTTCGGGAGGCGGGACATGCGCGGCCAGATCGCTGGAGGTCAGGGTGTAGACGCCGCGGATATCGGTGTGGTCGGCCACCACGGCGGCCTGGTCGGCGAGGGCTTCGATGGCGCGGCCAGAGTAACAGCAGTCCAAGATGGCGGCTTTGACCCGGGCGGGGCTGTCGCGGAACGCGGACCGGATGCGGGCGTACTCCACGCCGGTCAGATCGGGGGCCTCGGCGTCGGTGTCGGCCAGGGTCAGGCACAACTCGCCGTAGGGAGTGAGCGTGCCGTGCCCGACGTAGTACAGCAACAGCACGCCGCTGGTCTCCTGGGCCAGCCGCCGAATCCGCGTGGCCACCGCCCGGCTGTCGGACGGATCGGTCACCACGGTGACACGGTCGATCGGCCAGCCACACAGCTGCGGATCGGTCAGCACCGCCTGGAGTTGCATGAGACTGTTGGCCGCGGCCGGGATGGCGGGGAGTCGCTGATCTTGGTACGTGGAAACGCCAATCAGGATCGCCCGGGACTCCGGCCAATCTACCGGCTCAGGCATCGTCGCTGCGGACCGCTTGGTCTCGGAGGACCTCTTGTAACAGCGGTAGTGGATCGCTCGGATCGTTAACCCGTTTGGCCTCTAGCGTCACGGTGCCCGTCTGGGTGGTGACGGTGAGACTTACGTCGGATTTTCGATTGGTCAGCCACACAGTGAGCGCACGTGCCAGCGTCATCCCCACCGCTGTACCGCCCGAGCCCAGTGCGATGGTGAGCAGATCGACAGCTCCGCCCAATTCCTCCGACGCGGGCGGCTGCATCACCGGGCGTACCCGGCCTTGCAGCTCGCGTTGACTAAGCAGCCAATCGGTCAGTGAGACCAACTCCCCCACTATATCGCCGCTACTGATCCGCAGGTCGGCCTGCACACCGGTCTCCCTTCGGCGGGCGCGCCCACCCCCAAGGACGCGAGAACCGAGTGTCGGGACCTCAACGGGCCCCAATCAGACCTTTTCAGGAAAGAGTTCTTCCGTGAAGTAACCTGGCGGTGTGCCTTCCCGAACCTCCAGCTCGACCTCTCCGCACGAGGACCAGGATCGCGCCAAATTCACTTCACGAAAGGTGGTCGGGCTCGAGGACCTCGCCGACACCGACGACAGCCTCACCGCTTGGGCCGACCGCTACCTCACTCTGGCCGTTCGCGGGGTGCGCTCCGACGAAGTCACGCAAAGATCACCCGCCATGTGCGGCGCTTCATCGCCTGGCTCACCGACGGCCTCGGCCACGACCGCCTGTCGGCCGTCACCCTACGCGACTGGTCAACAGTGGACTGCCCATCCACATCGGCGCCGCCCTACTTGGACATCTGAACCTTCAAACAACTCGCGGCTACGTGGTTGTATTTATCGAAGACATCGTTCGCCACTATCAAGGGTTCCTCAACCGCCGCCGCCAAACCCGGCCACCAGACGAATATTGCGCGATCAGCAAAGAGGAGTGGCTCGATTTGGAAGGGCACTTCGACCGGCGCAAAGTCGAACTCGGAGGATGCGCCCGTCCCTATGCAACCCCTTGCCAGCATGAGCATGCCTGCCCGAGATGCCCAATGATCAATATTAACGCGACGATGCTGCCCCGACTCGATGAAATTGAAGTCGACCTTATGGCTCGCCGAGCCCGAGCCGAAGCCGAGGGCTGGCTCGGTGAGATCGAAGGCATCGACCTCACTCTCACCTTCCTTCGCCAGAAGCGAGACCAGACCCGCAGACTTGCCCCGATCGACCTCGGCATGCCAGGGGGTACCTCGGCCAGCACCCCAATGTGATACAGGAGTGTCTTTCAAGGATCACCCGCAGAACTGATCCCGAATTCCGCTGGAAATGGGGCCATGCACTTGGGTGCGATACAGTCGTTCGCTGCCAATCCTTGAGCACTTCTTGCGCTCACGACGGTAGGGGCGATCAGAACGGAGTTAACCCCGGCCTAGCCGTCCGAATATTTCTTCTGCGTGGGCTATTTCCTTGTCGGCCGAATCGCGCATAAAGATCGAATCAAAAACGCCGTAAGTTAGCGCGGTGACCGGAACGAAGCGGACCCGTCCCGGTGATCAAGCCATCGCTAGGTTACTCGTCTGTTGGTCGCCCAACTACATCTCCAGGGTTGACAGCCCTGGGAACGAGTCGTCTAGGAATGGCCTACGGGAGATCAAAGTCCACAGCGGCCACCAAGAGGCGCCGATATGCTCCGCATGCGTAATGATCAAGCGCAAGCCGGGGGCAGGACATGCGCAAGAAGATTGAGCAGGCTCGTGGACGGGTGCCTGTGAGGGCTCTAATGCTGGTAGGTGGAGCCGTCACCGTCGTAGCCGTCGCAGTGACCATAGGCGGTAGGTCGATAACGTCCGCCAGCCAGCAGAACTCCTCGCCGCAGGGCACGGACGCCCAGCGAGACGTCACCCGCGATGGCGCTCCGGCAGCTTCTCAGCTGTGGCGCAAGCCGGACACCCCAGCCGCCTCTCCCGCTTCGGCACCAGCCGCTCTCTCCCGGGGGAAAAAGGCCGCACATCGAAGCGATGAAGCTGGCGCCACGAAGCACGTGGGTGTGGTCAGCGACCATGTACGCGTCGACGAGCCGCACGATCGCCGCGAATTCGTACGACCACGACGGCCGGCCAGCACCGCAAGCGATCGCCACTCATCTCGCCCGGGCCCTCGAGCAAAGCGCGGGCAGAACAGCCCCTCCTCATACTCCTCGGCGCCACTCGTACGCGATCAAGGCTCATCACTACTCGGCATGAAGTGCGATGAGATGTTCCCACCGCGCAAATGGGAGTTCCGGGTACGCAACGTCGCATGCCATCGCCTCTTGGGCTGAAAGCCCGCCAACACCTCTGCGCGATACTTCACCAGCAGCAATGCGCTCCGTACGGGTCCGATACTGCGCCGCAGGACGTTGACCCCAGCCCTGCTCGTACTGGCGCATGTGCCGGTCGTACTCGGTATGAGGCTCCAGCCCGGTCGAGGGCCGCAACGTCGAGGGCGGGGCCGGCGTCGATAAGCAGGTTCACCGTCCCCCCGGCCAGGGACGCCACATGTTCGTGGTGCGCGCCCGTGCCCTGGATGGGGATGAATCCGCACATCACGGGAAGGCCGGCAAAGTGATCGCCGTCGCAGACGAAGGCGAAGGAGCAGGTGAGCCCGCAGAACCGCAGCGGGACGATCATCCGGCCGCCGGGAGCCAGCAGGCGACCCCAGGGGCAGTCCCAGGCTCCGATCGTGACGAGGACGACGTCGAACGGCCCCAGCTTGTCGGCGGCGCGGTCGGTGACGAACGGGTCGATGTCCACGCTGATCACCAGCCCGTCCGGGCCGACGAGCTCGGCGATGAGCGCCGCGTTGTAGCCGCCGCTGCCGATCTCCAGCACCCACATCCCTGGCCGCAGGCGGGCTGCTTCGAGCATCTCGGCCTGCAGCCAGGGAGCACTAATCGAGCTGGTGGCCCTGCCATCGGCGTCGCTTCTGGTGACGACGGTGTCGCGGAAGGAGTAGGCGGCGGAGACGGGCGCTTCGGGGGCGAACTTCTGGCGCCTTGGCGAAGGCGGCGGCGATCTCGTACGAGCGGATCGCGCCGCACTCTCGCAGCTCGGCGGCCATCGCGTCGCGAAGACGATCAGGGAATCCTGATGGTGACGGACTGTCAGAAGACACTTGCTTTATGTCAGCAAGTTCGGCTGTGTGGCCTTGTCGTGTCGTCGTCTACCGAGCTGATGAACACGCTGGGTCATCGCAGCCAGTCCAGCTCGGCCGCTATGCACTGTTCTCGATGTGCTCGAAGATGTCGGCATCAGTCTCACGTTGCCACTCGGGAAGCTCGTCCCAATCGGCCACGTAAGACGGCTTCGGGTTGTCGATGTGCTTATGGATCTGGGTGATCCAGCACAGAGCGACGAATCTGCCCTTCTGCTCGCGAGTCAGCTTGGCCGTATGGCCGGCGCTGATCTCGACGAAGGCACGCACTTGACTGCAGACAGCGGCGGCGGCCTGGCGTTCCCACCCGGGTGTCTCCTCCCACGGGGTGATGTAGGAGGGCTTGGGCTCCCCCGGAAAATGCTTGTGCACTCCCGCAATCCATGCCTCGCGGAAGATGCGGCCCTGCTCGTCCGTCGTGCTCTGCATCGTGATCCTCTCAGGGTAGGGCGGGGGCCGACAGGTGGGCGATGCGTTCGTTCAGCTGTACCACCCGGCTGTCGGATAGAAGGGGCTGGAGTTGCTGTTGGATGCCGTGGAGCTTCCGGCCGACGTAGCCTGCGGATTGGGTCTGCTCGGCCAACTCCACAGCGTCGCCGGCGTAGTGCAGAAACTGGTCCAGGTCACGGCGCTGGAGGCCGAGGGCTGCCAGGTCGGTGAGGAGGCTGCCCCGGCGCCGGAGCGAGGTGGCCTGGTTGAGTGCGGCAAGGAGTGAAGCCTCGGCCGCATCAGCCCGGCCGAGGGTCAGGTAGCAGGTACCACGTTGATCAGCCAGGCGAGAACCGTCGAAGCGGAGCCATCCTCCAGGGCTGGCGGGATCGGCGAGATCGAGGACTTCATCCGCGACGGCGAGGGCGCGTTCGCATGCTGCTCGGTTCCCATGTCCGGCATGCGCCTCGGCCTGCACGGCGGCCACCCAGTGCCGCGTGGACAGCCGGCCGTCACCCCGCTGGGCAATGCGCGCGGCTGCAGACAGCACCGCGGTAGCCTCGGGATACTCATGCTCGTACAGGTTGACGAACGCCTGACGGGTGAGAGCGCAGGCCCAGCGGTCGTAGCAGCGAGCTTCGCGACCCGCGCTGACGGCCATGGTGTAGCAGTACGCGGCATCGGTGTAGCGGTTGCTGTCGAAGCAGATCTCCCCCGCCAGCTGGAAGAGGTCACAGGCCACCACGCACAGTTGATGGCGAGCTCGCGCTGAATGAGCCTGGTCCAGTTGCTTCACCAGGAGCTTGAGCTGGTCATGGACCAGCGGATAGACCAGCCGTTTCGACTTGGACAAGGCGAAGACCTGCCAGAGGTGGCCGCTGAGCAGCGCGTGCTGTTCGATGTCGTCGGCCTCGTCGGATGGACCAGCCCCATCCTGGACGTCAGCGTTGGCCGGCTGGGGAAGCACCATGAGCGTGCCGGCGATGCTCAGCAGGCGGAGAAGTTCACGACGGTACATGTCGTCACCTTCACCCGTCAGCTGGGCTTCAGTCACGACCTGACCGATGACGACCGGGGCTGAGGTAGTGCGTGACGTCTGCTCGTGTTCCTCACGAAGGACCAGGAGGTCATCCAGCTCGCCCGGGGTGACCTTCAGCAGGTCGCACATCTTGGGCCGGATGTACGGGCAGGGCTCGGTCTTGCCCAGCTCCCACCGTCCCGCCGTGGTGCGGTCAATGCCGAGCTGATCGGCGAAGAATTCCTGGCTGTAGCCGAGCGCCTTCCTCCGTTCGGCAAGGCGCCTGCGTTTGGCCGCCAAGGCGCACCTCCGCCCGCGTCGTTCCGTCAAGTGCAGCGTACGGCACATGCACGATCACCGGCTGCGATGCCGCAAAGGTGCCGCATCGATGCGGCACCGATGCCGTGGCCTGGCGCTTTACCGGACGGTTGGCTTGGGGTGCCCGCCGGAAACTTCGATCGGAGGACATCAGGTGCTCATCGCACACCCCGAAAATCATCGCCTGCCCGCGACCTTCATCCCAGGATCGCCAGGCATCGACGTCGCAGCAGCCGAACAGGCCGCCGCAGCCCTGCTTGCGGCCATCGGCGTGAGCGCCGGCAGTGAGGCCGCCGACCGGACACCGGCTCGGATGGTGGCCGGGCTGGCGGAACTGCTCAGCTGCCCGGCGTGGGAGTTCACCACCTTCCCCAACCGGGAAGGGCAGCACGAGCTGGTGCTGGCGCGCGACGTGCCGTTCACCTCGCTGTGTGCGCACCATCTGCTTCCGTTCTCAGGGGTCGCGCACGTCGGCGTGCTGCCCGCTGCTCGGATCGCCGGCCTGTCGAAGCTGGCCCGGGCCGTGGAGGCCTTCGCGGCGCGCATGCAGGTACAGGAGGAGCTCGGGCAGCAGATCGCGGCTTTCCTGGAGGAGCGGCTGGAATGCCGCGGGGTGGGTGTCGTCCTGGCGGCCGAGCATCTGTGCATGACCCGGCGCGGAGTTCGTGCTCAGGGTGCTGAGACGGTCACGATCGCCTGCCGAGGTGATCTGCGGGACGATCCCGGCGCTCGCGCGGAGTTCCTGCAACTCGCCGCACCACAGACGCGGAGAGCCGCATGACCTTCCGTATCGGCAAGCGGTTCACCTTCGAAGCCGCCCACCACCTGGCCGGTCTTCCCGAGGGACACAAGTGCGGCCGCCTGCATGGCCACTCCTACACCGTCGAGGTGGTGGTGACGGCCATCGAGCTGACCGGTCCCGGCTTCGTCGCCGACTTCGCCGACCTCGCTCCGGTCAAGCAGCACCTGGCTGAGCACTTCGACCACCAAGCGCTCAACGCCAGTCTCGACGTGGAGCCGACCAGCGAGAACCTCGCTCGATGCCTGTTCGAGTGGTGCGCCACGAATCTCGCGCTGCCCACGACCGCAGCTCTCGAAGCGGTCCGGGTGAGCGAAACGCCCGCCACCTGGGCCGAGTACCGGCCCTGATCCAGGGCCTTCCCCCGGACGCGTGACCCGCGTCTCGATCCCACCGAGAGGAAACCCATGTCCGCCGACCTGCTGCCGATCGCCATCCCGACCGGACAGCGGCCCGCCCCGATCGCCGAACTGTTCTACTCCTTCCAGGGCGAAGGAGTGAACCTCGGCCGTCGCGCCCTCTTCATCCGCTTCCTGGGCTGCAACCTGACCTGCGGCTACGCCGAGGCGCCGACCAGCCATGACAGCCCGGCGCAAGGCTCGATGCTGTGCGACACCCAATACACCTGGAACAGCGCCAAACACGACCTCTCCGCAGGTGTACAGCATCTGACACCGCAGGAACTTTGGGACGAGCTGATCCAGCTCGACCCCACCACGGCCGACCCATCCCTCCCCCCGGTCGACCTGATCGTCGTCACCGGCGGGGAACCGCTCCTCCACCAAGACGCCGTCCTGCACCTCGCTCACCAGGCGCGGCTGACCGGCCGAGGCGTCGAGATCGAGACGAACGCGACGATCAAACCCGGCCGCGACCTGGTCGCCGCGGGCGTGGCCTTCAACGCCGGCCTCAAACTCGCCAGCTCCGCGGTGCCGCGCAAGAAGCGCATCAAACCGGACGCCATCAGCGAACTCGAAGCGAGCGGCCGAGCCAGATGGAAGTTCGTCGTCAGCACCCTCGACGACCTGGCGGAAGTCGCCGCGCTTCAGGCGGAGTTCGGGCTCACCGAGATCTGGCTGAGCCCCGAGGGCACCACCCCCGAGCGCGTGGTGGAGCAGATGCGCATGGCCGCCGCCCCCGCGCTTCAGCACGGCTGGAACTTGACCACCCGTGAGCACGTGCTGATCTGGGGCGGTCAGCGTGCCAGGTAGCCGCACCCCGTCGCACGGCATCAGCTTCTCCGTCATCGCTCCCGCCGCCTATCTGCGGGAGTTCGTCGCTCAGACGCCCGCCACGGTCCACCACGTGGCGGCCCAGCGCGTCCTGCTCGATCCGGCCTACCGGGCGTTCTTCCTCGAAGAGGAACGCCGCGGCGCCACGATCATCCTCGACAACGGCGTCTTCGACCTGGGCCAGTCGCTCAAGCCGTGCGAGCTCGTCCGAGCCGCCCAAGCGGTCAACGCCGCAGAGATCATCCTCCCCGACGTCATCGGTGACGCTTCCGCCACCATGCGCGCCAGCGACCTGGCGGCGGCACAGATCCTCGCCCTGAGCGACGAGTTCCGGCTGTGCGCGGTCGTCCAGGCCGCCAACGACGAGGACTGGCACCGCTGCTACGACCACTTCATCACGCGCGACTACGTCGGCGCGATCGCCTTCCCCGCCTCCCGTGGCAAGGAGCCAAGCAACGCGTTGTCCAAGAACCGCCTCACCGCAACAGAGCACCTCGAAGCCCACGGCCTGGTCGACACCGGACGGATCTACCGGCTGCTGGGCCTGGGCCGGACCGGTCATCTGGAGCTCTTCGAACAACGCCGGCACGAATGGATCAGCTCGGTCGACGCCGCCGCGCCGGTCCTGCTCGGCGCCATGGGCATCCGCATGCTGCCCGACGGACCCTACGAGAAGATCCGGACTCCGCGCGTCGAGACCGTGCAACACATCGAACCGGACCGGTTCTCACTGATCAAAGACAACATCAAGGCCGTCCGGTACGCCGCCGGCTGCCCCATCGAGATCCGGACGCCCGCATGACGAGCCCGACACTCACCGAACACGCGCCCGCGCAAAAGGCTCTCGCAGCATCCCCCATCGACTTCTACCGGCACACCATGAACACGGCGAGCCTGCTGCGCTACCTGAAGATCAAGGTCCATCACCTGATCCAGGACTACGACTGGGCCCGCATCTCGGTCGTCGCAGGCTACGACCGCCACTGCCTGATCTCGGCCCATGAGAAGAACGACAAGCTGTTCAACTGGCAACGCCCCACCGCACACGTCCAGGGCACCCACCTGATCATCAAGTGCTTCCCCGGCGTGGACTACGTCCACCACTACGCCCTCATCATCGCGACCTACCTGAACATGGTCGGCCGCTACCGCGGCCAAGTCGACTACACGCTCCCCTCCGAACACACCTGCCGAGCTGCCGTCGACCGGCTGGACATCGACGCCTCGGCAGACGACCTCATCGTCGTGGGCTGGGGCCTCGAACGGTTCGCCAACGCCACCGCCTGGACCCACGGCCCCGGCCACGCCTGGCAGCGCACCGACGTCGACGGGCGACGCGTGCTCTACCTCGGCTACCTGCACAGCATCTGGGGCGACGTGGCCGGCCGCGTCGTAGCCCGCCTGGCCGCACTGGGCGCCCGCCGCGTGGTCTACGTGGGCAAGGTCGGCTCTCTCGACCCGCACATCGCCCCGAACACCTGCCTGGCCACCGGCCACACCAGCGTCCTGCCCGACGGCCGCGTGAGCTGGCGGGACTTCTTCGGCGACCTCGCCGCGGGCCAGCCGGACGTCCGCTCCGGCACCCACGTGACCTCACCCTCCATCCTGTTCGAGGACACCAACTGGCTGGCCCGCCAGCACGGCCACCACTTCGTCGACCCGGAGATCGGCCACATGGGACGCGCCGCCCACACCGCCGACATCGAGTTCGGCTTCCTCCACGTCATCTCCAACAACCTGGCCCGCCCCTATCCCGCCGACCTGTCCAACGAACGACTCCCCACCGTCATCGAACAGCGGACCGTCCTCCTCGACCGCATCCACGAGATCATCCGGCTCCGACTACGGAGCATCCCCACCACACAGACCAGCGAAGGAACCAGCGCGTGCACATTCTGACCGGCGCACCCGGCAAGCTCATCACGGTGACCGGCATCGACGGCGCCGGCAAATCAACGCTGGCCGCCACCCTCCACGCGGCGCTCAAGGACGCCAGCGAGAATGCGATCCTCGTGGGCAAGCACACTACCGAGGTCCCGATGAGCGCCGAGCTGTCCGCCTACGTGGACAGCGTCAACGCGGTCGTCTACCGCCGCGACCCGGCCGTGGGCGCAGCCTGCGGCAACCACTACTGGCTCTTCGCCCTGGCCGCCTGGTACGCCCTCCAAGACCGGCTGATCATCCAGCCGGCCCTGCGAGCCGGGGTCCACGTCATCCTCGACAACGCCCACCACAAGATCCTCGCCCGCTACGCCGTCTGTCCCGACGTCCCCACCGACCTGGCCCGCCAGCTCTTCGCCCACCTCACCCCGCCCGACCTCATCCTGTTCCTCCGCATCAGTGCCGATGAGGCCCTCCGCCGACGCAACGGCAACTTCACCGCCCTGGAGGCAGGCCGCACCGGCTCCACCAGCGAGGCGTTCATCTCCTACCAAACGCACGTCACCGAGGAACTACGCCAGCAGGCGACCGATGCGACCTGGGCGTCCATGGACGTCACGCGCAAGGACGCGGACGCCGTCCTGGCCGAGACGATCACGCTACTGTCCGAACGCCTCGACATCCAGATCTCTTGAAACCAGGAAGGCCGCATGCAGCTCAAACTCGGCCGACAGTACTTGTGGCACGGCATCACCTGGGCCACAGGCACGCCCACGCTTCTCCTGGCCGACACCACGACCGGCGCCCTCGGACAGGTCCAGATCGTCGGGCGGCACCTGGGACTGATGGTGGTCGACTCAGCCCGATATTGCACCGGCCGCTACGGCTTCACCGGCACCTTCCATGTCGAGCCCCTCTCTTGCCCGCTGCAGGCCGCCGCCGAGCGCGGCGGCCAATGCGCCGTATGCCTGGAGCGGGACGACTTCCGCTTCGCACACCACCTCCACCAGGGCGGCTACGCCCCGCCGGCTCTCGCCGCGTACATGGCTCAACCTCACTGGCTCTACATCGCCACTTTCGCCAACGCGGTCAGCAAGGTCGGGACGGCGGCGGCGTCTCGCCGCCAATCCCGGTTGGACGAGCAAGGCCCGATCCGCGCCACTTACATCACCCAAGCGCCCGACGGGCGCGCCGTCCGCCACCTCGAAGACGCCCTCGCTCGTGAACTCGGCCTTCCTCAGGCGATCCGTGCCACGGCAAAACTCGCTGCCCTGGTCGCGTTCGATCCCGGCCACGTCGATGACGCACATCAGAAGGCTGTCGACCAGGCGATCACCGCGCTGGCCGCCCGCGGGGTAGCTTCCGAACGCGAGGCATGGATCCCGACGGCCGACAGCCATGCCCTCCATGACCCTCGACGGTCATCAGACCGAGCGCTCTACCCTCATGACCTGCGTACCGGCGAGCACGGGTTCAGCGTCGAAGCCTGCTCCGGCCCGTACACCCTGGCACAGCTGTCAGCCCGCGACGACGACATGCTCTACGTCCTCGACCTCAACGCACTCAAAGGTCACCGCGTATTGATCGGCAACTACACCTCCCCTCGGACCACCGTCCAAGGATCACTCTTCTGACCACGACCGCAACGCGCTCACAACAGCCCATGACGACCGACGAGGACGAAGATCCGATGCAACGCCCAGATGCCCTCACCGGCTGGGACGATGAACACAACGCGGAACTCTACGACCGCTTCACCCGCGAGCACACCTTCTACACCGACGCCAGCCGAGACTTGGCCGCCCGCGCTGGTCTCACCGGCATGCAACTCGTCATCGACCTGTGCGGTGGAACGGGCGTGACCGCAGCCGTCCTCCTGGACAGCCTCCCGACCCACGGTCGCGTGATCTCTCTCGACAGCGCCACCGCCATGCAAGCGGTTGGTCGTCGCCATCGCGACCACCCGCGTATCACCTGGATCACCGCGAAGGCCGAAGACCTCGCCGACCACATCTCCACGCCGGCCGACGCCGTGATCTGCAACTCAGCGATCTGGAAGACCAACACCACCGCAGTCTTCGCCGCCGTACATCACGTGCTACGACCGGGTGGGCAGTTCGTGTTCAACATCGGCGGCCGATTCGCCGGCCTCACCGACCGAGAACCTCCCACCACGGCATCCCTCAACGACCTGATCACCGCCATCGCAGTAGCGGACTACGACTACATACCACCCCAGCAGAAGCGCCGACCGTCCTTCACAGCGGCCATCCTGCGGACGCAGCTGAGAGCGGCCGGATTCGCCACCGTCACCACGGACGTCGTCACACGCACCGGCACCCTGGAGGAAAAGCGCGCGTGGCTCTCCATCCCGCTCTTCGCCCGACCACCCGGCCAGCTCACCCACACCCAGCGCATGAACATCCTGCACAAGGCCTACGAGCAGGTCGATAAGACCCGGCAGGTCACCACACGCTGGCTCCTCGTCACCGCCCAAGCCTGACAATGACGACTGTTCCGGCAGGTCCTATCAAAGGTCGTCCTGCTTGGGCCGAACATGCGATTCCTTTGCTACGCACCCGCCCGCTCGGACAGTTGTCTCGCGTACCGGCGGATGCGTAGCCGATCCTCAGGGAAGGCGCCCTCCCAGTCCTCGGCAAGGGGAACCCATGCGACAGGTTGATTACTCTCCTCGGTGACCTGCAGCGACCGGGCCACGATGGCTCCGTACGACAGACCAAGCGTGGCGCTCCAATCTCGGTGGTAGGAGCGCACCGTCACCGCTGCCGGAGCTTCCAACAGAGCAGCGGAAATCCCCGTCTCTTCGAGCAACTCACGGCGGGCAGCCTCCCGCGGGCTCTCGCCAGGCTCGACGCGTCCGCCCGGCGGCACCCACCCGCGCCAGCGATGCTTGACCAGCAACACATGCTGGAACGCTTCGTCGAAGACCCACACCTCGGCCGCGAGCGGATCCATCGATCCCTGCATCGCCGTCTCCAGCCAGGCGCATGCATCGTCGAACTCGGCTTCCGCCCTGCGGGCGTCCATCACGGCTGCCCGCAAGGTGTACTCGTCAGGCCCACGCTGATCCACCCGCCCCAGGGTACTCGTCAGACCCGACCGCCATCGAGCACGTCGGCCTGTCTCCGAACGGCCGTGGGTCAGGGTCGTTCTTGACAGCAGGAAAGCGAGAGATCAGGCGCGCCCCGAATTGGGTGCTCAACCGACCGCTGATGCTCCATCGACGGACGGCCTGCTCATCCCAAGGGGGTGTACGCGTACGCACTGCAAGATCGCTCGCGATGCGCCCTGCGGCTGAAGCCCGCACGAACTGTGCACCCGCGTGCTCAGCCTGTTCGTGCTCGTGGCGCTCCAGCTACGCAACCGGTCCACCGCGCGAGGCGCCTACGCCACCGCGACCCTTCACATGACGCCAAGGCACCCCACCGCGTTGAGATCTTCAATCAGAACAGTCCGGCCTGAACGCCGCCCGGTGACGTCAGACGCTTGGGCGCCAGCCCACCCACCCGGTCAAGATCGAAGAGCGTGCGCCAGCGCCCCGTTCGCCCACCCTCAGCTACCAGGCGCTCGAACACTCGCGCCGTGACCTGCACGTCCGGCATCGCCCGATGACGACGCCCAGGTGACTCGATACGCAGATACCTCATCAGATCGTCCAGCCGGTGCGACGGCAACTCCGGGTACAGCGCGCGGGCCAACCGCACGGTGTCCAACAGCGGGACAGCCGCCAAGATCGGGCAGTGCCGCCGCTGATGAGCGATGAGCCCCGCCTCGGTGGGCGCGTGGTGGGCGACCAGCCGGTACGGTGGCATCGTAAGCCGACGGTCGAGATCGGCCATGACGTGCTCAGGGCCGGCTGCCGTGGCCAGCATCGCCGCGGTGATGCCCGTCATGCGCACATCGGAGGAGGTGACGGGCACCTCGGCGGGCGGTGCGATCAGCGCCCCGAAGCTCCACTGCCGCGACAGCCCGTCGGCGGCAACGGTGAGGGCAAGGACCGCCACCTCCACCGGAACGGGGGGCTGACCTGCGGGAGTCAACCCCTCAAAGTCGATGACCAGGAAGGTGTGACGAGCAAAAGCGGCATCGCGGTAGATCGGAGAGGCGTCAGACATCAGCCGCCCCCGTACCGCGTGCGTTCGTTGCGGCTCCGGCACGGACCTCAAGCAGCCACCGGTTGAATGCCGTCTGATAGCGGTCACCGCTGTCGGCATCGGCGGGTTCGCTGACGTGGGCGTTCGGCACCGGTTCGGGTCCGTCCCCCGGTCGCCACAGCGGCCCGCGCGGCTCGTACGCCGGGATGGTGTCAGTGCTACCGTCCCATCCGGCAACGGCCAGCCCGGCGGCGGCCAGGGGCGGATCATGGGTAGCGTCCACCAGCGTCCACCGGCCTTCGATCAGCACTTCGACAGCCGAATGCACGTCCTCCCTCGAGGGCAGCAGCCGTACTTCTGCCGGTCGATCGGGTAGGTGATACAGCCACCGGACCCGCCGTGCCAGGTAACCGAGCGCCAGGAAGCCCTGGATCAAGTAGGCAGACTTGGCCAGGCAATCGCCGCGCCCCAGCGTCATCAACGTGTCGGCGTCATGGGCGCCGTCCGTGGCATACGGCACGTCCCGAACAGCAAGGAACAAAGCGATCCGCTCAGCATGCGCATCCACGCGCTGACGGTACCCCGGGCCTCCCCCGTATGCATCTCACTTCGCACTGATTCCAGCAGTTCACGCTAGTTCGAAGGTTAAATCGAGGGCTACGTGACGCCGGGCCGTAGCCGAGCTCCGGGTCCGAACACCTCGAGCCCATCCACGCCCGCGTCGCATCACCCTTCGCTGACCGGCTGACAGAGACGAGCAAAGAAGAGACTCGCCCTTGAATTCGGTACTCGCAGCCCCCGATGCTCCATGCTGGGCGTGTCCCAGCACCGTTTTCGCGCATCTGTGAGGAGCCCCCTTGACCCGGTACGCCGTCGATCACCGTCGCAACGCCCTCATCGCCTCCTGGAGCACCGGGGCAGGAGACACCGCGGTGGACGTCGCCAATCTTCCTGCCGGGATCCCCAGCCACGATGCCCTGAATCTCGCCAAGGCCCTGACCCAGCTCTCCGAGACCTGCTGGCGGTGCTACACCCATCCGGCCAGCGCCGCCGACAGCCACGAGCCCAACTCCGAAGGCGAACGCCGCCAGGAAGAACGCGACGCCTTCGCCAGTGTCCTGACCGCGTTGACGAACCCCAACCTGCCCGCCGACGGCTACATGATCCAGTCCTACATCCAGGTCGAAGAAGCCGCCCACCAGGTCGGCCGCGCCCTGCACGCCCTCAACGCCGCCGAGCTGACCACCCGCGTCACTATCGACGTCGGCGCCGAACTGGCCGCCATCGAACAGGCCGAGCTGGGCAATCTGTCCGAACGCGCCCGCCAGGCCGTCACCCTCACCCGCGAAGACGCTTCCCCGCTTCAAGTCGCCCAGGCCAGCAACCTGCTGCACGACAACCCCTTCGGCCCCGAAGCACTCTTCACCGAAATCGACCCGGCCGCAGCCGCCATCGCCGCCGCCCACTGGCTGGACGCGGCCGCCACCGTCACCGGCGATTCCACCGGGCTGCCCGCCACCCAGATCGTGGTCGAAGCCGACAACATCGAGGCACTCCCCTACGAAACCCCCACCCTCGTCCTGGAGCTAATGGCCGACGGCGCCACGCCTCGCCAGGCGGTGATGCCCTTGATCCGCAACGCCCTCCGGGTCGCGGAAGGCGAGATCCCTGACATCACGGCACTCCAGCAGCGCATCACCGCCGCCGAGCAACTGCTCGACAAGCGGCGCGAGGACCAGTCCGAGCCGAGCCTGGACGCGCTCGACCTGCGGATCACGCCTCTGGACCCCGCCCGCCCGGCCCTCGACCTTCTGGAGGACCTGCTCAGCGGCATCCGTGGCTGCTGGCTGCTGTACGCCGAAGACGCGACCGAGTTCGACGAAGCTGAAGACCTCGACGATGAGGAGTGGCAAAAGCGCCGGACAGCGGCGTTCTTCGCGGAAGTTCGGGAGGAAGCCACCGCTCATCGCGAGCGCCTCTTGTAGCGCCACGGGTTGTGTTCCCTTCAGCGGCCGTGATGTTCGATCCCTACAACCGCAGAGCAGCGCCCAAAACGCAGCTTCGACCGAGGCTGCGTGTGTACGCGTACTGGTGGCTTCCTTGACTCCGGCGTAGCGCCGAGGGCCGTATGTTGACGTTCATCGGAACAGTTCGTCAAGGTCTTCGGAGAGCCTCAGCGCTTGGTCCCAGCCAACTCGTACGAACACCTCCAAGAGCGCCCGGATAGCGGTCAAGCAGAGGGCGTCCGTACGGAGGAGATCGCGATGATCGGTCAAATAGCGCCTGGCCAGGCTCAGGGTAGCGTCCAGCCCGAGCGCTTCACGGGCGTAGCCTCTATCGCCGACGACGGCCTTTTCGGCGGTCAGGACTGCTGCGTGCGGCTCATACGAACAGAGGACGTCGGCCAGTTGTACAATGTGATGGGTTACGGCCGGGTGCTGCACGTTGGTAAGGGCGTCCAGGATTGGAATGGCGTAGCCGCAGAACTTGCGGAAATCCTTATCCGATGCCGGCTGTTCTAGGGGTGAAGATTGAGTTGCCTCGCTAGCGAAGTAAAGTTGCTGCGCGATCTCCTCCGCAATTTTGGCGGAACGCGCCCCTCGCTCCCATGCCATGGTGTGTGGTGGTTGTCCAGCGGATCCCCGCTGGACCCAAGTTTCACCGAGTTGATTCAGGCCGAGGTTGATAATGCGGAAAGCCTGCCTCTGAGCCCCTCTGAGCACTTCGTCGTCCGGATTTAGGAGGCTACGCCAGGATCTCATGGATTGCGTGACTCGGTTTGGGTGATCGCATGGATTAGTCCACCATGCGCAGACCACGGTTTCCGCATGAGCAGTGGCATGGATAGTCGCGAGAGCGGACAGCAGATGAACAGCTTGGGTCGATCGGCTATCACGCAGCTCAACCTTATCGCCTGCGGGATCTGGCGTAAGCACCAGCCAGGACGGATGGTTCGCAAGATCTCGTAGCAGGCGGTCAACATCCTGAGGAAACTTATGAGTTAGCGTACTCAGATGACGAAGCAAGTACGCGCTGACATGCTGGTCAGACTCTTGTACTAGACGCCGTCCAAGTTCAGTCAGCAATTCAGCCGGTTGCTCATAAATGACCACGAGCGCTTTCAGGGAGACGAATCGATAGGCCGGATTTGAGCTGTCAAGGAACGGGCTAAGCGCCGCGGTGAGGTCTTCGCGGTGTGCATTACGCCAGTCAGTGCGCCCGATGAGATATACGAGACCTTGCAGGGCACTCATGGTTGCGGTCATGCTCCAACCGGGAGCGGACCGCACATGCCACGTGCCGCTGACATCATCGACTAGTGCCAGCGCCGATGCCGATGGCAGGGCGCCAAGCAGCGCTCCGAAAATCTTACTGCCCAGCGTTGTGGTGGGGGCGCACTGAGGAACGGTTGCGAGTTGCTCGGCTGTTCTCAGCGCCAGATCGTAGAGACTGTCCTCGTCGCCTTCGCTCTGCTCGCGTCCCTCCGGTGAGACCGCCGGCTTGAGCAATGCCCAGAGGTTGATCAGCTGGGTTTCCGCGTCGGCGCGTTCAGCGGGATCCTTACTTCTAATTCGTTCTGCTGCCTGCATGACCGCGTCGCGGTAATAGGCGACAGTGCCAGCTTCAGGCGATGGGCTATCCCACACCGCCTCGATACTGTCGAACTGGCTCTCATCGGGTGCAGGAACGCCCTCGAAACCCGGGTCCTGGCTGGCTGTCTGCCAACGCGCCTGGGCTTCGACTGTCTGTAGATTCTGCTCAGAGAAACTGCCGATGATTCTTGTACACGCTGCGTCGAGTATGTCCGTCGTGCCCTCCCAGCCATCATTCGAGGGATGGGGGACGGCGATCTGCAGGATAGCCTCTTCGAGCTGGGCGTGCTCAGGGCCGTTAAGCAAAGGTGAAAGTCGCAGCGCCACCTGAGCCGCCTGATGGCGTGTTGTGGGATAATCAAAGAGGTTCGGGGAAAGCAGAGCAGGAAAGAGCGCTCGGGCTAGACTTGGCCGTTGCGCGAGGGACGCCCGAAGAAGCAGATGCTGCCAGACCTCGGCGTGACGCAGGTTCTGGATCACATGTGCCACGACCTGGCTCAGGCGCTCCCCTAGAACGGCTCCCGCGGCATCGCTTGCCGCATCCTCAGCAGCGTCGGCCGTCTGCACAAGCTGCTCGGTCCATGCCTGCACCATGGGCAGGAGCACGTGGTGTCCGGCCGAATACTGCAGAGAATCGCCGAGTAGAGGCCTGGGCGTAGCGGTGTAGTCCGTGAGCGGATTTGGGGGGTAGCGCTGCTCTGTTTCAGCTGCGCGTATCAGAATCCTGGTCGCGGCGGCCAGGTCTGCCTGCAGAATGGCGGGGAACTTGCTTCCTACCTGATACCTCGCACCGTCGAGATCTTGCCGGCGGTTGCTGCTCATACCGAGGATGAGACTGTCCAGTACGGGCGTCGGCTCGTCACGGGTCTCTTGGAATTCCCACACGGACGCAGCGAGCGCAACCGCCAGTTCGGGGTCCAATCGCACTATCTCAGGCAATTTCTCGATGAGCGGGCGCAGGTGAGCCACGCCCCAGGTGTAGATCGCCGTCGGTTGGCAAGCCTCCAAGATGGTGGCGGCGACGGGAGATGGGGCTGCCACCGCTACCAGGGCGAGGAGACGACCGCTCAATTTCGCCAGTTGCGCCCGCGGAGGGTCACTACGGTCGGCGCTGGCCACGCTCATGCTGGCCGCTGCAACACCAGCCAGCTCGCCGAGGTGCTGTTGGATCATGCCGAGATCGTCATTGAACGCGCGTTGTGGGAGCTGTACCGCCAGCAGCGCAAGTCCGACGTTGCCGGTGCTTCGCGCCTCCTGCGCGAGCTTGGCACTCATCACCGTCAGGCCCGCGAACGCGGCTTCGGGGGCGGAGGCACCAGTGGCCGCTACGAGGAAGGCCATCTCGTGTGCGTCAGCGACGGTCCATCGCCCATTCGAGTCACCGGTGGCAGCGGTGCACGCGGCCCCGAGCGGCTCGAAATCGCTAGGCTGTTCAATCTCCAGGACCGCGACCCGGCCTGCCGCGAGCACGGCAAGTGGATGGCCTCCTGAACGCGATGCTAGCCGTAGGGCGAGCGTCCAGAACGAGTCGCGGGACGCGTCGTCTTTCCATACCGTGGCGAGCCGATAGTGGAGACTGGGACGGACGGTGATGGCAAGGTTCGGCGATCCGTCGAGGGCGTCCGCCAAGCTGTCGGGCCGACTCGTGTCGCCCAGCGCCAGCATGGCGACGGCGTAGTCGAACAGCACCGGATGAGCGAACTCGATGGGTGCTGCGGCGTGGCCTGCGGTTGCCGCAGTGTCACGAAGCACACCGCTACTGGAGAGGGCCTCCACGGCAGAGCTTGAGGCCGTGGCCGGTAGATCGGTGAGGTTCAGGGTCTGACGGCCCTGTGCAACCATGCGGGCAACGATCGCACCGAGTGCACGTGTGCGGTCCATTCGGCCTGATGGTTCATCATTTACACGTCGCTCCCAGTAGGCATGTAGCAGATCGACCTGGCTGCGTACCGCCAGAAGGTCGGTTGTTAGACCATCAGAGAGCAGCCCTCCGGCGACATCGAGATTGAAGGGGTTGGCGAGTAGGGCCGCCAATCGTGGTTCGGCGCCCTCGATCAGGTGCCATAGTCGAGGACTGGTGGACTGGAGCGGGGCGAGCTCGGCCTGGGATAGGTTCTGTACGACGACGTGTCGGACGTTTGAGAAGGCAGAATCGCTCTGCTGCTGTTCGATCGGGGGGCCGGCGAACATGTGCCGCCAGCGGTGCCCGTGTCGGAGATCGTAGCTGCGTATTGTCGCCACGACTCTCCAGCGTGTTCCGTTGAGACTCTTGACGAGCTCCGCCATCCAGATCGATGGATCAGCTCCACGTGCCTGGTCCAGCCCATCTATCAGAACGACTCCGCTACCCGACCCTGGCCAGCCGACCAGCACGTCATCGAGATCGTGCGTCACGCCGAGTTCGCTACGAGTCTGCCCCCGCGTGGCACCGAGGTCGTTGGCCCGCAGCACGACTACGTCCATTCCCTCTGCCTGACATTGGGTCGCCAGGGCATGAAGGACGACGGTCTTACCGGCACCAGGCTCGCCTATGATTGCGAGGTTGCCATCAGCAGCGAGAACGGTCGGAAGTACCGTTCTCGGAAGCGAAATGGGACCTTCCGGTGCATGAATCGTCAATGCGCCGGAGATCGTGGCGAGGTTTCTCGCTGAACGGCTACGCAGCCGAGCGATATCGGGCCGAAGCCGCGCTACGGGAAGCAGGAAGACACCTTCCTCCTCCAAACGCTGAACAAGACCACGTCGGTCAAGGTAGGTGCGATCCTCGGCCAGGCGGCGAGCCTCTAGTTCCAGCCGGTCCCATATCCGCGAAACGTCGTCTACGGTCGGAGCAATGCCCTTGATCAGCTGCTGTGCTGCGGCGACGTGATTACCTCCGTCGACGAGATGCACTGCATAGACACCGAGCACCCGGCCAAGAGCGCGCAGATCTTGCTCACCCATTTGCACGCCATGGCGGCCTGCCCACACTCGTCCGAGGTGAGCCTCGATCAGCTTGAATGCCTTCTCCTCGCTCTTGTTCCGATACACCTCTGTGATGGGTACTGTGGCTGGCAGGTCTCGCAAGCGATCAACCACCGGGGCCAACATCTCGTTGACAGTCTTCGGGGCCGCATCGTCGGTCAGAATGAGGACACGGTCCCTCGCCGGATCGAGCGGACGTAGTTGGTCAAGACGTGACGGGCTGTCAGGTACGCCGATCGTTGCGATATCGACCACTTGCTCAAGCGCCTCCGCCAGTGCGGATGACGCCGCCTTGGCCAGATCCATGGCCTTCTTCGCCTGGACGGTCACCCAGCCATCGACGTCCGTGATGATCCCGACGTCATCGACCGGCCGTTCCGTCTGGCCGCCGATCGCGACGACCCTATGGCCACCAGCCCAGGACGGCAGGGGCTCCTCAGCCAGCATGTGCGCCGCGGCCCAAGCGAGGCATCGGGCTTCATGCCCCACGCCTCCAGCTGTCCCAGCCCCACCCGCCGAGCTTCGTGTCATCAAGATCTCCTGCTCTAGGACAGACCTACGGTACGCATTCTGTTAGTTAATAGAGCTGCAGCAGCCCGGCTCAGGCTGAGTACGTTCGGCGGTGTCGGGATCCGCGGTCCTAGCAGCTCAACCAAAAGGACGGCGCCGATACCGAGAAGCGAGAGGAGCGTGGTCTGCCGCGGAGGTGCCATTCGACTACGGCTCATGAAGGTCTTCTCGCCCTGACATAACACGGCGTCGGGCGAGGGCGGAAACGGGTGCCGGACACCACGGCCTCGCCGGAAGTTGTCCGGTGGCGCCAAGCTCATCGAGCCACTGCAGTCCTTGTGCTGTTGCCTGTTGGAGGTAGATCTGCAGCAGGGTGGCGCATGTTCGGGCGTCGCTCTCGGCGTGGTGTGCTGTGCCGTTGCCGAGTCCTTCGGCGGCGGCGCAATCGGCGAGGCGGTGGGAGGGCAGGGGCGGCCCGAAGCGGCGCGCCAGGTTCAGGGTGCACAGGGTCATGAGGTTGTCGGGGGCGTACCCAATGCGGGCGAATTCGGTGCTGAGGACTTCGGTGTCGTAGCGGACGTTGTGGGCGACGACGATCGCGCCGTCGAGCATGGCCGCCACGTCTCCGGCGATTTGCGGGAAGTGAGGCGCTGTTGCCAGGTCGTCCTCGGTGAGGCCGTGGATGTGGGTGGGGCCTGGTCGGCGTCCGGGGTTGATCAGGGTGGAGTAGGTGCGGTCTTCGCTGCCGTCGGGGTGCAGGCGGATGATCGCGATTTCGGTGATGCGGGCCTTGCGGGTGTCGAGACAGGTGGCTTCGACGTCCACGACGGCGTACGGTAGCGAGCCGATGCGGTGCCGGCGCGGCGGTGCGGCAACCTTGGGCGTGTCAAGGTTGACCGCTCGGGTGCGGTCAGTGGTGGCGGCGAGAGCGGTGATGGACTGCTGGGTCTCGGTGACGTCGAGGCGGCGGGCGTAGGAGCGGGTGAGGAGTTCCTCGCCGATGACGTCGTCGTACTTGTCGACGCGTTTGTCGGGGATCAGTGCGGCCAGGGCGAGGGCGTCGGGCACGCCTTCTACGGCCAGGTCGGCCAGGAGGCCTGCGGCGGCTTGCGGGGAGGTGTCGCTGATCAGCAGCGCGGCTCCGTAGCGGACGACGTCGACGCCGTAGGCGTGCAGGGCCAGGCCGAGGGTGGTCATGATGGCGTCGCCGCGGAAGGGGAACAGCAGGGTGTCGTTGCCGTAGCCGACGAGCGGGGTGTCGTGCAGGCCGAGGCGGCGGTAGGCGGCGCGGCCTTCGGCGAGCAGGCTCTGGGCGGTGGCGTCCAGGTAGGCCGGGACCGTGGTGTCCTCGTACAGGCGTCGCATGGTGGTGCGGATGCGGTCGTGGACGAGTGGGCCGGCGCTGGTGAAGCGGGGCGGGCGGCCGCCTGAGGCGCGGGTGACCTCGATGAGCTTGGCGTGGGTGTCGATGGCCTGGATGCGCCAGCGGCGGCCGGCGAAGATGATCAGGCTGCCTTCCGGGAGCGGTTGTTCGATGGGCAGGCTGCCGAGCGTGCGGCCCTCGGTGACGATGCGGTATTCGGTGGGGGCGGCGAAGGCGGCGTAGAAGGTGTGGTGGTTGATCAGCCGCTCCCCCGTCTCTGCGGGCAGCAGGAGCCCGTCGTTCTCCTGGCGGATGAGGTCGGCGGCGGCGAGGTCGCGCAGCAGGGTGGCGAAGGTGGGGCTGTCGACGGCGCGGAAGGGGCCTTGCCCGCAGAGGGTGCGGTAGGCGTCGGCGGGGGTGATGCCGCCGTGCTGGGCGATGAGGGACAGGAGCTGCTGGGTGAGGGTGGACAGGTGCAGGGCTTCGGCGGCCGGGGGCTCGTACCAGCGTTGCAGGAGCAGCTCGATGGTGGCGATGGACTGCACGAGTTGGGCGCGTAGTTCGTCGGCCGGGTGGATGGCCGGGGTGGCTTCGGGTTCGCTGACGTACAGGCGCAGGATGGCGGGTCCGCCTCTGCGTCCGGAGCGGCCGAGGCGTTGCCGCAGGGCGGCCACGCTGGGTGGGGCGCCGAGCTGCGCGATGGAGGTGACGGAGCCGATGTCGATGCCCATCTCCAGGGTGGAGGTGCAGACGGCGGTGGCCGGGCGGGTGTGGTCCTTGAGGCGGGCTTCGGCGTGTTCGCGGATGTCCTTGGACAGGTTGCCGTGGTGCGGGACGAACTCCTCCGGTACGCGGGCGTCCTCGCAGCGGCGGTTGAGCAGGTCGGTGTAGTCCTCGACGGCGGCGCGGGAGCCCGCGAAGACGAGGTTGTGCGAGCCGCGCAGCGTGGTGAACAGGTGGTCGGCGATGGCGAGCCGGTCGCCGGTGGCCACGTCGTCGGCGGCCACCTCCTCGCCGAGGGCTTCGTGGGCGGCGCGGGCGCGCGCGTCGAGGGTGGGCGCGGTCTGGACGTAACCGCGGATCTGCAGGCGGAGCTCTTGCGCGTCGCTACTGGAGACGATCACGGTGACGTCGTCGCCGGCCCGCGGGCGCAGGTAGTCGGCGGCTTTGCCCATGTCACCGAGGGTCGCCGACAGACCGACGCGGGGGATGCGGCGGCGGGCCGCCAGGTCGAGGCGGTGCATGAGGGACTGCAACTGGGCGCCGCGTTCGGTGCCGATAAAGGAGTGCAGCTCGTCGATGACGAGGTAGCGGGTGCCGGCCATCAGGTCGCGGATCTTCCAGCCGCGCAGGACGAACATGGCCTCCAGCGACTCCGGTGTGATCAGCAGGATGCCCCGGGGACGGTCGAGCAGCTTGCTCTTGGATGAGGCGGCGACGTCGCCGTGCCAGCGGGAAACGGTGATGCCCAGATGGTCGCAGAGCTGATCGAGGCGGCCGTACTGGTCGTTGATGAGGGCCTTGAGCGGGCTGATGTATACGGCGGCGAACCCTCCGGTGTCCGGCTGCTCGGTCAGAACCGAGCAGATCGGCAGGAACGCGGCTTCGGTCTTGCCGGAGGCGGTTGCGGCGGCGATGAGCACGTCACGGTCGCCCGCGAGGATCGGCGCGACGGAGGCTTCCTGGGCCTCGCGTAGTTCGCGCCAGTTCTGCTGCCAGATCCACTGCTGGACCTTGGGGTGCAGGCGGTCAAAGGCGTCAGAGGCGGAAGGAGGCGAGGTCGTCATCGCCGGGCTCCTCCTCGAGCGGCGCCAGGTCGGGGTTGGCCTCCGGCACCGGCTCCACCGAGGGCAGGATCTGCCGCCAGTCCACGCCCGGGTTCTGCTCCAGCACGGCCAGCAGGTCGCAGAACGCCTTGATCGTGGTGCGCGGGGTGCGGAAGTAGGCCTCGCCGATGCGGTTGGCGCAGTGGTACATGAACGCGGCCAGCGCGTCGTCGGCCAGCAGGTAGCGGCCGGTGTCGCCGCCGGCTTGGACGTGGCGCAGCTTGGTCAGCAGGACGTACAGGTCCTCCTGGGTGAGCGCGGCAAGGCGCAGCACCGGGCCGGAGTAGTCGACCAGCCCTGCGGCGGCGAAGGTGTTCTCGGCCAACCGTGATTGCAGGGCCGGGTAGCTGAACAAGCCGCGGCGAGAGTCGGCGAGGAACTCCGGCGTGCCGCCGAAGACGAAGCCGAGGTGGGCGGCGGTGCCCTGCAGAGTGTCGTTGAGGATGCGCAGGATCTGCTCGTAGTTGGAGTTGCGTGCCTGGGTGGAGGCCAGCTTGTAGAGGTTGACCATCTCGTCCAGACACACCAGCAGCCCGTCATAGCCGGCCAGCCGAACAAAGCGGCTCATCAGCTTCAGGTGGTCGTGGACGGTGGTGTCGTCGATGATCGTGCGCACGCCGAGCGCGGAGCGGGCCTCGGTCTTGGTGGCGTACTCGGCGCGCAGCCAGCGCACAGCCGCCGATTTGAGCTGCTCGTCCCCGCCGTCGTGGCCGCGCCAGTAGGCGCCGACGACCTCGGCGAAGTCGTAGCCGCCGGTCATCTCGCTCAGATGCGCCAGTCTGGCCCGGATGACCTGGGAGGGGTCGGTGCCGGTCCGCTGGGCCTCGGCCAGCGCGGTGGAGACGAAACGTTCCACCACACTGCTCAGCGCTCCCCCGTCCGGTTTGGCGCGGGTGGCCAGGTTGCGCATCAGCTCGGCGTACAGGCCGCGGGCCTGACCGCCGCTGGAGTGCAGGCGCCGGTCCGGGTTGAGGTCGGCATGTGCCGTGACCAGCTTCTTCTCCATCGCGACCGAGCGCACCAGATGCAGGAAGAACGTCTTGCCTGCGCCGAACTCGCCGATCACGAACCGCACCGCCGAACCGCCGTCGGAGATCCGGTCGATGTCGGTCACCAGCGCCTTCACCTCGGGCTCGCGTCCCACCTGGATGTGGCGCTGCCCGATGCGCGGCACGACTCCGGCCCGCAGGGACTGCAGCAGGGCGTCACGCTCTCGGGGACGGATCGCGGTCGAAGTCACGTCAGCATCTCTCCCAGCAGGTTCCGGTCGACCCAGATCGGGTCGTCACCATCCAGTAGCGGCTCGCCCGCCAGCTCGTAGGCGGCCTCGTTGATGCGATCCAGCGCGCCGTCCGGCAGCAGTTTCCAGCGGGCCGCCAGCTGCTCGAACTCCGCCCGCGAAATCTGCTCCGCCGAGGTCAGTTGGCGTACCAGCCCGGAATGCTGCCCGTCGAGCCCTGCCACGGGCGCGGCGGCGGGCAGCGGTGCGGCGGCCGGCGGGGGCTCGTCCTCGGTGAAGATCGAGCCCAGCAGCGCGCCGACGCGTGCCGTCTCAGCCAGCTTGGCCGCGATCGCCGCCTCGTCCAGCCGGACGAGCGGGGCGACGGTCTGCTCGGCTTGCTGCGGGATGGCGTAGCCGCGTTCTGGCTGCGCTGGGCGGACGATGACCGGTTCCGTCGCCGGGGCGGGCTTGGTGGTGGTCGGCAGGAGAGCGGGATCGAGCTCCAGCAGGCGGTAGATCTTGGTGAGGGTCTTGATCTCGTCCGGCGAGATCCGGCCGTCGGCCCCGGCCACCGCGGTGAGGAACTCCGCCACGTACTGGCGCTGGCCCGCATCGATGCCCGCGATGCGCCGGGTCAGGCCGGTGAGCTTGACCGAGGTGACGGTCAGCCAGCGCAGGTGCGCGTGCAGGCGCCGCCGTTCGTCGGCGGTCAGGTGCAGCGCCCGTTCCAGATGGTCGCTCAGGTGGCGTTGCTCGGTCCCGTCGAAGTCGCCGTCGGCGGCACTGACCGCCGCCGCCAGGTGTAGCAGCAGCGTCGCCGCCTGGTACGCGTCGGAGGCCGCCACCGTCGGGCCGTCTGGCGCCGCGAACAACACCATGGATCCCGAGGTGAGCACCGCGCCGCCCAGACGCGGGTCAGGTTCGACGCCGACCCCCGCCCGCCCCAGCACCTGCGCCAGAGCAACGACGTCCTTCTTGGCCGGCTTCGCCACCTGAGGTGAGGAGATGAAGGCCGAGAACTCTCCCACCGGTACGACGGCGAGCTCCAGCGCGCCGAGCCGGTGGCGCGCCCACGCGATCGCCTGCCCGGCACCGCCGCCGGACAGGTTCGCCAGCTCGACCGGGAGCAGCGCCTGCGCCTGGACCGAACGCTGCCCATCGGGCACTCGGCCGAGGTAACGGCTGTACGCCTCCAGGTCCGCGGTGCACTCGTCAGCCAGCGCGACCAGCTTCCGCGTCGGCGCGGCATATCCGAGCACATCGGGGATGCCAGGCAGGGTCAGCTCGGCGACCCCGCGAAAGCCGGCACTGGCGGGCCGGTAGTCCAGCGTGACCTCCTTGCGGCCCGGTCGCACGATCAGCCCCTGACCGTAGCGAGCGGCGTAGCGCCGCACGAAGAGCGCGTCGAAGTCGGCCGCGCAGCGGGTGGCAGGAGTACGCGGATAGTACTCCGGATGCGAGCGAATCCAGGTCAACGCCCAATCAGCAGGCACAGGTACGCCTTGAGCAGCGAACGCTCCCAGACCGGCGCGCAGCCGTAACGGGGGCGGGTAGTCACGTGTCGGCGCTGGCGCCTTCGCGGAGGGCTCAGCCGTGAACATGTCCAGCACCTGCTCGAACTGTCCCACGTAGCGCTTGAATGCCTTGTGACCACCGTAGATAGCCAGCAGGCGCCGAACTTCCTGATGGATGATCGGCAACTCGAACGCCGCAGTGGAACGGTCCCGCTGCAGGTCGCACAGCACCCGCCGTTCCAGCCCGTAGAAGTAGAGAAACACATAGCCAATCGGCGCCTGCGGAAAACGCCGCCCATCCGCAAGCCAGGCCAAATAAGCCGCCCTCGACTGCGGCGGAATGTCACTGTACGACGGCCAATAGTCCAAACCCCGCCCGCCCCAGTCCGGTTGACGCAGGTCGACGGGCAATGCCGGATTGATCAGCGCCGGGTCCACCGTGTAGCCCGAAGGCGCGGCCAGCTGGGTGCCGACGTAGAGGAGCCCGCCGACGATGTTGTAGCCCGCGATGGTTACTCCCATTCCCGGACGCAGCCATGGATCTACGGGAGTGTACGAACGAGCCTGCGGCGTCGGCGGGACAGAAGCGTGCATCGCGTGGCGACCAGGGCGGGCAGAGGACGGATGTTGGGTGGATGCAGGTTGCGGAGTGGTCCTCGTCGCTGGAGTGGGTTCACGCCGGAACCGGTCCAAGAAGCTCACTGATCACTCCTGCTCAGCCCACCCGGCTCAAAGTTTCATAGACCCGCAGCACCCGGGCCGTCCCCCACATCGAAAACATCAGTCCCTTCTTCCTCATAGCACCAGCAGGAGGGCCTGTTACCGATCCGACGCACTGCAGCAGCACTTATTGATGGTTTCGGTCCGCCCGATATCGCAATGAGAGGCCGCCAAGCCCGTCCGTCGATTGCTGAATGGGGTAACCGCGCGCGTTCCGGGTGAGTGGTACAGCGCCGTCACTTACGAGATCGCGCATGCCGACGCCCACTGCCACTAGGTACATCTCGCTGATCCCACCGGCTCCGTTCTACGCACCGCAACAACTCGAGTAGAGCATTGCTGGTAGGACAACGGGCCACTTGCCGCCATGGGTCGCAACACGCCCATCACGCTAGAGTAATCGACCAGCGACAGAGCGCAGTCCACGTCGATATGTCTGTCAAATTACCATCGACGCTAATAGCGATCTATCCTCGATGTCCGCCTTCAGTTGGCGGCCACCGAGAAGCGGATACGTCAAGCTGGCGCGTTGGACGGAGCGAGGCTATGTGGGCGGACAACGAAACCGAGGTAGATCTTCTCGGCTTCGACTTTCTGGTGGACACGCTGTTCGTGGCGCTCACCGAGCCACGGCTGCTCCCGCTGACGGTGGGCCTCCTTGGGGACTGGGGCTCGGGAAAGAGCAGCCTGATGCGAATCACGCGGCAGGAACTACTGAAGATCCGTGACGACGAAGAGTCGCCGTCACGGTACGTGTGCGTCCAGTTCAGCCCCTGGCAGTACGAGGACTACGACGACGTCAAGGTCGCGCTGATGACCGCCGTGCTCGACGCGGTCGGCGCGCGAGCCGACGGCGATCAGCAGGAACAGGTGTCTAGGCTCCGCAGGTTCGCCCAAGGGCTCGGCCGGTGGGGACGCAGGGGCGGCCGGGTCGCGGTGTCCGCCGCCCAGACCGCAGCTCCCTTCGCGATCCAAGCGATGGACCCAAGCATGGACCCGCAGGTCCTGGACGTGACGAAGGCTGCGGTGAACGCTACGGCGAGCGAAGTCAACAAGCTGCTGGAAGACCCCAAGGTCAAGGAGGTCGCCCTGGGCAACGGCACAGCTGAGGCGATTACGGACGCAGGGCGGTTCCGGACGGAGTTCGCAAAGGTCATCACGACGCTGGAAGATGTCGACGCGGTGGTGGTGTTCATCGACGACCTCGACCGATGCCTGTCCGAAACCGTGGTGGACACCTTCGAGGCGATCCGGCTGTTCCTCAACACACCCAAGACTGCCTACGTCCTGGCGGCCAACCAGGCGGTTGTTGAGTCCGCAATCGACTCGCGCTACCCACAACTGCGGCGGCCCGACGGCACCGGAATTGGAGCCGACTATCTGGAGAAGATGCTGCAGCTCAAGGTGGCCATCCCGCCGCTGTCCGCTCCGGAGGCCGACACCTACGTCAACCTGCTACTGGCCGAACTGCATCTCGACAACGAGCAGTTCGGCAAGGTTGTGGACGAAACCCGTCGTCGCCGCGAAGTCGGCAACCTACAGGTAGCGTTCAACATCGGCGTGGCCGGAGCGGTCCTCGGCGACGTGCCGCCCGACCTGGTGCGCGACCTGAACTGGGCGGCCAGCATCATTGAGGTGCTCGGAGGCGGACTACGCGGGAACCCGAGGCAGCTCAAACGGTTTCTCAACAACCTGCTGCTCAAGCACCGCAGCGCGCAGCGCCGGAAGATCACCCTCGACCTGCCCGTGCTGGCCAAGCTAATGGTCCTGGAGGAACAACACTTCAGCGACTTCCAGCGCCTGTTCGACTGGCAACTCACCTCGCCCGGCTCCATCCCGGAGCTTGGGGCGGCGGAATCCATCACGCGAGCCGTATCGACCACCACCGAATCGGAGACCGATGAGGACACGTCACCTCCGAAGGAAGGCAAGACCGCCGACGAGTCTTCGAGTGCCCGCCGATCACCCACCTCTAATCGGAGACGGAGAGCTGCCAAACAGCCGCAGGTCGCCGAAGAGGTGCGGGCGTGGGCGGACAAACCGCATGTACGTGCGTGGCTGCGGTTAGAGCCTCCGCTCGGCGAAGTAGACCTGAGGGCGTACTTCACCTACTCCCGCGACAAGCTCGCCTTCGGCGTCGCCGTCACGCGACTGCCTCCGCACCTGCAGGAGCTGCTTACCAGGGTGCAGACCGAGGTCGCCGGTCTGCGGCGCCACGCGTGTGACGAGATCGCAAAGCTCCCTGACGACGAACGTGTCCAGCTCGTGGAGGCGTTAGTGGAGATATTGACGCGGCGACCCGGCGGTCCGGCGTTCATCGCCGCGCTCGAACTCGCCGAGCGGGCGCCCGACACCCTGTCGGCCATCTGCGACGCCTTGATGCGGATCCCACCCCAGGCCGTCCCGCGCGGACAAGCTGGGAACGCCGTCCTTCGCTTGCCTGCCGATAACCCGACGGTGTCCGCCCTGCTGGACCGCTGGGAGAGCAGCGACACCTCCGGACTGAAGGGCGTGATCAGCGCCGCGCGTGAAGCACAACGACGCAGCGGCCGGCGCTGATGGGCACCTCTACCGATCGGGCCGCAGGCAGCGGCGGAGCGTGGACCCCACTCAAACACGCGGCCGCGTCCTACGTACGTGGGCTCACTTCCGGATCTCCGAGCACCCGCATGTATGCCCAGCGGGTGCTCTCTCGCCACATTCCCGTGTTGGGTGGAGCTGCTGGTGCTGCAGCCGGTGCCCATGCCGGACGCAGTGGCGTCCAGCGCCTCGGCGCCTTGCTCGCTGGAGTCGGCGGAACTGGGCTTGAAAACACGCTGACCTCACTGGGACTGGCCGCTCTCGTTGGCCGAACCAGATTCGACGTGCTTGATGAACTGATCACCTTCATCGCGGGAGACGGCGACGACCTGGACTCCCAAGCCGCCCGCGACGCCGCGTGCGACGTGCTGGACGAGGTCTTCGGTGACGCCGATACGTGGACCGAGCTGACCGACACCGCCGAGATGACCGTCTCGCGGGAGAACCTGCTTACCCTGCTGGAAACGTTCCTCGCCCAGTACGTCTACAACCGGGTTCCTGTCATAGCCGAACGCCTCAGCCGCATCACCGATCCGCACGCCGTGCGCCAAGCCGACGAGGAAATGCGCCAGATCATTCAGGTCCTCGTCTCGCTGCGCATCCCCAACGACCCCTTCACGGTTGACTGGGCTGGCCCCGAGGGACACCGGATTGCTGAGGATACCGTCCGCATGACTTACGAGGCCCTGCAGGGACTGGACGGAGACATACAGTGACCACCTACCTGGTGCGAACCGATCTCACCACCTCGGTGACCGAACCCGACGGCCTCCGCCTACTCGACTGGGCCCCGGGGCGGACCTCAGCCACGATCCAAACCAGCAGCGCCGGAGCCGAGTTTTTCGCTGGCTGGCGACCACCCCGGCCGGCTGCTGACCTCCTCTTGCTGGGCGCGGCTGCGTACTGCGCAGACAAGACCACCCGACGGCGCGGCACACCGGACTCCTGGACGAGGGAAGTTACCCTCCGGCTTCCCGTCGAAGACATTGCCGCTTGGCAAAGCGCTGGCTTCGAGGCGGCCTTGCGGTTTCTGACCGGCGACCACTGGGAAATCAGTCCCTACAATTCCGATGGGTGTAGCTCCCTCTCAGGGACTGTCTGATCTGGGTTGTTGAGGTCTATCAGAGGAGTGGCGACTACCTCTGTCGCGGGTCTGGATGGTCACAAGTTTTGATCACCCTGCGGTGCAGGCTGATCGGGTGGGCGCAGGCGTCCCAGCACACCATCGACGAGTTCCCACCCGTCGATTTCGATTGGTTTGGCAGTCGCGAAGTCGTGGCCACGCTCCAGGGCTTCGTCCAGTAAGGCACGGACCACCCCTGGGCGGTGCAGGTTGAGGTAAGCGCTGTCGCTGGTTCGTAGCACTCCGCCGTCGTGGAACATACCGTCCTTGACCAGACGGCCGGGCCCTCCATGGAAGACGATGACCAACTGGCCCGGGGCTCCCACCTGCCGGAGACGCAGAACCTCCCGGCAGTCATACCGTGGGAGACCTGCCTCGTCCTGGTAGCGCTCGTGACGATGACCTGCTCCCCAGCGGTAGGTGAGCGATCCGACGACAAGACGGCGGGGAGGACGGCTTCGACCCATGTCGGATCAACGTAGTCGGTGCTCGACTACAACCTCAAAGGATTTGGGTGTAGCTCTTCCTCAGCGACCGGAGTGATCAAGCCGTGAGGCAGTATCCGTCCTGGTAGTCATTCTGGTGGACCCGTTCGTGCTGCCGGGCGCGGTGAAAACGCCAGTATTCGTCGAGGTCACCGTTGGCGATCAGGGAGCGGAGTTTCAGGATGGCTTCGGCTCCGGCCAGGCCCCAGCGTGCTCCGGCGAGGTCGAATCTGTCGGCGATCAGATGGCGGCAGGCGCCTTCGATCACGCCTGTCGCGATCGGCCATCCCGCCTCCAGCGCCTGGTCGTAGCGTAGATACTCGAGGTTGTTGGTGAGGTAGCGGATGCACGCGTCGATGCCGTCGCGGCGGTGGGTGGCCGTGATGGCGGCCTGGCCGGACAGTGCGGTGACGACGTGGCCGGTGTGCCCGGCCAGCAGGGCCAGAGCGTGACCGGCGACCCAGTCCTCGGCGGCCGGCGCCGCGGGAGGATGCACGCTCCAGGCGGCAGCCCATAATTTCTCCAGCACGTGGACGAAGTCGATGACGATGCCGACTCCGATACCGCGGCGGGCAGCCTCCGCCGTGATCAGATCGAGCTGGTGGCGGGCTCCGTCGACGAGCACGACCCAGGGACGGGCATGGCCGGGATCACGGGCTTGGGCGTGGTCGAAGACCTTGGCGATCACTGCGGCGGGGCCGGTGATGATCGAGCCGCACAGCCACTTGCGCATCGCGGACGGTCTGGCGCGCGGCAGGCGTTGCCCGGCCCGGCCGCCGGGGACGGCGATCACATCGTGCGGCCGGCGGGGCGCGGGCTCGGCGTCGTAGACCACCCCGAGGGTGGCCATCCGTTTGCGGGCCGGTTTCTCGCCCGCTGCCAGCCGGGTCCGGAAGGTGGCGCGGGCGCGGGCGGCGGCCTTGGCGGTCGCGGGCCGCAGCGCCTCGGGGCGCATCGCGATGCCCTTGCCGTCCACGCTGATCGCCAGCACCGTGCAGGCCGTGCACGGCAGCACGGTCCGCGCGGCGTAGAAGGCGTCGACATCGACCGCCGCCGCCACGATCGCCTGCTCGATCTGCCGTTTGCCGATCACGTTGCCGCAGCGCGCGGCCAGCGCCGCGTGCGCGGCGTCGAACGAGCCGCGCACCGTCTCGATGACCGCGAGCTTGGCCAGCCCGGCCGAGTGCCGCACCGCCGGCAGCGACAAGGCGGCGTCGGCCGGATAGAGATTGCGCACCCCTGGGGCGCGCCAGGCGCACCGGGTGACCGTCACCGTCCCGACGAGAGTGGCGAGCAGGCGGTGATGCCCTGTCTCCAGCCGTGGCCGCAGCACGCCGTCGGACCCCATCACCTGTGCGGATGCTTCTGCGGCCGCGTCCTGGCGGGCGTGCTGCGCCTGCTGCCGCTCGCGCAGCGCCCGCAGATCAAGGTGTGCTTGCAGCAGTTGGCGTTGCAGCTCACGGCCCTGCTCGACGATCGTCTCTTCCAGCCGGTCATGGGTCAGCATGCCGGACGCCGTGTCGGTGAGCTGTCCGATGAGCCAGTTGAAGGTGTTCCTCGCCTCCGCAAAGACGTCAGCGGCCAGGCCGGTGTCGTACGGTGCCTGCATAGGGCTCTTCTCTCGCCGGGGACGATTGGTTGGCACCTTTGAACCTGACGGTGGAAGAGCCCTGCCGCAATCACCCGTCCGGTGACGAAGCAGATGACGCCGCGATGCCGTCCCGTGACCCTCCGTCGCCCTGCCCGGACACCTCACGCGCCACCGGCTCGGTCACCATGAACAACCCCGGCCCTTCCTCCTGCGCCCAGCCGCGTTCCACCAGCCGCTTCAGCTTCGAGCGCAGCCCTTCCCGCTTGGCGGCCTCATCCGGCAAGCCCATCGCCACCGCGATCTGCCCGGCCCGCATCGCACGCCCCGCATCGGTCATGATCTCCACCGCGTCCCGGTACGCGCGCGGCAGCATCGCCGCCTTCATTCCCGGCTGCCACGGCGGCACCGTCACCACACCGAGCACCGGCGGCCGTACCGGAACCGCTCCGGCCGCGTCGATGCCCCCGCCTGCACTTTCGGCCGTTTCCATGGACTCACTGACCAGTTCGGCCGCCTCGCCCAGGATCTCCTCCACCGTCTCCCGCGTGATCACCAGCCGCGACAACCGGTCGTGCTCATCCTCCAGCCGTGACTCCAAGGCGGCGATCTGCTCGCGGATCTCCGCGATCCGCTGCCGGGCCACAGCCTCACGCCGTGCTAGCTCCTCCAGCAACGAGCCCACCGTCACCACCGCCTCACCGTCTGCACTCACAGTAGAAGGCGGTTCCCGGACTAAACAGTCACGACGACAAAAGCCCAGCTCAGGCACTCACTGAGAAAGAGCTACACCCAATTCCGATCGCCACCCACTCGCTGGTGTGGCCGGCGTTCCCACTGCCGGCAGGCCGATTGGGCTCGACGTGGACGGTATATGCCTGTTCTCCGGCGGCCTCGACTCGCTGTGTGGCGTCATTGACCTTCTAGAAGAAGATTCCGAGCGGCGACTGTGCCTGCTGTCCCACCACGAAGGCGGACAGGCGTCCTCCGCACAACAGCTCCTCCTCGACGAGCTCAACGCACACTACGGCGGCGAGCGCATCGCCTCCCGCCGCCTCTATCTGCGACCCGCCCCCGCGAACAGCCACCAAGCACGCTCGCTGCCTAGACCACGCGAGAACACCACTCGATCTCGGTCACTGCTCTTCCTCTCCGCCGCGCTGGCCCTCGCCGCCGCTGAGGGATCAAAGACGCCGGTGTACGTACCGGAGAACGGCTTCATCGGCATCAACGTGCCCCTCACTCGTTCCCGCGTTGGCAGCGCGAGCACCCGCACCACCCACCCACACTTCATGCACCAACTCGGTACCGCCGCCACCGCGGTCGGCGTGTCGAACCCGGTGTACAACCCGTACCGGTTGCGAACCAAGGGCGAAATGCTTGCCGAATCTCGTAACATCGAGCTGCTGCGCCGCCTGGCACCGCTGAGCATCTCCTGCTCGCATCCTGAGACCGCCCGGTACGTAGGCCGCAAGCAAGGCAACTGCGGATACTGCTTCCCCTGCCTGATTCGCCGCGCGTCGCTGGCGCACGTCAGATGGGACAATGACGAGTACGCCTACGACGTGTTCGCCGAGGAGGACTGCACGATCCTTCTTAACCGCCGCAGTCGCCGCGGAGCGGACCTGCGGGCTGTGATGGCCGGTGCCTTCGCGGATCGACCGGATCGAGACGTTCTCCGCAACGGCCCGCTCCCACAAGGCGAACGCGCAGCCTTCACCGGAGTCTGGCGACGAGGGCTTGCGGAGCTTCGCGCCTGGCTAGCCAGCGGAGCCTGCGGGGCTTTGGCCGAGCTGTTGGAATCTCGATCGTGACGACTCCGGTGTTGACCGATACCCACTGCCATCTCGATGCCTACGACAACCCGGTCGCGGTCCTGGATAACGCGCACGCCGCCGGGGTGCACGTCATCGCCGTAACTGAAGACCCTGGCAAGTACCGCCTCCTGCGGACCCGCCTTGGTCGACGCGACGGTGTCGACGTCGCGTTGGGCTTCCACCCACTTCGCGCAGGAGGCGCATCCCCTCACGATCTCGCCCGATTTCTCCGGCTCTTGCCGCAGGCTACGTGGATCGGCGAGATCGGACTCGACTTCTCTCGTGCCGGGGCGGCAACCCGCAAGCAGCAGCTTCGCGTGTTCGAGGCGATCCTGGCTGACCTCCAGACACGGACCCAGCCCGTCACCGTCCACAGCCGCGGTGCCGAGCGTGAGACCATCACTCGACTGGTGCAAGCGCAGGTGCCGGCGATTCTGCATTGGTACACCGGGCCTCTGGCCGCTGTGGACGACGCACTTGCCGCAGGGCTGTGGTTCTCGATCAATCCGGCCATGACTCGGTCGAAGAAAGCTCTGCCGCTGCTGCAACGGCTTCCGCCAGACCGTGTACTGCTGGAAACCGACGGCCCCTTCGCGCGCTGTGGAACCCGCTCAGCCGTTCCATCTGATCTCCTCGGAACACTCGATCATCTCGCCCAGTTCTGGGGGACATCGGCCTATGAAGCGCACACGGCGGTCACGCAGAACCAACAGCGACTTCGCGGTGCAGACAGCGGACCACCACCGACCTGACGGGCAGCTTGCACTGCCGACACCGACGTCCAGAACGCACACCATCGCCAGCCGCATCACCAGCGTCCCCGGCCGAGGAATCGTGAGCAGGGGCCGCGCCGGGGACTGGATCTGGAACGCTTCCGCGATTTCGGGGCGCATGCGCAGGTCGATGATGCGCTCTGGAGCCGCATCGGTCCGAGGCGGTGCTCAGCGCGTCGCTTGATCGAGGAATTGGTAGGCGCGGTGGTTGTTGTAAGGACTGTCGCACCCGGCGCAAGGCATACCACCACAGCAAGCTTCGGTCGAAAGGCGCCAGCAGCCGGGCTAAACCCCGCATCAAGATCCGGTTGGCCACAGCATCCCTTTTGTATGGATATGCGCTTATACGAGGAGTTGTGTCATCGCGCTAAGAGACTGGGTATTGCCCTGATGTCACCGCAGACGCCCCTGTAGACGCTGTAACCTCTGTTGTTGCTCAGCTTCGCGTAATGCCTGCCGCGCCATTTCTCAAGTGGCACTTACGTGACCTCTCTGCAAATACCCCAGGGGGTTGGATGTCGCGATGGTTCAAGTGTGATCTCCAGGTGGCGACGCCTGCGTGGGACTTCAAACGACCCACCGACTGGGCGGGGGACCTCGATCATCCCGATTCGGCGATGAGAGCGCAGAACCGGGAGGCTTTTGCCGATCTATACATGGCGGCGCTCAAGCAACGCGGCATAGAGGTCATCGCACTGGCCGACCACCACACCGGCGCGTGGATCGAGGTGATGGCCGCCGCTGGCCGGCGTGCCGGAGTCTTCGTCTTCCCTGGCGTCGAGGTGACCACGGGCACTGGCTCTGATGGTGTCCACCTGCTGCTCATCGGAGACCTCAACAAGACCGAGCGCGACATCGAGATCCTGCTGGCGCGCACCTGCGGCTTCGACGAGGACTCCCCTCCGCTGAATCCGTCCACCGGCCGACCTGCCCCGTCCCCGCGCACTATCAAGGAGATCCTCGACGACCTTCCCCCTGGTTGGCTGGCCGTGGCCCCGCACGCCTTCAACGACAACGGCATCGCCTCGAAGAAGACTGTCCAGGGCACCGCCCGGTGGCAGGCACTTCATCATGACAACCTTTCCGCGATCGACGTCGGGGACATTTCCTCGAACCGGGCCGACCGGGCGTGGAATCAGCGTTTCCGTACGCGTGACCTCGACGATTTCCCCTGTCTCGAACGTCTCGCGTTCGTCAGCACCTCAGACGCCTACTCGGTCGATAGGCTGGGCATGCGGTTCACCTGGATCCGCATGGCCGAGCCCTCCATGGAGGGCCTGCGCCAGGCGTTCCTCGACTACGACGCGCGTATCATCTGTGACTGGGACGAACGCCTCGGCAGATATCCTGAACGTAACCCTAACCTGGTGACCCATCCCTGGCTCGAATCCGTCGCACTGGGCGGTACGCTCGGCAATTCCCGGCGAGGGCTGAACCTCGAGTTCTCCCCCGGGCTCAACGTGCTGATCGGCGGGCGCGGCGCCGGTAAATCCACCGTGGTCTCGGCGATTCGGCGTATCTACGGCGACACCACCAGCCTGCCCGACAAGGTGAAGGCCGATCTCGACGAATTCAACCGAAGAATCTTCGCCGAAGCCGAGCTCGCCGCTATCCACCATCTTCCCGTTTCCGGCGAGACGCAGACCGCGCAATGGAGTGCGTCACTAGGGCGGACAACACATAGGGGCTCGACGACCACGCTGACCAGTTTCCCAGTTCGGGTCTTCAGCCAGAAGGAATTGTACGAACGCGTAACCCCCGACTCGGACGATCCCTACACCGCTTCGCGCCACCTGCTCTCCCTAATAGACGAGGCCCTGGACGCCTCCGGCGACGGCAGGCGAACCGACTTCATGACGGAGCTCACCAAGGCCGAGAACGCCTGCCACCTTCTCGTCACTCAGCACCTGCAAACGGAGCAGGAACTACAGCAGCGCACTGAACTTCATGCCCGCGTCAACGAACTCGCCAGGCAGGTGGCCCACCTCGACAATCCGGCCACCCAGGAACGGCGCCGCGCCAACGAGGCCGTTCTCAATGAACATGAGCGATTGGAAGCGACTGCTGGCGAGTTGGAGCGCTCCATCGACGAGATACGCAACGCTGTTGAGCGGGCTTTGCCTGCTGCGGAGTCCGCCGGGCAGGACAACCCCCACCGGGAACTCCTCGTCACGATCCGGTCCAACCTGCGGAACGCCCTTCTCACCGCCCTTTCCGAGTCGGCGAGCCGCACCGCGGACGCCCGCCTGTCCAGGCGGGAAGGGGACTGGGCGGCCCGCGTCCAGCAGGCACGCGATGACGACACGGAATACCAGGCCGAGCTGAGCGAACTCGGTGTGGATCCGGAGCAGTACTTTGCCCTGCGGGAGGAACTCACTACCGTTCGCCAGCGGCTGGACGCATTGGAGGCGCTGGCTGAACAATCGCGTGGGCACACGACCTTGATCGCGAACAGTTGGCAAGCCTTGGCACTCGTCCATGGCCGCCGTACACAGCGGCGCCTACGGTTCATCGATGACGTCGGCACGCGCAGCAAAACGCTGCGCTTTCACCTCATCCCGCTGTCCGACTGGCTCGGATGGGCGCGAACGATACGCGAGATCCTCAACCTGCGAAGCGACGGCTACATCGAGGAGGTCCGGGCACTCGCCCGCTGGCTGTGGACCGGTCCCGCCGCATCCCGCGAAGAGAGGCTGGAGCTCTGGCGAACCGCGTTGATCTCGAATCACTACACCGCCCTTCTCGGTCGCATCAACGAGGACACGGCGGAGCGGATCCGGCCGGCCTGGTGGAGCAAGCTGGGCAAGCTCGACCGGATCGTACGCATCCGCGTGGCCACTACCGTGGCTGACGACGTCCTCACCATGCGCTTCCTGAAGAACAATGGAGATCCAGAACGAGACGGCGACTGGCATGACGTCCTGCACGGCTCACCGGGCCAGCGCAGCGCGGCCATGCTGAGCTTCGTCCTCCACCAAGGCACCGAGCCATTGATCTTGGATCAGCCAGAAGACGATCTGGACACCACCCTGATCTCCGAACTCATTGTCACCCAGTTGCGGGAAAGCCGGTGGAAGCGTCAGCTCATCGTCATCACCCACAACCCCAACATCCCCGTACTGGGCAATGCCGACCGGATCATCGTCTTGGAGAGCGCGGAGGACTGCATCCGCGTCAAGGCGACAGGTCGCCCGCACGTCGGTCCGATTGATCTTCCTGAGGTCCGGGTGGACGTCAAGGCCGTTGCGTTCTCGGCTGATGAGACTGCTGCACCCCTGGGTCGAGTGGCCGAGTAGGAGCGCCCCGGTGCGGAGATGACAAACGCGACCCCTGATGATCGTCGGTGTCTAGCCAGTCGATCA
>NZ_JBGNUW010000044.1:0-53586 GCF_041950495.1 Nonomuraea sp. MTCD27 | reverse complement strand
CCTCCGACCAGCAAGAACCCAGCACACAGGCGTGGACACACGACTCGCAGGCTCTCCCACGCCCGTTGTCCCAGGTCAAACACCCAATTCAGCGCTCTCGTCTGCCCACTAACTGCGAAACTCGGGTAGCGGTGCAGGGCCTCCGGCGTCGGTTCGATGTCGAAGTTCGCCTCGGTCAGCACGCTCGGCGTGTGCAAGGGATCCATGTGATCTGCCTGTGCTCGCGCCCACGTCACCCACTGCGTAATCGTTGCCTCCTGTGCAGGCAGAGTCGCCGCAAGTGCTTCCAGCCCCCGGCAGAATTCGCGGATCTCCGCGGCGCAGGCCCATCCCTCCAGCGCCTGGCCGAAGACTCGCCGCCGATGCTCCTCCCTTGCCTGGTCGGCGGCCTGCGCACGTTCCTTATCGCGCGCTGCTTGCCGCTCCGCCTCCCGCCGCCGCTGTTCCTCCTCCTGGCGTCGCCACTTCTCAGCGCGTTCCCGCTCAGCTTTCTCTCGCTCCAGGCGTGCCTGCTGGTCGACCTCAGCGCGCCGCTCAATCTCCTTGACGGCTGCTCGTATCTTGTCCTCCAGACGTGAACGCTTGTCGTCCGCCCAGCACTGCAGACCGCGCCCCTCCCCCAGCTCGAGCCGGAGCCGGCCCGAAGGGACCTCGTCGTACTCGGGTGTGACCCGTTGCCAGGTGTAGAGCTTTTGGCTCCGGAGTTCCTCTTCGGTGTATACGTGAGGAACGCGGTCGAGTTCCTCCTTGATGTTCACCGCGTACTGGTGCCCACGCGCGTGCGCGTAGAGGCCGCGTGGTTTGCCCCGCCTGGATATGCCGAGGCAGTGACCCCGTTTCAACAGGTCCGCTGCTAAGGCGCGTACCACTTCCAGCGCACGGCCGATCGTCGCGTCGGTGACGTCGATCGAACGACGATCTTCCCGGAGCCAGTCCGCAAGCTCGTGAGGATCGGTGATCAGGTCGCGGGCGCTCAATCGGATGCGGTTCCAGTCCGCCTCGTCGGGATGCGCGGCATCCTCCAGCCGAAGGATGAGATCCCCGCGGTCGCGACCGGTATGCAGGAGGCGGAAGCCTTCCGGAATCAATCCCTGGCGCTTGGCCGCGTCCAAGGCCCGTCGATAAAGCGCCCTGGTGGCCTCGTCCGGGTCACGGACATGCAGCGTCCCCCCTTCGTCCTGCAAGCGCTTGATCAGTTCAGCCGCCAAAACGTGAGGTGATGGCGGCCTCGGGTCGGCAGTCCGTCTTCCGCCCTTGGAACTCACGGAGGAAGATGTCAGAGCCGCAACGCCCTGGTAGTAGCCATGCTCGAGATAGAAGCGTCCTGCTTCGGTTACCTCGGCGATCCAGACTCCGTCTCTCCGTGGGGTCGAAACCAGTCCCCTGTCCCGGAGTGCATACACGGTACGAGCTAGATCACTGTCCTTGGCGGTGACCGATTCTCTCTCCGCGATGCGGCGCAGGGTCGCCATCTGGCGCTCGTTCAGCTTCGGCCACTGACGCATATCACCAGATGACATCAGGTCGCCACCGTACGCAACCAGCTTGCGCGACAAGGACTGTCAATTCATGAGTGTCACGATTGATCAAAGCTGTTGCCGGGCCTGCGATGTTGCGTCTGCGATGTATATGACCACGTCGGCGGTCGATCTGAGGGGTTGTTGCAGTACAGGTGTTGACAGACTAGGGCAGTCTCGCCACCCAGTTCCTGACCCGCACCGGCCGCCCCTGCACGAGAAACCCAACCAGCCTGTGGGGGCACGGCGTTCGGGCTGATATGTGGGATTTGGCGGGACATACCGTCTCGGTAGAGAAGCGATGCGATGATGGCGCCGCAAGCCAGGTCACGGAGTGGGGGGAGCGAAGCGGGTGTTCGAGGGAGAAGGCCAGCTGGCCGGTTCGCTCTGGTCTATCGCCTCCCTGCTGAGGGCAGATTTCCGAGCATCCGAGTATGGAGGCGTCCTGCTACCGCTCGTGGTGCTGCGACGCCTTGACTGTCAGATGGAGGCCGATGCCTTCGATCGGGCGTTGGAGGACTCGCATACCGCTACAGAAACGCTCTTGGCCTGGGTGCGGCAGCTCCCGAAGGAGATTGGGCAACTCTTCGATGGCTTCAATCTTGGTGGAGTTCTGAGCCAGCTGGACACCGTCGGATTGCTGTCTCCCATCCTCCGCCAGTTCCAAGATCTGGATCTGCACCCCGATCGAGTGGCCGACGACCTGATGGGCGAGACCTTCGCCGAGCTTACCGACCGGTTCAGCGATGCCCAGCACGATACTGCCGGAGAGTGGTTCACGCCGGCCGACATCAACTCACTCATCGCAGAGCTCGTACTGCTGGGCTCGGACGCAGACGAAGGGCGTGGACCGATCCGTATCTACGACCCCGTTTGCGGGATGGGTAGAACGCTGGCGGCGGTGCGCGCCCGGCTGACCGGCCGTGACCTGCACCTGTACGGCCAAGAGATCAACATGGAAGCCCACGCAATATGCTCGGCTTCACTGCTGATGGATGGCCTCGATCCCGCTGCGATAGCACTGGGCAACTGCCTGAGCGAGGACCGGTATTCCGGGGAGACGTTCGACTTTCTGACGGCGCACCCGCCGGCCGGATTGGAGTGGAAGCACGTCTCCGACGTGGTGCAGACCGAAGCCAGGAAGCAGGGCTTCGCGGGGCGCTTCGGGGCTGGGCTGCCGCGCATGTCGGACGCGTCACTGCTGTTTGTTCAGCATCTGGTCGCACACATGAAGCCCCGTGAGGCGGGCGGATCGCGAGCCGTGATCGTGGTGAATAGCTCACCACTGTTCAACGGAGTCGCAGGGTCGGGCGAGTCTGAGATCCGGCGGTGGATCGTGGAGAACGAACTGCTGGAAGGTATCATTGCGCTGCCCGGCGGATTGTTTACCAACACCACCCTGCCGTTCTTCTTGCTGGTGCTGTCAAACCACCCGCCGAGCGACCACGGTGAGGTGGTCTTCCTCGACGCGCGTAGCCTCGGTACAACGCTGCGTAAGCCTGTGGGAGACAAGCGCCAGTACTTCACCGATGGCAAAGTTGCTGAAATCGCCGATTGTTATCGTCGCGCTCGCTTGGGGCACGATGGTCGTGATCCCATCGAGGGACTGACGGTCAGACGCCTCAAGTCGTCGGAATTTGGCTATCAACGCATCCAAATCGACCGACCGTTGCGACTCCGATTCCAGGTCACGCCTCAGGCCGTGGCACAGCTCCGGGAGAGCAGTGTGGTGCAGCGGTATCCGGCAGGCGAGGATCTTGTGTCCGTTTTTGGTGAATTCGCGGGCCGGACGTGGACGACCAAAGCGGCATTCGAGGACTATGTGGCAGACGGACTCCTCGCTGCTGGCTGCGAGGAGCCGCCAGAGCGGGTGTGGTCGGCTGTAGTGAAGGCCGCGTCGGAAGTGGACCCCGGTGGCGAGGTTCAGCGGGACATCTCTGGCAGCGTTATCGCCGATCCTGATCTAAGGTCCTATGACCGTATCCCGCTGCGTGAGGACGTCCATGCCTTCCTTCACCGTGAAGTCCTTCCCGGTTCGCCGATGGCATGGATCGATGCCGCGACAGTGAAGATAGGCTACGAGGTTCCGCGTTACCTGCTCTTGGAGACTCGGTGGCACGGTGAGCTTGGTCCACTGTCCCGCGTGGCGCAATTGATTACAAAGAGAACGTTGCCCCTGGAAAGCAGACGCAGCCAGCCGTTGCTGACGGCCGCTGGGCTGTCAGCCGAGAAGGCCACTGATCTTCCTGATGCGGCGGAAGCCGACCGCCCCCTGAGCCTGTGCACGGACGGCGACATCGTCGGGTATCCCGGCCAGTGGCGGTTCCTCCCATCGGGTTTCGGTGAGGCCTTGACCACGCTCAACGTTATCCGGCCCTATGTCGGAGGCCGTGCGCTGTGCGAATGGCTGAACGCAGTGGGCCCTGACAGGACCGGCCCCCTAGCGTCGCTATCGATGGACACCCCAGTGCCCATCGAAGCCATCAAAAGTCCCGACTTCGCCAGCCTGATCGAAGAGTCGGATGCCAGCCGCGCCGAACTGACACGACTTACTCGCTCCCTCTTGCCTGAGTTCCCCAACATCTTCAAGGGACCCACCGAGGACCTTTCCGGGCTCCAACGGGCCATGCAGTCGAAAGCCGCCGAAGCCCATCTTCTCGGCGAACTCGTGCAGCCGTTGAGCGATCCGGTGTGGCGCGCGGAGCTCAGCTACCCGTTCCATGTCGCTGGACTCTCCCGGCACTACCGAACCGCGCACCACGTCGACGTCCGCAAGGAAGCACTTCTCAAGCTCGGTGAAAGCCTCGCTCGTTCTCTGGGCGTCATAGCACTGGCAATCATGATCCAACGCAACGGAGGATTCACTCCGACCCTGGCGGCTCCGTTTACCCGGGGTGCCGGAGCGACCTTCGGGACCTGGACGACGCTCCTATCGAACTTTCTCCGTAGTGGTGATGTTCTAGAGCTCCCCGTGTTCGAGAGTATGCGCGATACCGATGGGGCGCTGGCCATACTGAAGAAGATCAAGAATCACCGGAATGCGTCCGGACATGCATTCGGCGTCCGCCCTGCGCATGAACGGGATGCCGAGGTCAAATTCCTCGAGCCAATCGTCGTCGCCGCCTTGGAGTCTCTGCCGTGGCTAGCTCGCCTCCACTGGGACCTGATCGAACATTGCGGCTACATCGGCGCGGGCTACAGACTCCAAGGGCGGCGCCTGCGCGGAAGCCACCCCGAATGGGAACCCCTTGATGAGGAATACCACGCACAACTCGCCCCCCATCGCATTTACCTACGCGGTTCGCTACTGGCCGCCTCTATCGACCTGACTCCAGTAGCTTCAGTCAATATCTGCGATATGTGTGGCCAAAGGGAGCTCTTCCTGATCAACAAGGCGAAGGTGTCCGGCGGTCAGGTGACACAGTTGACGCTGCGCAGCGATAAAGACCACGAGGTGGCGCATGACCTACCGTAACTGCGGATCAGAGTCCGTCCAGGGGGCACAGCGGTGGCCGCTGATTGAGGGTAAAGCGCGGGAGCAGGATCGTGACCTCCCCGACGCCGCCCTAAGATTTAGGTAACCTTCTGAAAAGTTACCCTCGCGAGTGGTGGACCTAAAGGAGTTCGAACTCCCAGGAACCAGTGACCGCCAGCCCCATCACCACGCTGGCTCCACTCGCAGAGACCCCAGGTAGCCGCCTTCTTGGGGCCCTGGCATTTTCTCTTCGTAGGTTTCGGACTCAAGCCCCAGTGCCCTTCCGTCTCCCGCTCCCCTCCTCGAACTCCTATCCGATCTACAAGAGCTGGCTTCGGGACGGCCATTTTAATCCGTAGGTTCCGGGTTCGAGCCCCGGGCGCCCTACCACTCTGATCTGCGATTTCACCCCACCCCTTGATCAAATAATCAAGAGGTGGGTCATAGCTGGTTCACGTCTGGGACAAACAGACACCACGAGACTTTTCTGGCATTGCGCTCAGCGTGGCGGCCGGTTCATGGGCGACGTTGGAGCTGCAGTGTCCGCTTCCGTAGTCGGCGACCTGTTCTTCGTGCTGTGGCGAGGACCAGGCGTGCCGTGGTGTCGGCGTACACCTGGAAGTGCACAAGCATGTACAAGCCAACGTGCAGAGGTGAGGCAGAGCAAGGAACGCTCGACGAGTTGGCGCCAGGTTCCGCGGTAATCGGTTCCCCTGGTTACATCTTCGATCGACCGAGTACGATCCGGGGCTGGCCCTCGTGTCGCGAAGGCCCAGCGGGGTGGAGGCGGAAAGTGCGGCTGGCCGAGATGTTGCGGGCGATGGCGGCCTTACGCACAGTCGTCCGCATACGAAGGCTGGATCTGGCGTTCGTGGCGGTTGCCGGCCTGATCCTGCTGGGGGGCCTGATCTGGTTGCTCGGCCCCGGGGCCGGGTGGGTCCTGGAGCACGTCGACGATGTGACGGGGTTGTCGGGCAAGGAACGGGCCGAGGCGCTGGACGCGATCCGGGGTCGGGGACTGGCGCTTTCGACGGGAGTAGCGGCACTCGTGGCGGTGTTCTACACCGCCCGAAATGCCGACACCGCCCGGCGCACCTACGAGGTGGGCCAACGAACTCTCGCTCTCAGTGAGCAGGGCCTGGTCACTGACCGATACACCAAGGCGATCGAGCAACTCGGCTCGCCGGAACTGGCCGTCCGGCTGGGTGGCATCTACGCGCTGGAACGGATCGCCCGCGACTCGGCGCGCGATCATCCGACCGTGATAGAGGTGCTTACCGCCTTCGTACGCGAACCATGCCGTCTTGCCCAGGCCAACCAATCCGACCACGGCACGCACCGGCAGGCAGCGAATACGCTGGCCGCGCTGGAGGTGCGGCCACGGCTGAGGGCGGACGTACAGGCGGCGGTGGCCGTGATAGGCCGCCGGGACGTCAACCATGACGACCGCGATCGTGGGCGAGTCGATCTGGCAGAGGCGCATCTTGCGGGCGCGGATCTCGCGGGAGCGCAACTCGGCGGCGTTGACCTTGCCCAAGCCGATCTCACCGACGCGGACTTGACCGGAGCCGATCTCTCTCGCACGAACCTATGGCGAGCCAACCTCACCCGCGCTCGCCTCACCCAGGCGGATTTGTCTGGTGCGATTCTCGACGGGGCCAGACTCATTGATGCGGAGACAACAAGGGCGAACTTCGACGATGCCCACCTGAACGGCGTGCTCGGTCTGCCGGACGACGTGCTTGGAGAGCAGCAGAAGTCTCCGCCCACGACCTGAACACCTGCAGAACGAGGCCTGTCAGGCGCCACGATGACCAACGCGCTCCGGCTGATCAGCGCTCTGTATAACCACTCGTACGAGGGTCTGCACAAATACCTGTACGCCGACACTTGGGTTCTCCGCTGTTCCACCAGGCCAGAACGCGCTGACCTGCGGGTTCAGACCCGAACATGCCCTGGATCCCGGATTAGCTGCGGAACGCGGGTCGCAGACCGCCCCGAACACCAGGTACTCGGCAAGCTCCTCCGCACCCAACCATCCCTCCGCGGGCCCTCCACCGACCCCGTCACCGGTGGAGGGCATCGGTAAACCGAGATCGGCCAACTCTCCAGCCGCCAGCCGCGACGGACGCAGCCGCATCAGCGCCATCGACCTGCACGATGTCAAGGAGCAACGACCAGCAGCGTGCCATTCGGCGCCGTCGCGCCAGGCGCCGAAGACTCTCAGTTCCACGCGCCATCCCCCGCGTCGCCCTTCACGCCAGTTCACAGCGAGCACCAGGCAAGCGAAGTCCTGCGGGCCCGGCCGTCCCGGAGCTCAGCCCGTCCGTCATCACAGCAAGGACAATGGCCACACGCTGCGCCTCTCAGCCAGTAGCGCTAGCAATACCAAAACGTGGCATAGATCTCATACAGCTCGATGTGTACCTTGGGAGCAAAGCCCCATGAGTCGCGCCATATGGAGCTGTCCATTGGATCTGGGCAAGGTTGAGACGCCTCCGTCGTCGGTCTCGCATGAAGCGGCAACTCCGCCAGGCGTTTACGGCAGGAGGAGCCGTCGGGGCTTCTACTACCAAGATGCATGCGCTCTCCACGATTGCCTCGATATGGTAGAAGGCAAGTGGGACAAAGTTGTCTTAGAAAATTTCGAAGACATCACGTGCGAATCAACAGAACGCATTTTATACAAACAGGTCAAAACTGATGAAAGCCCGGAGCAGCTTCACAGCATCGCCACGCTATGCCGACCCGAGAAGGGACGTGGGCCGGGGACAAGTATGCTTGGACGCCTCTTCGTTGATAAGCCCTTACCAGACAACGCCGAGCTCGAATTAGTGCTCAATGAACAAGTAAACACTCCGCTACAGGCTTTCGTGGTGGTGCCCGATGTAGATAGCACTCCGGCTCCGGAGGCTACAGTGCTCGAGATGACTGGAAAACTTAGTGGGTTACAGCCGCCCAACGAGCGCACAATTGAGTGGTGCTTAAGGCGCTTTCATATTCGCATTGAAAGCCGCACTCCAGATGATCTGGAAAATCGTGCGCGAGCCCGTCTAGGCAACCTCATATCACTCTACCTCCAAGAGAGCCCGTTAACAGAAGAGGTGGAAGACATTCTCATTCATCTCCTTTGGAAGGTCTCTGCCGTCGCCCGAAATGTCGCTGTGACGCCGTTGAACCGCGATGACTTTATTCGCGACTTTATCCGCATCGGAGAGCGCACGTTGCGTAGGTCAATAGGGTCCGCTCCAGACTACACCAGTCTACGGGAGAAGCTCAACATCGCGGGTGTCCAGGAATATGAAATTGATCACGCCGTAGAAATGTCTCTGCGATACTCCCGGAAACTACGGACGACTGTTGGAAGGGCCAAACATGCTCTGGACTCCCTAAGCGATTCAGTTTACATGGTCTGTGCAGAAACCTCGGCACTTCGCCGCGCTGGCGAGTTAGAGCCCGGCCCTAAATCGTATGCAGAAACTATACGCTCAATATCAGCTATGTGGGATCGTGAGGATCACGCAAGCAATGGATTGAGCAAGGCTGATGCGTGGGGTGCTCTAGCCTTTATCACAAGCCGGTGCCGAAATAGGTATCACGATGACTAGACAACTAGGCCCGAATCATGTGCCGCCTCTGCACCAAGTCTATGATCCCGACGATAGCCCAGATTTTCACGCAGCGCGGATCCTGATACTCCTACACCGTTGCGGTCAGGGACGCATGCCAGCTATCGAAGGCCGGACGAAGCTCGCCAAGCTCGACTTCTTCCTTCGCTATCCCCGATTTTTAGAACGCGCCGAGAACGAGCTACAACTCCGAGACGCCCCAGCCACTCTTTATCGGGCGACTGGGCCTGAAGTTGAGGCTCCAATGATACGGTATCGCTTCGGGCCTTGGGATACACGATATCGGCAATTCTTGACGTTTCTGCAAGCCAGGCAACTCATACGCATCACCAGAGGCACTCCCGAAAAAGTCACGTTGACAGCTCAGGGTCGTAACATGGCTGTTCGGCTAGAGGACAGTGAAACATTTCAGCCCATAGTAGAACGCTGCGATGCGATGTCGGACAACCTCGCCAGAATGAGCGGAACAGCACTTAAAGATCTGGTGTATAAGCTATTTCCCGATGAAGTCGTCCAATTGCCGATGCGGGGGGAGATTCAATGACCTCCGAGACCCAGCAGCTTACTGCAGTCGCCGGCATTCGCATTGAACGCCTAAGTCGGGTCGACCACAACGGCGAGCTTGCTGAGATTGATTTATCAGGCCCGGCTACAATCATCTATGGCCCACGCAATAGTTCAAAAACAACCACTCTTAAAATTATCGACTACTGTCTCGGCGATCCCGACTCTGCAATCAAGTCATTAGGCGAGGCGGTCGCAGGACGCTATGTCGAATTCTCGGCCGAGATTTTGTTGAATGGAGTAAGACACTCGCTCAGCCGGTCACTCGACAAATCCTCTAAAAGAGTCACCAAGACTCGAGTCGATGACCAACGCGACCTGAATGCTCGAGAATTATCGGACTGGCTGTTGCGTGAGTTGAATTGGCCAAACGTCGACATACCGCTAGGCCGAAATCAGTCCTCAGCAACTCAGCTGATTCCCCTCACCTTTCGTACGTTGCTGCGCCATATATACCGCCGCGAAGATTCTTGGCTTGAATTTGCAGTCAAGGAAGAAGAGTTTTACAGACGTGCAGTTATAAGCCTCTTTCTCGGCCTAGCAACCTCGCGATATAGCGGCGAGGAGTTCCGCCTAGGCCAGGCTGAGCGGAGATATGAAGAGGCGCAGGCTAGAGCGCGAGAAGCAACTGAAATAGCTGATGAAGCGATCAGGTCTGTAACTCAGGAACTCGGTATGCAACCGGTTGGTCTCCTGGCTCTGTCAGAGTTGCAGAGTCATCTAGAAAGAGATCTCGATTCTTTGGTCGCCGAGCGTACTCGTATCCAGGAAGCGCCTCGACGAGAAGACGGCTGGGAGCCCGAGCTAGGCGCTTTATACGGCTCCGTCTGTCAAGAGCTGGAACGAATAAAGGCGCACGAGGCGCAACTTCTAGAGACCATAGACTCATATGAGGAGTCTGAAGGGCTTATCAGGTCTCAGACAGCACGGCTTGAACGACTGCAGACGTCAGCGTCTCTCTTTGACGAAATTCCCGTCACAATGTGCCCAGCATGTGAGCAGAAGATAAACCCTGAGCGGGACCATGATGCTCATTCTTGCTACCTCTGCAGTCTCCCGGTTCAACCCGATCTCCGCCACCGTCGAATAGAAGTAGAGCTTCGCTCCTTGGAGCGCGAGCAGGAGGACCTCACAGGCGTCTTGCAGCGTACGCGCGAGGAGTTGCTTATCGTTCGTGAACGCATCGGTACCTTCGAAGCGTCACGCGAGGAGCTTACTTCCCGGCTGAATGACAGACGTGGTCAGCTTCTGGCCCCGTTCGTGCGCCAACTGGAGGACTTTGCTGCCGCCGAGACGAGTATCAGGCAAAAGCTTGCCGCGATCCGTGGCCTTGAGCATCTAGTTGCGTTAGTTGCATCCGCGGAGCACGCTGTCCAGCAGGCTCAGCAGGCTGTAGAGGATGCCCAGCGTGCTTTTCGGAGCATCCGTGTTGATAAGGGCAGCGCCATCAACCGATGCTCGCTCTTCGCCGAACGAATGAACGAGTTTCTCGGAGCGCTCAACCGTAGCGTATGGGTACACCGCAGCGTCACTCTCTCTGAAAACGAATTCACTTTTTACGTCGGTACCCGCCCATGGGATCAGGCTCTAGGAGCAGAAACAAAGGTAATCTTCTTTCTCGCCTACAGCTATGCACTTTTGCATCTGCATGTCGATCTACCGGAGGTGGGCAATGCTCCCGGATTACTACTGCTCGACAACCCCTACCAGCAAGGCCTGGCCGGACCGGTGGTCGAAGAGGCATTGGGTATGATCACTACAGCTGCGAACGTACATAACGCGCAGGTGCTAATAACTGCAGCTCGATTGCCCAGGCTTACTGCTTCGCATCGAAGTTTTCGCATGACGCAAACATTCGATACTTAAGCTTGGGCTTAGGCTTTCAGCCTGGCCCCGGCGTGTATTGCGGCGCGATCAGCCCTGTGCGTTTGCTAGCAATGGCTACCTGACATCTGAGTGTATCCAAGATGAGCACGCCACTCTGATACTGGTTGCGTCTGCCAACCATAAACGTGGCCGGTAGTGCGGCACGTCGATCAAAGGAAGAAGCCATGATTGATGATAGCTATTCTAATTGGTTCCATCAGTACACCAGTGATATCCTCCTGCTTACCTGGTGCTCCGCGGCCACGACCGAGGATGTCCTGGCAGCCTGCGGCATCTCACCCGAGACCGCGGAGCCGATGAATTTCCTAGGTGGCGATATCGACATGCTCATTGGGCGTCTCGGCAACGGCACCATCATCATGGATTACAGCGTCGATTACGTCACACCCAGGGCTCTCCCCGCCCTAGCGCAGTACGGTCCTTGTCTAAGCGCTGCCTGGTGCGACGAAGTTCCGGCGATGGTGTCCTACTATACTCACGCCGGTCGCGTAGCGCGGTTCGACGCAAGAGAACGGGACTGGTACCCGGATCCCAATCTCGCCAGCGTTGAACAATGGATCGCCACTACACCCGCCGGCACGGAAGCATGGGACAATCGCTGGGACCGCGCCATTCTTATCACCGCCGAAGCGCTGCTGCAAGCTGCTATTGATGAAGAATGGATGCGATCCACACACGTCGGCGTTACATTCCCCAAGTAAACACCTACCTCCAATCGGGACCGAGAACGCTGCACGAACATGCGCGGATACTGTAGGGCCAGTCCAGGCTCAGTAGCCGCCGGGGGCAAGTGACAGCCCCGGCGAGGGTCCAGCCCAGCAAAAGACCAACATGCCGAAATCATGACAAATAGAACAGTCAAGAGTACGCAATGGCGCGCCGGATCCCCCGCCACGTGCTCGTCGCGCGCTCTTCGGCTATCGGCACCCGTGAACACCGGCCGACATTTTCAGACATTTTAAATGCGACAAAATTCGGCAGAGTGATACAATTGAATACGTTGAAGTATAGCCTGACAGAATTCCTTGCGACTTTTAATCCGCAGGTGCGCTGAACTCGCAAGGATCTTCGTTCACCCTGCTGGCCACCATGACCGTTCGCCCGGCGGGTCTAGGTAGCCGGCCGATGGTAGAGGACGAGGGCTTGCACCCGGAACGGATGCATGGTCCAGCGATCTTGGTCGAACCTTTGCTTCGCCTGCTGTCCGAATCCGGGCCCGATCGCAGGTATTTATAAAGGTGACAGGGATCAGGTGGTCCAGGTGATCGGGCCACACCACATGACTTCACTGCACAACACCGCAACACCACCGACCCACAGCATCCGTCGGACCACGCGACCGCGAACCATTCCGTTCAGCACGACCAGCGACTTCCGCCTGCTGATTAAGAGATCCATCAGCAGCAACCGCACGGTCGGTCCCGGCCGATGTGCGGGGAAACATGTGCTCAGCTCGCGCGCACGCATGGGTGCGTTCCTGTAGGCGGGAGCCGCGCCTACGTTGTAGCGCCCCGAAGCGAGGAGCGGCGGGATGGCAGCGACGCCCTGTCCGTAGCCGTGCGGAGCCTGCCGGCACCCCGCCCCCGGCGTTGACCGTCGGATTCGGCCTTGACCATCGGCATCCAGGTGGGCGTCGATACGCCCCATCCGGCACGGCCAGCGATGCGGCGGGGTGACGACCACGGGCGTGCTCGCCCAATCACGCCACCGCATCGGCCACGCCGGACGGGAACACGACGACCCCGGCGCTCCGCACCGCACAGGCAGCGGCACGGGCGCCAGAACCGCCGTGCGCCCGTATCCAGCGATCATCGGGGCCACGGCCGGACGGAAGCCGCGGGATACGCCCTCGGCACAGGACCTGCGACCGGGGCGGCCAGTCCTTTCACCGGCCGCTTCAGGGCTCGGCGCAGCAATCCTGCGCCGAGCGCCGATCCGCATCCTGCTCTCACTACCGCCTCAGCCCCACCCAACAGCACTGACGAGAAGGGACCACGACACAGCATGGCCGACGGACGCACCTTCAAACGCTGTTCCTGCCGTGACAGCGACGGCAAGGCACTCGGGCAGAAGTGCCCCAAGCTACGTCGCCCCGGCGGCGGGTGGAGCTACCGGCACGGCATCTGGAACTACCAGATCGAGCTCCCGCCCGCCCCGGACGGCAAGCGGCGCGGGCCGCTGCGGCGCGGCGGGTTCGACTCCCAGGACGCCGCCGAGGCCGAGCTTGGGCAAGTGCGTGACCTGCTCGCGTTGGCCGACCCGCGTGAGCCCGCCACTCGCATCCAGATCGCCGACCTGATCAAGCGCACGCTGGCCGAGACCGACACCCTCCCGGACGCGGCAACGATCCGCCGCAAGGTCAAAAGCGGGCAGCATCTGACTCAGGAGATCACCGTCGAGCAGTGGCTGGCGGAGTTCCTCAACCGCAAGCGGAAGATCGAGGAGACCACCCGCCGCTCTTATGAGGGCCACATCCGTCTCTACCTCACCCCGTACCTGGGGCGGCTGCGGTTGGAGCAGCTCAAGGTCAGCGACATCGCGTTGATGTTCGAGCAGATCGAGGAGTTCAACGACACCATCGCCGAACGCCGCGCCGACCCCGACCCAGCGGTGCGCGAGAGCGTCAAATACCGGCGGCCGATCAGCATCGCCACCATGCACCGCATCCGCGCAACCCTCCGCCACGCGCTCAACCTGGCCATGCGCCAAGACCGGCTCATCGACTTCAACCCCGCCGCTGTCCTGGAGATGGCCGCTTACACCCGGCCCAAGCCGCTGGTGTGGACCGAGGACCGGGTCCGCACCTGGCAGGCCGACTACCACAGCTACCGGGAAAGGGAGAAGCAACGCCGGGGCGGGCGGCGGGTCGATCCGATCGACGCCTACACCAGCGTGCCACGACCATCCTCGGTGATGGTGTGGACGCCCGCGCACACCCGCCTGTTCCTCGAAGAAGCCCAGCGTCACCGCCTGTTCGCCCTCTACCAGCTGATCGCGCTGCGCGGCCTGCGCCGAGGCGAAGCGTGCGGGCTGCGCTGGAACGAGGTCGACCTCGACGCGCACACTCTGACCGTGAACTGGCAACTGGTACAGCTGGCCTGGGCGGTGCATGAGGGCACCCCGAAGACCGACGCCTCCGTGCGGACGATCGCCCTGGACAGCGACACCGCGAAGGTGCTGCGCGCTCACCGGCAGCAGCAACTCCAGGAGCGGCTGGCCATGGGCGAGGCGTGGACCGACACCGAGTTCGTGTTCACCCAGCCCGATGGCAGTCGCCTGCATCCTCAGCACGTCTCCGACCAGTTCCTCTGGCTCGCCTACCTCGCCGGCCTGCCACCCATCCGCCTTCACGACCTCCGCCACGGGGCGGCCTCACTGATGCTCGCGGCCGGGGTGGAGATGAAGGTGGTACAGGAGACCCTGGGCCATACGTCCAGCGCCTTCACCGCCGACACCTACACCTCTGTCTACCCACAGGTGGCCACGGCGGCAGCCGAGAAGACGGCGGCCCTGCTGTTCGGCAAGGAAGACCAGACCGCGCCCGGGAAACTCATCTCGTTGAGAAGCTGAACAGTCGGATTAAGCATCCGGCCCCGCATTCGCCGCCTGCTCGCGGCGAGGCGGGGCCGCTGCTCTGCCGACAAGGTCGGCGACAACGAATGGATCATGGAATGTGCAGGATTGGTGCAACCGAGCACGCACGGAGCACGCAACCGCTAGACGAAAATTCTAGAACGAGTCCGATCCCGCATAACCGCAGGTCAGAACATGATCAAAGCGCGCCCTGCAGGATTCGAACCTGCGACCGTCGGATTAGAAGCAAGATCTTTAAGTGTGGTGGAGTGTCATCTAACGGTGATTTATACCGTCTCGGCGCACAATGCGTGTCAAGTGGTGCCGGGACCTGACGGCGCGTGACGGGGCGTACGAGCACGCGCCGAGCACGGCCGGGCCACTCCATTCGACATTGCGTCGCGGCCCCCGGAATGGATCCCGCGCTCCAGCCACACCAGCGCCATCTATAGATGACGGTCGCAGTGCTCGGCGCGTGCTCCACCTGTACACCACTCCCGTGGACGCAACTCCGGCCGTCCGACAAGACCGACTCGGCGGCTTGACCTGCGTAAACGAATTTGTTCGGCAGGCGCAGAGTTGGTGTCCCGCGGTGGGCGCATTATAGAGGCATGATGCCGGAGCGTCGAAGAATCGTGCTGGTCACGCTCGCCCTGCTCCTCGGCTCGCTGGCCGGTCTCGTCGTCGTCGCGGTGGCGATCGACAGGGACACGGCCGTTGACGTCGCCACGATACTGGCGATCCCACCTGCGGTGGCGGCGCTTTGGATCGCCTGGAAGGCACTTCAAACAGGCTCCGGCTCCTCCGCGCCGGCTCTGAGCACGATCGCCCGAGAACTAGCCGCGACCGTACGCGACCAGTGGCAGCTCGACATGGAGGCGCGAAGGATCTACGACCCGTACCCGCTGCCCGTTCGGTGGGTAACGGCTCATCCGTCGCTGGTCGACCACTGGGTGAACGTCCGGGATGACGGTATCGACGCGCCGCTCGCCCTGGACGGGAGGTTCCAGAGCATCGCCGTCACCTACCAGCGGGTGCCTTCAAAGAGGCTCGTTCTGCTTGGCGGGAGCGGTGCGGGCAAGACGATTCTCGTGGCGAGCCTGGCGCTGACGCTGCTGGCGGACCCTGATGTAGGTTCAGACACGCTGCGGCCCGTGCCGGTCCTGCTCTCTCCAACCTCATGGGAGCCGAACCGGGAATCATTCCAAGCCTGGCTGGAGCGCGAGCTGATCCGCCTGTATCCCGCCTTGTCCGTCAAACCCACGGGCAAGAGCACGCTGGCTGCCCAGCTCGCGAGAGGCGGGCTCGTCCTGCCGATCCTGGACGGGTTCGACGAGTTGGCCGAAGGACTGCGCGCCTTAGCGCTGCACGTCCTTGGGGACTCGGCCGGGGGCCTGCTCCTCACCAGCCGTACCGAGGAGTACCGTGCCGCCGGTACGGAGAACGGCAGACCGCTGGCCAGGGCAGGCGCCATCGAAATGCAGGATCTCTCGCGTGACGACCTGGATGCGTACCTTTCCCGTACGACAGGAGCCGCGGCCGGTGACTCTTCCATCTGGGCCGACGTCCTGAACAGGCCGCCAGTGCGGGCAGCGCTGGCGACCCCGCTCATGGTGTCACTCGCGCGTGCCAACTACAGCGACACCGGCACCGACCCCGCCGAGCTGCTCCCGTACCGGACCAAGGACGGCATCGAGGAGCACCTGCTCGAGAGCTTTCTCCCCGCCAGGTACGACAACGTGTCCGATCGGCGCACAGGTAGATGGGACAGCAGCGAGGCTCGCCACTACCTCTTCTTTCTCGCCATCCACATGAAACGCTTCAACACGGATTCCATTGAGTGGTGGCATCTGTCGAGATCCGTGCCTAAGGCCGTCCCTGTGGCTCTGGGGCTGCTCGGCGGTGTGCTTCTGGGCCTGGGCTTCTGGCTCGCGCTCGAAGCGATGGGCGGGAACCGCCGATTCGGCCTCACCTACGGGATGACCGGTGGCTGCGTGCACGGCCTGCAATACGGCCTGGCCTGCGCGTTCGGCCGCTCGCTGCCCCCGTCCCGGGCCACGTTACGTCTGCGCAGGCATCGTAAAGGAGCTCGATTCGGATGGCGCCTGGCTGGTTACGGCTTCCTCTACGGCATGCTGAGCCAACTGGCCAACGGCCTTGCCGCAAGCTCCGCGCTGTTTGTTACAACTGGCGTGTTCACACTGTCGCCGATCGGCCTGGCCATGGTCTGGGGGCTCGTGGTGGGCATGCTGTTCGCGGTTGTGGCGGGCGCCCGCTCCCCAATCGACCTCACGAGCGTCGAAAGCCCCGAATCGCTTCTACGCCGCGACAGGGCTGCCACCATCGTCACATCACTCCTGGGCAGCGTGTCCCTCTCTTTCGCCCTGATGGCCTGGGGGCGCCTACAACTGGCGCGCGTCTGGTTCGCCACCACCGGTCGGCTGCCATGGAGGATCATGCTGTTCCTCAGGGATGCACAACGACGCGACGTCCTGCGCCAAGTGGGGACTCGATATCAGTTCAGGCACGACCGCTTCCGCGAACACCTCCTGCGATCGGCGCACGTCCGGCCGTAGTCGTGCGGACGAAGCGGGTCGTCCCCACGTGGGGGTGAAACGACGACCACCCCGTGCACTCCTTTACCTGATCGCCACACGGATCTTCGCGTGGCCCGTCCTGCTGTCCCGTTCCCCCGCGGCCAAAGAGGCAGAAATATTGATCCTGCGGCACGAGGTAGCGGTACTGGGCCTGTGCGGTGCCAAAACTCGTCCATGGCATCTGACCTGGCCTTCTATCCTCAGCACTCGTATTCCTACGCCTGCTGTATCTGCTGATGGTCCGGTTGTCGGCTGGTTGGCGCTTCTCGCGCGGGGCGACATCTCCAAGGACGTGGAGATTTTGGTGCTGCGTCATGAGGTCGCCGTCCTGCGTCGTCAGGTTTCCCGGCCGCAACCGGACTGGGCCGACCGGGCGCTGCTGGCCGCACTGGCGCGGCTGCTCCCCGCACGGCTTCGCCTTCATCGGATCGTGACGCCGGGCACCTTGCTGGCCTGGCACCGCCGGCTGGCCAGCCAACGCTGGATGTACCCGAACGCGGCCGGGCGTCCGCCGATCCCGGACGAGTTGCGTGAGCTGGTGATCCGGCTGGCCAGGGAGAATCCCCGATGGGGGCACCGGCGGATCCAGGGGGAACTGTTCGGCCTCGGCCATCAGATCGGGGAGGGCACCATCCGCCGCATCCTCACCGCGGCCGGCCTCGGCCCAGCGCCACGCCGAACATCACCGACCTGGCGACAGTTCCTCGCCTCACAAGCCTCCGGCATCCTGGCCTGCGACTTCCTGCACGTCGACACCGTCTTCCTCAAACGCCTGTACGTCCTGTTCGTCATGGAGATCGAGACACGCCGCGTGCACCTGCCGGGCCTCACCTCCAACCCGACCGGCGCGTGGACCACCCAGCAAGCCCGAAACCTGCTGATGGACCTGGGCGAACGCGCCGACGCCTACAGGCTTCTCATCCGAGACCGTGACGGCAAGTTCCCCCGCTCGTTCGATGAGGTGTTCACCGCCAATGGCGTGCGGATCGTCCAGACGCCCGTCCGGTCACCACGGGCGAACGCGTTCGCCGAACGGTTCGTGGGAACGCTACGCCGTGAGTGCCTCGATCACCTGCTCATCCATGGTGAGCGGCACCTGCGCAAGGTCCTGACCGAGTACGAACACCACTTCAACCAGCATCGCCCGCATCAGGGCCGTTCCCTCCGCCCTCCCTTGCACGACCCCAGCCAGATGATCGACACGGCCTCCCGGATCCACCGCCGAAGGACCGTCACAGGACTGATCAACGAGTACCACAGAGCAGCCTGATCACCCGACAAACGCCCAGCTCAGCAGCAGTATCAGCGTTATGGCACCGCACAGGCGCAGGGCGAGAATCTCCACGTCCTTGTCCCGATCGCCCATGGGCGGCAACCGCAGCGCGGCGAACGTGTTCGTGACGGTGAGGTAGGCCAGGCGAAGGAACACGACCGATCATCCTGCCGCACGCGTTTCCGTCTCCTGGGCGGCTGGGGTTCGCGCCGCCACGCGAAGCCCTCACATGGCCATGACCTGGGCGGATGTAATTGTCGGCATGCGCAAGGACACAGCATCGAAGTCCTGCTCAGGATCTACGCCAAGTGCGTCGTAGGCCAGGACGAGGCCGCCAAGCGCCGCATCACTGACGCCCTCAGGGAGGACTGACCGGAACCTAACGCCGCAGTCGGACCCGTAGTTTCCGGCTCTGAACCCCCGGCGAATCCGTCACCGTGCGTCGCGTATCCCGAGGATGTATGCCGCGGCGAGCGCGGCGGTCTCCCCGCTCAGGGCGCGACCGGGCGGTCGGCCATCGCGGCCAACCGGTCGATCGCCTGCTGCCTCGGCAGGTCGGCACCCTCACCATAGGCCGCGCCGTAGCCGTCCTCGCCCAGATGCCCAATCAGCTCACCGATCAGGGCGCGGATCTCGGGGTCTCCATGATCGAGCGCCCCTTTGATCCTTTCGCTCATCCCCAGCGCGTGCGCCGCGCCCTTCGGATCGCCCTCCAGAGCGAGCAGCCTGCCCAGCCACTCGCAGACGCTGGCGAGGTGACCGGGGTTGCCGTAGGCGAACGCGCCCCACACGGCCTGAGGAAGCAGCTCGCGCGCCCGCGCGGCCTCGCCCTCGGCGAGCAGGAGGGACACTCGCTCACCCGCGATCAGGCCCCGGACGACCTCCTCCGGCATGGGCACCCGGTGAATGAGCGTCTCGAGCCGGTCCAATGTCTGGTGAGCCTGCCGGTACTCGCCGGAGCGGCGCAGGACCGCCGCCCGGTGGTTCAGGAGAGTGGTCTCCAGGCGTCGGAGGCCCCGCTCTCTAGCCTGGCGGAGGCCGGCGTCGAGGTCCTGCAGGGCGCCGGCCAGGTCACCGCTGCGGGCCCGTGCCGCCGCCAGCCTTCCCTTGGACCAGGCCAGATGTTCTTCCGTGCCCAGCTCGGAGCTGATAGCCACGGCCCGCTCCGCGGCCCAGATAGCCTGCTCGTAGTTGCCTCGTACGTCCTCGTCCATGCTGATGGCCAGTAGAGCCATCACCATGCCCCAGCGGTCACCGGCCTGCTCGAAGGCGTGCAGCGCATCTCGCCGCGCCTGTGCCCCGGTCGTCATGTCGCCCTGCTGAGTGCGGACGAAGTCCTGGGCCCAGAGTGCGCTGGCTCGTACCCATGGATCGGCGGAGTTCAGCGCGTGCTCCAGTTCGATCCGGCTGTGGTCGGCACCTTGATCTGCGCCTCGGTCCGCGCTCTGATCCGAGTCTTGGCCCGCACCTTGGTTCGCGGTGGCGAGCTGGGAGAGCCGGAACAGCGGCACCGCCGGGTGGAAGCTCAGCGCCCGTCTGTCCAGGCTGGGCGGTTGCAGCTCGCCCCGCGTCCCGGCCGCCACCCCTTGAACCACCTGGAAGGCGGCACGCACGTCCGCCGGTAGTTCGTCGCCGAACGCCAGCACCTCGGAGAGGAATGTCTCGAACTGGTGGCTCATGCCCCTAATGCCCCAGTACCAGAACAGCGCACGCACGAATCTGGACGCCGTGGTCACGTCGCGGGCGGCGACGGCCAACCGCAGTGCGAAGATGAGGTTGTCGTGTTCCGTGTCAAAGGCCGCGATCGCGCGGAGTTGGTCGCTGGTCCGCAGCAGCGGCTCGTGCTCTTCGGCGAACATCAGGAAATATTCGGACAGCCGCGCGTTGATGTCGTCTCCCGATTCGGCAAGGCGGTCGGCCGCGTAGGCACGTACGGTCTCCAGCATGCGGTAGCGGTCCTCGGTCTCCTGCACAAGGGACTTGTCCACCAGCGAGCCGATCACGCCTAGGACCTCCTCGGCGGGAAGGGACTCGTCGGCGCAGATCACCTCCAGCGACGGCAGGCTCGCCCCGCCAGGCAGCGCCGACAGCCTGCGAGCCAGCACCCGCTCCGGCTCGTCCAGCAGGTCCCAGCTCCACTCGACCATCGCGAGCAACGTGCGCTGGCGGGGAAGCGCGGTCCTGCTGCCCGACGTCAGCAGCCGGAACCGATCGTGCAGGCGCCGCACGATCTCCCTGGCGCTCATCGCGCGCAGCTTCGCGGCCGCCAGTTCGAGCGCCAGCGGCATGCCGTCGAGCCGGCGGCAAATCTCCACCACGTCGTCCACCGTGCTCTCGTCGAGAGTGAAGCCCGGCCGCACGCCAGCGGCGCGATCGACGAAGAGCCGCACCGCCGCCGCCTGTTTGGCCTCGGCCGGCTCGGACTCACCTGGCGGCAGGTCGAGCGGGCCGAGCTGGCACAGCGTCTCCCCAGTGATCGCGAGCGCTTCCCTGCTGGTGGCCAGGATCTTCAGCCGCGGCAGCCGCAGCAGGATCTGCTCGGACAGCTCGGCCGCTGCCTCGACCAGATGTTCACAGTTGTCGAGCAGGAGCACGCCGTCGCCGTCGCCGACATCGAGCAGGCTCACGATGCGGTCGACAGGTGTGGCCTGCTGGAGCTGTGCACTGTCGTAGAGACGGCTGTCCGATGAGCTGAGCACGCCGAGGACGGCGTCGGCGAGCTGGGCGGGCTCGCTCACGCCGGCCAGGGGCACAAACCACACGCGCTCGTTCAGCCGCGATGCGGCCTCCAGAGACAGCCTGGTCTTGCCGGCGCCGCCAGGGCCGACGATGGTGACCAGCCGGGCGGCGCGCATCAGTTCGGCCAGCTGCCGCAGCTCATCCTCCCGGCCGAAGAACCTGGTCAGCCGGGCGGGCAGACGGTTCGGAGCGGACCCGGGCGGCGCCGTCGGCCGATCCAGCTCTCCGCGCAGCAGAGCGAGATGAACTTCCCGCAGCCCCTGGGAGGGGTCCACGCCCAGCTCGTCCCTCAGCCTGCTGCGGATCTCCTCATAGACCGCGAGCGCGTCCGCCTGGTGTCCGGCTGCCGACAGAGCGCGCATGCGCAGCTCGGTCAGCCGTTCGCTCAGCGGATGCTCGGCCGCCGCCGCACCGAGGTCCGCCAGCACCTCCGCGTGCCGGCCGAGCCGCAACTCGGCGTCGAAGCGACCCTCGGCCGCCGCGGTCCGCACGTCGTACAGCCTCGTGGCGTTGCCGTGGGCGAACGGGGCCTCCTGGATGTCGGCCAGCGCCGGCCCCCGCCAGAGTTCGAGCGCGGCCCGCAGCGAGGCGGCGGCCTCCGCGGGCCTATCGGCGGCCAGTTCGCGCCGGCCCCGCGCAACCAGCTCCTCGAACCGATGCGTATCCACGTCGTCGCTGCCCACCGGCAGCCGGTAGCCGCCCGCCACCAGCTCGACCGCTCCGACGCCCCCGAGGGCCTTGCGCAGTCTGGACACCAGGCCCTGCAGCGCGCTCGTGGCGCCCGACGGCGCGTCATCGCCCCACAGGTCGGCGATCAGCGCGTCCGCGCTCACCGGCCGACCGGCCGCAAGTGCCAGCCGGGCCACCAACATGCGGAGCCGAGTACCGCTGATGCTCACTGACATCCCGTCTGAAGCGAGCACCTCGACCGGGCCGAGCAGCATGATTTGCACACCGCAAGTCTCTCAAACATCACTTACATCACGCCTTCCGTACCCCATGACCTGATCGGCTTCCGACGAACGGGCTGACCACCTGCACTCTCCATTGACCATCGAGGTCAATGCCTCTTGCTACCCCGTCCCTCTGGAGCCGCTCCCTCGCCCCTGAAGCCTTCGCCGGTCGCCGCTGTTGATCCATTCGGGCTTGGGCTCGCAAGGGCTATCACTCAAGTAACAACCTCGCATGGCGCTTCGTGACGAACGGGCTGTGGTTCACCGTGGGGTACGTCCGGCGGAGTCTGCGGAGCCAGGGCACAGAGGAGGCGGCATGCAGAGGCTGAGGCCCAGAGGGGCAGGGCACTCAGGGGGCGGCGGGGGCGGCGTCCAGAGGGAGAGGAGTTGGGTGCAGGATCCGTAGAGGACGGTGCCCGCAGGGGGCCGCAAATCCGAGAGGAGTGGGTTACAGAGCGCGGGCCGCGGCCGGGCGCTGGCGGAAGTATGTGCGAGCTGAGGGCAGCAGGAGCAGAGCGATGACGATCAGGGAGATCAGTGGAGTTGTGAGCATGCGGACATCGGTCACGGTGAGTAGCCAGCTGGGGTAAACGCTCTCGCTCGCGTCGAGAACGGCCTGCGCGTTCGCGCCGTCACCGAGGATGGACTGGAGGTACTGGGTCTTCGACGCCTGACTGGTGAAGATATAGACGTCGAGGAGAAGAAAGATCGGCTGGACGATCAGGGTCAGGATCCGGCCTGCCCGTCGGCCGGCCAGGTTGAGCAGCGCGAGGAGCGCGAGGAGCGCGACGATTACGGCGGTTGTCACCGGCAGGACGAGCGCGTAGCCGCCCTCGTCGAAGTGGACGTTGTTCTCGGCCAGGATGGTGGGCGACAGTCCTTGCCGCGTGAGCTCGGCTTCGGCCGCGGCCTGGACGTCTCCGCCGTAGCTCAGGCCTGCGAGGGGAGCGATCAAAAAGGCTGCGGCGAACAGCAACTGCAAGATGCCGGCGAGGGTGATGAGGCGGGGGCGGGGCTGCTTCTTCGTGGTGTTGTTCATGAGAGAGACGATGGCGTCCGCCGCTGACACGGCTTGGATGCGGCACAAATGCGGCACTGACGCGGCGCAGAGATGTGTCGCCGTTCCACGTCATGGTGGGGGCCGTGGCGGCATTTGGGGCGGGGTGCGGTGGTGGCTGCCGATCTGACCAGCGGGAATCTCGTTAACGCCGGATTCCGTTCCAGATCTGCAACTGACCCCTAGCTAGCCCCGAACCAAAAATCTCGCGGCTGAGAGTGCGTTCCGCGAGCTGATGTCCCTCTCGTCGTTGGATTTGGGATAGGCAGGCTGGTCACAGGCTCACCGGTCGAGCTATGGGCACGGCTGAGTGAACAACCCCGGCTCGGTCTCGACGAGGATGCCGCGGCTGGCCAGGCGTTTGAGTTTGGCGCGGAGGTTCTGGATGTCGTTGCGTGTCAAGGGCAGGTCCATGGCCAGGGCCAGCTCGCGGGCGCGCAGGGATCCGCCGATCTCGCCGAAGACCGCCCAGGCCGACGGACGCGACGTCGGCGACCGTCCGGTGTCCAGCGGGCTGGCCCGGATGACGCCCCTGGTCGAGATGATGAGCTTGTCGAGCGGCCCGCTGTTCGACGAGTTCGCCTCTCCGCCCCCGCACCTCCTGGCAGAGATCAGCGAGCGGGAAGCCGTCCTGTGGGAGCGCCTCGCAGCGGGCCCGCGTCCCTCGCGGGACGCCAAAAAGCACGCCGCCGCCGCGCGCCAGAAGGCCGCCACCTACCGGGCCCAGGACGCCCACACCAAATCGATCGCCGAAACCCAGACCCTGGACCAGCACGCCAGCGAGCACGAACGGCGCTGGCCCAAGGAGATCTGGGGGCCGTACCGCGTGTTCCCCGACCTGGCCAGCGCACGCGACTGGTGCGCTCACTGCAACGCCTGGATCGGCGCCGTCGCCACCGAGGGCGGCGACGACCCGTCGTCTCGGTCCTGACCAGTGCTCCGGCCCGAGGGCGCTGGCGCCGGCGCAGGCCGCGGCCTGGACCGAGTGGCTGACGGCGGATGGCGTCACGTGCCAGTGCCAAGCATGGCGTTGAGGAGTTCCACCTCCCGCGTGGTGAAACGGGTATCAACCCCAGACGAGCCGGAGGACGCTACAGGGAACGTCGACTGATCATGCGCGGGGGTCGGAGCCATCTCGACAACCTGCTCTCGGGCGGCCTTATCCGGGCGCCGCAGGACAGACTCCCAGTACAGCTTGCGGATCTTGGCCGCATTGCACACCGGGAAGTACTGGATGGTCCGGGTCTGGGCGGCATGCCGCCCAGTGGAGAACGCCGCCAGGCAGATCGGCTCGTCACAATTGATCGTTTCCCCGTACGCCAGCCATCTGTCGCTGAGGTCGTGCCGGCCGGCCGTTCGGTAGGCATCGGCTACTTGCCGGCAGATCTCTCGGGGAATCGAGCCGTGGAAGCGATCGCCGTAGCGGGGCGTGATGCCGAGGCCCAGGTAGGTAACCTTGTCCTGCGCCCACTGCAGGAACTGGTTGCCTTCGCTGGTCGCGTTCCGGTTGACCAGCAGGATGCCCAGCTCGAGACAGGCGAGGGCGTACTTGATTCCGCGGGAGGCATTCCGTGCGGGCAGGGCTGTTTGGAGAAGCCTGGTCCCACGAGGACCGAACAAGCCGCTGATCCGCTCATGGCCCAGCCCGGGGGCGTCCTTGGTGCCGAGCGCGTTCAGCGTGGCGAAAGCGGCCTCTTGTTCCACCGGCTGCGGCAACGACATTGGTGTCTGAGGAGGGGAGGCCGCGGGACGGTCAAGTGGCGTGTAGGCCGGCTTGGGGGCTGCTGGCAGAGCGGGGTCGGAGTGGACCACAGCGGGATGTCGAGGGTCGGGCTGTACATCCCAGCGAGCGGTTGTCGAAGACGTCAACGGCGGCGGCTGGTCCAAGGCGGTGGATGGCCAGTGCGGCGTCGCGGGCCTGGTCGCTGACGAAGGGGTGAAAAGCACGTCCCGCAGCGTCGGGATGCCCGGCTCCACCGGAAGGCTTTCCAGCGGTGAAACGGGAACGGGCGTTGCCCCGCGTCGGGCAGGGGTGACCGAGCTCGGCGTTCCTGGCTGCGCGGCGACCGGCGGCACTGACCCCGCGCGGTTCGCAGGCGACTCACTCCGGTCGGCGGCCACCTCGCTCGACGTCGCTGCGGCGGCGGGCGCCGGGGCCGGCGCGTTCAGGAGAGCCTCATAGCGGCGGTGCCAGTCGCTCAAGGTCCCCAACACGACGTCGGCGTCCAGGCCGGTGGCTTGCGCGTGCCGATGGCAGGCGCGAAAGAAGGACGCCGCCCATTTCCAGCGCTGCGGCTTCTTCCGCTTGCCGTTCAACACGTCGTGTACTGCTGTTCTGCTCAGGCGCGGTGACCCGGACAACTTGACGATTTCGCCCAGGGACGGATTCCCGGCCCTCCGCACAGCTCATTCAGCGCTGCGACACACAGCTCCGCAGGTGTCGAGCTGGGGGAAGTTCCGCTCACGGGCGATCTGCACCGCCAATCCTGATCACCATTGATGAGGAAGGTAGATCCTCGATTCTTCCGTATGGCCGCAGAGGCGGACGACAACACGCCTCGCGGCCGGTGTTCCGAATCGTTCCGGAACGCGTGAGCCTCGGCGTACGCGCCGATGCCGACCGCTCCACCCACGATTCGGAACACGATTCGGAACAACCTGGAACGGCAGCCGACGCGCCTGTTCCTCCGTCATGCGGGCCTTCCTTGGCAGACCGTTTCGGAACGACTCGGAACAACCAGGAACCGCACCCCGGGAGTCTTCCGCACCTGCTGTCGTGCCCGGTCACAAAGAAGTTTCGACCACCTGTTCGTTCCGGATCGACCCGTTCCGATCCTTCTGGCGAGCGCTGCTGTGAGCAGGCGTTAGGCATGGAAGCGAGATACGAACACACACCCCTATTCGCCCTCCTGGGTGAGCGGGGGCCGCGTTTCGTGTCGACTGGCAACCGATTCACACACGAGGAAAACTGAAATGCGCAATGATCATGGCCTTTGGGTGGCCATCATCGTCACCGCTGGCCTGTTCGTCGCCCTGGTCGGAGGCGGCCTCGCCTGGATGGGCGGCATGCCGGCCCCGCTGGCCATCCTGGCCGGTGCCGGCGGCTTCGCCGGTTTCGTGGGGCTCGCTCTGGCGGTCATGACGTTCCTGGCACGGCTGCAGGGCTAGCGAGGGTTGACGAGCTAGAGGCGGCGGGGCGCTCAGGCCTGATGACAGATAGGGAGTCCTGGGGAAATGCCCCGCCGCAGCACCGGCGAGAAGCGCGGCTACTGGTCGGTGGGGAAGCTTGGCGACCGCGGCCTCCAGGTCGCCGTGGGTGGGGCAAGGTGTACCGGCGGGTGGTGTCCAGGCGGGCATGCCCCAACAGCTCGGCGACCACGACGATGTCCACGCCCTGGCGCAGCAGGTTTGGTGCCGAAGGTGTGCCGCAGAGTGTGGGAGGAGGCGGCCGGCGCCGAGACCGAGCAGTACGCGCGATGACGAGCAGTGCGCGCGCGATGAGGACCAGCAGTTTCATCCATTGCCCGTGGCCAGCTCGGCACGGCCGCCCTCCTGCTGGCCCAAGCGCGCACCGCCGTCGACCGCGCCACCGCCTACGGCGTGGCGTGCGAGCTCGTCCGCGGCGACGAGGTGGACGACGACAGCGGCAGCCCTGCGACGCCGAGCACCTGTATGCGGCCCTGGTGTGGCTGCCCGACGCAGCTGCGGCGGCGTCCGAGGGCCGCGGTCCTGAGGATCAGGGTGGTGTCCAGCCCCGAGGTGAGGGTGAGAAGCCCGACAATGAGCGCGAATTGCCATATGGAGGTGGTAACTGCCACGGCAGGCACCTTACCCGGGGGCCGGCGGTGTCACGCGTACAGCAGAGAGACGTCGATGCTGGAGATGTAGTTGATCGCCATGTAGACGGCCCAGTTGCAACCGGCGGTCCCGGTTCCGGTGGACGACTGGCCCTTGTAGATGCCGTAGGCCCGGTTGGCGTTGAACCAGGGGCCCCCGCTGTCACCCGGGTAGCACTTCAGGTTGGCACCGGACACCCGGATCCAGGTGGCCGCGCAGGTGGGGCCGTCGCAGGCGTTGCGCCATGTCGGGCGGTAGGAGATGGTGCTGACCCGGCCACAGCTGTAGCCGGTGGACTTCCCCCGGTGACAGACGTAGTCGCCGTTCTGGCCGCTCCGCACCACGCGCCCGGTGACCGGCCGCGTCGTCTCGGTACTGGCGGCATGGAACCTCGCGTAGGCGACCATGTTGGGACGGGTGTGCCACTGCACGTCGCTGGTGGCGTTGCGTTCCTGCCTCCGGAAGGAGGTCGTCACCCAGGTGCTGGAACCGTAGAGGCGGTACCGCTGCGTGTTGCCGCAGTGCCCGGCGGTGAGGATGCCTTTCTCACCTGCGCCGTTCCTGACGGAGAATCCGCTGGTGCACGTGTCCATCCGCAGTCCGCCCCGCTGGCCGTCGCCGGCGGACTGCGGCGTGAGCCTGATCTCGGCGGAGCGGATCTCCGCGGGCAGGGAGGCGGGCAGCGTCGCCCGCAGCGAGGTGATCACCTCCTCCCGCGAGCGGTCGCCGGTGGCCGCGCCGACCATGTCCAGCACGAATCGCTCGTTGGTCGAGTCGTAGAAGACGCCGTCGACCGCGCCGTGCGTGTCGAGGGTGTTCCCCGTCGAGTCGATGATCTTCTCGGCTTGGGCGAGGCTGTATCGCGCACCCGCTTGGAGGGTGACCCCCGGCACGCCCTTCACGATCTGCGCGGCCTGCTCGGGGACCGTGTCACCGGTGAAACGGACGCGCAGGCCGAAGTCGCCCTCGTGTTCGACCGTCGATCCGGCGAACGTGTCGGGATGGGCCGCTTCGATCTCCTCCACCAGGGCGCCGAAGTCGTTCTGCGCCGTGAGCCTGGCCCGCGCCTGCTCTGTCGTGACCCCGAACTCCTTGGCGTAGGACTCGGCGTCCACGGCGAGACCGTCCTCGGTCCCACCGGCCTCGGGGTCGAGGTCCCCGGGGTCGTCGTCGACCACGGCGACGGACGCCGCCTGCACCGGGACCGGCGCCAGTAGTCCGCCCATGAATAAGAGGAGTACGGCCAGCACTCCCGGCACCCGCTTGCTGATCCCCATCTTCGTCCCTTCCTCGTCCGCCTGTAATGGTGATCATCGGCGGACTGGATTAATGATCGTTGCACGCGTCGGCAGCAGCGTGGAATACGTCGGGAATACGCCCGGTCTATCCGGAATCGAGAGATGACTTCGGGCGGAGCCCCTTTGCCGGGGGCGCCTGTCTTTGCAGTGATGCTGAAGGAGCCGGGGGGTAACGGCGATCAGCGGCCAGATGCGCCGGCAACCCAGGTGATCGTCAGATTGCACGATCACTCTGGACGCCTCATCACGGACCGCTAACAGGCGAAGAAGTCCCGGGTCGCTACCGCCAATTTCGGCACTCAGCCTCCCCGAAGGCCGAATCGCGACACGCGAGCTTGAAGCCCCGCCTGGAGCGCAGGGCAGGCCGAAGGCAGGCTGGGCGGCTGGTCGTGCTGTGCCGCCTCGGCGTGCCCGGACCACCGCGCGATGGTCGACGTCGTCGTCAGTCGTCCCACTCGGGCTCGTCCGGGTTTCGCAGCTCCCGCACGCCCCCGAGATCGTGACATCATGATCAGTGGCCTGGTATCGCAGATAGTGAGTCACTATCTGCGATAACCGGGGGTGTTGCCCGCGGAAGCTCGCCGCGACGCCGGTGGCTCCCCATGCATATCTGCGATGCCAGGCATTCGCGCTGACCTTCGGCGGCAGGCTGGGGAACCTCAGGTGATGATCATTCGGTTATCGGAGTAATGCGGAACGTGTTCGTGGCGATAGCCCGGACACAGGGCCAAAGGGCGAGGCCGAGGAGGGGTGGGATGTTGGGGGAGGCGTTAGCGGCGTTGGCGGCGGCTGGTGGTACGGCGCTGGTGTCGGCGATGACCACCGATGCGTGGGCGTCGGCGAAGCAGGGTTTCGCCCGGCTGCTGAGCCGGGGCCGTCCTGAGCGGCAGGAGGTCGCGGTGCAGCGGCTGGAGCGCTCGCGGCAGGAGCTCGCCGGCAGGACCGGTGCCGAGCTGGAGCAGGCCCGGGCCGAGCAGGAGGCGGCGTGGCGGCTGCGGCTGAGTGACCTGCTGGAGGACGCCCCGGCTGCGGAAGCCGAGTTGCGGGTGCTGGTGGCGACGTTCGGCACGTCGGCGTCCGCCTCCGGGCCCGGGTCGATCGCGATCAGCGGTGACAACAGCGGGATCGCCTCCACCGGCGCGAACGCGACGAACGTGCAGATGCAGGCAGAGGCGTCGGGGTCGGGCCGCGTGTATCAGGCCGGCCGGGACCAGACCATCACCGAACGATGAGCGTGCCCCCACCAGCCGCAGGCGATCCCGACCCCCGGCAGCTGCAGGTCCAGATGGAGGCCATCGCCTCCGGCCACGGCCGTGCCTATCAGGCCGGGGGTGACCAGTTCATCAACGAGACGGTGCTGCCCGAGGCGGCGGTGCGGCCGGTGGTCGAGGTGGCTGCGGCGCCGCGGCTGGTGAATCTGCCTCGGCACACGCGCACGTTCGTCGGTCGCGGTGAGGAGCTGGCGCGACTGGAGGCGGCGCTGCGCGGCGGGGGTGAAGTGGTGGTGGCCGCGGTGCATGGCCTGGGCGGGGTGGGCAAGTCCACGCTGGCCGCGCACTACGCGCTCGCCCAGGCGGTGAGGCCGGATGGTGAAGGCCTGAACCCGGTGTGGTGGATCACGGCCGACTCCGCCCAGGCGGTCGAGAGCGGCCTGGCGGGGCTGGCGGTCGCGCTGCAGCCGGAACTGGCCACAGTCCTGCCGTTGGAGGCGCTGGCCGGGCGGGCCACCGCGTGGCTGGCCGCCCATCAGGGGTGGCTGCTGGTGCTCGACAACGTGGTCGACCCCGCTGATGTGCAACCGCTGCTGGAGCGGACCCTGGCCGGGCAGGTGCTGGTGACCAGCCGGCTGGGCGAGGGCTGGCACCGGCTGGACGCCCAGTTGCTGCGCCTGGACGTGCTGGGCGAGCGAGAAGCGCTCGAACTCCTGACCCGGCTCGCCGCCCCCGGCCTTCCCGTGAGCAGGCTATGCTCGACGGGCATCCGCCCGCATGACCGACCTCGAACTCCCTGACGCTTCAGTCGCCGGCCTACTCGGTTTCTGGTCGCTGATTCATGTCCCCGACGACGCGGTTCTTATGGCCTTCGGCCACTTCAAGCGGGTGCTGCGGCCAGGCGGGACGCTACTGCTCGGGTTTCACGTCGGTGACGAGTCACGGCTGAAGACCCGAGGTTACGGCGGGCATCCTATGAAAGTTCACGTTCACCTGCGCCAGCCCACGCAAGTGGCGGGATGGCTGCGCGATGCCGGGTTCACGGTCAAGGCCCAAATGCTGCTCGATCTGGACGGGAGTGCTCCAGGGGCAGTCCTCTTCGCACGCGTTCAAGAGCTCTGAGAAGACGCCAAGATCTTCAACATGCTGACTTGACAGGGAACATCATCGAGACCGGCACCGATTCCTACCGCTTCGCCAAATCCCAAGCTCAGGCCGCAGTCGGCAAGAAGGCCGCCGCCGCGAGCTGACCCGCCCGCTGGACATCTGCTCGGCTCGCACGCCCCTTCCGGGTCACCAGGACGACAGTGTCGGTCGGCGCTTCCGCCTCGAGGACATCGTGGCCTTGGTGGCCAACGGTTAAGAAGTCTGGAGCGATCTCGCAAGCGCCGAGGTTGAAGGTCAAGTTGGCGGAGCGGTGCGGCGGAGCCGTACCGCTCCAAAGGCGAGCAGCCCGAGGGCGGCCAGCGCGAAGACCGCGTTGCCGATGAGGTCCACATGCGCGGGCGCTGGGAAGCTCGGCGGCTGCGGGAAGCCGTGCCAGGCGTAGGTGACCAGGCCGGCAGCGCCCAGGGCGAACTTGTGCCAGGGTCCCCAGCCCGTGCGCCGGGACCAGCGCAGGATGAGCAGCGTCATCGTGGCGTAGAGGGCGAGGTAGAAGCCGACCGTGATCCACGCGGGCACGATGGACTCCAGCTTGATCCCCACCAGGGCGAGCAAAGTGGGGAGCCAGAACGCCAGCCCGGCCACGATGGTGATCGCGAAGACGGTCGACGGGTTGGCCGGTGTGGCCGAACGGAGGGGGCGGCGGAATCGAACGGACAGGAACGCGGCGGTGATCAGGGCGACGGCCGCCGTCAGCGTCCAGGTGATCTGAGCGGCCGACAACGGGTAGATGGCGGCCGGACTGGCCAGGGCGATGGGCACCGCGCCGCCTAGCAGGAACAGGACGGCTGACACGGTGAGGCCGGCCTTGCCGAGCCAGGGGGTGGCCGGACGGCGTGAGCCCGCCTCTACCATCGAGATCGGCACCGCGATGCTCCATACCCCATGGATGGCCAGGACGAACACGGTCCAGTAGGCGCCGATGCCCAGTGCCGGGATGAACCCGTAGTCGAGCAACCGTAACCCGACATAGTCGGGATCGAACAGCGACCGGGTGAGCAGGCCCTCCTCGATCACGGCATAGGCGAGCCCGAGCAGGATGATCCCCGGCCACCCCAGCCGCCACCGACGGGCGACCTCACGAATCAGCAGCGCGCCACCGCCATAGAGCGGAATCAGCCCGATGATCATTGGTAGGGCGTTGATGGCGATGTTGCCCAGCAGATACTCGCCGATCAGCGGCGCGAGAACCAGCAGGCCAAGCGCAGGAAGAATGCGTTTGAACACCTCTATCCTCACCGGTTGCAGAGCTCTGCGCGCAGGGCAGTGCGCGCAGAGGCGGGATCGAAGGGACAGGCGGGTGCATGGTCAGGGGACGGAGTGACCGACTCATCGCGATAGTACGTGTTTATCACGATTGAAAGCTATGTTGCTTTCAGAAATTCTGTCAATCAATGAATGCAGATGATGCAGGTAAAGTCCGATATATTGATGCGTTGACCGTGAGGCTGAATGCAATGAAACGTTGCATTGTGTGGTGTCGAACGCAATAGTGGTGTGGTGTCAGAAGGAAGGTTGACTCAGCAGGACCGCCGGCGCATCGCGACCGGCCTCGCCGAAGGCCGCTCCTACGCCGAGATCGCCAGGCGGCTGGACCGGCCGACATCGACGATCAGCCGTGAGATCGGCCGCAACGGCGGTCCCAGCGACTACCGCCCCGAGCGGGCGCACCAGGCGGCAGCGCGGCGGGCGCGGCGCAGCCCGGCCCGTTCGCCCGAGGCCGAGCCCCGGGACCGCAAGGTCCTCGAGGTGGAAGAGGGAGCCGTCGAGATGGCGGTCGGGATGGGCCTGCCGAAAATGGTGGCGCGCGTGCTCATCGGCCTATGGCTGAGCGAGGACGGCAGGCTCACCGCGGCCGAGCTGTCGCGCGGGCTGAAAGTCAGTCCCGCCTCGATCTCCATGGCCGTGGGCTACCTGACCCAGCAGGGGCTGATCAGGCGCGAACGCGATCCGCGGCGGCGGCGCGACATCTACGTGGTCGACGACGACGCCTGGTACCACTCGACGGTGATCAGCTCACGGCAGACGCTCGCGGCGGCGGAGATCACGAAGGCGGCGGGGCAGACGCTCGGGCTCGACACGCCCGTGGGGCGCCGCCTGGCCAGGGGTGGTGCGTTCCTGGAGCGGATCAGCCTGGACGCTCTGGCGTCGGCCGAACGCTGGCGCGACCTCCCGCCGTGATCAGACCGCAGGGATCGGCACCCCAAACTCCGCTGCTCCTCGGACAGCGGCGATCTCGCGTGCCAGAGGAGCAGGTCAAGATGGAGCGCCCGGAGGCGAAGCCAGGACGAACGATCTTGACCTGAGACGATGGTGCGTGACCATCCGGCCGCCGAGGATGAAGCGGCGTCAACGACTTCGGTGCCGCGAAGCGCTGCCCCTTCTCACCGACATTTCTTGCCAGCAACCGCCGTAAGCGCTGTCCAAACTGACCGACAAACGCTGCTGCTCGTCTTCGACATTACCACTCGGGGAGATCGTCTCGGCGGAGTCCTTCGCAAATACCGACATGCCACTTGAACTGCATGGATGTAGTTTCGGCAGGAGCCATCATCGACGCTCTCAGAGCCGTCCCCTGAACGACTAGGCCGGCCTCTGTCCATGATCAGCGCTTGACGTACCACTTTCGCACCGTTTTATCCGTCCCGGTGGTGAAGAGCGCCTGTCCGTCCGCCGTGAACGCGAGGTCGGTGACCTTGCCAGTGTGGCCGGTCAGCGGCGTGAGCCCCTGACCAGTTGCGGCATCGAACAGAGCTGGTTCGCCCTCCGTCGTCACGGCGGCGATGAGGTTGCCGTCCGGGCTGAACACCAGATCGCCCCGCACCGTTGCGGTCAAAGTCGCGCGAGCCTTCCCGGTCGCGAGGTCGAAGAGGCGGACGCCCCCGTCCTTGTCGGTCGCGTACGCCTTGGAGCCGGGCGTGAAGCCGGCGAAGCGCCCGGCTTTGGCAACCGAAGTCTGTGACTTGGATCGTTTGAGGTCGTGATTCTTGGACCGGTATTTGTCGTCGGGGTCGCCAGCCTCGCGACGGAGCCTCAGTGTCGACGGCGGGGCGAGATGCTCGGTGACCTTGGCGATGGCTTCGGCGCCGGGCTTGACGTAGCGCATGGCGGTGCGGGGGTTCTTGTGCCGGGTTTTGCCCATGATGTGCTGAGCGGGACTTCGGGCTCGCCGAGGTGGGTGGCGGCGCTGTGGCGCAGTTGGTGTAGGTCGAGGCTGGCGTACTTGTCCAGCAGGACGCGGGCGCGGTCGTAGCCGAGGCTGGCGCGGCCGGTGTGCGGACAGATGTCGGCGGCGCGCCGGGCGGCGGGCCGGGACGGGGCGGCGTTCGGACAGGAACAGTGACCCGTGCGTGCGCGTGCTTCCGTCAGGGAGAGGATCCGGTGGCGCATCGCGGCGGCGGCCTTCCGGCGCCGCGACCTGTGGCCGGGAGCCTCACGTCAAGTCGATCTCCAGCTGACGGCCCTGGGCGCGCCCCGCTTCGGCAGCCGGGCGACGGGTGGAAGGGTCCGCCGGGTTGGTGCCGATAGCCGCGCGGGAGGCGGGGTCGGGCTCGACGACCGCGACCTTGGTGCCGTTCGCGCGCAGCTCCTCGATGGCCGCGGCCAGCGGTTTCTCACAGGGAAACAGCTCCATGTGGCCCAGTGGCGCGATCACCAGCACGCGGGACGCGCCCGCCGCGAGGTCGGCGCTGGTGTTGGAGCGGACGGCGCCATCGACGTACCGGCGGCCGTTGATCGTCGCGGGCGGCCACATGCCTGGCACGGCACAGCTCGCGTGGACGGCGTCGACCAGGCTGACGCCGGAGGCGTTGTCGAAGACCCGCGGCTCCCCGCTGTCGGCGTCCGCGGCGATGAGTTTCAGCGTCATGTGGGAGGGCCACTCGTGCGACGGCAGCCGGGACTCGATCACCCTGCGCCGCGCCGCCTCCGGCACGGTGTCGGCGTCGAGCGCGAACCTGCCAAGCGCACGCCGCACCTGCTGGATGCCGTCGGCGCCCTCCAGCACGGCCTTGAGTTCCGCGCCGAAGTTCTGCAGGTCGACCTGCCCCATGATCTCGAAGGCCTGGAGTTCGGGATCGATCTGCCGGGCGTAGAGCTCCCGCAGGCTCAATCCGCTCCCCAGTTGCGCCGCGACGGTCGAGCCCGCGGACGTCCCCACGATCTCCTCGACATCGGTGACGTTCCGGCCCGCATCGGCCAGCCCGATCAGCAGGCCGGTCATCCACGCGATCCCCGCGGGACCTCCGCCTCCCAGCACCAACGCCTCGGTCATGTCTTCTCCTTCAGCCATTCAACGTGTTGTTCCGATGCCGCATCGTCATGCGTCACCCCGGTTCTGCCGCGGTTGTGCACGGTCTTTGCTCGGACCGGACGGTTTCCTTCAACGGCGTCGCCGTTCGTTCGGGGCCTCGGAGCCGGATTCGGGCGTGCCGGAAGCGTGTGCCTGATCGGTGCCTTCCTCGGTGGCGGCATGGGGTCGCACCAACAGGGTGATCGCCTTGACGACGTCCTCGCGCAGCACCTCGGGATCCGGCTGCCTGGTGGACGTGCCGAACGGGAACGCGGGCGACCAGGACGTGGCGATCGCCATCAGCGTCGTCACGAGGAACTCGGGCGCGAAGGCGGGGTTTACCAGGCCTTCGCGCTGGGCGTCGGCCACGGTCGCGGCCATGTCTCGGAAGGAGCCCGCCCGGGATGGTGGCAGCTGGGCGCTCTGGTCGAGGGTCGACCACGCGAGCAGCCTGATGATCTGCGGGTGTGCCATGGCGAAGTCGTACACCTTTCCGGCGAAGCCGGGGAGGTCTGCGGGCGTGAACGGCATCTTCAGGTTGACGTCCGCCAGATGGCGTTGGAGCACCGTGGTGAACAGCTTCTCCTTGTTCTCGAAGTAGATGTAGATCAGGTTTTTGTTGCACCCGGCGTTGCGCGCGATGCGGTCGACGCGTGCGCCGGCGATCCCGTAGGCGGAGAACTCCTCCAACGCGGCGTCGAGGATCCGTTCGCGCGTCGCTTCCGCTTTGCTCATGTTGGCGCCTCCTTTTCGGGCGACTCTACCAGCTTGACTAACCAGTTAGTTTCATCATAATCTCTGGCTAACTGGTTAGTTAGTCGCTGGTGAAGAGCGACCGACAGGGAAGGAAACGACATGACCGCAGCATCCGCTGGAAGCGTTGCCCTGGCCGACGGCCTGACCGTCAACCGCATGGGCTACGGCGCCATGCAACTGGCCGGCCCGAACGTCTTCGGCCCGCCCCAGGACCGCGACGAGGCCGTCCGCGTGGTCCGCGCCGCCGTCGAACGTGGAGTGAACTACATCGACACCTCCGACTTCTACGGCCCGCACGTGACCAACGAGATCATTAAGCAGTCGTTGGCCCCCTACACCGAGGGCGTGCACATCTTCACCAAGGTCGGCGCGCTGCGCGGTCAGGACGGCTCGTGGATCCCCGACATCACGCCCGCGTCGCTGAAGCAGCAGGTCCACTCCAACCTCAAGACCCTCGGCCGCGATGTCCTCGACGTCGTCTACCTCCGGCTGCCCAACCACGACGGCACGACCGACGACCCGATCTCGGATGAGTTCGGCGCGCTCGCCGAGCTGCGCCAGGAGGGCCTGATCAAACACCTGGGCCTGTCCGGCGCCTCGGACACCCAGCTCACTGAGGCACAGCAGATCGCCCCGGTCGTGGCGATCCAGAACCTCTACAACCTGGTCATCCGGCAGGACGACGCCCTTCTGGAGCGCTGCGCGCGGGAGAACATCGCCTTCGCCTCGTTCTTCCCACTGGGCGGCTTCAGCCCCATCCAGTCGGACACGCTCAGCGATGTCGCCGCCCGGGTGGGCGCCTCACCGCAGCAGGTCGCGCTGGCCTGGCTGCTGCAGCGCTCGGCCACCTCCGTGGTGATCCCGGGCACCTCGAAGCTCACCCACCTGGAGCAGAACATCAAGGCCGCCGAACTGACCCTGCCCGCCGACGCGATCACCGAACTCGACGCTATCGGAGCCTGAGCTCCGCCGACCGGCCCTTGAGGAGCACCTCATGACCGACACGACATCGATCAGCCGTCCGGCCGTGGGGTTCATCGGCCTGAGCGACCAGGGGCCGTCGCGTTGCCGCGCGAGCGGTCGCCCTCAGCGTCACGCACATCAGACCAGTGGGGTCGCGCCCCCACCCTCTGCGCGCCTGCCGACGGCGACAGCGACGGCAGATTTCCGACAAAGAGCGAGGATCCAGTGAACACGAACAGCAACGAGCCGATGGCTGATGTGCGGGACATGTACATGGCCCACACCATGATCCGCCGGGAGTTCGGCCTGCTCCCCCAGCTCGTGCGAGACGTCAAGCCCCGAGACACTCAGCGTTCGGAGGCCGTCGGCGCCCACGCCGACTTCATGTGCGGTCTGCTGCACTTCCACCACGAGGGTGAGGATGTGGTCCTCTGGCCCCTGCTCCAGGAGCGGGGCGGGGAGGAGGCCGAGTCCATTGTGCCCGTCATGGAGAAGCAGCATGACGCCATCGAGTCCGCCAACGCCGAGGCGATGCGCTTGTTGGTGGCATGGCGGTCCACCGCGACCGGCACGGAGGAACTCGCCGCGGTGTTCGACCGGCTGCTGGCCGCGCTGCTGGAGCACATGGTGATGGAGGAGGAGCGGATCCTCCCCCTGGCCGAGAAGTACGTCACCGCCGCCGAGTGGCGCAAACTCGGTGAGCACGGCATGGATGAGATGCCGAAGAAGCTCCTTCCGCTCGCCTTTGGCATGGTGATGTACGAGGGCGATCCCGAGGTCATCAGGGCGGTCCTCGCCCAGGCGCCGGCTCCCGCTCGCTTGCTCATGCCGTTCATTGCGCCGCGCCTGTACGCCAGGCACGCCAAACGGGTCCACGGCACGGCCACCCCGCCGCGGGCCACCGCCTGACCCGAAGGCCGGCCCACGACTCGTTTCCGACACCGCTGGGCAAAGGACTCCCATGAGGATCGGGTTCCCGCTCCCCTACCTGCACCATGTGGCTCATCAGGTCGCCCGGATTGCGGAGTTCGCCCGCGTGCCGGAAGACGCTGGGGCAGCGAGCCTCTGGGTAGGGGACCGCAACGTCGCCGCCGTGAACCCGCCGGTCGGGATCGCAGCTCCGGCGACACCACGATCCCGGTGGAATACCGGACCGCCGCGGACCCCTTCGTGCTGCTCGGTGTCGCGGCCGCGGCCACCGAACGGGTGTCGGTGTTCAGCCACGCCCTGATCGCGCCCATCTACGCGCCCGTGCCGTTGGCCCGCGGGCTGACCACGATCGGCCCGGTCAGTGGCGGGCGTCTGATCGCGGGCTTCGGTGCGCTCTCCAACGTGTGGGAGAGCGAGCCGACGGCTGGCTGCCGGCGTGCACGGTGCTGGGCTTGACGGACGCCGATACGGTGCTGGAACAACGTATGTACATCGACCGGTTCGCCACCGCAGCGGGACGCGACCCGTCGCGGATCGACGCGGTGATGCGCGTCGACACCGCCGAAAGCGCCTCGCCAGCTGAGGTCGCCGTCACCATCAAGTCGCTGGCCGAACACACCGGCAACAGCACTTCATGGTCGAAGCCATGTCCCTGCCCCACGTCGACGCCTCGCTCGAACTCGTCACCTAGATGATGTCGCTCATCGAGCGTGGCTGACCACCGCTCCGCGCCTCTGTTCGGCGGCCGGGGCGGCAATGGCAGAGCACGGTTACGGGCCCGGCACGTCGGCTGGACAGACACAGGACACCATCACGCAAACGAGCCGGGTCCGTAAAAGACAGATTGTCGGCGCCCGGGATATGGAGATCACCGACATATGGAACGGGCCGGCGCTCCGAGCGCTGAGATGTCGCGGGTGACTGCGAACTTCCGGCAGTACCTCGTGGGCTGGGGTCAGGCGGATCGGTCGACAGGTGACCTCGAGTACTACCGCAGCGGGCTCGCGCAACCGCAGTTCAATGGTGTGGTGCGGGTGCGGTCCCTGGACCTGATCGACCAGGCCGTGGCGACCGCGCGGGTTCGGTTGGCAGGCGTCCCCTGGTGGTGGTGGGTCGGTCCGGACAGTCCCGCGGGCACCTCCACCGCCCTCGTCGCCCGTGGGGCGGTACGGTTCGGGGTGCTCCCGCTGATGACCAGGCCGCTGGACCACGTCGCCGACCTGGAAGGGCCCTCCCCTGGCCTGAGTATCGAGGCAGCCGAGGCGGGCGGCCGGCTTGCAGAGCTGGTCGTGGTCTACAGCACCTCCATGGGCGTCACGCCCGGCGTGGAGCCGGGCATCGTGCGGATCGAGGCCCAGCACCCGGACAACGCCGACATCGTGCGGCTCGCCGCCATTGTCGAGGGGCGCGTGGTCGGGACGACGGTGGTCGTCATGGCACACGGAGTCGCCGGGATCTTCCTCGTCCACGTCGCCGAGCAGCACCGCCGACGGGGCATCGGGGCGGCACTGACCGCAGCGGCGCTGCGGACCGGACAGGAGCGCGGGATGGGCCTGGCCGCCCTCCTTGCCAGTCCGGCAGGCGAGCCGCTGTACCGGCGTTTCGGATTCGCGAGGGTGTTCGAGTACCGGCTTTTCACACTGCCCGCCTGACACCTGCGGTGCAAGCCCGCTGCCTGCTGGTTGCGCCAGCCGCCTGTCCGCCGATCAGCGTCCTGGTAGTTGGGGTTGCCGTAATACTCGCCGGGAATCGGGCGGATATCGCTGACCTGCGGTGAGCTTGTGTCAGGTCCTGGTCGGGAGCGCGGCGAACTCGGCGTGGGCGTGGTCGACGGCGTCAGGGTAGGCCTGCGTCTTGGCGTGGTCGGCGAGTGCGCGGTAGATGCTGGCCAGGCTCGGGTTCTTTCCTCTGCGCTTGCCGGTGGGGATGATCAGGTCGGAGCGGATGTCCTCGACGGACTCACCGCCTGCATGCCGGCGCAGCACGTTGTGCAGCATGTCGTCGGTGATGACCGGCAGCCGGCCACCATGGTTTCCCTTGCGGGCAGCGGCGTTGAGCCCTTCGAGGGTGGCTTCGCGGATGTTCTCGCGTTCGGTCTCGGCCATCGCGGCGAAGAACGCGAACAGCATCCGGCCTGGCCCGGCCGGGTCGTAGATGCCGGCCAGTGGCCCGGCGAGCATCTCCAGAACCAGGCCGTGGGCGGTCAGGTGGTCGGCCAGGGCGGTGAGTTCGGCGGCGTCGCGGCCCAGCCGTTTCATCTCATACACCGTCAGGATGACCCGGCAGTGCGGGGGCGTGCGCCTTGATCTGAAACACCCCGCGAGATCCTCGACGATCTGCTTTCGTGCGTGGGAACTACATCAGCTTGCCGGAGATCAGGATGAGGTCGGCAGGGCAAGTGGCCGGGTCGGTTCTGCGGAGGTGGATCCGGAGGCTGTGGGGTGCAATATCCCGTTCATCAGTCTGAGCTGCGAAGTCCAGGCGAGCAGCAGACCGGGTTTGAGCAATCGCTCAAGTCGCTTAAGCGTTTGCTCAACCACATTTGAGCGATCGCTCAGGTAGTGATCGAAGGATCGATGAAAGTACCTGGTCAGAGCGATGGCGTAATTTTCGGCACCCACAGCGTAGCGGGGCGGCTTGGCTCAGGGCTTGGTGGGCTCGGTGCTGGTTGTAGAAGCGTTGGTATTCGCGTAGGGCGTGCCGTAGGTGGCGTTCGTTCCAGAGGAGGCAGCGGTCGAGAAGTTCGTGCGGCACGACTGCACCCACCACTCCATAGTCGAGTTCATGCGCGGTATCCGGATGCCGGTGATTACGGTCTTGATGCCGGCTTCGGTGAGGATCTCGTCCATCAGGGCGGGGAACTTCCCGTCTCGGTCTCGGATCAGATAGCGCGCCCGGCAGCCCGCCTCTTCCAGGTCCATCACCAGGTTCCTGATCGTCTGGGTGACCCAGTCGGCGCTCGGGTGCGCGGTGGTGCCGAGCACCCGGATGCGCCCGGTGGTGTGCTCGATGACGGCCAGGATGTATTGGCGCTGTCCGTTCAGGGTGATGGTCTCGATGAAGTCGCAGGCCAGCAGGGCGTTGGCTTGGGAGCGCAGGAAGTCGGCCCATGTGGTGGACGCCCGCTCGGGCGCCGGATCAACATCTGCCTGCTTGAGGATCTCCCAGACCGTGGATGGTGCCACCTTGATGCCCAGCGTGGTGAGCTCACCGTGGACCCGCCGATAGCCCCAGCCGGGGTTCTCCCGGGCCAGGCGCAGAATGAGGGCGCGGATGGAGCGGACCGTGGGTGGGCGGCCAGGCCGCTTCGGCTGGCACGTACGGGCATAACGCCGTCGCATCAGATCGCGGTGCCAGCGTAGGACGGTGTCCGGGCGGACGAGGAGCCGTAGCCGGCGTAGGACCTCGCGGGGCAGCGAGGTCAGGAGAGGGGAGAGAAGGGCCCGGTCCTCGGGTGCGAGCTCGCGTACGTCAAGGCGGAGCCTTCGCAGAGTCATGACCAGGGCGGATGTGATTATCGGCAGGCGCAGAGTCGTTCTCGGCGGCCGGCGTACCAAAAACCGGATGGTCGGCGTCGGAGCCGCGCAGAAGATAGGTCGTGATGCGGCGGCCCTCGGCGCGTTCCTGGTTCGGGGTGGCGGGGAGCGGCCAGCGTAGCTGCTCGTACAGGGCGGTCCTGTAGAGGTCGAATACGGCCTCGACCACGTTCGCGTAGATGACCGCCCGGTCGGCTGCCCAGAACCGCCACGCGGCCCAGGCTGTGCCGAGGCCGACCGGGATCGCCCACAGTGACCACGGCGCGAACGCGAGGAACAGAAGGCTCCAGATGCCCGCGCCGACCGCCGAGTCCAGTGCGGTCCTGGCGCTGCTCAACTCCTGGCGAGCGGTGTCAGGGAGGAGCATCCACAGATGGGGCCAGACCTGAACGACGTCCAATCCGTACTTGTCCACGGGGCGGCTCTCCGCGGCACGCAGGATATTGCCGATGCGGGTCGGCATGAGCCAGTCGGACGAGGGGCGGCGACGGGCGCGCTGGTCCAGCCGGATCAGCTCGGTGCGCTCGACCAGGGTGAGCTCGCCGGCGTCCCTGCGATCCATGAGCTCCTGGAATCGATCGCTGTCCTTGCCTGCTTGCCTCCTTGCCCGACTCACTCCGGCCATGTGCAGCCTCGTCAGCGGGGCGGGGAGCCGTGGCCAGTAACCTTCCAGCAGCCTCAGCACGGGCAGGGTGCAGCGGCGGACGAGGATGGCCGAGGCGCCGATGGCCACCATGATTGCGAATAGGATCGCGAACTGGGTGGCGGCGGGCTGGCGGTCGACCTGGCCGGCGAGAGCGGCCAGGTCGTCGAGCCCGTCTCGCCCGTCGATCCAGGCCAGCAGCCCGCCGCACCAGAAGACCAGGGCCGGGATCGAGGCTGAGACCAGGCGCTCGGTCAGCTTGCCGGTCGCGCCGGTCCAGAGGTCGCCGATCACCGTCCGTCGGCCCGCACCAGGGGGACCTCGTGGTCCGGGCAGAGCTTCACCTGGTCGCCCGGCGACTGCCGCCACCAGATGTAGTCGCGCTCGACCGGGCAGACATACTTGGTGGCGTCGATGTCCTCACCGTCTCCGGGCGAAGGGCGTCCCGCCGAGCGGCGGACGGTGCGCGACTGAAGCTCAGGTGGGCGGTGCAGCTCATCGGCCAGCACCTCCTCCTTCCAGAGGTGAAGTGCCATGGTCTGCGACAGCGTCGCGTTGAGCTCGAAGGCGACGTCGGCGCCGGCCCGGGCGGCGTCCAGCAACCGGCAGATCTCCTGATCGACCTGAGGGGCGGCGTCCCCGATCAGGTCCGGCAGGTAGGGGCGTACGGTCCGGGCGGCTTCCAGCAGGTCATCGTCCATGGGTTCCTCCCGGATCGGCGACGCGGGCAGTGAGCACGGCGGCGGGATCGCCGACGACGAACCACGGCGACCACCACAGAGGGTCGGCACGGGAACCGGTCGTGGACGTGACCATCCTGCGGAGCTCCTGCCGGGCCCATCGCGTCGCCGCGCCCACCGCGAGCGACCGGGCCGGCTGCGCGACCGGCGCCGCCGGCGCATGGCCGAGCAGAGCCGCGACCACCAGATCGCTGAAAGTGGGCGCGGCCTTCTCAGAGACGGCGGCGATGCTCACGATCGCCGCCCGGGCGTGGGTGACGATCAGCAGCTGCCGAACGATCCCGAGGAACTCGTTGGTGTCCTCGCCGGCGAAGTCGCCCGCCTCGCAGCCGGTGAGCAGCAGGATGTCTGCCCTGATCTTCAGGTCCAGCAAGTCAACGGGGGTGACCGTAGTGCTCAGGTGCAGGCCGTGGCGGTTGGCGTGACTGGCCACGTGCAGCAGCTCGACGCTGCGCCGCAGGCCGAGGAAGGTGTCGGAGTCGGCTGAGGTGAGACAGCTCCCGCGATCGTCGCCGAAATGCTGCTGGGCGATCATCGTCACCTCCCGGTCCACGCCGGGCAGATACGACAGGTCGGTACGGGCCCGCGCGTTGTAAGCGACGCCGAGATATCCCGCGTCGGCCGCTCTGGGAGGGCTGCCGCGCAACCGGAGGAACGACCCGGCGGCCGGGACGACCGACGTCGAGAATCGGTCGCCCACAGTCGTGTCCTCGAAGGGCAGCAGGTGCCAGGGCGTGGCGGCCAGCTCACCCTGAGGACAGATGATCAACGTGTTCACCTTGGCCGGGATTGGACCGAGCAGCGCATCCATGAAAAGAGGATTGGCGGCCATGCCCTCCTCGGTGCCGTGCCTGGCGAGCTTGCTCGCCTCCCGCACCCAAGTGAGGAAGGGCATCCGATTCGGATCCGGTACGGCGATGTCGAAGCGATCCGCGGTGATCGCGAATCGGACCAGGTGGCCGTACCGCCAGAGGTACTCCAGGTAAAGCTCGCCCGGGCGGAGGACTGCCTGGATCTCGCTCGGGTCGACCGGCTCACTGTTGACCAGCTGCATCGCGTCCGGTTGGTCGCGCGTGAGTTGGTCCAGCCGTTCGCGCTGCTCGTGTTCGTACGTGCGCAGCGCCTGCTGGGCAGCGTCACGGGATTCGCCGAGGCGCTGAGCGCGCTCCATGTCCCCGGTGAACAGCGCGCTCTGCAGATTCCACTCGGTTTGCTCCAGTGCGACCATCGCCATTTCGGCCTGACCGGTCAGCTCGCGCAAACTCGGGTCGACGGCGAGCAGGTGGCTCCACGCCTCATGCTGAACCTGCTGGTCGAGGAAGGCGCGGCCTTTGACAGCCTGAGCCGCTCCCCAGATCGCCTCCTGCCATCGTCGGAGGCCGCCGCAGGTGGCGGCGGCGTCCTGCAGATGGCCGATCACCAGTGTCAGCATCTGTGCGGTCCGCCGGTCATCGTCCTGTCTGCGGTGTGCCAGCAGGGTGGCGCTACGGGCCAGCTCGTGGCTCCGCAGCCAGGTGAAGATCGCGTCCAGCCAGTCGTCGGTCCACTCGCCACGCAGGCCGATCTGCACAGCGATCTCCAGCCGGGACGTGGCCTCCTCCAGCGGCCGATCGCCGCGCTGGAAGGAGTCAATCGACCGATGCAGGTAGGCTAGGGACCGCTCTTCGCCCGACGGCATGGGCGGGTGCATGAAGATGACGAAGGCAGCGAGATGCTCGGCCAGCCCCTTGACCCACCATGCCTCCGTGGCGGCGAACCGCTGGGAGGCGGTCTCGAGGATCTCGACGCATCTGGGGCGTTGGTCCTCCTCGAATCCGCAGACTTGGCTGAGCATATGGCCCGCCTGGTAGTAGGCGTCCCCAGCCTTCCGGACCAGGCCGAGCGTGTCGAAGATCTCGCCCGCCCGCTCGGCCTCCCCCGTGCCGATCTTGGCGCGTTCCATCGCGGCCTCCAGGGACCAGGGCGAGATCCGCGTGCGTTCCAGGCACTGCGCGCGCTGATAGCGGCACACCGCCTCGGCATGGCGCTGGCCGGCGCGGCGATGTCGTTCGGCCAGTTCACTGAACCGGACCACGCCCAGGTCGGGCACCTCGCGAAGCGCCCGTCCCAGGAACTCCATCCCGAGGTCGCTCATCTCGGACAGGCCCTGTTCGAGACCGATCTCCGCGACGAGGGCGAACTCGCTCGACGCAGCGGCTAAGTCGCCCTGCTCCTGACGGGCCCTGCCGATGATCATGCGCATCTGGCCTTCGATCGCCCGGCTCTCGAAGGCCGGGTTGTCGGCCACCTCATCGATGACGGCTCGGGCGAGCGGCTCCGCGGCGGACAGCCGGTCAACGTCCTCCTCCTCGTCCGGTGCGGCGAGCAGGCGTGCCTTGTGATAGACCGCACGCAGCCGCGCCGCTCGAAGAAGCGGGAGGTCGTCTCGCTCTGGGGCGAGTTCGAGTATCACCTCACATCTGGCCGCGATGGTGTCCCGGTCGCCTTGCTGCGCCACGGTGGCCAGCCAGGCGTCATGGGCGACCGCTCGCTCCTCGACGGAACCGTGGCGATCCAGACAATCCGCGGCGGCGGAGAAGTGCGCCAGGCTCTCGTCGAGTTTCCCGGCCCGGCTCAGTGACTCGGCACAGGCCAGTTCGGAAATCCCCACCTCAACCCGGAGCCCCAGCAGTCGCTGGGATGCGGCGAGCCGGGCGAACTCCTCGGCCGCCTCGTCGTATCGCTCCCACAGCGTGAGTCTGCCGGCTCGCCTCTGCCGAGCCTTGACCTCGTCGCCGAGGTTCCCGCTGCGCTGGAATGCCGTCACGGCAGCGGTCAGCGCGCGTAGCTCGCGCTCACGCGAATCGCTCATCTTCGCCACCTCGTCACCGGCCGTGAAATCGATATCTAGCTACAGTATCGTGTCATATGTGGTTGGATGTCTGTTCCATGGAAAGCTGGGATAGTCAGTACATACCTGCTTAATTAGTGTCGCAAGAGTGTAGTCTCGGCGTGTCGGATCGCGATCAAGGTGAAAATTATGCCGATTCGTGGCGAATGTGCATTTTCGCGACACCAATGGCAGCCTACTGGCGAAACTGGCTCTCGTCGTATGTGGGTAGAAATCAGGTGCCGACTTTGCCGAGCCGGTCACCGACTGGAGGTCATCATTGACGATGACGATCTGGTGCGGTCTCATATCGCCGTGTTCCCCGCAGAAGGCGTAACAGACGGTACGGTTGGGCCGGAAATCGTCGCGTGGTCGCTGGAAGTCTGCGAGAGGTCCATTCAAGATCTGGAAAACAGCCAGAAAATCAGGATCATTCGCCAGACGCCCGTCATCGGTTCGGTGCCCGCCGACGACGGGGATGAAATGTTCGATCGGGCCTTTCGGATAAAGGACACAGACCCGAACGAGGCGGCTCGGCTATGGCGGATCATCGCCGCACGAGGTGACCGGGACGCCGCCCACAATCTGGGTATGCTGCTGGCCTCGACGGCGCCGGACGAGGCGCTGGGCTGGCTGCGCAAGGCGGCTGACGACGGCAATGCCGACAGCGTGCTCGCCCTCGCGTCCCTGCTCGAAGATCTCGGCCGGTTGGACGAGGTCGTGGAGGTCCTGGAGCCGCTGGCGCTGAGCGATGACCCGCAGGCCGGCGGGGTCGCGTTCAACCTGGGGCAAGTACGGTTGCGGCAGGGACGCGCCGATGAGGCGATCAGCTGGTGGCGGCAGGCTGCGCAGAGCGCGGAAACCGAGATCGTGCCGGTGGCCGCCCACAACCTGGGCGTGGCGCTGCGCGAGGTGAATCCGGCGGAGGCCAGAGAATGGTTCCAGCGAGCCGCTAACGCGGGACATCCCGGATCGGCGGTCAATCTCGCGGAGATGTCCGAGGAGCCGGACGGGGAGGCTGTCCGCTGGCTCCTCGACGCCATCATGGCCGGAGAGGCGGACATCGCCGTCCGCGCCGCGCACCGGCTCGGCCGCGACTTCGGCGGGAATCAGCTGCGGGAGGCGCTGCAGGTCCTCATCCAGGCCGCCGGTCGGGCGGAGGCCGGGGGGGACAAGAGGCGGGCTGGTATGCTCCGCCTGTCCCAGGGCGTGCTGCTCAGGGAGCTGGGACGGTGGGAGCAATGCCTGCTCCCGCTGCAGGCCGCGGCCGAGCTGTATGAAGAGATCTCCGATCTTGAAGCCGAGATGCGTGCGCGCGGACATTTGCTCATCGCGCTCAATCCGCGGCGGCCACAGGAAGCGCAGCAGCAGATCATTCGGATGACCGAGATCTCCGCGGAGCTGGCGGCGTCGAGCCAGGATCATCAGGCGGAAGGAGAGCGCAACCTCTTGCTCGCGCGATTGCTGGAAGAGCAGGAGGGCGAGCGGGAGGAATGACCTGATCGCCTACCGCCGGTGCTGTCGTGCTTTGTCGAATGCTGCTTGCGCTTTGTCGTAACGTGCCTTCGCTTCGTCGATTTTCGGGCGGGCCCAGGTGTCCACGGCTGGATCGACCAGATCTTCAGCTGTGTCGAGTCCGTCGGCGGCACTCAGGAGTCCAGAAAGGCGCCCCCGGTCGCGCTTATCCGTGTGCGGCCATAGGGATCTTTCTCGAGGAATCCCGCGCGCTCCAGCCGGGCCGCCGATTCTGCGGATTCGCTTGATCCCACAGGGTTGTTGAGTACGGTGCCATCGCCTTTGCGCAGGCCGAAGTGGGCGTAGACGGAGCTGGCCCGCGGGCCGCCCTGTTCCATCTTTTTGCCTGTGGGGTGCCAATATCCCGTTCATCAGTCTGAGCTGCGAAGTCCAGGCGAGCAGCAGACCGGGTTTGAGCAATCGCTCAAGTCGCTTAAGCGTTTGCTCAACCATATTTGAGCGATCGCTCAGGTAGTGATCGAAGGATCGATGAAAGTACCTGGTGAGAGCGATGGCGTAATTTCGGCACCCACACCCGGGCGATCCCGGTGGACGAGGTCACGATCGAGCTCTATGTGCACTACCAGTTCGAGCGGGCCGAGATCGTCGAGGACGCCGGCGACATGGTGTTCGTGAACCTGTTCCACGCGCCGCTGGGTAAGGCCATGTCGTACGGGGCGGCCTATGAGCTGTTCTGCCACCTGGCCAAGCAGGCCGGATTCCGGGCCCAACCGCACATGCTCCGCCACTCGGCGATCACCAGGCTCCGGCGGGCCGGGGTGGATCGCCGGGTCGTGCAGGAGATCGCCGGTCACGTCTCGGTGACCTCGCAGGACCCGTACTCCCATGTCACCGACTCCGACAAGCGCGAGGCCGTGGAGATGGTGGCGGCCAGGAGAAGGCAGTCCCGTTCGTGAGCGGTCCAGGCAACGTGCTCGCCTTCCCCGGACCGGAGGACGAGCCGGACGGGCGCGGGCCGGTCCGGGGAGCGCTGGCACCGGCGCAGGCTGAGATCTGGACCGCGTGGTTGTCGGCGAACACTGCGGTTGCCGATTATTGCATCCGCCCAGGTCATGGCTCTGCGAGGGCTTCGCGTGGCGGCGCGATCTCCGACCACCCAGGCGACGGAACCAAGTGCGGCAGGATGATCGGCCGTGCTCCTTCGCCTGGCCTACCTCACCGTCACGAACGCTTTCGCCGCACTGCGGTTGCTACCCGTGAGCGATCGGGACAAGGACGTGGAGATCCTTGCCCTGCGCCACCAGATCACCGTCCTTGAACGCCAACTCGGCGCTGACACCAGAGTGAGGTTCGCGCCTGAGGACCGGGCCTTTCTCGCCGCTCTCCTGACATCGCTGCCCCGCGAGGTCCTGCGCCGGCTGCGGCTGCTCATCCAACCGGACACCGTCCTGCGCTGGCATCGCGATCTGATGCAACGGCGTCATGCCCGTACCTGCCGGCCGAAGCGGCGTGGGCGCCCGCCCACGGTTCGCTCCATTCGCGCTCTCATTCTGCGCCTGGTTCGGGAGAACCCCGGCTGGGGCTATCGGAGGGTCCACGGTGAGCTCACCACGCTGGGCATCAAGGTCGCCCCGTCCACGGTGTGGGAGATCCTCAAGCAGGCAGATGTTGACCCGGCGCCCGAGCGGGCGTCCACCACGTGGGCCGATTTCCTGCGCTCGCAAGCCGACGCCATGCTGGCCGCCGACTTCATCGAGACCATCACCTTGAATGGGCAGCGCCAGTACATCCTGGCGGTCATCGAGCATGCCACCAGGCGCGTCCGTGTGCTGGGCACCACGGCTCATCCAAGCGCGAGCTGGGTTATCCAGACGATAAGGAATCTGGTGATGGATCTGGATGATGCTGGCTGCCGGGCGCGCTTTCTGCTCCGCGATCGGGATGGGAAGTTCCCGGCGCTCGTGGACGAGATTCTCGCCGAGGTCGGCATCAAGACGGTGCTCACCGGTATTCGGATGCCGCGAATGAACTCGATCATGGAGCGGTGGGTGCAATCGTGTCGCCACGAGCTTCTTGACCGCTGCCTCATATGGAACGAACACCACCTGCGGCACGCCCTACGCGAATACGAACACTTCTACAACCAGCACCGGGCCCATCAAGCCCTGGACCAAGCAGCGCCGCTTCGTCCCGCCCCCGACCCGATCACGGACCCCGAGCGAATCATCGACCTGAACGTACGCCGACGAGACCGGCTCGGCGGCGTCCTCCACGAATACTCACATGCCGCTTGATCTGCATGGATGGAGTTTTCGGCAGGCGCAGGGTCGAACGCAGTTATGAAGAGGATCCTTTCCTCTCATCGTCTCCACAACCTGGGCAGAGCAGTACGTGATGCTATTTGATATCGGTCGGTGAGGGCGATCTCTTCGAGGTGGTTGCTGGCTCGGCGTACACGCGGATGCTTACCCCGGCAGCGATACTGCTGACCACGGCGAACGAACCAGCCAAGCCCGAGGCGCGGCAAGCGCTGGCTGATCTGCCCTCGGGTTCTCGCCCCGGACCTTCGCCTTGGACTCAGGGGGTGATCAACGCCGAGTGTGTGTTGTCGGAGTTGCCGGTAAGCAGAGTGAAGTCGTAGTCCCCGTCGCTGTCGGGCGTCATCGCGTAGCCGGAGTACGCGCCGGTGAGCACGGGCGGTGTCGTTGCGGTGTGGCGGGTGATGTAGGTCCAGGCGTTGTCGACCAGGCGGACGCAGGCGATGCCGTGGGCCTTGGCGAACTCGAGGGCACCGCTCTGGAATCCGGTGGCGGCCACCACGACGCCCTTCTGAGCGCCGGTGGACTGGAGTTTGGTGAGCAGCACCTGGACGTCGGACCGTTTGACGGGGTCTTTGTGACGCTTGCACTCGAACAGGATGAGGAAGTCCATGCCCGCCAGCTGGAAGCGTGCTGTGACGTCCATGATGTAGGTCCCGTCCAGCCCTTCGATCGGGTCGAGGTGTTTGACCTCCCAGCCGACCAGGTCCAGGTCCATCGACTTAGCGATCGCGGCGACCGCTTCCTCGTATGCCTTGGGCGTGATGTCGAACGACGGCCAGTGATCTTCCTCGCCCGCTGCGGAAGCCGCGGTCGTGGTCGCGGAATCGTCGCTCATGATGTTGCTCGCTCTCGGTGCGAAGTTAGTCGGTGGAGGCCAGCAGCAGGTCGGCGAAGTCGGTGCTGTCGTCGCCGTCAAGCGCAGCGCTAGCAGCGCGCCGCAGTGCCTTGATCTTGCTGTTGTTGCCGTTGAGGCACGAGAGCAGAAGGTCATCGTCGGCATCGAGGATCGCGGCCGGATCGGTGAGCGGCTGGGAGGCGAGCCGCAGGTAGTCCGCCCGGTCCAGTGAGGCACCGGCATGCTGGGCCAGCGGTACCAGCTCGGGCGGGATGCCGAATTCGAGCTGGACCGGCAGAAGGCGGGCTAGGTCGTCGAGGCGGGCATCGGGATGCAGGCACCGGGCGATATCGATGACGGTGCTGACGACGCTTTGCGTGCGGTCTGCGGAAGTCCGGGTGACGCCAGCTGCGTCCTTCGCTGGCAGGTGCACCGTGAGCTGCCGCTCGATGTGGCCGATCGGAACGCCGGCCATCCACATCATGCAGGCCACCGCCCGTTTCGCTCGCTCGGCGGCGGTTTTGCGATCCGGGCCGGGCAGGGCCGCCAGCACGGGGCCGGCAAGACGGTGGCGCTGCAACTCGCCGAGATAGGTCGTCTGCTCCTTTTGCCATCCTCTTCCGTTGACGGGAGGACGGGCAGTGGCCGTCTCGTCGGTCAGCTGGGCCGCGGCGACGATGGTGACGCGATTCAGTGCGGTAGGGTGCACCGCCCGCAGCGCTCGGGCGACCCGCGCGGCAGACGAGACCCGCAGACCGCTCTGTGAGACGTAAGTTCCGAGCTCGGTCAGCTCGATCCCGGACGGATCGGATGACAGCAGCCCGGCACGGACGAGATCGTCCAGGACGGCGGACACGGTGGCGGCGGGGAACGGATCCGGGGCGCCCGCAAGCCGCTGCTGGTGTGCGGCGAAGCTGTTGGACAGGTACGCGATGACGTCGGGCTCGCTCAGGCCCGTCACACCCTCCCGTCGTGAGGCGGCCGCTACGACGCGCAACAGCAACGTCGCGATATCCTGCCCCGGATCCAGAAGCTGAGACCGCAGGTTCTCGGGCTTGCCGAGCACGTAGTCCCGCCAGCGGCGGTCGCCGTCGATGCCGCCGCCCGCGATCAGGACAGCGCGGCCTCTGTCAGTCAGCCCCAGCCGGCCAGCTCGGCCGGCGATGTTCTTGTACTCGGCGACCGAGTACGGAGCTGTCTGGGTGGGCCCTGTCGGGTGGTCCAGCTCCACGATGATCACAGTCTCGGCGGGGAGGTTGACCCCCTGGGCCAGGGTCGTCGTACATACCAGTACCCGGATGCCGCTGTCCGGGGCACGGAACTGATCCTCGATGGCGATCTTTTCGTCCCGGGCCAGGTCCGAGATGTGGAAGGCAACCCCGCCAGCGAGGCATTGCCGCAGGTCCGCCAGCACGGCGCTCGGGTCGGCGCCCGCCAGGCTCTCCAGTGCCGCATTCGCCTCGGGCAGGCCGAGGCTCCGTGCAAGATACCGAGCGCAGCCGCGGGTCGCTCCGCGAGTGCTCCGGAAGATGATGATCTGTTGCCCCTGATCCACCAGCTTGCGCACCAGCGGAATGATCAGGTCTTGGTTGCTCCGCGTCCATCTGGGCGGCGGGATGAGCTGCTCAGATGCTTCCTCGCCGTCGGCGTCGACGTGCCGGTAGATCCCATCGGGACCGAGCACCCCTTCGAGCAGCGGGATGGGCCGACCGGTCCGGACGATGACGTTCACATCGAGCCAGCTGTCGAGGCCGCCGAGATCGCCGAGCACCGCGGACAGCGCGACAACCTGCGGTGTGACACCTTCGGGACGGCGCGCCTTGAGCACAGTGAGGAGGAACTCGAGGTAGGCGCCACGGCCAGGGTCGACGATCGTCTGGACCTCGTCGATGACGATGACGGAGAGCAGCTTCAGCAGATGTGGATTGCCCAGAGCCAAACCCGCGAACTTCTCGTAGGTCAGCACGGCCAGGTCGAACTGCCCCTGCAGGAGCGCCGGCACATCGTCGGCGGTTTCCCCGGTGGCCCGGATGGTCTGCAACCCGGTCGGCCCGTAGGTGCGCGAGAACCTCGCGTACTGCTCGTTGACCAGCGCGCGCGTCGGCAGCAGGAACACCGACCGGCCGCCCATCTGGGCGGCACGGATAGCGGCGAGTTCCCCGATCAAGGTCTTGCCGGAGGACGTAGGAGCCGTCACCAGGACGTTCGCCCCGGCGAGTAGACGCCCTTGATTGATCGTGTCGATCTGAAGGTCATTGAGCTCCTCGATACGCGCCGCCCAGGCATCCAGCACCACCTGAGGGATGCCGTGCCCGCGCAGGCTTGCGAGGTCACGGGTGACCGGAGCGCGCACGGACGACGGGAACTGCGCCGAGTAGAGCGGGCCGGTGTCGGTGAAGACCGGCCACCGAATCTCTCCGTCCATCTGACCCCGCAGGCACGGGTCCTGCTCGGCGGCCACCGTTCCGGACGCCTTCGCCTTGACCTCACGGGTCACGAACGCCAGCAGGTCGTAGAGGCGAACCTGCCCGCCATCTCCGGCCGCCGCGCCCAGCAAGGCCTGCAGCAGGTGGTATGTGAGCAGGCCGTGTCCCAGGTGGGGGTCTTCCCACGCTTCCTGCTCGCCGGTCGCCGCAGCGAGGATCAGCCGCCCGGTCCCTGCCATCCGCTCCAGCCGTGCATCCGTCGACTCCGGCAAGCCGGCCACGCCGCCACGCGGCGCCAACGGGGCATTGAGCACCTTGGCACCTGCGCCTCCGGCGAAGCAGCAGTCCAGGATCACGACCAGTTGCCGGGCCGGGATCGCGCTCACCAGCTCCGTGAACTGGTCAAGCGGCAACGACGTCGAGGGCAGGTTGTCCGGGTCGGCGTCGTGAGTGACCAGTTCGTGGGTCGTACTGCCGTGTCCGGAGAACGAGACGACTACGACATCCTCGGGCGTGCTGCGGGTCTGAAGATCCACGAGGGCGGCCACGACAGCGTCGCGGGTAGCGTCCCGGTCTGCCAGCAACGTGGTGTTGGAGTCACCAAGGTTGTCGGAGAAGACGGCGTGCAGCGCCTTCGCGTCACGTGCTGCCGAAGCCAGCCGCCGCACCGACTTGGACCGGTAGCGGTTGATACCTATGAACAGACCATGAAAGTTCCGCGCCGAAGCTACGGCCGGGTTGCCCGGCATTCAACCCCTCACGATGTGAAAGTAACTTGTGCCGTTTTCCGCAGAAGCTGTGCTCGGCCGCGCCCCATAGCGCCTTTTCCCAACCAGCCGGGGGCACACGAGTCGAGCGGTAGCAAAAGAGCGTAGCAGGTGCAGGCGAAATCAATACCAGCCTCGATGACTCACGCCTTGATCGTCCTGAGTAATGGGTTCGGTGTGGCGGAGGTTTCCGCCTGATCATCCTGTTCGTTCGCTCGGTGTGCCGTAGTGTGCCGCCCGAGGCGCTCGGATGGGCGGC
>NZ_JBGNUW010000043.1:0-63478 GCF_041950495.1 Nonomuraea sp. MTCD27 | reverse complement strand
CCGCACCACCCGATCACACCGCTCCACCTCGACCCGGAACACCTCACAGCTGTCCAGCAACTCCACCGCCATCCCAGCCCACTGCGACCCCTGACCAGGAAAGACGAACACCACGTCCGAACCCGCCACCGCGGACCCGCTCACCACCGCCGCATGCGACTCCCCCGCCGCCACCGCACCCAACCCGGCCAGCAACTCCGCCCGATCCGACGCCACCACCACAGCCCGATGCCCGAACACCGACCGGCCCGCCAGCACCCGACCCACCCCAGCCAGCTCGCCCTCCGGCACCCCAGCCGCGAACTCCACCAGCCGCGCCGCCTGCCCCCGCAACGCCGCCGCACTCTTACCCGACACCACCCACACCAGCGCGCCACCGCCCACCACCGGCCCCCGAACCGGCAGCACGTCCTCCGGCTCGGGCGCGCTCTCCACGATCACGTGCGCGTTCGTCCCCGACACCCCGAAGCTCGACACCCCAGCCCGAACCGGACCCGACCCCGGCAACTCCACCGCACCCGTCAGCAACCGCACACTGCCCGCCGACCAGTCCACATGCGGCGTCGGCTCCGACACATGCAACGTCGGCGGCAACACCCGCCGCTCCAACGCCAGCACCATCTTGATCACACCCGCCACACCCGCAGCCGCCTGCGCATGCCCGATGTTCGACTTCACCGACCCCAGCCACACCGGCCGATCAGCCGGCCGCCCGCGCCCGTAGACGGCGGTGATGGCCTCGGCTTCGATGGGGTCGCCGAGCCGGGTGCCGGTGCCGTGGGCCTCGACCGCGTCGACGTCGGCGGCGGTGAGCCCGGCGTCGGCCAGGGCTCGCTGGATGACCTCCTGCTGGGCCTGCCCGCTGGGCGCGGTGAGGCCGTTGCTGGCGCCGTCCTGGTTGACCGCGCCTCCCTTGATCACGGCGAGGACGGGGTGGCCGTGGCGGCGGGCGTCGGAGAGCCGTTCGAGCAGCAGCACGCCCGCGCCCTCGGCCCATCCGGTGCCGTCGGCCGAGGCGGAGAACGCCTTGCACCGGCCGTCGGCGGACAGCCCGTTCTGCCTGCTGAACTCCACGAACATCCCCGGGCTGGACATCACGGTGACGCCGCCGGCCAGCGCCATGGAGCACTCCCCGCGCCGCAGCGCCTGCGCCGCGAGCACGATCGAGACCAGCGAGGACGAGCAGGCCGTGTCCGTGGTGATGGCCGGTCCGCGCAGGCCCAGCGTGTACGAGATGCGCCCGGAGACGACGCTGAGCGCGGTTCCGGTGAGCAGGTGGCCGCCCGCGACGCCGGTGGCCTGGTGCAACCGGGGACCGTAGTCGGGGGCCATCGCCCCCACGAACACGCCGGTGGCCGAGCCGCGCAACTGGGCGGGGTCGATCCCGGCCCGCTCCAGGGCCTCCCAGCAGACCTCCAGCAGCAGCCGCTGCTGCGGGTCCATGGCCGCCGCCTCGCGCGGGCTGATGCCGAAGAACGCGGCGTCGAACAGGTCGGCGTCGTAGACGAATCCACCGTGCCTGGTGTCGCTGGTCCCCGAGCGGCCGGGGCCGTCGGCGAGGATCGCGTCGAGGTCCCACCCCCGGTTGGCGGGGAACTCGCCGATCGCGTCCGTGCCACCGGCGACCAGCCGCCACAGACCCTCCGGCGAGGTGACCTCTCCCGGGTACCGGCAGCCCATGCCGACCACCACGATCGGGTCGTCGTCCGGGGCCGTGTCCGGGGCGGCGGGCGCCGCCGCGGTGTCGCCGCCGGTCAGCAGCGTGTGCAGGTGGGCGGTGAGCCGGTCGGGCGTCGGGTGGTCGTACAGCAGCCCGGTCGGCAGCCGCAGCCCGGTCGCCGTGCGCAGCCGGTCGCGCAGCTCGACGCCGGACGCCGACTCCAGCCCCAGGTCCTTGAACGTCCTGCCGGGCGCGACCTCCGCCGCATCGTCGTAGCCGAGCAGCCGGGCGGTGGTGGACAGCACCAGCTCGCGAAGCTCCTCCCTGGAACGCGGCGCGGCCGCCGGCACGTCGGGCTCCACCTCGGCCGGGGCTGCCACCTGCGAGGGGCTCCTCCGTCCGGCGGTGAGCGGCGGGGTGTGGCTGCGGCGCTGGAACGGGTAGGTGGGCAGGTCGACGATTCGCGCCCCGTCCGTCTCGCAGAGGCCGGCCCAGTCCACCGGGGCTCCCCACGCGTACGCCTGGGCGAGCGAGCGGACCACCCGCTCGCGGCCACCCTCGCCGCGGCGCAGCGTGCCGACCGCGGCCACGTCGTGCCCGGCCGCCTCGGCGGTCTCCTCCACCCCGGTCACCAGCACGGGGTGCGGGCTGCACTCGACGAACAGCTCGCAGCGCGCGTCGAGCGCCACCCGCACGGCCTGCGCGAAGCGCACGGGCCGGCGCAGGCTGCGGTACCAGTAGCCGGCGTCGAGACCGGCGGTGTCCATCGGCTCGCCGGTGAGGGTGGAGACGAACGTGGTGGCGCTGCTCACCGGCCTGATCGGGGCGAGCGCGGCCAGGACCTCGTCGCGTACCTGCTCGACCTCGGGCGAGTGGGAGGCGTAGCTGACCGGGATGATCTTGGTGGGGTGGTCGCCCAGCCGTGCCGCCAGCTCCGCCAGCGCCTCGCGCGGGCCGGAGACCACGACGGAGCGCGGCCCGTTGAAGGCGGCGACGGAGACGGGTGCGGCCAGGTCCGCGATGGCCCGCTCCACCAGGTCGAGGGGGGCGGCGACGGACATCATGCCGCCGCTGCCGGCGATGCCCGCGATGGCGCGGCTGCGCAGGGCCACGACCCTGGCGGCGTCGGACAGGGTCAGGGCGCCGATGACGGTGGCCGCGGCGATCTCCCCCTGGGAGTGGCCGACGACCACGCCGGGCTCGACGCCGTGGGCCCGCCACAGCTCGGCGAGGCCGACCATGACCGCCCAGAGCGCGGGCTGGACGACGTCCACGCGGTCCAGGCCGGGGGCGCCGGGGCGTTCGTGGAGCACGTCCAGGAGGGAGAAGTCGGTGAAGGGGGCGAGCGCGTCGGCGCACGCGGCCAGGCGCCCGGCGAACACCGGCGAGGCGGCCGCCAGGTCGCGGGCCATCCCCGGCCACTGCGACCCCTGCCCGGGGAAGACGAAGGCCCGTCCGCCGCCGGTCTCGTGACCGGGACCGCCGCCGGGGGCCGTCCCGGTCACCAGTGCGTCGTGCGGCAGGCCGGCGGCCAGCGCGTCGAGTGCCGCCAGTCGCGTGTCACGGTCCCCGGCGAGGACCACCGCGCGCCGGTCGAGGGCGGCCCGGGTGCGCACCAGGCTCAGCGCAACGTCACCCGGTTCCACCGCCGGATCGCCGGCCGGCGCGGAGAGCCGCGCGGCCTGTGCCCGCAACGCCCCTTCCGCCCGCGCCGACACCACCCAGGGCGCCACCGCTCCCGGGTCGGCTACACGCGCCCAGGTCGCTGCCCGCATGGAGCCGGGCACGGAGGGGGACGCCGGTGCGGGAGGCGCGGGGAGGTCCGTGGGGGGCGCGGTGAGGATGAGGTGGCAGTTGGTGCCCCCCATGCCGAAGGAGCTGACGCCGGCCACCGGCGACCCGTCGCCGTCCGGCCAGTCCCGCGGGCTGCGGACGACGCGCAGGCGCAGCTCCTCCAGCGGGATCTCCGGCGGGGGCGACTCGAAGTGCAGGCTGGGGGGCAGCTCGCGGTGCTTGAGCGCCAGGACCACCTTCAGCAGCCCCGCGACGCCGGCGGCGCCCTCCAGGTGGCCGATGTTGGTCTTGACCGAGCCCACCAGCAGCGGCTCGGTGCCGGGCCGGGCGGCGCCGTACGTGGCGCCGAGCGCCGCGGCCTCCACCGGATCGCCCACCTTGGTGCCGGTCCCGTGCAGCTCCACGTACTGGACCTGCGCGGGCGTCACCCCGGCCGTGGCGCAGGCGAGCGTGATGACCTCCTGCTGGGCCTGACCGCTGGGCACGGTCAGCCCGTCGCCGCCGCCGTCGTTGTTGATCGCCCCGCCCAGGATCACCGCGTGCACCGGGTCGCCGTCCGCCAGCGCGTCCGGGAGCCGCTTGAGCACCACCAGCGCGCCGCCCTCGCCCCGCACGTAGCCGTTGGCCCGGCGGTCGAAGACGTGGCAGCGCCCGTCGGGCGACAGCGCGCCGAAGTTGCCGATGGCGGTGGTGGTCTCGGCCAGCAGGTTCAGGTTCACCCCACCGGCCAGGGCGAGCTCGCTCTCGCCCCGGCGCAGGCTCTCGGCGGCCATCCAGACGGCCACGAGCGAGGACGACTGGCCGGTGTCGAGGGTCAGGCTGGGGCCGCGCAGGCCGAGGACGTACGAGACGCGGTTGGCGATCATGGCCCGGTTCGCGCCGGTGTAGGCGTGCCGGCCGAGGTCGCCGACCCCGAGCCGGTCCTGCAGCGCGGCGTAGTCGTTGGAGATGGAGCCCAGGAAGACTCCGGCGGCGCGCCCGCGCAGCGCCGTGGGCACCGCGCGCGCGTTCTCCAGCGCCTCCCAGGCCAGCTCGAGCGCCAGGCGCTGGTGCGGGTCCATGACCCCGGCCTCGTTGGGCGAGATGCCGAAGAAGGCCGCGTCGAACCCGTCGACGTCCTCCAGGAAGCCCCCGCGCCGGTACGCGGCGCCGGCCGGCCGCCGCCCCTCGGGCGCGTCGGTGACCGCGTCCACGCCCTCGCGCAGCAGCCGCCAGAACCGCCCGGGATCGGCGGCCCGCGGCAGCCGGCAGGCCATGCCGACAACGGCGACGGCCACGGGGACATCGTTCACGGTCCGCTGTGTCGACTCGCCAGCCATCAAAGCGCCACCTCAGCACTCGGGGATCGTCGAATATGACGCCGACGGTTTTTCCGGACGACTGCGCAGAATTACTCGACAGCCGTGCGAGTTCGCGGCTATGACTTAGTTGCTGCGACCATAAGGTTCTTTTCCGCCCCGGCACACGCCCCGCCCGCCGTCATATAGTTGCCACCTTTTGTGGCCACCGCCGCCCACCGGCCGCGCCCTTGACCCGAGGCGTTCCGGTCCGCGATGAATGACGGACGGAGAAAGCTGCGGAGGGGGTCACATGTCCGTCGAGGCGCCGCTCAGCAACGGCCAGCTCTTCAGCTGGCGCGAAATCGAGCGCTATCCGGACGACTGGCTGGCGGAGGCCAACCTGCCGGTCACCTGGGACGTGCGCGGCCTCTCCGCGGGCCGGGTGACGGAGCTGCTGCGGCGGCTCATGGACCGGCACGAGGTGCTGCGCACCACCTACCACGTACGCGACGGCCGGCCGGTCCAGCGGGTCCACGACGCGATGGCACCGCCGGTCGAACACGACGACGCCCGCGTGGTCACCGACCCCACCGAGTTCGAGCTGACCAAGGCGGAGCTGGCGGCGAAGCCGTTCTCCATGATCGGCGACCCCAACTGGCGCGGGAGGCTGGTCAGCTCGGAGGGCACGCCGCTCTACCTGTCGCTGACGTTCTCGCACCTGATCGTCGACCTGTGGTCCATCCACCACCTGCAGGACCAGTTCAAGGCGCTGGTGGCCGATCCCCGGGCGACGGCGGCCGTGGGCCCGCCGCCGCGCGAGCTGGCGCGCCGGCAGCGGGAGGAGTCCTGGCGGCCCCGGCAGGAGGGCTCGGAGCGCTACTGGCGGGCGGTGCTGGACAAGGGCCTGATGGACGGGCTGCCCACGCTGCCGGCCAAGGTCAAGCGCAACCGGCTGGAGCTGACGCTGCGCTCGCGGAGCCTGGGCGGCCTGGCGGCGGAGGCGGGGAAGCGGCACGGGGTGACCGCCCCGGCCGTGGTGATGGCGTTCGTCGCCGCGGGGCTGGCCCGCCACCTGGACACCGACCGGGTGACGATGAGCCTGATGTCCTCCAACCGGTTCGACCCGGAGGACCAGCACAATGTGGGCACGATGAACCAGCTCATCCCGTTCGTCACGGCCGTGGACCTGCGTGCCACGCTGGCCGACCACCTCAAGCGCCTGCACTGGGCCAGTGCCAAGGCCTACCGGCACTCCTGCTACGACTTCGACCGGATCGCCGCCCTGGCGGCCGAGCTGGGCGAGCGGCCGGAGCACGACTGCTGGGTCAACCACCTGTTCCGCGCCTGGTTCAACTACATCCAGGTGGACCGCCGCCCCAGCGACCCGCACGACCCCAGCCCGGCCGAGCTGGCCTGGACCCCGCTGGCCCAGCAGTACGGCCAGGCGTTCCGGGTGCGGGTGGAGGTGCGCGGCGGGTGCACCAGCGTGCTGATGCTGGCCGACCCCGAGGTGCTGCCGGCCGAGGCGATGACCGACATCATGCGGACGCTCGTGGCCGGCGTGCGGCTGGCGGTGACCGACCCGCAGCACGCGCTGAAGGACCTGTGGAACGTGGGCGCCGCGATGCCGCCGTCGCTGTTCCCGCCCGAACCGCCCGAGCCGCCGCGCTAGCGGCCGCCGTCGCCGCTCGGCGCCCGATCCGCCCGAGCCGCGCTCACCCTTGTGGAGAGGCCATGGAACGCACCCTTTACCAGTGGTTCGCCGACTCCGCCGCCCGCCACGGCGAGCGGGTCGCGTTGGAGGTGGGCGGGGCCCGTCACACCTACACCGAGCTCGACGCGCTCTCCCGGCGGCTGGCCGCCGAGATCGTCGGCGCGTGCGGCGAGCCGCCGGCCCGCGTCGGCCTGTACGCGGCGCGCAGCGTCCTCGCCTACGCCGGTTACCTGGCGATCCAGCGGCTCGGCGCGACCGCCGTCCCGCTGAACCCCGCCGCCCCCGCCGCGCGCAACCGGGCGGTGGCCGGGGCCGCCGGGCTCGACCTCGTCCTGGCCGACGCCGCCCTGCGGCCGCCCGTGCTGCCCGCCGCCACGCTGTCGCTGCGCCTGGACCGGCTGGACGCCCCGCCGCGCGGCCTGCCCGACACGCTCCCGGCCGGGGTGGACGACCTGGCGTACCTCCTGTTCACCTCGGGCTCCACCGGCGTGCCGAAGGGCGTGCCGCTGCGCCACCGCAGCGTGGACGCGTACCTGGCCCACGTGGTCCCCCGCTACGAGCTCGCCCCCGGCTGCCGCGTGTCGCAGACCTTCGACCTGACCTTCGACCTGTCGGTGTTCGACATGTTCGCCGCCTGGGGCGGCGGGGCCACGCTGGTCGTGCCGGGCCCGTACGACCTGCTCAAGCCGGTGGCCTTCGTCTCCCGCGAGCGGCTGACGCACTGGTTCAGCGTGCCGTCGGTGGTGTCGATGGCCATGCGGCTGCGCCGGCTGGCGCCCGGGGCGATGCCGTCGCTGCGCTGGAGCCTGTTCTGCGGGGAGCCGCTGACGGTGCGGCAGGCGGACGCGTGGCGGGTGGCCGCGCCGGGCAGCGTCCTGGAGAACCTGTACGGCCCGACGGAGCTGACCATCAGCTGCACCGAGTACCGCCTGCCGGCCGACCGGTCGCGCTGGCCGGAGCCGGCCAACGGGACGGTGCCGATCGGCCTGCCGTACCCGGGGGTGGAGCGGCTGGTGCTGGACGGTGCGGGCCGGCCCGCCGCCGAGGGCGAGCTGTGCCTGCGCGGCGTGCAGCGCTTCCCCGGCTACCACGACCCCGGGGTGAACGCGGGGCGCTTCGTGGCTTTCGACGGCGTACGGGCGACGCCGGCGGAGCCGGCGGGGGCCACGGTGGCGCCGGAGCTGTGGTACCGGACCGGGGACCGGGTGGCCTGGCGTGACGGGCTGCTGGTGCACCTGGGCCGGTTGGACCAGCAGGTCAAGATCTCGGGGCATCGGGTGGAGCTGGGCGAGGTCGAGGCCGCCCTGCGGGACCAGCCGGGCGTGCACGAGGCGGTCGTGCTGGCGGTGCCGGACGCGGACGGCGAGCCGGCGCTCGAGGCCGCCTGCACCGGCGTCGGCCTGGATCCGGTGGCGCTGGTCAAGGGGGTCGCGGCGGTGCTGCCCGGCTACATGGTGCCGCGCTCGGTCACCCTGCTGGACGAGCTCCCCCTGAACGCCAACGGCAAGGTGGACCGCCGCGCCACGGCGGCGGCGCTGAACGGCTGACCGGCCGCGCGGCGCGATCGGCCGCGGGCCGGTGACAGGCGGCCGGTGACAGGCGGCCGCGACGGGTGGTCAGCGGAGTGGCGGCCACCACGAGGCCAGCGTCTGCCAGAGCGAGCCGACCGTGGCGAACGTCGCCTCGTTCAGCAGCTCGTCGGGCAGCTCGACCCCGTACGCGTTCTCGACGTCGACCAGCAGCCGCACGACCCCCATCGAGTCGAGCCCGAGCGCGCCCAGCTCGTCGTGAGCCGTCAGAGCCCCGGCATCCGCGTACGGCAGATGCGTCCGCAAAAGGCTCTGGAAACCATCCGGAATTTCCAGCATGGCGATGCCCCCATCTCACGGATTCATCACTTTGTGAGAAGAGGCTGCCGAAAATCCCGGGGCCAGGTCAAGAGCGGCCCGGCTGGCAGCTTGTCCCGCGCCGAACCGGCCATTGCGCACCCATTGCCCTGCGGCCGGGAAAGACCAATTCTCATTGTATTCGGGTGTTGCGTAATCCGTAGAGGTGAATGCCTGATGAAATCAGCGAGCCTGTGCTGGGGGCAGCGTTACATGTGGCTGCGCGTCCATCAGCTGCCGCCGGAGCACCAGCACGAGACGCACGTGGTGCTGCGCTTCCGGGTGCCCGACGGGCTCACGACCGCCCGCTGCCGGGCGCTGCTCACCCATCTCACCCGCCGGCACGAGGTCCTGCGGACGACGTACCACCTCGGACCCGAGCCCGAGCAGCGGGTGGATCCGCCGCGTGCGCTGCCGGTGATCGAGGTCTCCACGGAGCGGGACGGCACCGCCACCCCCGTGGACGTGATCGACGAGCTCACCCGGCGGCCGTTCGACCTGGCCGGCGAGTGGCCGATCCGCGCCTGCCTGATCACCACGGGCGGCGCCCCGAAGCAGTGCGTGCTGGTGCTCAACCACCTGGCCGTGGACGTCTGGACGCTGGGGGAGATCAAGCGGGAGCTGCGGACGCAGTCGGCCGCCTCCGCCGCCCGCCGCCAGGTCGCGCTGGCCCCGGTCCGGCACCAGCCGTCCGACCTGGCCCGCCACGAGGCGTCGGCGGACGCGGCCATCGTGGCGGCGCGCGCCATGGCGCACTGGCAGGAGGAGGTGGCGCGGCTGCCCCTCGATCCGTTCGCGGGCCGGCGCGGGCCGGCGGAGGGGCCGGCGGAGGGACCCGTGGCCAGGCACGCGACGCTGATCTCGCCCGCGCTGCTGGCGGCCGGGCAGCGTATCGCGGGCAGGCACGGGGTGTGGCCGTCGCTGGTGCACCTGGCCGCGTACACGGCCATGATGGCGCTCTACACCGGCCAGGAGTCCGTGGGGTTCCTGTCGTTCGTCAGCAACCGGCAGACGCATCCGTACCCGGACGTGATGACCTGCATGTTCTCCCCGATGCTGGTCAGGGTGGACTGCTCCGGCGACCCGGGGTTCGGGGAGCTGCTGCGGCGGGTGTCGGAGAGCTTCGGGCGGGCCGGGGAGCACGCGTACGTGCCCTACGACAAGGTCGTCGAGATGGTGTCGCGCGAGGGGTCCGCGCGTGGCGGGGAGGTGCGGCTGGGGTCGGAGGTCAACTTCATCAAGCAGCGCACCAAGGAGTACGGCGGCCGGCGCAGCGCCTTCACCTGGAACCCGGAGCCGGAGTCGTGGGCGCACTGCGGCCTGGACACGTACCTGCGTGTCGACCAGTGGTGTGACGCCGTCTCCCTGTCGCTCCACGCCATGTCCTCGGTCATGGACGCCGCCTCCGTCGAGCGGTTCCTGCGCGGCCTGGAGGCCCTGGTGCTCGCGCACGACGACCCCGCGGCCGACCTGCGGATCAGCGAGGCGGCCGGGCAGGCCGCGTTCGCGCCGCCCCGGCCGGCCGGCCGGATCCGGGACGCCGCCGCGACCGGCGAGCCGCCGTCCGCGGCCGTACAGGCGCTGGCCGAGGCCGTGCGGGACGCGCACGGCCTGGCCCACATCGACCCTTCCCGCAGTTACACGCTCGCCGGAGGCCGGGCCCTGCGCATCCCGCAGGTGCTGGCCGACCTGGGCAGGCGCGGCTGGGAGGGCCTGTCCCTCCAGCAGCTCGCCGGTCCCGCACCGTTGGCCGCGCTGGCGGGCCGGTTGGCTCCCCGCCGGCGGACACCGTCCAGCCAGATCCCTAGCAACTCGGAGTGAACGCATCATGAACCACGCTCTTACCGGCCAGGTGGTCAAAAGCCGCCGGTTGGTCGCCTCGGAGCAGGAGCTGCGCCAGGCGATCGCCCGCGAACTGCCCGGCGGCGACCTCGCCGACCTGGTCATCATGGGTGGCCATTTCATGCTGTTCGAGGACCCCGCGTCCGGGCGGCTGACGCCCGGCGTCATCGAGGAGCACCAGGACGAGACCATGCGCCGCCGGATCGCCGGCCGCGTCGGCATCTTCCCCGGCTACACCTGGCGGATGTCGGTGGACCTGCTCCAGGAGTACGCCGGGACCGGCGCGGACGTCCGGCTGCTGCTGCTCATCAACGACTGGCAGTACGTGCCGAACGCCGGCCGCCCGGCGAGCGAGCTGCGCGCGGAGTTCCTGGCGAACCTCGCCGCGCTGCCCGCCTCCTACGAGAAGGCGCTGTGCGAGGCCGGGCTGACGCAGGAGAGCGTCCTGCCGAGCCGGAAGCACCCGCTCGCCTTCCCCGAGACCTGGCTGAAGTACCGCTTCCAGAAGGCCGCCGACCGGTTCGTCAAGCAGGGGCGGCTGGAGAAGCGCTTCCTCGACGCGGCCTCCCGGGACACCGAGGTGGCCTTCCTGGACGCCGACGGCAACTACCGGACGCTGATCAGCTGCGGCATCACCGGGTGCGCCGGCGAGATCACCGAGATGGTCTCCGAGGTGTACCGCGCCGGGCACCGCAACCTGCTGATCTTCGCGCCCGGCGAGTGCCTGATGCCGGTGGAGACCGGCGTGGACATCGCGCTCAGCCTGTACGACCTGCCCGGCATGCGGGTGGTCGTCGCCGACCCCGGCGGCAGCGGCGAGATGTCCCAGGAGGAGATCTACGGCAACCTCGTCACCGTCAGCACGTTCCGGCGGTGACCCCGATGAAGGTCATCTACCTGGACGGCTGCGCCACCACGCGGGTGGACGACGAGGTGCTCGACGCCATGCTGCCGTTCCTGCGGGAGGAGTACGGCAACCCCTCCTCCCCGCACGTCATGGGCAAGCGGGCCAGGCGGGCGGTCGACGCGGCCACCGAGTCCACGGCCCGGCTGATCGGGGCCGACCCCGGCGAGGTCGTGTTCACCTCGGGCGCGACCGAGAGCAACAACATCGCGCTGCTCGGCATGTTCGCCCACCACGACACCGCCCCGGTCAACGGCGTCTTCTGCCCGACCGACCACAAGTCCTCGCTGGCCGTCGGGCAGGCGCTGGCCGCCCGCGGCGTCGAGACCAGGATCATGCGGGTGCTGCCGAGCGGCCGGGTGGACCTGGACCACCTCGCCGGGCGGATCGACCTGAACACCCGGGTGGCCACGGCCGCGTGGGTCAACAGCGAGATCGGCGTCGTGCAGCCGGTGGCGGCGATGGCCGCCCTCTGCCACGCGGCCGGCGCCCTGCTGCACGTGGACGCCGCCCAGGCCGCCGGGCGCATCCCGATCGAGGTGCGGGAGGCGGGGGCCGACACCCTGTCGATCTCGGCCCACAAGATCCACGGCCCGAAGGGCGTCGGCGCCCTGTACGTACGGCGGGAGATCCGCCACCGGCTGCGGCCGGTGATGTACGGCGGCGGCCAGCACGCGCTGCGCAGCGGCACGATCCCCACCCACCTCGTGGTCGGGCTGGGCAAGGCGTGCGAGCTGGCCGCGGACCGGCTGGACGCCGAGTGGCGGCGGGTCCGCCGGCTGCGCGCCACGGCGCTGGACATCCTCAGGGCCGGGATCCCAGGCGTGCGGGTCAACGGCGACCCGGACGCGGGCGTGCCACACGTGCTGAGCGTGGTGCTGCCCGGCGTGCGCGGCGAGAGCCTGGTCTCCAGCCTGCGGTCGGTGGCCCTGTCGACCGGGTCGGCGTGCAACTCCGGCTCCCAGGAGCCCTCCTACGTGCTGACCGCCATCGGCGTCGACGCCGAGGACGCCAACTGCTCGGTCCGGATGTGCCTGGACCCCCGGATGGCCTTCGAGGACCTGGTGCTCGGCGTCGAGCTGGTCGTCGAGCGCGCCCGGGCCCTGGCCGACGTGGCGGTCGCCACACCCGGCCAGGGCTGAGGCACCGGGGGTCAGCCGGTCTGGAGGAACTTCCTGGCCGCCTGGACCCCCGCCTGGAACCGGCTGGTCGCGTCGAGGTCCCGCATCATCGTGGCGATGTGCCGGCGGCAGCTCCGCACCGACATGCCCAGCTTCCTGGCCACCACCTCGTCGGTGTAGCCCTTGGCCATCAGGGCCGCGATGGACTGCTGGAGGTCGTCGGCCACGTCCGCGTAGCCGAATTCGATGCCCACCAGCGGGGTGGCCGTCTCCCACAGGTGGTTGAACAGGTCCAGGAAGAACTGGGCGATCCCCTGGTTGTGCACGCGGGCGACGTTGGCCTCGATGACGTCGGACTCACCGGGCTCGGCGTCGTCCACGCCGAACAGCACGACCAGGGACCGGTCGAAGACGATGGCCGACCTCGGCACGTGGCTGACGGTGTAGATCGCCGCGCCCGCGTCGGTCAGCCGCTTCATCCGCATCCGGGTGCCCACGTCGGCCCGGTTGCGGTGCTGGCAGATGATGCGCACGGTGACTCCCCTGGCCACCAGGGTCAGGAAGGTCTCCGCCAGGTCCTCGACCACACCGCCCGCCTGTAACACCAGCACCTCGTCGCGGCAGGCGTCGCCGGCCGTCTTCAGGAAGCCGCGCACCTCCATGGTCCCCACCAGGTACTCCACCGTGCTCGGGGCCGAGCCCCTGGCGTCGTCCGGCCGGACCTCGAACAGCCCGATCCGCTCGCGGATCTGGTCGATCAACTCCCTGCGCCGGTAGATCTCCCGCTCCACGGTGGACACGAGAGAGGCGGCGGCCAGCTCGGGATCGACCGGTACGTACCGCTCGCCCCCGTCCTCGTCCGGGCGCAGCAGGCGGCTCTCGACCAGATGCCGCACCGCCTCCATCAGCTCCCCCGTCCCGATCCCCAGATCCGCGGCCGCCACCTCGAACGCCTCTATGGCGCCCTTGCGCGCCGCATAGCGGTACACGTCCGTCACGTGGGCCCCGCCGGCCGGCGGCCTGCCCGTGAACGACGTCATCAACGTCATGGTCCTGCCTCCCCTTATTTCTTCCCGAACTGCTCCGCCACCGAGAGCACGTACTGGCCGTAGCCGGAATTACCGAGTGCGGCGCCGAGCCGGTGGCATTCCCCGGCGTCGATGTAGCCCATGCGCAGGGCTATCTCCTCCAGGCAGGCGATCCGGACGCCCTGCCGTTGCTCCAGGAGCTGGACGTACTGCCCGGCCTGGAGGAGGGACTCCGGCGTCCCCGCGTCGATCCAGGCGAAGCCACGGCCGAGGTTGACCAGCTTCGCCTTGCCACGCTCCAGATAGGCCCGGTTGACGTCGCTGATCTCCAGCTCGCCACGGGCGGAGGGGGTGAGGTTCTTGGCGATGTCGACGGCCTCGCCGTCGTAGAGGTAGAGGCCGACGACGGCCTGGTTGGACCGGGGCGCGGCCGGCTTCTCCTCGATGGACAGCAGCCTGCCGGCGGCGTCGGCCTCGGCGATGCCGTACCGGTGGGGGTCGCTGACCGGGTAGCCGAACAGCACGCAGCCGTCCACGTCGCGGCACTCCTGCCGGAGCAGCTCCTGGAAGGAGTAGCCGTGGAAGACGTTGTCGCCGAGGATGAGCGCGACCGGGCCGCCGCCGATGTGCTCGGCCCCGATCAGCAGCGCCTCGGCGATGCCGTTGGGCTCGGGCTGCTCGGCGTACGATATGCGCAGGCCGAGGTGGGAGCCGTCGCCGAGGAGCCGGTGCAGCTGGGACAGGTCCTCCGGCGTGGTGATCAGCAGGATGTCCCTGATGCCCGCCAGCATCAGCACCGACAGCGGGAAGTACACCAGCGGCTTGTCGTTGACCGGCAGGAGTTGCTTGGAGACCGCCAGCGTGGTGGGCAGCAGCCGGGTGCCCCTCCCTCCGGCGAGCAGGATGCCCTTCATCGCGACCCGTCCTTTCTAGATGCCGGTCAGTGCGCGGCGGCTGAACAGGGCCAGCGCGGCACCCAGCAGCAGCGCGGCCATCCCGGCCAGCACGGCGACCTGGGGCAGCACCGCGGTGAGACCGGTGCCGGGCTGGGCGAGGGTCAGCAGCGCGTCCATCCCCCAGGCGTGCGGGAAGAGGTGGCCGATGGCGTTGATCACCTCGCCCGACGACTCTCGCGGCCACAGGCAGCCGCCGAGCATGCCGAGGACCACGCCGAGCGGGGGGCCGATCGCGGGGGCCTGGTCGGGCGAGCGCAGCAGGGTGCCGGCCAGGAGCGCCGCGCCCGTGGCCACCAGCGAGAACGCGACCACGACGGCCGCCACGCCGAGCGGGTCGCCCCACGAGATGCCGAACGCCAGCGCGCTGACCACGACGATCAGCACGGCCTGGGCCAGCGCCACGATGAACCGGCTCAGCGCCTCGCCGAGCAGCACCGACCGGCGCCGGACGGGGGCGGTGAGCGCGCGCTGGAGCATGCCCAGCCGGCGGCTCTCGACCAGGGCCGCGGCCACGGCCATGGAGTTGATGAAGGTGAACAGCAGCAGGTTGGCCGGGGCCGTGTAGGCGAAGCCGCGCGGGTCGGCGGAGGTGGCGCGGTCCGGGGCGGCGCCGCTCACGGCGACCCGGCCCGACTCCGCCTGCGCCTGCCGGACGTACGCGGCGGCCCGGTCCGGGGTGGCGCCGGCCGCCATGGCCGCCCTGGTGGCCTCCTGGACGGCGGCCACCCTGCCCACCGCGACGTCGATGGCGCTGCGGGCGGCCAGGCCGCTGCCGTTGGTCTGGGTCACGACGAGTTCGAGGCGGGCGGGGTCCCGCGGGATCACCAGCCCGGCGGCCAGCGAGCCCGCGCGCACGCCGGAGCGCAGCTCCGCCGCCGAACCCGCCACGCTGATCTCCAGGTCGGGGCGGCCGCGCAGCTCGGCCAGCAGGGCGGTGGTGACGGGGTCGGAGCCGTGGGCGACCACGCCGACGGGCAGCCGGTCCGTCCCGCCCCCGATGGCCATCCCGACGAAGACGATGGAGACGAACGGCATGACCACCATGAAGAACAGGCCGACCCGGTCGCGGGCGTGCCGCCGCAGGTTGGCGGACACCAGCGCCAGGACGGGCCGTGGCTTCGCGGTCACAGCAGCATTCCCTTCTTCAGCCCGATCACGGCCAGGACGCCCGCGACCAGCGCGATCGCGCACAGGACGGCGACGGGCCCGGCCACGGCGGCCAGCCCCGTACCGGAGCCGGCCAGCTCGGTGAGCGCCCGGGACGTCCACCCGTTCGGGGTGAGCAGGGCGGCGCCCTGCAGCACGCCGGGGAGGTTGTGCGTCGGCACGAGGCTGCCGCCGAGGAAGGCCATCACGAACGAGACCACCATGAGCACGCCGTCGGCCTGCGCGTCGGTCCTCACCCGGCCGGCCACCAGCATGGTGATCGCCGCGGCGGCCAGCACGTGCGCCAGCAGCACCACGAACACGGCCGCCGGATCGCCCCAGGTCGCGCCGGAGACGAGCACCGAGGCCGCCCAGGTGACGCAGACGCTGACCAGGGCCAGGGTGAATCCCACGGCGGCCTTGCCGGCGAACGGCACCCACACGGCCAGCGGCCCGGCGCGCATCCGGTCGAGCGTGCCGAGCCTGCGCTCGGTGAGCAGGCCGCGGAAGGACGCTCCGACCACGAAGAAGGCGAACAGCGCCGCCATGCCGGAGCCGTAGTAGACCGACAGATCCACCTTGCCGCCGGACAGCGGGTCGCCGGCCAGGGTCAGGGCGGGCCCGGCGGCGCCGTTGCGCTCCACCAGCTCCTTGACCTCGTCGCCGGGCACCCCGGCCAGCAGCGCGGCGCGTACCGCGAGCGTCCTGGCGTCCACCAGGGCGGAGATGCGGTCGACGATGGCGCCGGCCACCACGCCGGCCAGGGGCGACTTCGGGGAGGTCAGGACGGCCACGTCGCCGCCCTCCCCGGCGCCCACGCTCCGGCTGAACCCGGCGGGGAAGACGATGGCCGAGCCGATCTCGTCGGCGTCCAGGGCCTGCTGCGCCTGCTGCCGGCCGGGCAGGTCGCGCAGGGTCACGCTGCCCCGCAGCTCCTCCGACGCCAGCACCTCGCGGCGTACGCTCGCGGGGAACTCGCCGCCGTCCAGGTCCACGAACCCCACCGTCGCCCGCAGCGGCGGGTCGTCGCCGCCGAGAACCAGGCTGAACAGCGTGGCCAGGGTCACCGGGACGATCAGCGCGATGACCAGGGCGGTGCCGTCGCGCAGCCGGGTGCGGAGTTCCAGCGCGCTCACCGCGACGAGTGCTCTCCACATGGTCAGTCCCTGAGGGTGCTGCCGGTGAGGTGGAGGAACGTGGCCTCCAGGTCCGGTTCGATCACCTGGGTGGCCGTCACGGTGGCGCAGCCGTCCACGGCGGTGATGAGCGAGGGGAGCAGGTACCTGCCGCCCTCGGTGATCAGCCGGATGGACGTGGCGCCGGTGCCGGCCGCCTCGATGACGCCCTCGACCGTGCGGAGCTTGGCCAGGGCGGTCTCGACGTCGCCGTCCAGCGACAGCTCCACCTTGTCGGCGCTGCCGACCAGGGAGATCAGCTCCTGGCGGGTGCCCTCGGCGATGATGCGGCCGTGGTCGATGATCGCCACGCGGTCGCACACGCGCTCGACCTCCTCCATGTAGTGGGAGGTGTACAGCAGCGACATGCCGTCCTCGACCAGCTGCTCGACGCCGTCGAGGATGGCCTTGCGGCTCTGCGGGTCCACGCCCACGGTCGGCTCGTCCAGGATCAGCACCTCCGGCCGGTGCAGGAGCGCGGCGCCGATGTTGATGCGCCGCTTCATGCCGCCGGAGTACGTGGCGAGCTTGCTGTCGGCCCGGCCGGCGAGCCCGACCAGGTCGAGCACCTCGTCGATCCGCCCGGCCAGCTCGCGGCGCGGCAGGCCGAACAGGCGGCCGAAGAAGCGCAGGTTCTCGCGGCCGGTGAGCTCGGGGTAGAGGGCGATCTCCTGGGGGACGTAGCCGATCTTGGCCTTGGCGCGCATCGGTTCGGCGGCCAGGTCCACGCCGCCCACCCGCACGCCGCCGGCGTCGGGCCGCAGCAGGCCCACGAGCATGGAGATCGTGGTGGTCTTGCCCGCGCCGTTGGGGCCGAGCAGCCCGTACGCCTCGCCGGGGGCGATGGCGAAGCCGACGTCCTCGACCGCGGTGACGTCGCCGTACCGCTTGCTCAGGCCGTGGCAGGAGAGGGTGTCCGTCATCGCCGCCACCCCGGCGCGTCGGGCGGGTCGCCCTTGTCGGCGGTGTTCGCGGCGAAGGTCTGGCGGGCCAGGTCCGCCCCGAGCTGGTAGTCCAGCGGGGTGTTGCCGTGCACCCGGTTCCACAGCACGTGGGTGTCCAGGACGTCGTCGCCGCCCCAGTCGCGCGAGGAGCCCAGGACGAAGGCGGCGCCCATGACCGACTCACCGCTGGGGTGGTTGTCGTGGATGTGGTTGCCCACGACGCTGACCCGGTGGGTGCCGATCAGCGCGAGGCCGACGCCCGAGATCGGCGGCCCCGCCGCGCCCAGCCCGTCGGGACCGGCGCCCGCGGCCAGCCCGTTGCCGTGCAGCTCGTTGCCCGCCACCAGGCAGTCGGTGACCCCGCCGGGCGGCTCGCCCTCGTAGACCTGGTTGATCATGAGTATGCCGATCGCGTTGCCGTGGCAGGTGTTGTTCAGCACCCGGGCGCCGGAGGAGTTGTCGACGAAGAGGCCGAACGCGTTGGCGCGGGTCTCGTTGCCGGCGATCTCGTGGTCGGACAGGGGGCAGAAGCTCAGGGCGGCGCCGGCGTACTGGCTGCCCGAGGCGCGGCAGCCGGTCACCCGGCAGGTGGTGGATTCGCGCAGGTAGACGCCCCAGACGGCGTTGTCCTCCGCCTCCACCTGGTGGACGGTGACGCCGGTGACCGAGTGCGCGTACACGCCCGCGCCGGAGAAGCCGCGCACGGTCAGCGCCTCGACGCGCACGCCGGCGACGTCCTGGCCGTACACGGTGACGCCGCTGACCACGTCCGCTGCGGCGTCGTGCAGACGGGGCACGTCGGGGGGCGCGCCGTCGCCCGGGACGAGGACCGTCCGGCCGAGGCCCGCGCCGGCCAGGGTCACGCCGGAGTGCCTGATCCACACGCTCTCCGCATGGACGCCCTCGGCCAGCTCGATCCGCGCTCCGGGGCCGGACTCGTCCAGCACCCGCTGGATCGACTCGCCCGGCCGGACCGATCTCCTCATGACGGGACCCCCTCTTCCTCGACGTAGACGACCGCCAGCGACACGAACAACCCGTCGCCCCGCCCCCACCGGGCGACCCCCACCGGGACGCCGTCGGCCGGGCCGAGGCGTTCGAGTGCGGCGCGGGCGCTGGCGCCGCGGACGGCGTAGGACGCGCCCCCGGTCAGCGGCACGCCCGTGGAGACGGCCAGTTCGGCGGCCGCCTCCTCCAGCAGCCGGGCGGCCCAGCCGGGGGGCGGTGCCGCCACGGCCTCGAAGTCGTGCCAGGTGAAGCCGGGCGGCCGGACGCCGACCGCCTTGATCAGGCTCTCCTTGACGGAGAAGGCCGCCACGCCCGGCCCCAGAGCCTGCTCGGCCGGGGTGGAGACGTGGCGGGTGAACACCTCGCCGCCTCGGGCCGCCGCCCTGGCGAGCCGGTCGGACTCCACGATGTCCACGCCCATGAGGACCGCCGGCGCGTCCACGCGCGTGAGGGCGGCGGCGGCGCTCACGCGAGGGCCCCGGCGAAGCGGGAGACGAAGGACTCCAGGGCTCCGGTGTACCGCTCGGCGCACTCGACCATCGGGATGTGGCCGCTGTCCTCGACGACCAGCACCTCGTTCGCGGGGTACGCGGCCAGCACGTCCAGCCAGGGCGCGACCGGGGTCATGCGGTCGTGCCGGCCCCAGACGTACAGGGAGGGGCAGCGCACCCGGTCCAGCGCCGGCCTGACCTGGTACCGGCGGGTGGCCTTGATGCTGCGGGCCATGCTCACCATGGACTCCGGGCGCTGCAGCAGGGCACCGGCCTCGGCCATGCGCTCGGGGGCGAAGTGGCTGCGCCCGCTGTGGAACAGGGCCGCCACCATCCGCTCGCCGAACTCGTCGCCGAACGGGCGCACGCTCCCTCGCCGGTCGAAGCTCAGGCCGACGTCGGGGTCGGGGGTGAGGCCGGGGGCGCCGCTCACGACGATGCCGCGCACCCGGTCGGGGTGGCGGCCCGCCAGATCGATGGCCACCAGCCCGCCGAGCGAGTTGGCGCACACGACGGCCTCCCCCACCCCGGCGTCGTCGCAGGCCCGCAGCAGCGCGTCGCCGAGCCGTTCGATCGACCCGGCCACCTGGCGGTCCAGCGCGCAGATCGCCTCGTTCGTCCGCAGCACCGGCCACCCGCCCGCGGCCAGCCGGTGGAAGGGGTGGTCCCAGATCCAGCCACCGGCGAACAGCGCGGACATGAACACCACGGCCGGCCTGCCGTCGCCGGGCACGTGCTCGGCGGTGAATTCCAACATCGAGTCTCCAGATCGCTCGGTGGGGGCGGGAGGGCGGAAGGTCACAGGGTCGAGGCGTCGTCGGGGGTCCAGCCGCAGTCGCAGGTCGCGCCCGTGCCCGCCGCGACGACCGCCGAGCAGCCGGGGCAGCGGGCGTAGTCACGCGCGTGGACGGGCCGCCAGACACTGGTGTGCACGCGGGTGCACAGGCCGCTCTTGAAGAAGCGGCGCATGGCCCGCTGGTGCGGGCGGGCGTGGACGGCGCGTACCGACTCGGGGCGGTCGAAGGCGCTGAGGGTGAACTTGCGGTTGCCGATGTCGAAGGTGCTCACGCCGAGGAAGCCGCGGGCGGCCCGCAGTGACTTGACGATCTCCACACTGAGCAGGTCCACGTCGGCGGCCTCGGCGTCGTCGCGCACCTCCAGCCAGGTCAGTACGAGCGCGCCGGGCCGTTCGGTACGGCCGGTGGCGGCCCGGGCGCTCACCCCGAACTCGCGCGTCCCGTCGGTCCCGGGCACGAACCTGGCCGCGTAGCCCAGGGACTCGGCCAGCGCCAGCCGGTCGAAGTCCCGCCGCACGCGAGCGCCGTCCTCGTGGGCGGTCACCAGGTCGGTGCCGCGCACGGTGACCGCGCCGCCGGTGGCGGGGATGCCCAGGTAGGAGTCGCGGTGGTCGGCCGTGAGCGTCCAGGAGACGACGGCCGCGTCCGCGTCGCCGGTCACGCGGTCCACCTCGAAGCGAAGGCTCCGGAACCGGGCCAGCACCGCGGCCGCGTGCTCGGCCAGCGCGGGGCCGGCCAGCACGCCGCCGGAGTCCGGATCGGCGTAGGAGGCGACCGCTTCGGCGACCGCTTCGGGGTCGCCGTCGCACCACGCCCGCAGGTGCGCCTCCGCTAGCTTCCTGGCGTCCATCGTCACGTCACCCTCCCCGTCTCCCGCGCCGGAACTTCCGGCGGGACTGCAGCCGGGACTGCGGCCGGGACTGCGGCCGGGACTGCCGCCTCCGGGATCTGAGCCGGGTCCTCCGGCAGCCGGGCGGAGCGGAGCGCCACGGCGAGGGCGCGTCCGGCGGTGTGGCTGAGCGAGATCCTGATGTGCTCGCCGGCGCCCGCCAGACCCGCCAGCTCGCCCGTCAGCCGTACGGCGGGCGGGTGGCCGTCGAGGCAGGCCGCGTCCGCCCGGCAGGCCGGGGTGGGCCGGGGCAGCACCTCCACCTGGCCGAGACGTGCGGCGGTGGGCCGCACGGCGAGCAGGCGCAGCACCGCGTGCTTGCCCGCCAGCCGCCCCGCCCAGTGCTGGAGGGTGCGCCCGCGCGCGGACCTGACCCGCTCGGCGGGCGTGAAGACCGCCTCCAGCGGCAGCCCGCCGACGAGGTCCTGCGGCCGGCCGAGCCCCGCATAGCCGACCACGGCGCTGCCCCAGCGTCGCACCGGAGCCGTGTCCCCGCCGGCCGCCGCGGCGGCGACCCGGTCCACGCGGTTCACGCCGCCACCCCCCTGGCCAGGCGGCGCAGGGTCGCGGGGTCGGCCATGCTCAGGCAGCGGGCCTCGGCGCGGCGGGACAGGCCGGTGAGGACCTTGCTGTCCCCCACCTCCACGCCGGGCACGCTCACCTCGATCGCGGCAACGGTACGGGTCCACAGCACCCGCCCGGTGAGCTGGGCGATCAGGGCCTCGCGCAGGAGGCCGAGGTCGGTGGTGGGCTCGCCCGTGACGTTGGGCACGACGGGTACGCGCGGCTCCCGCATCGGCGCGGCCCGCACCGCCTCCGCCCAGCCCGGCACGGCCGCGGCCATCAGCGGCGAGTGGAAGGCGTTGCCGACCCGGAGCGGCACGATCTTGCTGGCGTCGGTGGCCAGCTCCGTCAGCCGGTCGAGCGCGGGCAGCGCCCCCGAGACCACCACGTGCCCCGGCGCGTTCTCCAGCCCCACCACGACCGGCTCGCCGGGCGCGGAGGCGGCCTCGGCCAGCTCCTCCACCCGCGCGACGGGCAGGCCCATCACGGCCCGCATCCCGCCGGTGACGCCGACCTCGGCCATCAGCCGCGAGCGGGTCTCGACCAGCCGGACCGTCTGCGCCAGGTCCAGCACACCGGCGGCGTGCAGGGCGCTCAGCTCTCCCACGCTGTGCCCGGCCACCACGGCGGCCTCGTAGCCCTCCTCCTCCAGTACGGCCAGTGCCGCCAGGTTGCAGGCCGTCACCGCCACCTGGGCGTGCTCGGTGGCGACCAGCCGCTCCATCGGCCCACGCGCGCACAGCGGCGAGATCGGCCGCGCCAGCAGCACGTCGACCAGGTCCAGCCGCTCCCGTGCCACGGCCCGGCGGCGCAGCCACGCGCCCATCCCGACGCGGACGGTCCCCTGTCCTGGAAAGAGAAAGCCGAGCATCAACGTCCACTCCCTTCGCGGCGGCCGGCTACAACCGGCGCCGCGGTCGCCGTTCCTCGTGCGCGGGCCGCTCGGTGCCGAGGAAGCCGAGCAGCAGCTTGTTGACCTGGTCGGGGGCGTCGAGGGGGAGCCAGTGTCCGGCGTCCTCGATCCGCTCGTACCGCCAGGGGCCCTTGACGAACTTGCCGGAGCCGGCCATGCCCTCCTCCAGCAGCGCCTTGTCCCCCGCACCCCAGATGCCGAGCGTCGGCGCGAGCACGGGCGGGAAGGGCCGCGCCGGGCGCAGCTCGGCGGCGGGCGAGCGGTTGGCGCGGTACCAGTTGAGCCCGGCGGTCAGCGCGCCGGGCCGGGCCAGGTCGCGCAGGTAGCGGTCGTGGTCGCCGTCGCGCCCCATGATCTCTTTGAACAGCCGCCAGCCGTTGCGCCGCAGCAGCTCCTCGCTCACCCCGGGGAACTGGTAGAAGAGCATGTACCACGAGGCCGCCCGCTGCTCCAGCGAGGGCGTGGCGAAGACGCCAGGGTGGCCGACCGACAGCACGGCCAGGTGGTCGATCCGGCGCGGCATCAGGAAGGCGTACATCCAGGCGATGGCCGCCCCCCAGTCGTGGCCCACGAGATGCGGCCGCCTGACGCCGAGCTTGATGCTGAGGGCCACGATGTCGTTGACGATGGTCTGCATGCCGTACGCCTCGGCCTCCTGCGGCTTGCTGGAGTCGCCGAAGCCGCGCAGGTCGGGCGCGATGACGCGGAAACCGCCCTCGACCAGGGCGGGAATCTGGTTCCGCCACAGGTAGGAGGAGTCGGGGAAGCCGTGGAGCAGGATGACGGGGTCGCCCTCGCCCTCGTCCACGTAGGCCAGGTCGACGTCGTTGACGCGTACGGTCTTCTTCTCCATCATGCCGTCTCCCTGAACAGGCGCTCCGCGAAGAACTCGCTGAAGCCGAACTCCGGTACGTCCTCGGGGGCGACCATGTTGAGCAGCCCGGTCACCTGGGCGGCGAAGTTCTTCGCCATCAGCCTGCGCACCCGGCGCCGGCGCTCGACGGCCGCGGGGCCGAACTCCACGTGCAGCCTGCTGATGATCGAGGCGCCGAAGGCCAGCCGCTCCAGGCGGAACTCCCGCTCCGCCACGTACGGGGTGAACGCCGCGGGCGACCAGTCGCCGGAGGACAGGAGGATGTCGCAGACGGTCCTGGAGTCGCGCATCGCGCAGGACAGGCCGGTGCCGAGCACGGTGTCGGCGTTGCCCGCCTCGTCACCGATCAGCACCACGCCCTCGGTCAGCGGCGGCCCCTCCGGGACGCTGGACACCGACGGCCACACCGACAGCGGCCCGCAGGGAACGGCCTCGGTGACCGCCTTGCCCCGGTCGGGCAGGCATTCGAGCTCGAACGCGGCCAGGAAACGCTCGACGCCGCCCGGTCCGCGATAGCGGTGCTTGTTCACGGTGGGGAAGTTCAGGTAGAGGCGGGCGCGGCCGTACCCCTGGGGGAAGACCATGAACATCACGTCGCCCTCGGTGCCCATGGCCTGCACGTCGGGCGGCCAGGAGTCCATGCCCTCGACCATCATGCCGCCGCCCCAGTGGTGCATGGAGTTGCGCATGGTGACGCCGATCTGGCGGCCGATCGTGTTGCCGCGGCCGGTCGCGCCGAGCACGATGCGGGGCCGCAGCTCGTGCCCGCCCTCCGGGGTCCGGTACGTCACGACCGGCTCGCGGCCGGGGGTGACCTCGATCTTGGCGGCGTCCATCACCAGCCGGGCCCCGCTCGCCACGGCCTGCTCGGACATCAGCTCGCACACGCTGTGGTGCGGGAAGGAGAACGGGCCGCCGATGCCGGGGATGAACCGGGTCATGTCGACGGCCTCGACCTCGTCCTCGGAGACGGCCTCGTCCCAGGTCATCCATTCGCGGATCTCCCAGCCGCCGCCGGCGGAGAAGCAGTCGTAGACGCCCAGCCGCTGGGCCTCCCTGATCCCCCAGGGCGCCAGCCACTCGCCGCGGACCAGATCCCGGTAGGCGTCCTGTTTCTCCAGCAGCACCACCGAGAGCCCGCCGGCGGCGAGCCTGCAGGCCGCCGACGCGCCCGAGATGCCGCCGCCGACGATGACGACGTCGGGCTGTTCCGGTCGTTGGGTCACGTCCCCCACCTCTCCCAGTAGGTGCGTTCTTTGGCGCTGTAGCGGTCGGCGGGACGGAAGTCGGTGCCCACCGTGTACGCGACCGGGATCATGCACACCTGCGTGACCCCGGAGGGGATGCCGAGCAGCCGCCCCACCTCGCGTTCGTGGGGCACGTGCAGGCAGGTGATGGTGCTGCCGAGGCCCCGGCTGCGCAGGGCGAGCTGGAAGGACCAGACGGCCGGGAAGATCGAGCCGTAGAAGATGCTGGCCCGCGTCTCGCCGTGCCGGACCAGGTGACCGGGGTCCTCCGACACCTTGTCGGACATCCGCTCGCGCCAGGCGTCGTTGATGGCCGCGATGTCCGGCGGGCGCCCGAGGACGCACGGGATCACCAGGACGGGGACCGCCGCGATCGTCTCGGTGAGCGCCTGCGCCGAGGCGTGGTTGCGGCGGGCCTGCGCGTCGTTGCGCCGCCGTCCCGCCCTGGTCCAGATGTCGTTGAGGTGGAACTGCCACGAGGAGCGGATCATCTCGGCCAGCTGCGCCTTGACGGTGGGGTCGGTGATCACCAGCCAGCGCCAGTTCTGGTGGTTGTTGGCGGTCGGCGCCTGGACGGCGACCTCCAGCGCCTCCTGGACGACCTCGCGGGGGACGGGCCGCTCCAGGTCGAGGCGGCGGCGTACGGACCGGGTGGTGGTCAGCAGACGGTCGGTCTCGGCGACGTCGAACGGGGTCCCGCTCATACCGCCTCCAGCAGCACGGCCCCGCGCACGGATCCGGGCGCGGCGGTCAGCACCAGCGCGCGGCCGACGGGGCCGGACAGGTCCGGCTTGGTCACGTAGGAGGCGAGGTCGCCGGCGAGCGGGGTGGCGAGGCCGGTCAGCGCGGGGGCGATCCGCTCCCGTACGGCCAGCGCGCCCAGGGCGATGTTCATGGCCCCGGTCGCCGCCTGGCAGTCGCCGGTCAGCGCGGCGGAGCTGGTGAGGAGCGTCCCGGGGGCGGCCCCGAGCACGGCGGCGGCCTCCTCGCCGTCCTCCGGCAGCCCGGTGCCCGCGCCGATCACGAGCTCCGGCGCGCCCGCCCCGATCAGGGCGAGGCTGCGCCTGACCGGTTCGGCTCCCGCACCGCTCGCGTGCGTCGTCCCGGCCACCCGCGCGTACGGCCGGCCGCCCCGCTCCGCGCAGTGCTCGGCCGACTCGACCACGAAGGCCACGGCAGCCGATCCCGGGACGGGCCCGGCCGATCCCGGGCCGTACGGCACGAAGGCCTCGGCGGCGGACTGCGGGGCGGCGGTTTCGTCCGCCGCCACGACCATGACCACCTCGGCCTTGCCCGCTCTGATCATCTCCAGCGCGCAGTCGAGGGCGATCGAGGCCGACGCCCCGCCGTTGCAGATCGTGGTGGTCGGGCCGCGCAGGCCCAGCGTCTGGCAGACCGCGCCGCCGGTGGCGTTGAGCACGACGTTGGAGAAGCTGAGCACGGCCGGTTTGTTCGGGTTGAGCGCGATGCTCTCGTCGAACCCGCTGGTGCTCTCGGCCGACCCGGCACCGGTGGCGAACACCAGCCCGACGTCGTCCAGCGCCTTCCTGGGCAGCTTCAGCCCGGCGTCCTCCCAGGCCAGCCGGGAGGCCGCGATGGCCATGCGGGACAGGTGGTTCATGTGCCGCCACAGCGAGCGCGGCGCGTACGTCCGCCCGTCCAGGGACGGCGGCCGGCCGGGCTCCTGGCGACCCTCGGCGACGGCCGCGGTCACCTCGGCGATCCCGGCGCCGACGCCGGTCACCGGGCCCAGCCCGGTGATCACGGCGTCGCGCCGGGGCAGCTCCTCGTGCTCGCGCGGGCCTCGGGGCCGGGTCAGCACGAGCGAGACGTTGTTGCCGCCGAAGGCGTAGTTGTTGGAGACCACGGTGTCGATGGGCAGGGTCCTGGCCCGGTTCGGCACGAAGTCCAGGCCGGTGTCGGTCACGGTGTCGTCGTCGAAGCCGATCGTGGGCGGGGCCGTGCCGTGCCGCAGGGCCAGCACGCTGGCCACCGCCTCCACGGCGCCGGCCGCGCCCAGCGTGTGGCCGACGAAGGACTTGATGCTGCTGGTGGGCACCTGGCCGGCGCGGTCGCCGAAGACCACGCGCATGACCTTGGCCTCCATGGCGTCGTTGGCCGGGGTGCCGGTGCCGTGGCCGCTGACGTAGTGCACGTCGCCGGGGGTGAGGCCGGCGTCGGCGAGGGCCCGCCGCATCGCGCCGGCCCCGCCGCGACCGGTGGGGTCGGGGGCGGTGGCGTGGTAGGCGTCGGCGGAGAGCCCGTAGCCCGCCACTTCGGCCAGCGGGGTGGCGCCCCGGGCCAGGGCCAGGTCCAGCGGCTCCAGCAGCAGGAAGGCCGCGCCCTCGCCGAGGTTGAGCCCGTCGGAGTGGCTGTAGGGGCGGCAGGGGCCGGTGCTCAGCGCCTGCAGGCCCGCGAAGCCCGCGTACGTGCCGAACAGCAGCGGGTCCACGCCGCCCGCCAGGACCGCGTCCGCCTCGCCGGTGAGGATCTTGTCCTTGGCCAGGCCGACGGCGTTGCCGCCGGCGGCGCACGCGGTGGAGACCAGGATGCGCGGGCCGCGCAGGCCCAGCCGCTCCGCCACCACGTCGCCCGTGCGGTGCATGGGCTGGTAGCGGCCCGCCGCGTCGGGGGTCGCCTGGCACTTGCCGAGGATGATCCCGAACCGCTCCGGGTCTGGCCCGCCGTCCGTCAGCCCCGCCTGCTCGATCGCCTGGCGGGCGGCGACGAGCGCGAGCCTGGCCGTACGGTCGTGGCCGGTGTCGGGGCCGGTGTCGGGGCCGGTGTCGGGGCCGGTGTCGGAGCCGGTGTCGGGGCCGGGAAGCTGCTCGTCGATCCACTCGTCGGGCACCTGGCCCGCGTGCCTCGCCGTGAACACGGCGAAGGCCTCGTCCTCGATCGGGGTGAGTCCGCCCTGGCCGGTGGTGAGCCGCCTCCAGAACTCGGCGGGGTCGCGGCCGGCCGCGCAGATGATGCCCAGGCCGGTGACCACGACGGGCCGCAGCGCCATGCTTGTCTCCTTCTCCGCGCCGCCCGATCAGATGATCGGGATGCTCCAGCTCTTGGGCACGATGTAGGGGCTGGTCAGCGTGGTCACGGGCAGGCCGCCGACGGCCAGGTCCAGCCCGGCCGCCGCCAGCTCGCCGTCCACCCTGGCCAGGCCGAGAGTGGCGCCGAGTCCGACGCTGTGCACCGCGTACACGACCTCGCCGATGTCCTGGCCGCCCGCCTGCACGCGGGTGCCGGGGACGGGCACGCCGGTGCAGCCGGTGAAGCCGACCGTGCGCCGCCCGCCGCCGGACTCGAACGCCTCGACCACGGCGTCCCTGCCGACGAACTCGTCCTTGGTGATGTCCACCAGCCAGTTGGCGCCGATCTCGATCACCGACGCGCCGGGGGTGGCCTCGTGGCGGGGGATCGGCTGGCGTACCTCCAGCATGGCCAGCTCCAGCGCCTCCAGCCCGGCCGGCTGCGCGTGCTTCAGCGACTGGCTCCACAGGCCGGCGGCGGACTCGATGGGGACGATCATCTGGTAGCCGTACTCGCCGGTGAGCCCGGTCCGGGCGAAGATGATGTCCACGCCGTCCCAGGTGGTGTCGACCACCGACTCGAACGGCAGCGAGGCCAGCTCGCCGTCGATCAACCGGCCCACCACCCCCCAGGCGTAGGGGCCCTCCAGGCCCAGGATGGTCAGATCGCCCGAGCGGTCGGTGATCTCGACGTCCTCCTCCTTGCGCGCCAGCAGGTGCTCCAGCAGCCGGGTGCCCGCGCCGCAGGAGCTCTCCAGCAGGATCCCGTCGTCCCGGCCGAAGGCGAGGACCTGGTCCACGATCTGCCCGGACTCGTCCAGGACGAGGCTCATCATGCAGCGGTCGGAGGTCAGGTACTCCACGTCGCGGGCCAGCAGCCGCTGCGCGAAGTCGACGGCGCCGGAGCCGGTGATCTCGATGAGCCGGTGCCCGCTGAGGTCCAGGACGGCGGCGCGCTCCCTCAGCACGCCGTACTCGTCCGACAACGAGGAGAAGCGCAGCGGCACGGTGGCGTCGCCCACGTGGCCGTACGCCGTGTCCTCCGGATGCGTGGACGCGAGGACGCTTGCCATGTTCACACCTTTCGCACGGAACGTTGAGACGCCGGATCGGCGATCGTGAGGTTTCCTTCTGCGGCGACCTGTCCCTCGACCCGCGCCGAGACCCGGAACTCGGCGAGCCCGCCGCCGCCGGAGGTGCGCTCGGCCGTGAGGGTGACCTGGTCGCCGGGGACGATCGGGCGGCGGAACCGCATCGACCTGATCCCCGCCAGATAGCTGATCTCGCTGGCTCCCGCCAGGGCGTGGATCACCCCGGCGAGCTGGGCCATGGCCTCGACGACCACGACTCCGGGCAGCACCGCCTCGTTGGGGAAGTGCCCCTGGAACCACAGCTCGGTCCCGGCGACGTTCTTGGTGGCGGTGCCCTTGACGCCCGGCACCACCGAGCCGACCCGGTCGAGCAGCAGCATCGGCCACCGGTGCGGGAGCACCTGGCGGATCTGGTCGTGCGTGAGCCCAGTGATCGGCGGCGCCGTGGCGGCCGGGGCCGCCTGGTCGGCGACCGTCATGCCGACGCCCGCAGGGCCGGGTTGACCTCGTCCGCGAGCCGCGACACCGAGCCGAACACCGCCATCTCGCTGTCGTAGAGCGCGACGCCGAACTCGGCCTCGATGGCCACGTAGAGTTCGAGCACGTCGAGGCTGTCGAGTTCGAGGCCGCGGCCGAACAGCGGCTGGTCGTCGGTGATCCAGCCCGGCTCGATCTCCAGGTCGAGCCGGGACACGATCATCTTCTTGATCTGGGCACAGGTCTGCTGCCGCTCGGCTGCCCTGGCGCGGAGTTCGTCGATGGTCATGCTTCTCCTTGTGACATGTGGGCGGGAGGGGTGCTCAGCCGAGGCCGCCGCCGTGAGCGACCACCACGGAGCCGGACATGTACGAGGCCTTGTCCGAGGCCAGGAAGCTCACGATGGACGCGATCTCCTCGGGCCGGCCCATCCGGCCGAGGCGGATGCGGGACTCGTACTGCCTCTTGAGGTCAGCCGGGACCTTGCGCGTCATGTCGGTGGCCACGAACCCGGGGCACACCACGTTGGCCCGCACCCCGTGCGGGGCCGCCTCGTTGGACAGCGCGTGGGTGAAGGCGATGATCGCGCCCTTGGAGGCCACGTAGTTGGTCTGGCCGGGGAAACCCCCGTCGAGCCCGCTGGAGGAGGAGAGCGTCACGATCGCCCCGCTGCGCTGGTGCTGCATCAGCTTGAGCCCCTCCCGGCAGGCCAGGAAGGTGCCGATGAGGTTGGTCTCGACCGGGGCGCGGAACTGCTCCACGCTCATGGCGATGAGGTAGCGGTCGAACGTGATGCCAGCGCTGGTCACCAGCACGTCGAGGCGCCCGTGGTCGCTCCGCACACCGCGGAACATCCCGCGTACGGCCTCCTCGTCGGTGACGTCCGCCTGCACGGCCGTCGCGCTGCCGCCCTCCTCCTCGATCAGCGCGACGACCTCTTTGGCGTCCTGCTCGGACCGCGCGTAGTTCACGATGACGTGGGCGCCCTCCCGGGCCAGGTCGAGCGCGACGGCCCGGCCGATCCCGCGCGACCCGCCGGTCACCAGCGCCACGGCGCCCTGAGCAAACAGCATCATGGTCTCCAGGAATTCGACAATCGCCGATTGACTTATCTGGATCTTCACCGCTTAAGCTACTAAGCCGCTGTATCACGCCTGTATCACTCGGTTATCTGTGCATTGACCCGAACAATGGCGATATATGACTCTGGACGGCATGAAGGAGCTCGATGTCGAAGTTTTAGTGATCGGCGGCGGACCGGTGGGGCTTTGCGCCGCGCTTGAGCTCTCCCGCCACGGAATATCGACGCTGCTGGTGGAACGCCACTCCGGAACGTCCATTTTCCCGAAGGCCCGGCTCGTCACCACCAGGACAATGGAGCTCTTTCGCGCCTGGGGCATCCAGGACGAGGTGGAGCGCGCGGGCATGCCGCGCGAGGAGTACCTCGCGGTCGGCGTCGGCAGCTCGCTGACGGCCGACGACTTCGTCAGGGCGGCCGCGGAGCTGAGCCGGGACGCCCCCCAGAGCCCCACCTACACCTTCCTGTGCGCGCAGGACGTGCTCGAGGTGATCCTGCGCCGGCACGCCGGGGCCGTGGCCGACGTCAGGTTCGGCGCCACCGTGACCCGCGTGACCCCCGCCGCGGACGGCGTCGAGGCCGTCGTGTCGGCCGCGGACGGCGAGACCCTGGTGCGCTGCCGCTACCTCGTGGCCGCCGACGGCAGCCGCAGCCAGGTGCGCGAGTCCCTCGGCATCGGCACCGAGGGCCCGCCCCCGATCGGCCACATGATCAGCATCATGTTCGAGGCCGACCTCGGCTTCCTGCCCGCCGACCGGCGGGCCGCCCTGGCGTTCCTGCGCGACCCGCCCTGCGCCGTCGAGGCCGTGGACCACGAGCGGCGCTGGATGGTGCAGACGGGCTACGAGCCGGCGGAGGGCGGCAGCCCCGCGGACTTCACCGAGGAGGTGTGCCTGCGCGCGGTCCGCGACGCCGTCGGCGTGCCCGACCTGCCGGTCACCCTCCTGGGCGTCATGCCGTGGCTGCAGCAGGTCATGGTCGCCACCGCCTTCCGCTCGGGCCCGGTCTTCCTGGCCGGGGACGCCGCCCACGTGGCGACGCCGCAGGGCGGTTTCGGGATGAACTGCGGCATCCAGGATGCCCACAACCTGGCCTGGAAGCTGGCCGCCGTGCTGCGCGGGCGGGCCGGAGAAGGGCTGCTGGACACGTACGAGGCCGAGCGCCGGCCGATCGCGGGCCGCACGGTGGACGAGAGCCTGACCAACGCCCTGATCACCTTCCGGATGATGGAGGGGCGGCTGTCGATGGCCGAGGCGATCCGGCGGCAGGCGGACCGGCGCAGCTCCGAAGGGCTCGTGCTGGGCTTCCACTACACCTCCGCCGCCGTACTCCCGGACGGCACCCCGCCCCCGGCGCCGGAGGACCCCTACCGCACCTACGTCCCGGTGGCCCGGCCCGGCCATCGTGCCCCGCACGTCTGGCTGACCGGCCGCGACGGGCAGGTCTCCACGCTCGACCTGCTCGGCCCGCACTTCACGCTGATGACCCCGGCGGGCAGCGGCTGGCTGCGGGCGGCCGGGGAAGCGCAGGTCCCCCTCACCGCCCTGGAGATCGCCGAGGCGGACACCACCGCCCCCCTCACCTCGCCGACCTGGGCCAAGGAGTACGGTCTCGGCCCCCGGGGCGCGGTCCTCATCCGCCCCGACGGCCACGTCGCCTGGCGCACCCACGAGGACACCCCTTCGGCGGCCACGCTGGCGGACGCCCTCCACGCCGTCCTGTCCCGCCCCTGAGGGGGTGCGGGCAGGGGTGTCAGGCGGCGGGCTGTCCGGCGGGGCTGGCGCGGCGGGAGCGTAATCGGGCCGCGGCCAGGCGCAGGGAGAGGGGGTTGCCGCAGGAGGTGGCGACGAGGTCGCGGACCGCCTGGGCCCGGGCCGGCGACGCGCCCACCAGCAGGCCCGCCAGCTCCCTGGCCGCCTCTTCCGGCAGCGGCGCCAGGAACGCGCGGTGCGCCCCCTGCCGCGCCACCAGGTCGTCCAGGGGGTCCTCGGCGGTGACGACGACCCGGCAGTGGGCGCCGCCGGGCAGCAGGGGCCGTACCTGGTCGCTGTCCCTGGCGTTGTCCAGCACCACCAGCACCCTCCCCCGGGCCGTGCAGCTCCGGTAGAGGGCGAGCTTCTCGGCGGGGTCGCCGGGCAGGTCGGAGGCGGGCACGCCGAGCGCGCGCAGGAAGCGGTCGAGGACGGCGCCGGGGTCGGCGTCCGTCATGTCCGCGTAGAGCTGCCCGTCGGGGAAGGCGTCGATCTGGCCGTGCGCCCACCGCAGCGCCAGCGTGGACTTGCCGACTCCGACCGGGCCGCTGATGACCACGGTGGCGGGCCCCGAGCCGTCCTGGAGCAGGGCGGCGTCCAGCGCGGCCAGCTCCTCGGCCCGCCCCACGAACGGCAGGACCTGCGGCGGGAGCTGGCAGGGCACGACGCCCGCCGCCCGGTGCGCCGAGGCGGACTCGCCCATCGGCCGCATCAGGGCGGACTCGTCCCTGAGGATCTGCTCGTGCAGCCGCCGCAGCGCGGGCCCCGGCTCCAGGCCGATCTGCTCCAGCAGGTAGCGGCGGGTCTCCTGGTACGTGCGCAGCGCCTCGGCCCGCCGGCCGGCGCGGTACTGGGCCAGCATGAGCTGGGCGCGCACCCGCTCGCGGAACGGCGACTCCGCCACGAGGGCCAGCAGCTCGGGGATCACCTGGTGGTGGCGGCCGAGCTCGATCTCCAGCTCCAGGCAGGTCTCCAGCGCCTCCAGCCGGGACTCCTCCATCCGCGCCACGTCGTAGCGCAACCCCCGGATGTCCTCGAACGGCCGCCCCTGCCAGAGCGCGAGCGCCTCGCGCAGCAGCAGCACGGCCGCCTCCGCCGAACCCGCGGCGGCCAGCGTGCGCGAGCGCGCGACCATGGAGGTGAACCTGAGCCAGTCGATGCTGCCGGGCGCGGCCCTGAGCAGGTAGCCGGGGCTGGAGGTCTCGATCAGCCCGGCCCCCAGCGTACGGCGCAGCCGCGAGACGCAGATCGCCACCTGCCGCCACGCGCTGGGCGGTGCCGAACCCGCCCACACGGCCTCGATCAGCCGCTCCACGCTCATCACCCGGTTGGCGTTCAGCAGCAGGCTGGCCAGGATGACCAGCTCCCTGTTGGCGCTCATGGGCAGCTCGACGCCGTCCTTGACCACCGTGAGCGGGCCCAGCACGCGGAACTCGAAGGCGGGCCCCGGCTTCGCCGTCTCCATCACACCGCCGCCTTGACCAGCCGGCGTTCGAGCTCGTCGGCGGCTCGCACGGCGCCGCCCGCGGCCCTGATCTCCGCGCGCATCGCGGCGGTGGCCCGGCGTACGCGCTCGTCACCGGCGACGGCGAGCACCTGCTCGGCCAGCAGGCCCGGGGTCAGCCCGGCGGGGTCCAGGGTGCGGCCGAGGCCCAGCTCCCCGATGCGCCGCGCGGGCGGCCGGTCCAGGGCCGTGGTGGGGACGACGACCAGCGGGCAGCCCCAGGACAGGGCCTCCATGGCGGTGCCGATCCCGCCGTGGGTGACCGCCACGGAGGCGTGGCGGAGCACGCTCATGTGCGACACCCACCGGCGCGCCTCGACGGTGGGCGGCAGCGGGCCGAGGTCGGCGGCGTCCATGCCGCCGGCCAGCGTGACCACCGTGCGCCAGGGCAGCTCGGCGAGGGCCTGGACGCAGGTGCGCAGCAGCTCGGGCCGGGTGGTGGCCACGGTGCCGAAGGACAGCAGCGCGACCGGCAGGCCGTCGCCCGGCGGCTCCCACTCGCTCAGGAACCGCCGTTCCCCCAGGCAGGGGCCGACGAAGGTGAAGCGGTCGTCGAAGGTCTCGCCGGCGAACTGGAAGGAGCGCGGGATGGTCACCAGGTTGGCGTCCTGGATCTCCCACCACAGCTCGGCGGGGTCGTCGTGGACCCCGTGGGCCCGGGCCAGCGTGCCGATCCTGGCCAGCATGCCGTCCACCCAGCCGGGCAGCGCCCGGTCGAGCCCGCCGCCGTCCTCGCCCTCGTAGGTGGAGGCGAGCAGGGAGTAGTGGGCGTTGGAGGCGAAGATCGGGATGAGCTGGGTCGCCGGCAGGCCCGCCTTCCTGGCCAGGATGCGGCCGGCGTGCAGGATCGAGAAGTCGTACACGATCGCGTCGAGCCCGCCGGGCAGGCGCCCGGCCGCGCCGAGCATCGCCTCGCTGTCGTCCAGCAGGACGGAGAGCAGGCGCAGGGGGTCGTCCTCCAGCTCGCGCGTGTCCACCCGCTCGTACGGCGAGTCGTAGGTGACGGGCGTGGCGCCCGCCTCCGCCACCAGGGGGGCCGTGCTCTCGGCGGTGAGATAGGTGACGCGGTTTCCCCGTCGCGTCAATTCTGCGACCACGGCGAGCGTAGGAATTACATGACCGTGATCCGGATGACACATGAAAAGATAATGCCCCGTCATATGACAGTCTTTCGTTCAACCGCATGATGAAGTGCCACTGCCCACGGTAGGTATGGCGGCGATCGAGCGTCACCCCCTACCCCTCCCCTCAAACAGGGCCTCTTTTCTAGGGGTTCCGCCGGTCGCCGGAGAAGGCGTTTACTCGGGGCCGGGAGTCTCTAGGAGGACGACTATGCCCACCCGCGTCTGGGACTATCTGCCGGAATACGAAACCGAGCGCGCCGACATCATGGACGCCGTCGAGACCGTGTTCCGCTCCGGCCGGCTCATCCTCGGCCAGAGCGTGCGCGCCTTCGAGGAGGAGTTCGCCGCCTACCACGGCGTGCGCCACTGCACGGGAGTGGACAACGGCACCAACGCCATCAAACTCGCCCTGCAGGCGCTGGGCGTCGGGCCCGGCGACGAGGTGATCACCGTCTCCAACACGGCCGCGCCGACCGTGGTCGCCGTCGACGCCGTGGGCGCGACGCCGGTCTTCACCGACGTCGACCCCGTCACGTACCTGATGGACGTGTCGCAGGTGGAGGCCGCGATCACGCCGCGCACGCGCTGCCTGCTGCCGGTCCACCTCTACGGCCAGTGCGTGGACATGGCCCCGCTGGAGCGGCTGGCCGCGGCGCACGACCTGGTGATCCTCGAGGACTGCGCGCAGGCCCACGGCGCCCGCCACCACGGCCGGGCGGCCGGCTCGATGGGCCACGCCGCGGCCTTCTCCTTCTACCCGACCAAGGTGCTGGGCGCGTACGGCGACGGCGGCGCGGTCATCACGCCGGACGACGGGGTGGACGCCGCGCTGCGGCGGCTGCGTTACTACGGGATGGAGCGGACGTACTACGTCGTGGAGACGCCCGGGCACAACGCGCGCCTGGACGAGGTGCAGGCGGAGATCCTGCGCCGCAAGCTGACCCGCCTCGACCGCTACGTCGCCGGCCGCCGCGCGGTGGCCGCCCGCTACGCCGAGGGCCTGGCCGGCACCGACCTCGTCCTCCCGGCCACGGCGGACGGCAACGAGCACGCCTACTACCTCTACGTGGTGCGGCACCCGCGCCGGGACGCGATCATCGAGGCCCTGCACGCCTACGACATCCACCTCAACATCAGCTATCCCTGGCCGGTGCACACCATGTCGGGCTTCGCCCACCTGAGCCACTCCCCCGGCAGCCTGCCGGTGACCGAGGCGCTCGCGCAGGAGATCTTCTCGCTGCCGATGTACCCGTCGTTCCCCGTCGAGCTCCAGGAGAAGGTCATCGCCGCCCTGCGCGAGGTGCTGTAGAACCCGGGGTGAGGTCCCGCGGGACCTCACCCGTCGTATCGGGGCAACTGCCCGAGAGCGGCCACCTCGGCCAGCGTGGGCGCCTGCCGGTCGCGCTCCGACAGCAGCACCGGCAACCCGGGCGGCAGGCGCAGCCCGATCTCCTCGTCGAAGACCGAAACCGCCAGCTCGTGCTCCTTGCGGTACTCCTCGGACAGCAGGTAGCAGACCACCGTGTCGTCCTCCAGCGCGGCGAACGCGTGGCCGACCCCCGGCGGCAGGTACACGGCGGTCCCGTCGCCGGCGGCCAGCTCGATCGCCTCCCACCGCGCGAACGTCGGCGAGCCCGCCCGCAGGTCGACCACCATGTCCAGCGCCCGTCCGCCGGCGCAGTAGACGTATTTGGCGGTGCCGGGCGGCACCAGCGTGTAGTGCACGCCCCGCACCGCCCCGCGCCGGGACACGCTCCGGCTGGCCTGCGCCACGGGGAACAGCGGCCGCCCGACCGCCGCGACGAACGCGCGCTCCTGGTAGGGGGAGGCGAAGTCGCCGCGGGCGTCGGGGAAGACCTCGGGGAAGAACGCGTACGCGCCGGCCACCGCCAGCTCGCGATGCTCCATCGTTGCTGACTCCGTCGCCCTCAGGCCCGCACGAGATGGACTTCGGGCACGTAGCGGATCCAGGTGCCGCCCGCGCGGGCGAACTCCGTCTCCTTGGCCATGATCTCCTCGGCGTGGTTCCAGGCGAGGAGCAGCGCGTAGTCGGGGTAGGGGTCGGCGAACGCCTCGGGGTCGCGCACGGGGATGTGCGAGCCGGGCGTGAGCCTGCCCTGCTTGGCCGGGGTCGTGTCGCAGACGAACGAGACCAGCTCGGGGCCGATGCCGCAGTAGTTGAGCACGGTCGCGCTCTTGGCCGTGGCGCCGTAGCCGTACACGCGGGCGCCCTGCTCGCGCAGGCCGGTGAGGAGGGTCACCAGCCGCTCGCGGGTGTCGGCCACGCGGGCGGCGAAGCGGTGCAGCGTGGCCGGTTCGGCGAGCGCCGCGGCCTCCTCGGCCGCCAGCAGCTCGGCCACGGCCGGGGCCGGCGTCCTGGCGCCCCGCCGGGCCAGCGTGTAGCGGACCTCGCCGCCGTGCACGGGCAGCCGCTCCACGTCCACGAGCTCGAAGCCGTGCCGCCGGGCCAGGCCGCTCACGGAGGTGGCGCTGAAGAAGTAGAAGTGCTCGTCGTAGATCTGGTCGAAGGATGCCCGCTCCACGATGTCGCCCAGGTAGGGGTCCTCGAAGACGAACACGCCGCCGGGCCGCAGCAGCGTGTCCACGCCCTCCATGATCGAGTCGAGGTAGGGGATGTGGCACAGGGTGTTGGCCGCGTAGACGACGTCGGCGGGCCCGTCGGCGGCCAGGATGCCCGCCGCGGTGCCGGCCTCGAAGAAGTCCTTGCGCACCCGTACGCCCTTGGCGGCCGCCACGTCGGCGACCCCGCCGGACGGCTCGACGCCCAGGTGCCGCACGCCCGCGTCGGCGACGACCGACAGCATGGTGCCGTCGTTGCAGCCCAGTTCCACCACGAAGGGGTCGGGCCCGGTCAGCTCGGTGGTCAGCAGCCGCTTGGCCAGGCTCTGGAAGTGCTCGCGCATCACCGACGAGCCGGACGACAGGTACGGGTAGCCCTCGTGGAACATGCGCTCGCGAGGCACCTCCTCCAGCAGCTGCACCGTCGAGCAGGCCACGCAGAGGCCCACGGCCAGGTGGAAGAAGAACTCCTCGCCCGGGTCGCCCGGGATGACGAAGGCGTCGGAGAGAGGCTGTCTCCCGAAGTCGGCGAACGGATGGAGACGGCCCGAACAGATCCGGCACGCCATGCGATCCTCCTCAGGTTGCTGCCCGGCGGTATCTCACCCAGACGTCACCGGTCTGCACGTAACCGGTGAGGCGCACGGTGACGCCCTCGGGCGCGAGCGGCTCGGGCGGGTGGTTGTGGACGCTGCCCATCCACCGGCGTACGACGTCCTCGTCGCGGACCCGCCAGCCACGGGGGACCAGCACGGTGATGTCACCGAACCAGGAGGTGATCTCGACGTCGAGCAGGACCTCGCGGTGCGGGCAGTCCGCCCGGGTGAAATCGATGCGCACCTTGCCCCACCGGCCGGCCTTGGCGCTGACGCGCTGCGGGACCTGCCAGCGGCCCACCTGCTCGACCCGGCCGCTGCCGGTGTGCAGCTCCAGGTCGGCCGCACCGGTTAACGGGACGAGCGAGGCGGCGGAACCGGCCGGGACCAGCACGCCGGAGCGCGGCAGGTCGGCGATCACGTCGTCGAGCTCGCCCAGCGTGCGGGCCGTGTAGGCACCGGTCACCCGCTCGTCGAGCTCCTCCAGCGTGATGCGCCCCTCGGTGACCGCGACGCGCAGCATCTCGGCCACCCTCTCGCGGTCGTGGTCACTCGCCCGTACTTCCCGATGATCGGTCATGGCGTCCACACTAGAAGGCTAAGGAGGCCCGGCCCACCAGCAGTACCCCTATCAAGGAAACAGGGGTCGGGGCCTTCCGAGCAGGGGTTGAGGGCTCCGGCGGCCCATGGCAGCTTCGGCGGCATCGGACCGCGGTAAGGAGTCTGCCATCGACGTTCACGACTGGCTCCGGGAGGTCGCCGGGCACACGTACATGCGGGTGACCCGGCTGCCGCTGGAGGAACTGGACGGCTGGCGCGAGGACCCGGCCACGGGCAACATCCACCACGCGAGCGGCAGGTTCTTCACCGTCGAGGGGCTCGACGTGCGCCGCCCGGACTGGGCGGTGCCCGCGTGGAGCCAGCCGATCATCAACCAGCCCGAGGCGGGCATCCTCGGCATCCTGCTGCGGCGGGTGGAGGGCGTGCCGCACCTGCTGATGCAGGCCAAGAACGAGCCGGGCAACCCCGGCGGGCCGCAGCTGTCGCCCACCGTGCAGGCCACCCGGAGCAACTACACCCGCGTGCACCAGGGGCGGGCGGTGCCGTACCTGGACTTCTTCCGCGAGCCGCGGGGGCGGGTGCTGGCCGACGTGCGGCAGTCGGAGCAGGGCGCGTGGTTCTACCGCAAGCGCAACCGGAACATGGTCGTGGAGGTGACCGAGGAGGTCGAGGCCCCGGAGGGCTTCCGCTGGCTGCCGCTGCGGCGGGTGCGCGAGCTGCTGTCCGTGCCCGATCTGGTGAACATGGACGCCAGGACCGTGCTGGCGTGCCTGCCGGTGCAGGAGGGCGCCGACGAGGGCGAGGAGGAGTTCGGGGCCGCGGTGGCGCGCTCCCGGGACCCCCGGTGGGGGTCCGCGCACGGCACGGCCGAGATCCTGAGCTGGCTCAGCGCCATCCGGTCCACCACCGACGTCCAGGCCAGCCCGGTGCCGCTCAACCGGCTCAGCCGATGGCGGCGGGCCGGCGGCCGGATCTCGCACGAGAGCGGCCGGTTCTTCGACGTGATCGGCGTACGCGTGGAGGCCGGCGGCCGCGAGGTGGGCGCGTGGGCCCAGCCGATGATCGAGCCCGTCGGCACGGGCGTGGTCGGCTTCCTGATCCGGCGCATCGACGGCGTGGTGCACGCGCTGGCGCACGCCCGCGTCGAGCCCGGCTACACGGACGTGGTGGAGCTGGCGCCGACCGTGCAGTGCACCCCGGGCAACTACGACCACCTGCCGCCCGGGGCCCGCCCCGCACTGCTGGCCGAGGTGCTGGAGGCGCCGCCGGAGCGGGTGCGCTTCGACACGGTGCTGTCGGAGGAGGGCGGGCGCTTCTACCACGCGCGCAACCGCTATCTGGTGGTCGAGGTGGACGACGACCCGGTGCCCCGCCATCCGGACTTCCGCTGGCTCGCCCTGCACCAGCTCGACGAGCTGCTGCGCCACAGCTATTACCTGAACGTGCAGGCCCGCACGCTGAACGCCTGCCTGCACGGCCTGGCGCACTCGCCGGCCGGGCAGCCGGTCAGCGGAGGAGTTCGATGACCTTCCCGAAGTCCTCCATGGCGGAGTCCATCACCGTGACGTAGGAGAACCCGAAGCGCTCCTCGTCCCGGCGGACCTGCTCGGCGATCTGCCCGGGCGTGCCGACGAACAGCGTCGGCACCTCCAGGAGCTCCTCGCAGGTCAGGTCGGGGGCGTAGCGCCGCAGGCCCGCCACGCCCGCGCGCCGGTTCCGGGTCAGCACGGTGGCCTTGGACAGCACGTTGAGCTCCGGGCCTCCGGCCTGCCTGGTCCCGGCCTCGGCGCGGACGAACTCCACCCGCCGCAGCAGGTCGGCGGCGGTGACCAGGGCGGTCCTGCCGTACTCGGGCCGGTAGGGGGCGCCGGTGAAGCTGACGATCTCGGCCCGGCGGGCGGCCAGCCGCAGCACCCGGTCGCCGTGGCCGCCGATCATCAGCGGCGGGCCCTTGTGCCCGAGCAGCGTGTCCAGCTCGCCCACCAGCTCCGCCAGCCGGCCGACCCGGGTGGCCGCGTCGAAGGGCAGCCCGGCGGCGGCGAACTCGGCCTCGACGTAGCCCGTGCCGAGGCCCAGCTCCAGCCGCTCACCGATGAGCGCGGCGGTGGTCCGGACGTCCCTGGCCAGCAGCGCGGGCCGGTGGAAGCTGGCGTTGAGCACGTACGTGCCGATCACCGCGCGCTCGGTCGCCTCCGCGGCCAGCACGGCGGTCGGGAACGGCGAGAGCAGGTTGAGATGGTCGGGCACCGCGATCACGTCGTAGCCGAGCGCCTCCGCGCGGCGGCACCTGGCCACCCACTCGGCTCCCGTGCTGTCCTCGGAGATGAGGACCACGCCGAATCTTGTCACTTCCAGGGCCTTCCCGCCGGCGAGCGGCACGGTGATGGCGATGCGTCATGACGCTGCGGTCATGGCGATCGCGGTGAGGACGAGTCCGTTGCCGGTCATCCACCGGCCGGTGAAGCCGCTCACCCGCGTCCCCTGCCACGACGGCCCGGCGACCAGGAGGCGGGCGTCGAACGTGCCGCTCAGGGGGTCGAGGACGATCACGGCGTCCTGGAAGTCCAGCCAGCGCAGGGCGAGCGGATACCACGCCTTGTAGACCGACTCCTTGGCGCTGAACAGGATCCGGTCCCAGCTCGTGCCCGGGTGCTCGGCCTCCAGGCGGCGCAGCAGCCTGCGTTCCTGGGGGACGGAGATGGCCTCCAGGACGCCGGGCGGGAGCGGCCCGTGGGGCTCGGCGTCGATGCCGATCGTTCCGGGCGCGGTGCCGACGGCGGCCCCGCGGTAGCCGGCGCAGTGCGTGATGCTGCCGACCACGCCCGCGGGCCAGGCGGGCTCGCCGTGGGCTCCGGACAGCACCGGGACGGGGGGCACGCCCAGCCGTTCCAGTGCCTGGTGGACGCAGTGGCGGGCGGTGGTGAACTCCCTGCGCCGTTTGTCGGCGGCCTGCCGCACCAGGTCGGCCTCCTCAGGGAAGAGCACCGCGTCGGGCGGGTCGGTGAAGGTGTCGAAGGTCATGACGGTGGCAGGCAGGATCTCCTCGATCACCCCGACCTCCTCACATTTTGTCCGCCTCCCGGCACAGTAGCCATACGCGCCAATTCCCGAAAAGGCGTTGCGTGGAGTTCTGTGGGCGCCGGGCCGGGAAATAGGGGTTCGGATAGGGGGCAAAGCCTTCGCCGCTCCGCCCGGCGGTGATCCGCCGGCGGCCTACCATCGCGTAAGGGTGCGTTGTGATATTCCACCCCTTTTACCCCGAGAACGGGTTGACATCGAATTTATCCATCCCTTGACTGGTTCTGTTGACGAGGAAACGGCGTCGTGAAGGGGATTTCGTGCGTTACACGAGGTTGGGCGGTACGGGGCCGCTGGTCTCCGCCATCGGGCTGGGCACGCTCGCCCTGAGCGGGGCGTACGGGCGGGTCGACCCCGGCGAGGCCGCCCGGCTGGTGCGCAAGGCGCTCGACTCCGGCGTGACGCTGCTCGACACGGCGGACTTCTACGCAGGAGGGCAGGTCGAGAGCCTGATCGGGCGCGTGGTCTCCGGGCGGGCGGACGACGTGGTGGTGAGCACGCGGGGCGGCGTCGGCGCCGGCGGCCCCGATGGCCCGGCGGTGTTCGACGGGCGGCCCGACCGGCTCCAGCGGTCCTGCGAGTCCTCGCTCAGGCGCCTGCGTACCGACTGCATCGACCTGTACTTCCTGCACTGCCAGGACGAGCGGGTGCCGCTGGAGGAGAGCGTGACGCGCCTGGCCGAGCTGGTGCGGGCCGGGAAGATCCGCCGGCTGGGGGTGTCCGGCGGCACGCCGGAGCAGGTCCGGCGGGCGCACGCCGTCCACCCGGTGAGCGCGGTCGGCGTCGAGTTCTCCCTGTGGGGGCCGCTCCCGTCGCCCGAGCTGCTGGCCACCACGTACGAGCTGGGCATCACCGTGGTGGCCGCGCGCCCGCTCGGCCGGGGCTTCCTGACCGGGCGGATCAAGCCGGCGGCCGGCTTCGGCGCGGACGACTGGCGGTGCGGGGATCCCCGGTTCGGCGCCGACCACCGGCGCCACAGCCTCCGGCGGCTGCGGGCGCTCGACACCGAGGCCGCGCAGCTCGACCTGGGCACGGGACGGCTCGCGCTGAGCTGGCTGCTCTCACAGGGCGAGCACGTCGTCCCCGTGCCGAGCACCCGCGACCTGGTGCACCTGGAGATGAACCTGATGGCCTCCTCGGTGGAGCTGCCGCCCGAGACCCTCGGCAAGCTGGCCGGCCTCTTCGTCGCCGGCCACTACGCTCAGTCGCCCTCGCCCCTGCTCTGAGGCGAGATCAGGGCCGCGGCCAGCGCCTTGTTGACCGCGTCGATGCGCGAGACCGCGTTGAGCTTGACGAAGATGTTGCGCATGTGCCGCTTCACGGTGGCCTCGGCCAGGCTCAGGCGGCGCGCGATCTGCACGTTGCTCAGCGCCTGCGCCGCCAGTTGCAGCACCTCCAGCTCCTTCTCCGACAGCACCGCGGCGCTGGGCTCCTCCACCCGCGCCAGGCTGTGGCGGGAGACGGCGAGCACGACCCTGGAGGAGTCCTCGTGGACGCTGTGCACCGCCGCGATCAGCTCGTGCCGGTGCACGCTCTTGAGCAGATAGCCGCGGATGCCCGCGGTCAGCAGCCGGGTGAGCAGCTGGGGCCCGTCGTACATGCTCAGGATGATGATCCGGCTCTCCGGCGACACCTTCCTGATCCGGGCGACGGTCTCGGTGACCTCGTCACCGGGGATCTCGACGTCGAGCAGCACCACGGCCGGCAGGGTCGCGGCGACCACGGACACGGCCGACTCGGAGTCGCCCGCCTCCCCCACGATGCTGATGCCGGCGTCGGCCTCCAGGATCTCCCGCACTCCCTCCCGGAACAGCGCATGGTCGTCCACCAGCACCACCGAGATCGCGCCGCTAGGCGTCGCGCCGGCCACGGGACTGCCTCTTGAACGGTACGAAGAGCTCCACGAGGCAGCCCTGCTCCGGCTCGCTGGAGACGACGACCCGGCCGTCGAGCAGCTCGGCGCGCTCGCGCATGGACGTCATCCCCACCCCGCGGCCACGCACGGCCGCCGGGTCGAATCCCCTGCCGTTGTCCTGCACCGACGCCGACAGCTCGTGGGGGGCGATGTTCACCCGCACCAGGACGATCCGCGGGGACCCGTGCGTGAGCGCGTTGCGCACCGCCTCGCGCAGGATGAGGAACGACTCGTCGAGCACCTGGGGCCCGGCCCACGTCTCGTCCCCGCTGACGTCGAGGGCGACGGAGACCTCGTCGTTCTCGACCGCCTCCAGGAAGCTCATCAGCGACTTCTCCAGGCTTCTGACCGGTGTCTGGGGGTGCAGCTCCGACGTCAGCTGCCGCAGGTTCTCCATCGTCTCCAGGATGGCCTGCTGCACCACGGTGATCTTGGCCGAGGCGCGGGCCGCGTCGGACGCCCGGTACGCCTCCGAGAGTGCCAGCTGCTGGTGGGCCACGCTGATGCCGTGCCCGATGCGATCGTGCAGCTCGCGGGCGATGCGGCGGCGTTCCTCCTCCTGGGCCTCGTGCACCAGGTCGAGCAGGAAGCCGTGGTAACTGTCGGCAGCCTCACGGATGCGCCGCGACAGGCTCGCCTCCATGCCGGAGACGGCGAGTGTGAACAACTCCGCAGGCGAATCGGACTCTGCCGCTATTCTCCGGGCGAGATGGCGCAGTGCTGCGCTGAAAAAAAGTGAGCCCGCCTCAAGTGAGACCTTGGGGTGCACGCCGCCCGCCGCCCGCGCATTTCCAACTTCCCATGCGTGAAATTTGTACAGTTCACTAATCTGTACCTTTCCAGCGCGTAGCGTAGCCGCCACGTCGTCCAGGACGTACCTCGCGGTGGAAAGTGCCTGGTCCCTGGCGCGCTGATCAGCGAAAACGGGACTGCCGATGGACCGCAGGGCAGACTCGAAGTCGGCAAGTATTTCGTTACGACACATTTCAACTAATCTCGCCGGATCCCCCGCCCCGTGAACCTCCAATGTCCCCCCTCCGCCTGCGCGGGACCAGTCTTTCGAGCGCCCCCCTAACTATCCCTTACCCAGGGGCACTAATGCAACATTTAGTGTCATATATGGCTCATAAGAGCGGTCAGGTGAACGAGATGTTGCGTTCCCATGAATGCCCCGTACGGGCGCCGCCGGGTCCGGCGCCCGGCCGGCCCGCCCGCCGTGGTGGCCGCGCACGCGAACGCCCCCGCCACGGTCACGGCGGCGACGCCCGCCACCATGGCCAGGAAGACACCTGTCAGCGGCACCTCCAGCAGCTGGATGGCCAGGCCGAAGGCCGCGCACAGCCCGGCCGCCGCCGCGACCATCACGCACCGCGACACGCGCTCGCCGACCCGTACGCCGAACGTCCGCCGGCCCGCCGCGGCGTCCCCCGCGATGTCCGAGAGATCCTTCGCGGGCACGCCGACGAGCACCATCCAGCCGGTCGCCGCGGCGGCGAACGCGATCAGCGCGGCCGGCACGGGGACGCTCGCCCCCGCCGTCGCGACGACGAACCCGCCGAGGTAGGACAGCAGGCCCGACAGGCACAACACCGCGACCGTGCCCCCGGCGCTGCCCTTCAGCCGCAGCGGCGAGCCCGAGTAGAGGTAGCCCAGAGCCAGGTTGGCGGCGATGATCAGGAGCATCGGCAGCGGCAGCCCCACCGCGGCCACGAGCGCCAGGAAGGCCGCGGCGGCGGTCACGATCCCGGCCTCGCGCGGATGCAGGTCCCCTCTGGCGATCGGCCGGCCGGCGCCGTTGATCCGGTCCTCGGTCACGTCGGCGATGCCGTTGAAGAGGTAGACCGCGAAGATCGAGAGCACCCAGGCGGCCGCTCCCCGCAGGATCGTCAGCGGGGCGGGGGCCATGGCCACCGGCAGGGCCAGGGCGACGCCCGTCATGAAGCGGAGCAGGGAGACCGCCAGCACCAGCGGGCGGGCTTCGACGACGCACAGGGCGAGGGTTCGTGGAACGGTTGCCATGACCGGGAGTCTGAGAGCGATAGCCGCCATGGCTGGAGTGTGAGCCGCGTCATGGGCCTTGGTAAGGGGTCTGATCCGAAAGGCGTAGCGGGGATACACCTTTCGATACCCCTGCCGTGCTCACAGGGGATATCCGGCCCGAACTCGTGGCCCGCCGTCTTGTCCCGGCCCCGGCGCCGTCTATAGCTTCGGCCATACTCAAGCAGATTTCCACCGGGAACGGACCACTATCACCGAGAAAGCAGCGGGCACCGTACCCCTACGCCGCGCGTCGCTCCCAAGAAATGGCCGCGTCATCGCGGAATTCGGCGGACCGCCGCACGCCACCTGACGACGAGGTCATTCGGGAAAGGAAATCCGAGGATGCAGGGCGCCGAACGGTACACAGAATTCCGGCCTATCGATCTGACGGACCGCACCTGGCCCGGCAGACGCATCCGCACAGCCCCCCGCTGGCTGTCCACCGACCTGCGGGACGGCAACCAGTCGCTGGCCCGCCCGATGTCCCCCGCGCGCAAGCTCCAGATGTTCGAGCTGCTGGTGCGCATGGGTTACAAGGAGATCGAGGTCGGCTTCCCCGTCGCGAGCCAGGACGACCGCGACTTCGTACGCTTACTCATCGAGCAGGACCGCATCCCGGACGACGTCCGGATCACCGTGCTCACCCAGGCCCGCGAGGAGCTCATCAGGAGCACCCTCGACACGCTCAAGGGCGCCCCCCGCGCGATGATCCACATCTACAACGCCACCTCGCCGCTGTTCCGCCGGGTGGTCTTCGGCATCGACCGCGCCGGCTGCCGCGACCTGGCCGTCCGCGCCACGCGCGTGATGATGGAGCACGCCGGCCGCGTGCTCGGCGACTGCGACCTGGCCTACCAGTACTCCCCCGAGCTGTTCAACGAGACCGAGCTGGACTTCTCTCTGGAGGTGTGCGAGGCGGTCATGGACGTCTGGCAGCCGGAGGCGGGCCGCGGCATCATCCTGAACTTCCCCACGACCGTCGAGCGCTCGCTGCCCAACGTCTTCGCCGACCAGATCGAGTGGCTGGACCGCAACCTGTCCCGTCGCGAGCACGTCTGCCTGTCCATCCACCCCCACAACGACCGGGGCACCGGAGTGGCCTCGGCCGAGCTGGCGCTGCTGGCGGGGGCCGAGCGGATCGAGGGCTGCCTGTTCGGCAACGGCGAGCGCGCGGGCAACGTCTGCCTGGTGACGCTGGGCATGAACCTGTACGCGCAGGGCGTCGACCCGGGCATCGACTTCTCCGACCTCAACGCCGTGCGCCACACCGTCGAGCTGTGCAACCAGCTCCCGGTCCACCCGCGCCACCCCTACGGCGGCGACCTGGTCTACACCGCCTTCTCCGGCTCCCACCAGGACGCCATCAAGAAGGGCTTCGACGAGCGGGAGCGGCAGGCCGCCGCGACCGGGACGCCCGTGGACGAGCTGGCCTGGAGCATGCCGTACCTGCCGGTCGACCCCAAGGACGTGGGGCGGACCTACGAGGCGGTGGTCCGCGTGAACAGCCAGTCGGGCAAGGGCGGCGTGGCGTACGTGATGAGCGCCTGGCACGGGCTCAGCCTGCCCCGCGCGCTCCAGGCCGACCTGTCCGCCCGGGTCCAGGAGCAGGCCGACACGGCGGGCGGCGAACTGTCGCCGGGCCGGATCGGCGCGCTGTTCCAGGAGGAGTACCTCTACCGCGGGGACCTGTCCGGCCCGCTGTCGCTGGGCAGCGAGCCGATCGCGGTGACCCTGCACGTGGACGGCGGCGTCGATCTCGACGGGCCGCGGGCGCAGGCCGTCGAGGGCCTCGGCTCGGTGCTCAGCCCCTGGGGCATCCAGGTGCTCGCGGTGCACACGACCGCGCCGCCGCTGGACGACGACCAGATGCGGCCCGAGCGCCCGGTGCTCGGGGGCGGCTCGCCGCACGCCGTCATGATCTACGCCGAGCGCGGCACGGGCGACGGCACGACCTGGGGGGCGGGCCTCCACGACGACGTCGCCGCCGCCGCCTTCATGGCCGTCCGCGCGGCCCTCGGCGCCCGACCGGCGGACGGCGCGCAGCCGCGGCCGTCCCGCCGGCCCCTTCCCCAGCCCCGCCGCCTGGCGACCGCGGGCTGACGAGCGAGCGGCCGGTCCACGGCCGCCGGCACGAAAGGACGCTCCCATGACACGGATCAGAGCTGTGAGGAACAGGCCGCGGCGCAGGCGCGTCACCGGACTCGACCTCCGCACCCCGTCGGGCCGAACCCTGCCCTACTGACCTTTCCGACCAGGCACGAAGGAGGGCCGTCATGGCCGAGCACGATCAACGGCAGGGGATGGCCCTCCTGCGCGGGCTGCTGGACGAGGCGGTGGCCGGCCGGGGCCGCATCGCGGTGGTGACCGGCGCCATCGCCACCGGCAAGAGCCACCTGCTGTACGGGCTGACCGAGCACGCCTTCGACCACGGCGCCCTCCCGCTCACCGCGACGGGCTCCCTGGCGGAGCGCGACGTGCCCCTCGGCGTGCTCTCGCAGCTCGTGCACAACACGCCGATGATGGAGCAGCACCGTACGGTCACGCTCAGCCTCCTTCAGGAGGGCGCCCGCGCCCAACTCGCGGGCGAGACCCTGGACCACGTGGACGTGCAGATCGTGGACGCGCTCTGCACGGTGCTGCTGGAGCTGTCGGAGCGCTGCCCGCTGCTGATCGTCGTGGACGACGCCCACCACGCCGACCGCGCCTCCCAGCTCTGCCTGTCCTACCTGGCCCGCCGGGTCAAGTACGCCAAGGTCATGCTGCTCTTCGGCACCCCCGACCACCACCCGAACCAGCACTTCCTGCTCCACTCCGACCTGCTGCGCCAGCCCCACTGCCGCCAGGTCCGGCTCACCCACCTGTCCGCCGAGGGCGTGGCCAGGCGGGTGGCCGAGCGGGCCGGGCTTGAGACGGCCGACCGGTACGCCGCCCGCTGCCACGAGCTGAGCGGCGGCAACCGGCTCCTGGTGGACGCCCTCGTGGAGGACTACCAGGCCGGCGGCGCCCCCGGCGACCGCTACGGCGACGCCGTGCTGACCTGCCTGCACCGCGCCGACCCGGACCTGCTGCTCGTCGCCCGCGGCCTCGCGGTGCTGGACGAGCCCGGCTCGGTCGCCCAGCTGCTCGGCGAGAACGAGACGGCCACCGCCCAGGCGGTCCAGGCGCTGACCCGGGCCGGGCTGCTCGCCGGAGGCCGTTTCCGCCACGAGAGCGCCAGGTCGGCGGTGCTGTCCACGCTCGACGCCCAGGACCGCGCCCACCTGCACCGCCGGGCCGCCGAGCTCACCTATCACGAGGGCGCCGCCGTGACGGTGGTGGCCGACCACCTGCTGCTGGGCGGCCGCGCGGACGACGCGTGGGCCCTGTCGATCCTGGAGGACGCGGCCGGCCAGGCGCTGCGCGACGGCGCCGTGGAGTCCGCGATCGAGTACCTCAAGCTGGCCTGGCAGGGCTGCGGCGACGAGCGGCGCCGGGCCAGGATCGCCACCAAGCTGGTACGCGCCAAGTGGCGGATCAACCCGAGCACCCCCGCCGGGCACCTGGCCGAGCTGACCGAGGCGCTGCACAAGGGCCACCTCGGCGGTGGCGACGCCGTGGTGCTGGCCAAGGCGCTGCTGTGGCACGGCCACACGGATGACGCCAGAGACGTCCTGAACCACCTCAAGGAGCTGGGCGAGCCGGACCGGGAGGGCCTGGCGGAGCTGGCCGTGGCCCGCGCCTGGCTCCGGGGCGCCTGCCCGACCTTCCTGCCGCACCTGCCGGAGCTGAGCGAGGAGGAGGCCGGCGGCGCCGCGCACTCGCTCAGCGCGAGCCGCCGCATCGATTCGGCGAACGCGCTGGTCCGGGCGCTGGCGGAGGGGCCGCGGCCGGAGACGGCGGCCACCGCCGAGCGCGTCCTGCGCGGCTCCCGGCTGGACGAGATGTCGATGGACACGGTCGAGAGCGCGCTGCTGACCCTGACCTACAGCGGCCGCGCCGACCGGGCGGCGCCCTGGTGCGACGCCTTCATCGAGGAGGCCGCCTCCCGCCACGCCCCGAGCCGGCAGGCCCGGCTCTCCGCCATCCGCGCGGAGATCGGCCTGCGCCGGGGCGAGCCGGCGGCGGCGGCCCGCGACGCCCGGCGGGCCCTGGAGCTCATCCCCCCGGCCAGCTGGGGTGTGGCGGTCGGCGGCCCGCTGGGTGCCCTGCTGCTGGCGGGCGCCGCCATGTCCCGCCACGAGGACTACCTGCTGCACGTCTCCCAGCCCGTGCCGGAGGCCATGCTGGAGACCCGCTTCGGCCTGCTCTACCTCTACGGCAAGGCCCGCTTCACCCTCATGGCGGGGCAGGCCGAGCAGGCCCTGCGCGACCTGCGGCTCTGCGGCGAGCTGACGGCCCGGTGGAAGCTGGACAGCCCGGAGTTCATCGCCTGGCGGGTGGACGCCGCCGAGGCCCTGGTCCGCCTCGGCGCGCCGGAGGAGGCTCGGCTGCTGGCCGAGGAGGAGATGGCGCGCTGCCACGGGCGGTCCAAGCGGGTGCACGGCATGGCCATGCGCGTGCTGGCCGCGACCGCCGAGAGCCGCCACCGGATCATGCTGCTGCGCCGGTCGGCCGAGCTGGTCCAGGCGGGCGGCGATAGGTACGAGCTGGCCAGGACGCTCTTCGACCTGGTCGCGGCCTACCACGCCAACGGGGAGTACCGCCGCGGCGGGATGCTGGCGCGGCGGGCCCGCGCCCTGGCGGAGGAGTGCCACGCCGACGGGCTGAGCCAGGCGCTGTCACCCGGCGAGCCCGCCGACGACGGCGTGACGGGCGTGCAGCCCATCCTCAGCGACGCCGAGCGGCGGGTGGCCGCGCTGGCCGCCGACGGCTACTCCAACCGGGACATCTCCGCCAAGCTGTACATCACGGTCAGCACCGTGGAGCAGCACCTGACGCGGGTCTACCGCAAGCTCAACGTCTCCCGGCGCGCCGACCTGCCGGCGAAGCTGGTGGGCGAGCGCCTGTAGGCAGGTCCTCGATGCCCACAGGCGCACGTGAGCGGCGGCTACTCCGCGATGGCGGTGTGCATGATCCACCGGAAGACGAGGGCCCGCTCGCCGTCGATCTCGGTGCTCTCGCCCTGGTGCCGGAAGTGCTCGTACCCGGCGCCGTGGGGCAGCTTGAGCGTGTCGGTGGCGGACCCCACGCTCTGGATCCGCCGGTCGGCGGCCAGGTGGTCCGGCCCTCCGACCAGGACCGCCGTGAACTGGGACGGGGCGATCTGGGACGGGGCGATCTGGGACGCGGTGATGTGGGACATGGTGCGCCTCCTGTAGACGGTTCCTCACAACGGGATGTTGGAATGGCGTCCGCGGGCGCGCGGGGCGCGGGCCAGCGCCTCCGCGATCCGCAGCCGGGAGGTCTCCGGCGCGATGACCTCGTCCACGACGCCGATGGCCACGGCCCGCTCGACCCCGCCGGCGACCCGGCGGTGCTCCTCGGCCAGGCGGGCGCGCAGCTCCTCGCGCTCCGCCTCGGGGGCGGCCGCGAGGGCCTTCCTGTGCAGGACGCCGACGGCCGACTCCGCGCCCATGACCGCGACCTCCGCGCCCGGCCAGGCGAACGTGGTGGTCGCGCCGAGCGAGCGGGAGTTCATCGCGATGTACGCCCCGCCGTACGCCTTGCGGGTGATCAGGGTGACGCGGGGCACGACCGACTCGGCGAAGGCGTGCAGGAGCTTGGCGCCCCGGCGTACGACGCCGCCCCATTCCTGCCCCACGCCCGGCAGGTAGCCGGGGACGTCCACCAGCACGACGAGCGGGATGCCCTGGGAGTCGCACATGCGGACGAAGCGGGCGCTCTTCTCGGCCGACAGCGAGTCGAGGCAGCCGCCCTTGTGCCGCGGGTTGTTGGCGAGCACCCCGACGGACCGGCCGCCGAGCCGCCCGAGTCCGACCAGGATGTTGGCGGCCCAGCGGGGCTGCAGCTCCTCGAACCCGCCGGCGTCCAGCAGCTCCCGCACCAGCGGGCGCACGTCGTAGGCGCGGCGCGGCGACTCGGGCAGCAGCGACCGCAGGTCCCGGGGCTCGCGGAGCGCGGCCAGGTCGGGCGTGCCGTGGTCGGCGAAGATCCCGGCCAGGCCGCGGGCGCGGCGCAGGGCGTCCGCCTCGTCGGCGGCCAGGATGTGCGCCACGCCCGACTTGCGGCCGTGCGCCTCCGGGCCGCCGAGCCCGGCCATGTCGATGGACTCACCGGTGACGTTGCGGACGATGTCGGGCCCGGTCACGAAGACGCGGCCGGAGTCGGCCATGATGACGACGTCGGTGAGCGCGGGGCCGTAGGCCGCGGCGCCGGCCGCGGGCCCGAGGATGACCGAGATCTGCGGCACCACGCCGGAGGCCCAGGTCATGGCCGCGAACATGCGGCCCACGCCGTCCATGGACTCCACGCCGTCGGCGAGCCGGGCGCCGCCCGAGTGCCACAGGCCGATCACCGGGCAGCCCTGGCGCACGGCGGCCTCGATGCCGTCCACGATGTGCCGGGCGCCGTCCGCGCCCAGCGCGCCGCCCATCCGGCGGGCGTCGGTGCAGAACGCGACGACCGGCGCGCCGCCGATCAGCCCGTGCACGGCCAGCACCCCGCTCTCGTCGTCGCCGTGGAGCGGGACGGCCGAACCCGGGTCGAGCAGCCGGGCGAGCCGGATCGACGGATCCCGGGGATCGGCGGCGGGCCCCGCGGCGGATCCCGCGGCGGATTCCGCGGCGGATCCTGCGGCGGGCCCTACGGCGGACTCTGCGGGGCTTTCGACGGGGACCGTGGACACGACTGTCATCGCTGCTTTCCTCACGCCGGCTCGACACACGTACTCGCGAATGTGACAAAGCCGCCCTGACCAGCCAACCCCTATCCGTGGTGGCAGCTTCTGACCGCCCTTTCTGCTCGTTGACCCTGATCAGCCGATCTCGGTTGTGTGATACAGATCTCTCCCTTGGAGGACTGCCGTGTCTCAATGGTCCTTACCGGTCGTGGCCGCCCTGGTCGCGACGGCGATACTCCCACCCGGCTCCGTCGCCGCGTCCACCTCGTCGGACGTCGTCATGGAGCGCAATCCCGCCGCCCTGGTGAACGTCTTCCACGGCACCAAGGAGGCGGCCTCCGACTTCGGCCACGGCGGGGGCGGTGGCATGACCTTCCCCGGTGCCGTCCTGCCCTTCGGCATGATGCAGTGGAGCCCCGACACCGTGGGCAACGCGGGCGGCGGCTACCGGTATGAGGACAACCGGCTGCGCGGATATTCCATGACCCACATCTCCGGGCCCGGCTGCACGGGCGCCCAGGACTTCCCCGTGCTGCCGTTCTCCGGCACGGTCGGCCGCTCGCCCGCCACCCACGGCGAGGACTACGTCCAGACCTTCAAGCACGAGAAGGAGCAGGCCTCCCCCGGCTTCTACAGCAGCGTCCTGGACACCGGGATCAAGACGGAGCTCTCGGTGAGCATGCGGGCGGGCGTGGCCCGCTTCACCTTCCCGCAGGGCAAGCCCGGCACCGTGCTGCTGAACACCAGCGGCTCGGTCAACGGCGTCGACGACGGCGAGACCCGGATCAGCGGGAACACCGTCCAGGGCTGGGTCCAGACCGGCGGCTTCTGCGGCCCGCCGATGCGCTACAAGGTCTACTTCCACGCCACCTTCGACCAGCCCGTGACCGGCTTCGGCACGTGGAAGGACGACGAGGTGCTGCCGGGCGCCCAGACGGTCGAGAACGCCGGGGCGGCCAAGGTCCGGGGCGAGGTGTTCACCGCCGGTGACGTGAGCGTCAACGGGCCCGGCTCGGGGGCGTACCTGCAGTTCGACCCCGCCCGGCCGGTCCAGATGCGGGTCGGGCTGTCGTACGTGAGCATCGACGGCGCCAGGAACAACCTCGCGACCGAGATCGCCGGCAAGGGCCTCGACCAGGTCAAGCAGGAGGCCGGCGCGGTCTGGTCCGAGCGCCTGGGCCGGGTGTCGGTCGGCGGCGGCACCGTGGACCAGCGGCGCACGTTCTACAGCAACCTCTACCACGCGCTGCTCCAGCCGTACGTGTTCGAGGACGCCGACGGCACCTACACCGGCATGGACGGCAAGCAACGCACCGTCCGGCCCGGCCACCACCACTACGCGACCTTCTCCGGCTGGGACATCTACCGCAGCGAGGTGCAACTCCTGGCCCTGCTCGCGCCGGACGTCGCCAGTGACATCGCCCAGTCGATGTACGACAACGCGCAGTCCCTCGGCAACGTCTGGGATCGGTGGTCGCACCAGACCGCCGTCACCGGCGTCATGGTCGGCGACCCGTTCCACGTGATCCTGTCCACCATGTACGCCTTCGGCGCCCGCGACTTCGAGTACGCCGCCGCGCTGAAGGCCATGGCCGCCGCCGCCCGCCGCGTCGGCCCCATGGACATCGGCCACCCGCTGATCGGCTACGACGAACGACCGGGCAACGCCGCCTTCATGAGCAAGGGTTACGTCCCCTCCGACTCCTCCACCACCCTCGAGTACGGCGTGGCCGACTTCGGCATCGCCCAGCTCGCCTCCCGGCTCGGCGACTCGACCACGGCCGGCGAGTTCATGAAGCGGGCGCAGGCCTGGCAGAGCCTGTACAACCCGGCCAACGACTGGGTCCAGCCGCGCATGGGCGACGGCTCGTTCCTGGCCCCCTTCGACCCGGGCAGCCCCGGCACGTACATGGAGGGCAACGGCGCCCAGTACCACTGGATGGTGCCGCACAACGCGGGCGGCCTGTTCACCGCGATGGGCGGGCGGGACAAGGCGATCGCCCGGCTGGACGAGTACTTCACCGAGCTCAACGCCGGGCCGGCCCGGCCCTTCGCCTACATGGGCAACGAGCCCGCGCTGCCCGCGCCCTGGCTGTACGCGTGGGCGGGGCAGCCGTACAAGACCCAGGCGCTGGTGCGGCGGGTGCAGAAGGAGCTGTTCGGGCCCGGGCCGGACGGCCTGGTCGGCAACGACGACCTGGGCGCCATGGGCTCCTGGTACGTGTGGTCGGCCATCGGCCTGTTCCCGGCGATCCCCGGCCGCGCCGAGCTGTTCGTGAACACACCCCTGTTCGACCGGGTCACGATCGACCGTCCCGGCAGCGCGGACATCGTCGTCAACGCCCCCGGCGCCGCCAACCCGTACATCCGATCCCTCCTGGTCAACGGCGTGGAGACCAGCAAGGCCTGGCTGCCGGAGACGTTCGCGACCGCGGGCGGGCGGCTCGACTTCACGCTCAGCGCCTATGCCAACCGGGCGTTCGGCTCCACGCCGCGCGACCTGCCGCCCTCCTTCGGCCAGGGGTCGAAGCCGTACCTGACCGGTCTCGCCCCCGGCAGCGGCCCGGTGGAGCCCGGCGGCGTCTTCGCGACGGAGCTCGCGGCCCGCAGCCTCGGCCAGGCGGCCACCCTCACCTGGCGGGCCGACCCGCCGGCAGGCGTCACGGTGTCGCCGGCCAGCGGTGTGCTGAACGTGGCCGCGGGCGGCAAGGCGCAGGTCAAGCTGGCCATCTCGGTGTCCGGCAGCGTCCCGCGCGGCTTCCACACGGTGCCGATCACGGTCGGGGACACCGCGACCAGCGTGCGCCTCAACGTCGCCACCCGGGGCACCCCGCAGTGGCACCACAACAACGCGGGCATCGGCGACGCCACCGCGCCCGGCGAGGCCAACCTCGACGGCCCCGGCTTCAGCTACTCGGGCCAGGCCCTGGCGGAGGCGGGCCTCAGCCCCGGTGCGACGGTGACCTGGAAGGACTTCCGCTTCACCTGGCCCGACACCAAGAGGGGCGGGTGGGACAACCTCCAGCCCGGCACGCAGCCTCTCGAGGTCGCCGCCCCGGCCGGAGCCACCAAGCTCTCCTTCCTGGGCGCGGGCGTCGAGGATGTGGAGTCGACGGTGACCATCACCTACACGGACGGCACGACGGGCACGGCCAAGCTGGGCTTCAGTGACTGGGTCCTGGACTTCGGCGGGGACGATCCGGAGTTCGGCAACGAGATCGTGGCCACCACGCCGTACCGCCTGTTCTGGGGATCCTGGGAGCTGCAACCCATCAACGCGTACGTCTTCGCCTCCCAGCCCATCGCCCTCGACCCCGGCAAGACCGTCAAGAGCCTGACCTTCTCCCCCGTGGAGGAGGGCCAGCTCCACCTCTTCACCTGGTCCTTCGCCTGACCCATCACCTGACCCATCACCTGACCCATCGCCGACCCGGAGCCCCGCCCCCGCCTCGCGGGGGTGGGGCTCCCCCATGATGGGGCCCCTGTCCGAGACCGAGAAACGGCCCGTGCCCGCTGGGCTTCACGGGGGGCGGTCGTTCCTGCCCGAAGGCGTCGCAGTGAGGTACGCGCCACGCACCCCGACCACGTCGCGGGATCGCCCGACCGCGGGCGCGTCACACCGGAGACCGATGCCGACCGGCCGGCCGCCGACCTGCTCACCGGCGACCTGCTCACCGGCGACCCCGGCCGCCGCGTATGCCGAGGACCTCATCACGTGGGCGAGGACCCGCGTGTCCGGTCAACCGTGACCGCCCCAGAACCGATCCAGCTCCGCGCAGATGAAATCCGGTCGCTCCTGGAACACCCAGTGGCCGCACTCCTCGATGACTCCGCCCTGGGCGTTCACCGCGATGGCCCGCGCGCTGTCGACGCAGTGCGACCCGAAGGACGACCGACCGCCCCACGCCATCATCGGGACGGTCAGCCTCTCCGCGGTCAGCTCCCTCGTCTGCTCGGCCATCTGCGGGATGTAGCCGTAGAGGTTGAGGCTCGCGCGCAGATTGCCCGGTTGGCGCATCTGCATGACGTACACCTGGATCTCCGATTCCGGCATCGCGGTCGGATCGTAGGCGAAGTCCCGGAAGAAGTGCCTCAGGTACTGCTCCTCGCGTCCCTCGATGAGGAAGCGGGTGACGTCCATGTTCATGTGCATCCCGAGGTGCCAGTACGCCAGGCGGGGGTCCACGTAGCCCGGGTAGTCGAGGCCGAAGAAGGGCGTCTCGATCGTCGAGAGCGACAGGGCGCGGTCAGCTGCCAGGTAGGCGAGGGCGACGGCGGACGGCCCGCCGAGGTCATGGCTCAGGATGTGAAACCGCTCCACCTTCTCGGCGGCGAGCAGGCCCAGCATGTCGGCCGCGATCGTCCTGGGCTCGTAACCGCTGAACGGCTTGTCGCTGTCGGCGAATCCCCTCAGGTCGGGGGCGATGAAACGGTATCTGTGGCTCAGCCGCTCCATGATGACGAGATACTCGCGGTGCGTCTCCGGCCAGCCGTGCATGCACAGCACGGCCGGCCCCGAACCGGCGGTGACGTAATGGAGCCGGATCCCGTTGGTCTCGGCGCGCTTGTGTTGCAGGTCCATCAGATCCCCCTGTGCTTGCACCTTCCCGTTGCCCGCCCATGCGCAGGCAACGATAAGGCCATCGCTGTGGCTTGGAGTCCCCCTGTCACACATCGGGAAGCTGCCCTGTCTGAGTTGGTGCACGGCCGGATCGAGCCGGCCACCGTACCGTGAGGGAAGCCTGATGAGCACCGATCACGCAAACGCCCACCACCTCGACAACCCCGACAAGAGCGGTCCGCCGCCGAAGATCGACGTGGTGGCCACCGTGCCTGGGGCGCCTCCCGCGCCGGAGGGGGCCGAGGCGATGACGCTCCTGGTCACGTTGCCGCCGAACAGCCCCGGCGCGCCGCCTCACCGGCATTCCGGGCCCGCGTACGGGTTCGTGGTCAAGGGGGCCATCAACTTCGAGATCGAAGGCGAGCCCGCGCGGGTGGTGCGGGCCGGCGAGGCGTTCTGGGAGCCCGGTGGGGACGTGATCCACTACCAGGACGGCAACCATCTCACCGACGAGGAGTCGGCGTTCACGGTGACGATGTTCTGCGCGCCCGGGCAACCGATGCTGACCGTGGTCAGCCCGGAGGAGCTGGAAGCCCGGCGAGACCGCCGCGCGCCGCGGCCATGACCAAGGTCTCGCTGACCGCGCTGGCCCGCAATCTGCTCACGCGTGCCCGTGAGTCGAGCAGCGGCCGCAGCGCCACCACTGTCCACGGTGGGCACGAGCGTTCACTGCGCCAGACCGTGATCGCCTTGCGGAAGGGCGAGCACATGCACGAGCACGAGCATCCCGGCGAGGTCACGGTGCACGTGCTGCACGGGCAGGTACGGCTCGTCGCCGGGCCCCTCTCGTGGGACGGGCTGCCGGGCGATCTGCTGGTCATGCCCGACCGCCGTCACCGCGTGGAGGCCGTACAGGACTGCGCGTTCCTGTTCAGCACGGCACGCTGAACGCGAAGAAGGCGGGAACCGGTTCCGGTTCCCGCCTTCAGCGTTGCCTCTGCGTCAGTGGTGTTACGCGAATCCGTTTCGCACTGGTGAAACGCAGTGTGATGTACGACACTCTTCCTAGAACTCCGGTCTAGAACCGTGTTCGGGGGGTTCCCACGTCCAGCGTGCCACTGGGGAGCACCTACCGCGGAGGAGAAGCCATGGTGAAGACCGTCGCCCGCGAACGCCGCCGACTCGGATCCCCGCCACCGGGCGGCATCAGCCCGACCGATCCGAACCCCTTCGGGTGGGGGCCGTTCGTCGTACTGTTCGTCGTCGGCATGGTCGATCGCATCGAAGCCAACCTGATGTCCGGCGTGCTGCCGCTGATCCAGGCCGAATGGGGCTTCAGCGACACCGCGGCCGGATCCATCCCGACCGCCGCCGCGCTGGCCGCCGCCCTCGTCGCGCTGCCCGCCGGCTACCTCGCCGACCGTTACAGCCGGACCAGGATCATCGGGATCGTGGTCCTCTGCTGGGCCCTGGCCACCCTCGGCTCCGGCCTGGCCGCCGGGTTCGCCGTCTTCTACCTCATGCGGGTGCTGCTCGCCGCCGCCGAGAACATCGACAACCCCGCCGTCGGCAGCCTGCTCGCCGACTTCTACCCCGCCGCGACCCGCATGCAGGTGTACGGCTGGACCCGGATGACCACCTACCTCGGCGGCGTCGGCACCCTGCTCGGCGGCGTCATCGGCCAGGCGTTCGGCTGGCGGGCCGCGTTCCTGCTGATGGCGATCCCGGGAGCGCTGACCGCCATCCTCGTCTGGCGGCTGCGCGAGCCCCGGCGCGGCCAAATCGACAAGATCATGGCCACCGCCGCCGTGGTGCCCCAGCAGGCCCCACCCCCCGGCGCGCTCGAACCACCGCAGGCCGGCCCGCCCGAGGCCGACCCCGCCCCCACCCCCGGCGCCACCGTGAAGCCGCCCTTCTGGCCCCAGGTCCGCCAGGTCCTGGCCATCCGCACCCTGATCCTCGTCGCCCTCGGCGTGATGATCCTGACCCTCGGCCTCGGCGGCATCTACTTCTGGCTGCCGTCCCTCATGGTCCGCGTCTTCGGGATGACGACCGGCGTCGCCAGCAGCATCAGCGGCGGCGTCACCATCGTGGGCGTGCTGGCCGGCACCGTGCTCGGCTCCCACCTCGGCAAGCGGGTGCACGGCCGCGTCAAGGGCGGCCGGCTGCTCATCGGCGGCGCCGGCATCACGATCGGCTCGGCCCTCCTCGGCGTCGCCCTGCTGATGAGCTCGCCGGTGGCGCTGGTGATCCTCGTGCTGCTGGCCGTCACGATCTCCTCCACCGCGATCCCCACGTGCACGGCCTGCATCGCCGACGTCGTGGTGGCCAGGTCACGCGGCGTCGGCTTCGCCGTCCTGCAGTTCCTGCTGACGATCGGCGTCGCCTTCGGCCCCCTCGTCGTCGGCCTGACCTCCGACGCCACCGGCTCCCTGCTCATGGCCATGTACGCGCTGATCGTGCCCATGATCCTCGGCGGCCTGGTGGTGCTGTCCTCCCGCGGCTCGTACGAGCGGGAGGCGGCCCGCGTCCTCGACGACGCCCGCCACTCCTGACCACCCCCGGAGCCCGTGCCCACCCCGGCGGGCACGGGCTCCGCCGTCCCGTGGCACCACGAACCCGCTCGACGAGGTGAGGCATCACCTAGTGTGCGAACCGTGAGCGATGTCATCGACAGCCACCGCGAGCGCGTGCGAGCCGCCGACCCTCTGGTCGCCGTCACGGATCTCGGCGAAGACCCGATCGAGACCCCGGACGCCGTCGGCACGTCCTCGGTGGCCACGGCCGACCCCGACGCCCGGTCAGTGCAGTGGGGCCCGCCCACCACCTACACGCTCCGCGCCGCGGTCGCCGGTGACGACCCCGCGGACTCCCTCGGCCGCCTCCTCGACCGCTGGATCCCGGCCCTCGACGCCGAGCCGGGCTCCGGGCTCGTGGTGAGCTGGCCGAGCCGGGACACCGCGCCTGTCGCGGCACTGGTCAGGCGGGGGTTCGCGCCGCGGTCCGTGCTCGCCGTCCGGGTCTCTCCCGCTCCGGCCGCGGAGCGGCCGCCCGCCGGTGTACGGCGGGCGGCTGTACGGCGGGCGGTGGCGGATGATCTGGACGCCATGTGCCGGCTGTACCTGGAGCTGGTCGCCTACGAGGCGCAGTTCGGCTGGGTTCCGGTGCTGCCCTCGACGCCCGCCGCCGCCCGGGCCGAACTCGAGGAGAAACTCGCCCGTGGCGACGGCTGGTGCTGGCTGGCCGAGCAGGACGGTGCGGTCGCCGGCATGCTCTCGGTCCACCACCCTGACCACGCGGGGCGGATCGCGCCCGCCGTGCTGGCTTCGCCCGTGGCGTACGTGGGTTCCCTGTACGCGCGCGCGGGCAGCAGGGGCCGCGGCATCGGCGCCGCACTGGCCGCCCACGCCCATGCCGAGGTGGCGGCGGCCGGCGTCGAGACCGTGCTGGTGCACTACGTGGCCCCCAACCCGCTGTCGGTCCCCTTCTGGTCCCGCCAGGGCTACCGGCCATTGGTCACGTCGTGGGGACGGTGGGTCTAGCGCCCGCCACCCGGGCCGCAGGCGGCTCCTCCCGCTCAGCCGTCGTCCGGGCCGCAGGCGGCTCCTCCCGCTCAGCCGTCGTCCGGGCCGCAGGCGGCTCCTCCGGGTCAGCCCGCAGGCCGGCGGGCCTGGTTCGCCTCGCGGATGACCGCCCAGGCGTCCGCCACCGGACCGAGATGGCCGAGCTTGTCGGGGTTGAGCACCGCGCGGATCGTCTGGATCTGCCCGTCGAGAATGTCGAGGGCCAGGGTGTTGACGACCTCGCCGTCCCGGTTGCGGAAGATCGCCCCCGGCTGGCCGTTCACCTCGTGCGCCGCCACGACCCCGCCGATCCGGATGAACGGCGGGACGATCGATGCCAGCACCCGGGCCACGTTGCCGGCCCCGAAGACGCCCTTGCCCCATTGCGGGGCCTTGCCGCCGCTGTCGCTGACCATCTGAACGTCGGCGGCGAGCAGCTCACGCAACCCGGCGACGTCCCCGGCCCGGAAGGCGGCGAAGAACCGATCGGCAAGCTCCTCCCGCTCCCGGCGGCCGGCCGCGAACCGAGCGCGTCCCGCCTCCATGTGGCGGCGGGCCCGTACCGTGAGCTGGCGGCAGGCCGCCTCCGACCGCCCCACCGCCGACGCGACCTCGCCGAAGCCGAACCCGAACACCTCGCGCAGCACGAAGACCGCCCGCTCCAGCGGGCTGAGCCGCTCCAGCAGGAGCAGGGCCGCCATCGACACCGAGTCGGCCAGCTCCGCCGAGCGCTCCGGGTCGGCGTACGGGTCGGTGAGCAGCGGCTCGGGCAGCCACGTCCCGGCGTACTCCTCCCGCCGGGCGCGGGCCGAACGCAGCACGTCGATCGAGATCCGGCTCACCACCGCCGACAGGAACGCCTTGGTCGACGTGGGGCGGGTCGGCGTGGCCTCGTAGCGCAGCCAGGTCTCCTGGACCGCGTCCTCGGCCTCGCTCACGCTGCCGAGGATCCGGTACGCGATCGAGAACAGCAGCGGCCGCAGCTCCTCGAACTCCTCGGCCCGCCTCACGCCAGCTCCTCCTTGAACCCCTGCCGCCACGAGGGATAGCGCAGCTCCCAGCCGAGCTCCCGCTTGGCCTTGGCGTTGGAGAAGCCGCGCCCCTCGGTCATCATCGTCACCGCGGTCCGCCCGGCCAGCGGCCGGGCCAGCCAGGTGGGGATCCGCATCGGCGGCCTGGCCCCCGCGCACTCCGCCAGATAGGGCAGCCACTCGCGGGCCGGGGCCGGCTCGTCGTCGACGATGTTGAACACCCCTCTCACCCGCTGCTCCACCGCCAGCACGGTGGCGCCGGCCGCGTCGTCGAGATGCACCCACGAGCTGTGGCCGGCGCCGTTCCCGACGACCGGGTACTGCCGCTTGCGCACCAGTTCGACCTGGTCGTCGGTGGCGCCCGGCCCGTAGAAGGCGCCGTACCGCAGGACCGCGCCGCCGGCCTTGACGACCACGTCCTCGAGGTGGCGGATCGCCTGTGCCCCCTGGCCCGTGCTCGTCGGGTCCAGCGGGTCCTCCTCGGTCTTGACCCATCCGCCCTCGCGGATGCCGTTCCAGGAGGCGTAGCTCTGCGCGACGAAGTGGGCCACGCCGACCGCCTCGGCGGCGGCCAGCAGGTGGTCCGTCCCCTCGGTACGCAGCCGGTTGGTGGTGGCGAACCAGCGGTCGAAGTGCTTGATGTCAGGCTTGCCGGAGATAGCGGTCATCTGATGCACGATCACCTCCGGCCGGGCCTCGGCCACCGCCTCCCCGACCGACAGCGCGTCCAGCCCGTCCATCACCACGGCCTCCGCACCCAACCGCTCCAGCAGGCCCACCTTGGCCGCGCTCGTCGTCGTGGCCGTCACCTGGTGCCCCCGGGCCACCAACCGCGGCACCAGCCGCCGCCCCACGACCCCCGCCGCGCCCGCCACGAACACCCGCATGACCATCACCTTCCAGATTCCGAGCCTGCCCTCGGAACCCGAGACGAGACAGCCCCGCCATCTGTGACATGGCCGGCTCGTCCGTGACGACGCCGAGCGGCCCGCGCACCCGTAGCTCGGGGTCGCGGGCCGCCTGGTCGTTCGGCCTTCGGGGAGCCGGATCAGCGGGTCGCCGCGAACTGGCCGACCCAGTACGCCGTGCGGTCCAGGTACGCGGTCTGGGCCGAGGCGCCGGTGCGCCCGTAGGCGCCCTCGTAGCTCTGGTAGCCCGCCCGCGCGACCGCCGGCTCGATCACGCTGCCCTCGTGCCACTCGTTGAAGGAGGTGATCGACACCCACGTGGGTCCGGTCCGCAGGGCGTTGGACCACTCCCGGTCGTAGGTGGCGCCGTTGTCCCGGGTGAGGGTGGGGGTGGTGTTGCCGGGCACCGCGCGGTCGTCGACATAGCCGGGCCCCACGGACGGGGCCCACACCAGCCCGTGCTGGCGCGCGTAGTCCGCGGCCTGCTGCCAGCCAGGCGCGGTGGCGCCGGCGATCGCGTCGTAGGTGTACATGCCGTTGAAGTTCGCGATCTTGGTGGTGTCGGTGGTCTGGGCCAGGATGACGTTGCTCTGGTTCACCTGGCTCAGGGCGGACCAGTCGGTGATGCGCAGGCTCTCGAAGACGTAGAACGCGTTGCTGAAGGCCGGGTGCGGCCCGTACGTCTGGTTGATGTAGCGGATGTCGTCCACGGTGGAGGTCGCGCTGCGGCCGGAGTAGGGCTCCAGGTGCCAGGCCACCTTGAGTCCCTCCCTCGCCGCCGCGTCCAGGACGCCCCGGGCGAGGTTGTCCTCGTAGCTGCCACGGCCCCACCAGCTCAGCACCACCACCCCGACGCCCGCCTGCCTGATCCACTTCATGTGCTGGGCCACCGCCCCGGTGAAGTCGCCGGAGTCGTAGGCGCCGAGCGCGGGGTAGAAGTCGGCGCCGATGTCGTCGGGAGGGGTGCGCCCACCCTGCTGCCAGTGCCGCCAGCCGCCGTTCACCTGGGGCGAGCCGTACCAGGGGTAGTAGAAGACGTGCACCTTGTCCGACGCCGGAGCCGTACCGCCGCTCCCCAGGGTGATGGTGTCGATGTCGAAGAGGTTGCCGCTACCGCCGGTGAAGACCAGGAAGAGCGGTCCGGTGGCGGAGCCGGTCAGCGTGGTGGTGACGTTCTGGAAGCTCTCCCACCCGCCCGTGACAGGTACGGCCACCGAGCCGAGCAGGGTGCCGGTCGCCGACCCCGAACGCACCTGGATCGTCCCACCCACCCCGCCGGACGAGACCCGCGCCGAGAACGTCTTCGCACCACCCGTGCCGACGTTCGAGTACCCCGCCCAGTCGCCGTTGTCCACGTAACCGAGCGTCCGGCCACCGCTGGCCGGCGCGTGCGTGGCCACCTGCACCCCGGAACCGGAGGTGTACGACTCCCCCTCGACGGTGACGTCGCCGCCGCTCAGCTCCTTGACGCGGATGTTGCGGAAGGCGACCTGGTCGGAGGCGCCGTGGTTCTGGATGCCGACGTGGCCCTGGCGTAGCGAGCGTGCCGGGTCGGCGTTGGTGAAGTCGTTGATCTGCAC
>NZ_JBGNUW010000042.1:0-73256 GCF_041950495.1 Nonomuraea sp. MTCD27 | reverse complement strand
AACCGGCTCGTCGGCATCCTGCACGGCTGCCTCAAGACCGGCGCCCTCTACGACGAGGCAACCGCCTGGTCGCATCACGCCGAATCGCTTGCTGCTTGACAACTAAAGCTCCTGGGATGTCTTTCAGATGTCCACTCAAACAGAGGCTAACTCATATTTGTTCCGGCTAAACTTACCGACATGGCAGAAAAGGCGCTCGCCGAGCTGTTGTTCCTGATCAGCAGGCGATTGCGGCATGGATACCTCCATCGGCTGGAGCCGCTCGGGCTCAACCCGGGCCAGGCGCGGGCGTTGCGGGCCATCGCCGAGGCCGAGCGGCCGCTGCGGATGGTGCGGCTGGCCGATGAGCTGCGGATCGTGCCGCGCTCGCTCACGCCGGTCGTGGACGCGCTGGAGGAGGCGGGGCTGGTGCGCCGGGAGGTCGATCCGGCCAACCGCCGCTCGACCCTGCTGGTGCTCACACCCGAGGGCCGCGCCCTGTCGGAGCGCGCCCGCGACGCGCGCAGGGAGGCGGGGGACGAGTTGTTCGCGGTCCTGTCGGACGGGCAGCGCGAGCAGCTCAAGGGCTTGCTGAGCCTGGTGGACGACCAGTTCCGCTGAACCGGGGCGATCGGGTGATCGTGCCGGCGACGACGGGGACGGGGCGGGTCAGGCGATCGCGCCGCCGACGACCGTGCCGAGGCAGGGCGGCTGGGCCAGCAGGGCGGCGTACGGATAGCGCCCGCGGGCGTCGTAGACCGCGAAGTCGGCGCGCGTGCCGGGGGCCAGCGCCCCGATCCGGCCCCGGCCCCGGTCCATGCCCAGCGCCGTGGCCCCGCCCAGCGTGGCCGCCTCCACCAGCCTGCGGTCCAGCCCTCGGGGTCGCAGCCCCTGCTCGCGTACGTGCCGGCGGACGGCCGCGGCCGGCCCCAGCGGACCTTCGTCCGGTCCCCGCACGTGCCCGCAGGTCCCGAAGGCCACGGTGTTGCCCTCCTCCAGCAGGGCCAGCGCGTCCGCGGGCGGCTCCGGCCCCGGCGGGCACAGGGCCACCACGGTCCTGCGCAGCCGGAGCAGCTTGCGCTCGCCGGGGTCGAGCGGCCTGGCGCACACCACGTGGCACAGGGGCCCGAGCACCCCGGCGTCGTCCAGCGCCGCGGGGGAGTGCCGGTCCAGATCGACCAGCAGCCGCAGCCCGAATGTCCTGGCCAGCACGGCCACGTCCTCCAGCACCTGGGGATGCCGCGTGCGCGCCGCGATCCCGACCGCGCAGGGCCGGTCGATCTCCCGGATCGCCGTGATGACCGTGTCCCGCTCGCTCTCCTCCCACTCCTCCTCGCTCTCGCTGGTCACCTCGACGTACGAGATGCCGGGAAAGCTCGTGGGGTCGGCCGGACCGGAGACCACGCGCCCTCGCGCGGTGACGCCGGGAGCGGTGGACGGGACGGCGGAGCAGGCGTCCACCAGGCCCGCGACGATCATGCCGCGCCACCGCAGCTCCTCGGCGGCCGGAAAGGAGGGCAGCAGCTCCGCCCGCGGGCCCACGGCGAGCACGCGCTCGCCCCTGGTCACCACCGCCCCGTCGCGGAGGGGATCGGCGCACACGGGCAGCACGAGCGGCGCGGAATGGATCACGACGGGCGCGGGCGCGCGCCGGCCCAGACCCGGCCCGGCACGCTTGGCAGACGGCATCAGAACTCCCCGTGGGATCTAGCCCTCAGGGCATTAAACGTGAACCCCGGACAATGACGCAATCAGGACGAACTATGCGAATCCCTAGGTAAGTAGCGCCCGGACAAGCGCGCGAGCTTGAGACTCAGGTGCAGGGCGAGCCGCTCGCCGCCGTCCTTCAGGTCGGTACGCGCGAGCTCCTCCACCCGCTGCAGCCGGTAGTAGAGCGACGTCCGGTGCAGCCGCAGCGCCCGCGAGGTCGCCACCGCGCTGCCCGCCAGGTCGAGGTACGTCTCCAGCGTCTCCAGCAGCGGCAGGTACTGCGCGTCCCCGAGCAGCCCTTCCAGCCCCGGATGCAACTCCTGGTCGGGCAGCTGGGTGAGCATCCGGTACACGCCCAGCCGCGCCCACTCCGCCGTCCGCCCCAGCCCCGGCACCCGCGCGGTCACCTCGGCCGCGTGCCTGGCCTCCCGGTACGACTCCGCCGCCGCCGCCAGCGCCGGCCTGGCCCGCCCGATCCCCACGACCACGGGCACCGGCATGGCCGCGTGCAGTTCGTCGGCCGGAACCGGCGGCCCCGCGGTGAGCAGCGCGGCGTGGTCGTAGCGCACCAGGTGCAGCGGATGATGCCCGCTCAGCCGCCGCCGCAGCGCCAGCAGCCCCTGCTCCAGCGCCAGCCTGAGCGCGTCGTCCGGCTCGGCCGTGCGCGGCCTGGCCACCAGCACGGTCACCGCCTGCGACTGCGGGAACGCCCCCGCCTCGATGAGCTGCTTGGCGGCGTTCGCGGCGGGGTCCCGCTCGCCGAGCAGCAGCCCGGTGACCGCCTCCAGCTCCCGGTGCGAGGCCAGCCCGCTGGCCAGGCTCTCGTGGAACAGGGCCAGCGCCAGGCCCGGCACGGCCGCCGCCGCCTCGGCGACCGCCGCGTCCGGCATGGGCGGCTCCACGTCGATGAACCACAGGAAGCCGAGCAGCCCGTCGGCGTGCCGGATCGGGACGCACACGCGCGGCAGGAGCCCCAGGTGCGGCGCTCCGGGGGTGCGCAGCGGGTCGGTGGCCTCCTGGATGCCCGACTCGCGCAGCCACTGCCGTACCTCCGGCACGGTGTGCCGGCGCAGGATCGAGTCGCGGCGGACGTCGTCCATGGCGCCGCTCTGCTCGCTGTACGCCACCACGCGCTGGACGCGGTCCTCCAGCAGCAGCGGCCGGTCAAGACGGGCGGCGAGCTCGTCCACGATGCGCTGGAGATCCGCCACAGACCCACCCCTACCTGGAAATTTCAACAAGTGACGGAAACGCCACTCCAGGTCTTCCCTACAACTGTTCGGTGATCTCCGTCAATAACGTCTATACCGTCAATCCGTGAATGCCCCGAAGAAGCTGCTGAAGGGTTTGCTGGCGGCCATCGTGCTGATCCCGGTGAGCCTGATGGCGACCCCTGCTTCCGCAGCACCCCCCACAGATCCCGAGCACCCGTGGCGGCAGGAACACTGGCCGCAGACGCAACCCTGGCAGCTCGACGCACCCGCCGAGGCCCAGGCCATGCGCACCCGCCCGCCGGGCGACATCAAGCCCATCGACCCGCAGAACTGGGAGAATCCCGACCACATGACGTGGGCGGACTACAAGAAGCCGCCCGGCACCAACTGGAACGACCCCTCGGTCAAGGGCTCGCAGCGCACCTTCAAGGGCGCGCTCGTGCTGCTCGACTACCCCAACCAGCAGTTCGTGGTGACCCAGCCCAAGGGTTCGACGATCTACGCCAACCCGAGCGCCGAGGCCCACGACATCCCGCGTGACCAGGTGGCGAAGTTCTACCAGGACTTCCTCAACACCCCGAACGACCTCAACAAGGGGCACACCATCCACGAATACTGGATGGAGGACTCCGGCGGCCGGATCGGCGTGGAGCTCACCGGCTTCGGCCCGTACACGATGCCGGGCAAGGACCACGAGTACGCCATGGAGTACCAGCGCGAGGCGTGCCCGGCCGGCGACACCTGCAACAAGAACCTGCGCACCGACGGCAACGCCGCCTGGCTCGCCGCCGTCGGCCCGGACGTGGCCGCCCAGTTCGACTTCGTCTTCTACCTCAGCGCCGGCCAGGACGAGTCGTCCACCTGGCAGGAGTTCGGGATGATGAAGTTCCCGACCAAGGAGGACGTGCCCGACGAGTGGGGCCCGCCCGACCCGGCCCTGCCCAACTGGTCCAGGACCCGCTACGTCGAGTGGAGCTCCTGGCAGGCCGGCTCCAACTTCTGGCCCAACGCCCGCTTCGGCGTCGACTCGGTCCAGGCCGAGAGCTCGGGCATGGCGGTCTACGCCCACGAGCTGAGCCACATCTTCGGCATCGCCGACAACTACAACAACCCGTACGCCGTCCCGCCGAAGAGGGCGTACACCGGCATCTGGGAGATGCTCAGCCGAGGCAGCTTCAACGGCCCCGGCGGCCCGCACTCGCGCTGGCTGATCCCGCCCACCGCCGGCGCGTCCATGGGCGCCCAGCACATGCTCCGCAACAAGATCAAGCTGAACATGGTGGACGAGCAGAACGTCCTGCGCCTGTCGCGCGAGGCGCTCGACGAGTCCGGCCTGGTCACGGCCAAGGTGCTGGCCCGCGCGGTGCAGCCGGGCCAGAGCGAGCTGTCCGGCGTCAACGTCTCCTTCGACACCGGCGACAAGAGCGCGTGCGACCGGGCCGACCCGCTCTGCGACGGCGGCGCCTACGAGAACTACACCGTCGAGGTCGTGGACCGCATGGGCAGCGACTCCTTCACCCCCGACTCCGGCGTCCTGCTGGCCAAGACCAAGAACCAGGACAACCCGGCCCCGTTCGAGTGGGTGATCGACGCCAACCCGGCGGACATCGGCATGACCGACTACGTCCTGCCCGACGGGACCAAGGTGCCGATCACGATCGGCGACTACCGCCAGCTCTCCGACGCCCTCTTCCACGCCGGCACCGACTCCGGCAGCGAGTACGAGTACGTCGACGAGGCCAACCGCCTGCACTTCTACGTCACCGACCTCAAGCGCAACCGTGACGGCGAGCTGTCCTACACCGTGGCGATCCGCTCGCTCGACGGCGCGGGCCCGCAGCGCCGCGGGCTCAAGCTCCTGCCCGCCGCCGGCATCCCCACCGGCAAGAACCTCTCCACCTGCAAGTTCCCGCTGTTCAACACCGGCAAGGCGGCCCCGGCGCAGGGCCAGCACCCGGAGGACGTCAGCGCCTACCTGAACTCCGACCTCTACCGCCTCAAGGCCGAGGTCCAGGGCAAGGGCTGGACCGCCCAGCTCCCCAACGCCCTGGCCTCCGTCGCGTTCGGCAAGCAGTCGCTCGTGAGCGTCAACGCCGTGCGCGAGGCCGGCGGCGACCGGCTGGCCAGGGTCAAGCTCACCGCCACCTCGGAGAGCGACCCGACCAAGACCATGACGGCCACCTGTCACGTGATCGGCCTCTGAAACCGACGATGGGGTACGGCTGGCGCGGGCCGTGCCCCATCGGCTTGAATCACCCCGGGAAGGGGGGTGTTCGTTGGCAGGGGACCTGCCCGACAAGGTGACAGGGGGCTTACCCGACAAACCGCGACGGCGGCGGAAGCTGCCGTGGGCGGCGCCCGTCTCCGCCGGCCTGGCGGCCGCCGCGGCGAGCGTGCTGGCCGCGTCCGTGGAGTGGGAGCTCCCGCCCGCCGCCAAGATCGGCGTGACCATGGCCGCCGCCCTGCTCGTCGGGCTGACCACCTGGGCCACCACCGAGTCGCGCAGCAACAGGCGCCAGGCCCGATCGGAGCCGGGCTCGGTCGCCCCCGACCAGTGGCCGCCCGTCCCCGAGCACTTCACCGGCCGCGCCGAGGCGCTGGCCGAGCTCCGCGAGGTCTTCACCACCCGGAGGAGGTCCTCCGACCTCTCCCCGCCGCTGGTCGTCTCCGTGTACGGCCGGGGCGGCGTCGGCAAGTCCGCGCTCATGACCAGGTTCGGGCAGGAGGTCGCCGGCTGGTTCCCCGACGGCCGCCTCTACGCCGACCTGCGCGGCGGCGTGGACGCGCCCGTGCGGCCCGAGGAGGTGCTGATCGGCTTCCTGCGCGCGCTGGACGTGCGCCTCACCACCGACCCCGGCGGGCTGGAGGAGCTGCGCAAGCTCTGGCTGACCTGGACCAAGGGCCGCAGGATCCTCATCGGCCTGGACAACGCCCACGACGCCGCCCAGGTCAAACCGCTGATCCCGGCCGAGCCGGGCTGCGCGGTGCTGGTCACCTCGCGGGCGCCGCTGTTCCTGAACGGCACGCACGACACGCGGCTCGGCGTGTTCAGCGAGGCGCACGGCGTGGAGCTGCTGGCCAGGCTGGCCGGCGGCGCCCGGATCGTCGAGGACCTGGACGCCGCCAAGGAGGTCGTGCGGCTCTGCGACTACCTGCCGCTGGCCATCAACATCTGCGGCGGCCGGCTCGCCACCCGCGAGCAGTGGACGATGCGCGAGATGGCCGGCCGGCTGGCGGACACGCGCCGCCGCCTCGACCAGCTCGAGGTGGCGCCCACGGTGGACAAGAGCGTGCGCGCCTCCGTACAGCTCAGCTACGACGACTGCACCGGCATGCAGCGCCGCCTGCTGCGCCTGCTCAGCGCCCTGACCGCGCCCGACGTGCCCGGCTGGGTGGCCGGCGAGCTGCTCGACATCTCCGGGCTCGACGGCGCCGACCAGCTGGAGGCGCTCATCGACGCCCAGCTCGCCGAGTGCTCGGGCACCGACCAGACCGGCGCGATGCGCTACCGCCTGCACGACCTGGTCAGGGTGTTCGCCGCCGAGCTGGCCGGCCAGGACGGGGAGGAGCGCCGCAGGGCCGCGATCGAGCGCGTGCTGTACGGCTACCGCCGCCGCGCCGAGGAGGCGGCCCAGAACCGCTGGCCGCAGGACTGGAGCCGGGGCGGCCGGCGGTCGAGCGCCGACGGGCAGGTCAAGGCCGGCGACTGGCTCAACGCCGAGCGGCTCTCGCTCCTCGCCATGATCAACCTGGCCCACCAGCTCCGGCTGTGGGAGCTGACATGGGGACTGGCCAGGGCGTTCTGCTCGCTGTGCCATTCGCTGCGGGCGTACTGGGCCGACTGGTCGGCGGTGGCGCGGATCGGCTGCGAGGCCGCCGCGCACACCGGCGACCGGCGCTCGCTGGCCATCGCGCTGCTCGACAGCGCCGCCGTCCACGGCGGCCTGGGCGTGCGCGGGCGGGCGCTGGACGAGGCCGAGCGCGCGCTGGAGATCTGCACCGAGCTGGGCGAGTCGTGGTGGGCGGCCAGGGCCATGCGGACGATCGGGATGACGCTGTTCAGCGACGGACACCTGGACCGGGCGCAGGACTTCCTCATCGGGGCCATCACCGCGTTCAAGGGCGAGGACGACCCGTGGTGGATGGCCCGCACCCAGCGCAACCTGGCCGAGATGCGCATGGCCGAGCGGCGGCCGGAGGAGGCCAGGGAGCTGCTGGAGGACGCGCTGGAGATCTTCAAGCGGGCCGGCAACCGCTACTCCGAGGCCCAGACCCTGCGCGTCTACGGCGAGGTGCTGGCGGCGCAGGCGCGCGGCGAGTATCGCGCGGGTGACCACCGGCCGGCCGCCAACCTGTTCGCCAGGGCCGGGTTCAGCCTCGACCGGGCGTCCGAGATGTTCAGGCAGCGCGGCGAGCTGTGGGAGGAGGCCCGCTGCCTGCGGGCGGCCGGGGAGGTCGGCGATCCGGCCAACGGGCTGCGCGAGCTGGACTACGTCCGGCGGGCCGAGGAGATCCTGGTCGCGCTGGGCGATTCATGGGGGGTGGCCCGGAACGCGGTGTCGGCCGGGCGGGCGCTGGCCAGGCTCGGGCGGATCGAGGAGTCCGACCGGGAGCTGCGGCGGGCGATGCAGGCGTTCGCGGAGCTGGAGGACCGGTGGTGGATGGCGATGAGCCTGCGCTACCTGGGCGAGGCGCATCTCGACGCGGGCGGGCACGAGGCCGCCGTGGAGCCGCTGGAGCAGGCCAGGGAGATCTACCGCAGCCTCGGGAACGAGGCCGGCATGCGCAGGACCCTGGAGCTCCTGCGGCGCGCGACGCCCGCCACCTAGGTGAGCGGGCTGCGTAGCAGCTCCCCGGCCGCCTGTCTGGCCTGCAGGATGCTCTCCTCGAACAGCTTGCGCACGTGTGCCGCCTGGTCGGACAGCTCCCTGATGCGCTGGTGGGCCAGCTCGTCGCGCACGTTCTCGGCCAGGAGCTGCTGGTACTCGGGGGTCTTGGCGGCCAGCCGCTCCAGCCGGGTGTGGGCGTGGTAGACCTTGTCCGCCTTGAGCACCTGCTTGGCGTACTTCTCCAGGTGGCGTACGCGCTGGGACAGCGACGTCCAGGCGGCGTCGAGCGCGCTCGTGTACGGCTTGAACGCGTCCTCCATGCCCGGCGGCAGCTCGCGCGGGATGAGCTTGCCGTGCTCGGCGTGCATCGACGACAGCCGCCGCAGCCGCTGGGCGATCTGCCAGATCTCCTCGGGCAGCGACACGGTGTTCTCGATGCTGTCGATCAGGCCGGCCTTGTGCACCTTGGAGTTCATGATCGCTTCGACGGCGTTCTGCGCCCGCCGCAACAGCATCTGGCAGGGATAGTCCAGGTCCTCCGGCAGGATGTAGTGCTCGGCGTGCGACTGGGCCAGCCGGAGTCTTCGCCTGGTGGACCGATATGTGGTGTCCATCGCCATCCACCGGATCAGGACGATCAGGCCGACGCCCATGCCCGCGACGAACAGGCCCGGGCTGCCGGTCAACATGTAGATCAGCAGCAGGAAGGCGGGCAGGACGAAGAGCAGGGCGGGGTTGTGGGTGGTGTCCATGCGCGCGCCGGAACGAGCCAGGCGGAGAATGTGCGGGCTCGACCGCAGCTCGACCGAGATCTCCGGGTGCAGCGAAGGATCGATCACCAGCCGTGGAGGCAGAGCTCGTGGATCCATACGTTCATGCTGCGTTATGAACCTCGAATCCGCTCATGTTTGGCGGACATATAGGGTCGTAATAATGAGCGAGATGACGAGGTGGATCGACCTGGAAGGCGCGGTGAACGCGCGTGACCTGGGCGGATTGCCGACTCGTGACGGTGGCCGCACCCGTCACGGGCGGATCTTCCGTGCCGACAATCTGCAGGGTCTCACCCCCGCGGACGTGGCCCTGCTCGTGGGCGAGCTGAAACTGCGGCACGTGGTGGACCTCCGCTCCACGGCCGAGGTGTCGCTGGAGGGCCCCGGCCCGCTGACCCAGGTGCCGGAGGTGCGGCACCACCATCTGACGCTGTTCGCGGAGGGCGGCCGGCACACCGACGTCGAGGCGGACAGCATCGACGGCGACCGGGTGCTGCCGTGGGCCGAGCGGGTGCTGGACGAGGAGCTGCGGGTGACCGGGTTCTACTTCGGCTACCTGCGCGACCGGCCGGACGCCGTGGTGGCCGCGCTGCGGGTGATGGCGATGGACGACGGGGCCTCGCTGGTGCACTGCGCGGCGGGCAAGGACCGCACCGGGGTGCTGTCGGCGCTGGCGCTGGAGATCGCGGGGGCGACCCGGGCGGCGATCGTCGAGGACTACGTGGCCACGGGGGAGCGGCTGGAGCTGATCCTCAAGCGGCTGCGGGGCAGCGACACCTACCGGGGCGACCTCGACTCCCGCCCGGCCGACGACCACATGCCGAGGGCTCGCTACATCGAGCAGTTCCTCGGCGTGCTGGAGGACCGGTTCGGCGGGCCGATGGGGTGGCTGGCCCGGCACGGCTGGACGGACGCCGACACCGCCGCCATGCGCGCCCGCCTGCGCGACTGACCCGCGCGGCGGTCAGCTCAGGTGGACGACGATCCGCTGGGTGGCCGACAGGCGGGCCGCCTCGAGGACGGCCAGCACCTCGACCGCGCTCTCCGGATCCACCGGCGGCGCCGCGCCCTCGCGCAGCGCCGCCGCCACGCCCCGGTAGAAGTCGAGGTACGAGCCCGGCTCGGTGCGTACGATCTCCCGCTCGTCCGGCGTGCCCAGCACGCCCCAGCGCTCCTCCTCGTCGTCGCCGAACCCCGGCGAGTCAGGCGTCATGCCGGTCCGCAGCCGCTCCTCCTGCACGTCCATCCCGTATTTCTCGAAGGCCGCGGAAGAGCCGAGCACCCGGAACCGGGGCCCCGGCCGGGCGGCCATCGAGCCGGCCCACAGGTGTGACCGGGCGTCGCCGGCATGCGTCAGCGCGATGAACGTGTCGTCGTCCGCACCCACCCCCTGGCGCCGGACATTGCTCTCGCAGTAGACCTCGCGCACCGGCCCGAGCAGCTGCACCGCCTGGTCGACGAGGTGGCTGCCCAGGTCGTAGAGCAGCCCGCCGACCTCCTCCGGGCCGCCGGCCTCGCGCCAGCCGCCCTTGGGCACCGGCCGCCACCGCTCGAACCTCGACTCGAACCGCAGCACCTCGCCCAGCCGCCCCTCGCCGGCCAGCCGCCGCACGGTGCGGAAGTCGCCGTCCCAGCGCCGGTTGTGGAACACGGTCAGCATGAGGCCCCGCTCCTTGGCCAGGCGCACCAGCTCGCGCCCCTCCTCGGCGGTCCTGGCCAGCGGCTTGTCCACGACCACGGGCAGGCCCTGGGTGAGCGCGGCGGCGGCCGTGGCGACGTGGGTGCGGTTGGGGGAGGCGACCACGACGAGGTCGCACCGCTCCCACAACTGCTGGACGTCGGCCACCGCCGCCGCGCCGTATCTCCCGGCGACCTCGGCCTGGCGATCGGGATTCCTGGTCACGACGGCCGCCAGCGACAGGCCGGGGGTGGCGTGGATGAGCGGGGCATGGAAGTAGGCCCCCGCGGTGCCGTAGCCGACCAGCCCGACCCGGATGTCACTCATCGATCCAGGCTATACGGACGGCGGGCGCTACTCGTCGTCCCGCTCGGCGAGGAAGCGCTCGAACTGGGCGGCGAGCTCGTCGCCCGTGGGCATGGGCGTCGTCTCGGCCATCAGGTTCTCCCGCTCCGCGCCGCCCGCGAACGCGTCGTACTGCTGCTCCAGCCCGCTGATCGCGGTGGACAGCTCGGTGGAGGCCTGGATCTGCTCCTCGATCTCCGTCGTCGTACGCCGGGCGGCGTCGCGGAGCCCGTCCATCGGGAACACCAGCCCCGTGCCCCTCGTCACCGCCTCCAGGCCGGTCACGGCGGCGGTCGGGTATTCGGCCTGCGAGAGGTAGTGCGGCACGTGCACCGCGTATCCCAGCGCGTCGTGCCCCTGCGCCCCGAGCCGCAGCTCCAGCAGCGCCGCGACGCTCCCCGGCACCTGGACCCGCCCGAACGCGCTGGTCTGCGAATTGATGAGCTCGGGCCGGCTGGCGTGCATCGTGATGCCGAGCGGCCGGGTGTGCGGGACCGCCATCGGGATCCCGTGCAACGTCACGATCTTGCTCACCCGCAGCCGCTCGACCAGCGCCGCCACGGCCCTGGTGAACAGCTCCCACTCCCGGTCGGGCTCGGGCCCGCTCATCACCAGGAACTGCGTCCCCGTCGAGTCCTTCGCGACATGGACGGCCAGCTCCGGGCTCTCGCACTCCACCCACCGGTCGGTGTCGAAAGTCATGATGGGGCGCCGGGACCGGTAGTCGAGCAGCCGGTCCACGTCGAACGTCGCCACGACCCGGTGCTCCAGCTCGGCCAGCAGGTGGCCCAGCGCGAGACGTCCAGCGCCGCCGGCGTCGACGAAACCGTCGAAGTGGTACAGCAACACCGGATCGGGCAGCTCGGGCGCGTCGTCTGCGAGCTTGTAGAGATCCTTCGGGTCGAACACGGTTGGACAGCCTTTCCCTAGGTACTCTTCTCCAGAACCTACGGCGCGTCGGAACGATTCCGTGCAGGGCACCCTATCGAGGGACAATGGGGTCATGGACGGGGACCCGGAGCTGGAGGAGTTCGCCACCAGGATGTTCGACCTGGCCAGGGCGGGCGACACCGAGGCGCTGCGCGCGTACGTCGAGGCCGGGGTGCCGGCCAACCTGACCAACGGCAAAGGTGACACTTTGCTGATGCTGGCGGCTTATTACGGTCACGCTGAGACCGTACGCATGCTTGTAACACGTGGCGCCGATCCGAACCGGGTCAACGACCGTGGGCAGACGCCGCTCGCCGGTGCCGTGTTCAAAAAGGAGTCCGCCGTGGTCAGGGCCTTGTTGGAGGCTGGTGCCGACCCCGATGCCGGTCAGCCCTCCGCCAGGGACACCGCGCTAATGTTCGCAAATGACCAGTTTATCCAATGGTTCTCGCATAGTGATTCATAGTATGAAATAAGCATTAAAGGGCTCGAAGTTGTCGAGTGTGGCCTTTCGAACAGTCCATAGTCATGCTGGATGGCGTGGCTACTTCTGCGCACTCCTTCAGTAGGCGACCACTCCACATCCCTCCGCTGCCATGTCCGTTCCCGAATGAGATCAACGTTCATGCCTCGGAGGTCGACGCGGAGAGCCACGCATGGCTGGCCGCCTCACACATGCTCAACGGCGCCGACACGATCGAGCACTTCCGGCGCTCCAAGATCGGCCTGCTCGCGGCACGCACGAACCCCACCGTGCCGCGTGACAGCCTCCGGCTGATCAACGACTGGTACAACTGGCTGTTCGCCTTCGACGACGCGTTCTGCGAAGGCGAGCTGATGGGGCACCGGGCCTCCGCACTCGCCCGCGCCCTGCCGCCGCTCCTCGAGATCCTCGACGGGCGCCGGGAGGCCGGAGCCGACGACCCGTTCGGCCTCGCCCTCAGCGAGCTCCTCCGCCGGATCTCGGAGTACGCCACCCCCGCGCAGGTGGACCGGTGGCGGACCACGGTGAAGGAATACCTTTTCGCCCAGATCTGGGAGGCGGCCAACCGGGAGGCCGACCTCATCCCCACCCCCGAGGACTACGTGCTGATGCGCCGCATCACCGGGGCCACCTACACCTGCTTCGCGCTCATCGACGCAGGAGGCGGCTACCGGCTGGAGGCGGAGGAGTGGCACCACCCCGACGTGCGGATGCTCTCCGACCTGGCGTGCGACCTCATCGGCTGGGACAACGACCTGCTGTCATACGCGAAGGAGCGCGGCAACGACAAGGCCCGGCACAACCTCGTCACCGTACTGGCCACCCACAAGTCGCTCATCCTCCAGGACGCGCTGCGCGAGGTCTCGGAGATGCACAACGACGCGATCGCCGCGTTCCTCGACCGCCGGACGGCGCTCGAGCACTGGGCTCCCCTCCCGGTCCGCAAGTACGTACGCGGCCTGGAGCACTGGGTGCGCGGCCACATAGAGTTCTCGCTCGGCAGCGCGCGCTACGTGCACGCCTGGCCTGACGGCACCCGCTGGCCCCAGGCCGTCTAGAAGGTCCCGCTTCCCGAAGAGGTCCCGCTGTCCAAAGGTCCCGTTTCAGCTCTCGTCAGGGGCGTCCGGATCGTCGAGCGCGAGTCCGGACGCCTCGTCGAGGTCGAGCCGGGCGCCCTCCTCGAACGCGTCCTTGTAGGCCAGCTCACCCATGTGCCGCTTGCACTCGCGTACGCAGGAGTCGTGCTCCCCGGTCATCCACGGCGCTCCGAGCTGCGGCAGGCCGGCCGTCCGCCAGTTCTGCTGCAGCGCCCCGAGCAGCCGCGCGGCCAGCGCGACCTGGTCGGACGCGGCGAAGATCCGCGCCGCCGTCTCCAGCGCCAGCAGCATGCCGAGCGTGTCGTGGAAGTGCCGCTTGATGCGCAGCGCCTCCCTGGTGTTCTGCAACGCCTCCTCGTGCCGGCCCGACGCGAGCCGGGTGCCGGCCAGCGCCCACTGCGCGTGCGAGCTGAGCCACAGCTCGCCGCGCTCCGTGCACACCTGCAGGCAGTCCTGCAGCAGCGACTCGGCCTCGTACAGCTCCCCCTGCGCGGTCAGCACCAGCGACAGCTCGACGATGGCGGGCAGCAGGCCGGGGTTGAGCTCCTTGTTGTCGGTGTTGAACTCGATCGCCACGCCCAGCAGCGCGCTGGCCTTCTGCAGGTCACCCTGGAGCAGCGCCGCCGTGCCCTGCATCTTGGAGGCCAGGATCACCGCCCTGGAGTCGCCCACCCGGACGGCCTCGGTGCTGCACTTCTCGGCCGCCTGGAGCGCCCCGGCGCTGTCGCCCTGGGCGCTCTTGACGTAGGAGAGCACCCACAGCGCCTTGCACCGTTCCTTGCTCACCGTGGGGTTGGCCTCCAGCGCCCGCTCCAGGTAGAGGCGCCCCTCGCGGGCGAACCCGCAGCACACCCACATGAACCACAGCGACGACAGCAGCGTCAGCGCGAGCGAGGACTTGCCCGGCGAGTTGAGCGCGTGCTCCAGCGCGACGCGTACGTTGTCGTGTTCCTGCCGCATCCGGACGAACCAGTAGATCTGCCGCGGCCCCGACCAGGCGTCCTCGCTGCGCTGGGCCAGGCTCAGGTAGTACTCCAGATGCCGCTGGCGCATCTGCTCCTTCTGGCCGAGCTTCTCCAGCCACTCCTCGCCGTATTCGGCCAGGGTGTCGATCAGCTTGTAGCGCACCCCGGCGTGGTTGCTCCTGATCAGCAGGATCGACTTCTCCACCAGCCCCGTGACGAGGTCGGTGATGTCCTCCGACGGCAGCCGCCCGTCGGAGCAGACGAAGCGGGCGGCGTCGAGCTCGAAGTCGCCCGCGAACACCGACAGCCGCGCCCACAGCAGCCGCTCGGCGGGCTCGCACAGCTCGTGGCTCCAGCCGATGGCCGCCCGCAGCGTCTGGTGGCGGGGCAGCGCGGTCCGGCTGGCCCCGGCCAGCAGGCTGAACCGGTCGGCGAGCAGCCCGAGGATCTGCTCCACGGACAGGGCCCGCAGCCGCACCGCGGCCAGCTCGATGGCGAGGGGGATGCCGTCGAGCCGGCGGCACAGCTCGGCGACGGGCGCGATGTTGTCCTCGTCGAGCACGAAGTCGGGCACGCTGGCCCCGGCACGGGCCGCGAAGAGCTGCACCGACTCGTTGGTGAACAGGCTCTCGGCCGGATCGTCGCCCGGCACCTGCAGCGGCGGCACGGGGACCACGTGCTCGTAGGGCAGGTGCAGCGACTGGCGGCTGGTGGCCAGCACCTTCAGGTTGGGCGCCGCCTCCAGCAGCTCGTGGACCAGCTCGGCGCAGCCCTGCACCAGGTGCTCGCAGGTGTCGATGATGAGCAGCATGTCGCGCTCGCCGACCCACTCCGACAGCGACTCCGACTCCGCCCGTGACGACTGGTCGGCGATGCCGAGCGCGGAGGCGATGGTGTGCTTGACCATGCCGGCGTCCTGCAACCGGGCCAGGTCGGCGAACCAGACACCGTCGGGATAGTGGGCGCGCACCTGATGAGCCAGCCGCAGCACGGTGCGTGACTTCCCCACACCGCCGATGCCGGTGACGGTCACCAGGCGGGATTCGCCCAGGTGCCGTTTGAGGTTGGCGAGGAGACGTGTCCGGCCGATGAAGCTGGTGAGCTCCGCCGGTAGATTGCCTTCTCTCCGCCAGCCTGACGGGGTGGCCATGGGCAGCCTCACGGGGGGATCGGCGACACCTGCTCTCGCATCGTACAGCGGCGCCCGCGGCCTGTCCTTGGACCTGCGGACACGCCGGGTATCGGTTTGTCCGCCTCGGTAGTATGTACGGCGTGGAAGATTTTCTACCCGAGCAGACCGCCGACGACACCGACCTCGGCTGGGGTGACTGGCGGGAGCGCGACACCGACGCCTTCTACCTCGACAACAGGCCCCCGCACTGGGACTGACACCTGCCGTGCACACGTTGCGCCCCGCCGTCCCTGACGACTACGACGCCATCGCGGCCGTGGTCGACGACTGGTGGGGCCGTCCGGTCCTGCCCGCCCTGCCCCGGCTCTTCCTCGACCACTTCCACAGCACGAGCCTGATCGCCTCGTCCGGCACGGGCGCGCTGGCCGGGTTCCTGATCGGGTTCCCGTCGCCGTCGCTGCCCGACGAGGCGTACATCCACTTCGTCGGCGTCTCTCCCGCCGCCCGGAAGAGCGGCCTGGCCCGGATCATGTACGAGCGGTTCTTCGACCTCGCCCGGGGGCACGGCCGGCTTGTCGTCAGGGCCGTCACCGCGCCGGTCAACGAGACCTCGATCGCCTTCCACCGGCGCATGGGCTTCGAGGCCGGCGACCCCGTGCCCGGCTACAACGGCCCGGGCACCAGCCTGGTGACGTTCGTCCGCGAGATCTGACCGGGCCCCCGCGTCCGGGCCGGAGGTCGCGCCTGGAGGAGAGGTGCGCTTGACCTCCCCCGGCCCCGGCCCCGGCCGAGCGGGTGCGGTGCCGGGCCTCGGGCGGCGTACGCCCTCCAGCGCGTACGCCAGCGCCCGTCACACCCTCGCCGCTGATGACCAGCACGTCGAAGTCCGCTCGGCGAGCCGATCGGGCGTCTCCTGCCGCTTTTCCGGCGCCGAGCCCGCCGCTCGTCCTCCGGCGCGACCCTCACTTTGAGCAACAGATCGCACACAGTCCGTATGTAATCCCCGGAATCGGGAATGGCACACAACGCTGCAAAGGAGGTGACAGGTGGCCGGACGACTGGGTCGGATGGGGCTGGCCGGCGAGCTCATCGCGGAGTGCGCCGGGACGATGGTGCTCATCCTGTTCGGGGCGGGGGTCGTCGCCCAGGTGGTGGCGGCGGAGCTCGGTGACCACGACAGCATCGCCTGGGCGTGGGGGATCGGGGTCGCGCTCGGCGTCTACGTCGCCGGCCGCACCACGGGCGCGCACCTCAATCCCGCCGTGACGGTGGGTTTCGCCCTGTTCCGCGGCTTTCCGTGGCGCAAGGTCGCGCCGTACGCCATCGCGCAGACGATCGGGGCCTTCATCGGCGCGCTCATCGTGCGCTGGAACTACGCCGAGATCCTGGCCATGGCCGACCCCGGACGTACGATCAAGACCCAGATCGTCTTCTCCACCCTGCCCGGCAACGGCACCCTGCCGGTGTCGCAGTGGGGCGGGCTGCGCGACCAGATCATCGGCACCGCGATCCTGCTCTTCGTCATCTTCGCCCTGTCCGACACCGCGAACATGGCGCCCAGTGCGAACATGGGGCCGTTCGTCATCGGCCTGCTCATCGTCGCGATCGGCATGTCGTTCGGCGCCGACGCCGGCTACGCCATCAACCCGGCGCGCGACTTCGGGCCCCGCCTGGCCAGCTTCCTCACCGGCTACGGCGGCGCGTGGCGAGATCAGTACGGCGACCTGTACTTCTGGGTCCCGATCGTCGGGCCGCTGATCGGCGGCGTCATCGGGGCCTGGCTGTACCAGGTGTGCATCGCCCGGTTCCTCCCCCAGGGCGAGGACCGCGACACCGTGAAGCCGTCCGACTGACGTCCGATCTGAGGAGAACGCCATGCCTGATTTCGTCGGCGCCGTCGACCAGGGCACCACCAGCACCCGCTTCATGATCTTCGATCACGAGGGCGCCGAGTACGCCAAGTTCCAGCTCGAGCACGAGCAGATCCTGCCCCGGGCCGGCTGGGTGGAGCACAACCCGATCGAGATCTGGACCAGGACCGCCGCCGTCGTCCAGACGACGCTGCAGCGCACGGGGCTGCACGACAACGACCTGGCCGCGCTGGGGGTGACCAACCAGCGGGAGACCACGGTGGTGTGGAACCCGCGCACCGGACGCCCGTACTACAACGCGATCGTGTGGCAGGACACCCGCACCGACCAGATCGCCGCCGCCCTCGACCGGGACGGCCGAGGCCAGGTCATCCGCGACCGTACGGGCCTGCGGCCGGAGGCGTACTTCTCCGGTGGCAAGATCCAGTGGATCCTGGAGAACGTCGACGGCGTCCGCGAGGCGGCCGGCCGGGGCGAGGCCGTCTTCGGCAACACCGACACCTGGACCCTGTGGAACCTCACCGGCGGCGTCAACGGCGGCGTGCACGTCACCGACGTGACCAACGCCAGCCGCACCATGCTGATGGACCTCGACACGCTGGACTGGGACGACGAGCTCCTGTCGTACTTCGGCATCCCGCGCGAGATGCTGCCCGAGATCCGCCCGTCCGCCGACCCCACCGGCTACGGCGCCACCGTCCGGTACGGTCCGTTCGGCGGCGAGGTGCCCGTCACCGCCATCCTCGGCGACCAGCAGGCCGCCACCGTCGGCCAGGTCTGCTTCGCGCCCGGCAAGGCCAAGAACACCTACGGCACCGGCAACTTCCTGCTGCTCAACACCGGCACCGACCGCGTGCGCTCCGAGAGCGGCCTGCTCACCACCGTGGCCTACAAGTTCGGCGACGAGCCGGCGGTGTTCGCGCTGGAGGGCTCGATCGCGGTGACCGGCTCGGCCGTGCAGTGGCTGCGCGACCAGCTCCACCTGATCACGTCCGCGGCCCAGAGCGAGCCGCTGGCCCGGCAGGTGGAGGACTCCGGGGGCATGTACTTCGTGCCGGCGTTCTCCGGCCTGTTCGCCCCCTACTGGCGCGCCGACGCCCGCGGCGCCATCGTCGGCCTGTCCCGCTACAACAACGAGGCCCACCTCGCCCGCGCCACCCTGGAGGCCATCTGCTACCAGAGCCGGGACGTGGTGGAGGCCATGCAGCAGGACTCAGGGGTCGTCCTGGACGTGCTCAAGGTGGACGGCGGGGTCACGGCCAACAACCTGTGCATGCAACTCCAGTCCGACATCCTCGGCGTGCCCGTCAGCCGCCCGGTCGTCGCCGAGACCACGGCGCTCGGGGCCGCGTACGCGGCCGGGCTGGCCGTGGGCTACTGGCGGGACACCGACGAGCTGCGCGCCCACTGGGCGGAGGACCGCCGCTGGGAGCCGGGGTGGAGCGAGGAGCAGCGGGAGCGGGGGTACGCGGGCTGGAAGAAGGCCGTGACCAAGGCCTTCGACTGGACGAACTGACCTCGCCACGGCCGAGGACCGTGGTACAGACGGCGCCGGTCAAGGCGTGGGCGGTGTGGCGCAGGGTCGAGGCCGACCCACGTCCGGACCTGGGCCCCCGTCCGGGCCCGGACGACCATCCGGGCCCGGATTCCCCGCCGACGCCCTAACTGACCACGTCCTTGTGGCGGAAGCGCCGGAACGCGATCGCGATCAGAACGGCCGCATACGTGATCGAGACCGAGGCGCCCTTGGCCATCCCGCTCCAGTCCAGTTCCGGCGCCAGGGCATCCAGCCAGGCGTTGTTCCAGAACGTCGGCAGGAACTCGCGCAGCACCCCCAGGGCCTCGACGGCCTGCAGGATGTTGCACACGATCCACAGGCCGACCGCCCCGCCCACGGCCCCCAGCGGGGAGTCGGTCATCGTGGAGACGAGGAAGGCGAGGCCGGCGACCACGAGCTGGCTGACCAGGGCGTACCCGATCACGATCCCGAAGCGCGGCAGCACGTCGAGCGCCGGGATGGTCTCACCCGTCCCGGGCACCTGGATGTCGTCCCAGCCGAACGCCAGCGTGCCCGCGAGCAGCGCCATCAGCGGCAGGCAGATCACCGCCGCCGCCGAGTAGCCGAGCGCCACGATCAGCTTCTGCCGCAGCAGCCGGTCACGGGGGACCGGTGCCGCCAGCAGGTAGCGCAGTGACGACCAGTTGGCCTCGCTGGCCACGGTGTCCCCGCAGAACAGCGCGACCGCCACCACCAGCAGGAAGCTGGCCGACACCGACAGGGCGAAGGCGGCGAAGTTCAGGCCGCTCGCCGTGGCCAGGTCCGAGATGCGCAGCGCCGACTGTCCCTGCCCGCTCGACTGCGGCCCGAACTGGAACGCGATCACGAGGATCCACGGCAGCGCCAGCAGCAGCCCGAACATGACCAGCGTCCGCCGCCGCTTGAACTGCCTGACGATCTCCACCCGCAACGGCAGCGTGCGGTTCGGCGCGTAGCCGGTCGCGGCGGTCATGACTTGTCTCCGATGAGGTCGAGGAACACGTCTTCCAGGCGCGGCCCGTGCCCGTTGGCGCCGGCGGCCGAGCTGAGCAGCAACGACACCGGACCGGTCGAGACGAGCTGCCCGCGCCGCATGACCACGACGTGGCTGCAGGTCTGCTCCACCTCGGCCAGCATGTGGCTGGAGACGATCACGGTACGGCCGTCGCGCGCGTAGCGCTTGAGCACCTCGCGCATCTCCCGGATCTGGGGTGGGTCGAGCCCGTTCGTGGGCTCGTCGAGCACGAGCAGGTCCGGCAGCCCGAGCATGGCCTGGGCGATGGCCAGTCGCTGGCGCATGCCCTGCGAGTAGGTGCGTACGGCTCGTTCCAGGGCCTTGCCCAGGTTCGCGATCTCCAACGCCTCGTCGAAGCGCGCGTCCGCCGTGGGCCGGCCGGTGGCGGCCCAGTAGAGCTCGATGTTGTCGCGTCCGGACAGGTGCGGCAGGAAGCCGGGCCCTTCGACGAACGACCCGAGCCTGGACAGTACGGGGGCGCCCGGGGTGACGCGCTCGCCGAAGATGCGGATCTCGCCGGCGTCCGGCTGGATGAGACCCATCATCATCCGCATCGTCGTCGTCTTGCCCGCGCCGTTGGGCCCGAGCAGGCCCAGGACCTGACCCTGCTCGACCCGGAACGACAGGCCGTCGACGGCCAGCTCGCCGTTGCGGTACGCCTTCGTCAGGCCACTGATCTCCAGCGGCACCTCGTCGGGTCGGGAGCCGAGCCCGTCGCGGCTCGTCCCACCATCCGACCGCAGCCCCGAGGCACCGTCGCCACCTCCGTGGCTGCCGTTCGCGCCGGTGGCACCGGCGCGGACGGCCCCGACGCCGATGGCGGTGGTGGAACCGGTGCCGGCGGCGGTGGTGGAACGCGTGCCGGTGGCCTCGGTTGCGGCGGCCTCGGTGACGGTGGAGTCGGTGGCGGCGGACACGAGGGCCGGGGAGTCCTGCGGCTGCCCGAGCTCCTGGCCTGCCGTGACCACGGTGGGGCGGCGGCGCAGGCGGGAGCGGCCCGTGGAGCGGCCCGTGGCCAGCAGGATGGCGGCGGCCACCACGGCGGCCAGCGGCATCGCCCACACCCACCACGCCACGCCCGTCGGAGCGGCGGCCAGGGTGCGGACCGTGGGGACCGTGAGGGTGGGAGAGGCCAGCGCGACCTGGTACGTGGCCGGCTCGGCAGGGGTCGCGAACCCCATGTCGGTCGTGGTCACGACCAGGCGCAGCCGGTGGCCCACGGCGAAGCGGTAGTCCACGGCGGGCAGGTTGACCGTGGCCTCCGCGCTGCCCGCCCCCTCGGGGATCGTCACCCGGATGGGCGCCACCAGCCCGGCGGGCAGGATGGGCATCTGGGTGCTGTCCGCCACGTCGTACAGCTTGGCGAACAGCGTCGCCTCGCCCTTGCCCGACACCTTGACCTTGACGGTGGAGCTGCCGGTGAGCTGGAGCGGGGCGGTGAGCGGGCCGGACTCGAACGTGGCGCTCTGGCCCGGCATGTCGATCGAGACACCGCCGGTGCTCTGGCCACCCAGCAGGCCGCCGATGCCCGGCACGGTCGAGATGGAGGCGGGGGCACCGCCGGGCGGGTTGACGATGTTCTGCGCGGGGCCGCTCAGCTCCACGTCGGAGGTGTCGGTCCCGGCGAGGCCCGGATAGGAGGTGGCCTCCGGGTGGAGACGGATGCGCTGGCGGGTGCCGGGGTCGCGGCCGCCGTCACGTGTCACCGTGAACGCGCTCACCGGCGGCGCCGCCTCGGCCGAGCCCTCACCCTTCAGGTAGCGGGCGAACCAGGCCGAGGACTGGTCGAAGAGCCAGTCGACCTCGCCGTTGCCGCCGTCGTGCCCGCCGTCGAACCAGGCCAGGCTCACCGGCGTGCCGGCGGCCGCGATGGCCTTGGCGTTGGCGTCGGCGTGGCCGAGCGGGAACAGCGAGTCGCGCTGGCCCTGGATCAGCAGGGTCGGCGCCTTGATCTGGCCGGCCACGGTGATCGGGCTCGACTTGCGCAGCAGCTCGACGGCCTCCGGCGTGGCCCTGCCGTCCTTGGCGACCTGCTGGTAGATGTCGCAGATCGCGGGCAGGAACCGGCCGCACCGCGCCTGCTCGGGCGTCAGCGGAGCGCCGGCCTCCCGCCGGCCCAGCAGCGACATGGTGTCCAGCGAGACGCCCTGGCCGAAGAAGATGCCGGCCCACATGCGCTTGAAGACCCCGCTCGCGGCACCGGAACCCTGACCGGCCGGGGCGGCGGCGCCGGAATCGGTGCCAGTGGTGGTGCCGGTAGTGGTGCCGGTGCTGTCAGCGGTGGTGCCGTCGGCGGTGGTGCCGTCTGTGGCGGTGGCCTGGGTGGAGGCGTTGGGGAACAGCGCGTCGGCCAGGTCGGACCAGGTGATCTGCGGCACGATCGCGTCGACCCGCTGGTCGTGGGCCGCCGTCATCAGGGCGATGGCGCCGCCGTACGAGCCGCCCGCGATGCCGACGCGCGGGTCGTTCGAGGCGTCGAGCTGGACCTCCGGCCGCTTGGCCAGCCAGTCGATCAGCTGCTTGACGTCCTTGACCTCGTAGTCGGGCGAGTTGAGCGCGATCTCGCCGGTCGAACGGCCGAAGCCGCGCGCCGACCACGTCATCACGGCATAGCCCTGCTGGGCCAGGCGGACCGCTTGATCCCTCATGCTCTGCTTGCTGCCGCCGAAACCGTGGGCGAGCAATACGGCAGGTGCCTTCCCGCCGTCGGGCGGCGGGAAGAACGTCGTATCGAGCTCGACCCGTTGGTCGTCGGCTGGTCCGTCGACGACGGTTATCTTCTGGTCCTGGCCCCGCACCGCAGGAGCCGACGGCCACACGAGCCACGTCGTCACCCCGATGAGGGCGAGTGCCACAACCAGTGCGGCCACACGCTTCATGCGGTGAGCCTACTTTCCGCACCTGAGAGATCCCTGAGACGGCGCTTTCGCCGGACCTGCGAAGAGGTGCTCTAGGGGGCTGAACTGGGCGATCTTGGAACCGGCTGATCGGGTAACCGGCGGATCACGACGCCTGCCGCTCGTCCTCGTCCGTGCCCGAGAGGGCCCGGGCCACGGTGAGGCTGTCCTCGTAGATGTGGTAGCGGGTGATCCGGCCGTTCTCGACCGTGAGGTGCAGGGCGAAGGGGGAGGTGTAGGCGGCACCGGTGGCCTTCACGGTCTGGACGATGTCGCCGAGGACGACCGCGTCGTCCCCGTCGGCGAGGATCCGCGTCACCGACGTGCCGTTCAGCTCACCCACGTGGTACGCGTCCAGCATGCGGAAATGCTCTGCCACGTCATGGCGGGTCGAACGGGGCCGGATCCACGGCACGGACGGGTGCCCTTCGGCGGGCCAGTTGAACCGCCAGTCACTCCGCTCCGCGAACAGCTCGGCGATCCGGTCGAAGTCGCCCTCACCCATACGGCGCAGCAGCTCTTGCACGGTCTCGCGAGTCGTCATGATTCGTCCTTGAAGTCTGTTTCGGTGGGCGTTGCTGCCACAGTCTCCTCTGGATCGCGCGGGTTGACGATTACCCGCGAGATAAGGGGCATGCCTATCTCGCCTGCCCGGTCAGGCCAGGATCGCGTAGACAGTCGTGGCGTGGGCCGCTGTTTCGGGGCTGCCCTCGGGCGTGAGGGTGATCTCCGAGAAGGCCAGCGTGCGGCCCAGCTTCGTGATGCGTACGTCGAGCAGGACGTCCTTGCCCACCACCGGGCGCTGGAACGTCGTTGACTGCTGAACCGTGGTCATCGGCACGAACTCACCGCGCGCCGAGGCGATGGCGATGGCCGTGGCCGTGTCGGCGGCTGCCATCATCGCCTGGCCGGACAGCCCGCCGCCCTCTCTGGCCAGGTCGTCGGACCAGGGCAGCCGCACGATCGCGTGGCGGTCGCCCACCTCCTCGACCCGCAGGCCGAGCTGCTGGATCCAGGGGGCGAAGTATTCCTGGAGGATCGCCTCTGCGTCTTCTGGAGTCACGCGGCCATCATGCACGCTGGAGTTCGTGCGCGGGCGGCCGTGCGAGAGAGCGGGAGGGTGAGATGTCGGAGATCGACGGCGGTCACCAGGCGGCAGGGCGGTCGGTGGTGGAGGTCTTCATCCCGGCCACCTACGACAGAGCCGTACCGTACGAGCTGTTCGCCCGGCTACGAGCCGAATCCCCCGTCTGCTGGATCCCCGAACCACCGCTGGGCCCCTGGCGGGAGGGGCCCGGTTACTGGGCGGTCTTCCGGCATCCCGACGTCAAGCACGTCCTCCGCAGCCCGCAGGACTTCTCCTCGCACCTCGGCGCCACCCAGATCCGCGACCCCGACACCCCTGCCGACCTCGAGTTCGTCCAGGTCCAGATGCTGAACATGGACCCGCCCGACCACTCCAGGCTGCGCAGGATCGTGGCGGCGGCGTTCACCCCGCGGGCCGTGCGCGCCCTGGAGCGGACGATCGCCGAGCGGGCGGCGGCGCTGTTCGATGAGGGCGAGTGCGACTTCGTGGAAGTGGCCGCCGACCTGCCCGTATGGACGCTGGCCCACGTCATGGGCGTCCCGGCGCAGGACAAGCGGCTGCTGTACGACTGGGCGTCGCGCGTGATCGGCTACCAGGACGACGACTACGCGGGCCTGTCCACGGCGGACGTCGAGTCCCTCAGCCCCATGGGCCGGCTCGCCCTCGCGGCCAGGCCCGAGCTCCGGCCGGGTGTCAACCCGCGATCGAGGGCGGCCCTGACCGACATGTTCGCGTACGCCCACGCCCTGGCCGAGACCCCCGCGGACGGCGAATCCGTCATGTCGGCCATGCGGAAGGGCGGCCTGACGGAGGCCGAGTTCGAGAACATGTTCTTCCTCTTCGCCGTCGCCGGCAACGAGACCCTGCGCAACGGCATCCCGGGTGGCCTGCTCACGCTCCTCCAGCACCCCGCCGAGCTGGCCCGCCTGCGCGAGAACCCCTCCCTGCTGGACTCCGCCATCGAGGAGATGCTCCGCTTCTGGCCCCCGGTCATGCACTTCAGGCGTACGGCGGCCCGCGACCTCACCCTCGCCGGGCAACCCGTCCGGGCAGGCGACAAGGTGGTCGTCTACCACGCCTCCGCCAACCGCGACCCGTCCGTCTTCCCCGATCCGGACCGCTTCGACATCGCCCGCACTCCGAACGACCACGTCAGCTTCGGCTTCGGCCCGCACTTCTGCCTGGGCGCCCACCTGGCCCGCGCCCAGTTCCGCTCGGTCTTCAGGGAACTGCTCGCCTGGGACGTCGAGCTCGCCGGCAGCCCGCGACGGCTCACCTCCAACTTCCAGAACGGCCTCAAACACCTCCCCGTACGACTCCGCCGCCGCCGCTGAAGAGGCCGCCGAGAAGCCGGTGAAGGAGACCGTGGGACACGTGGAAATGCTGGTGCGCCGACGCCGGTCGCGTGCCTACGATCACGGCCATGGACGACTACCTGCAGGTCAACCGGGCCAACTGGAACGCCCGCGTCCCCATCCACGTGAGCAGCGCCTTCTACGACGTCGACGGTTTCAAGGCGGGCCGGAGCAGGCTGCGGGAGTTCGAGGTCGAAGAGGTCGGTGAGGTGGCGGGGCGCCGCCTGGTGCACCTGCAGTGCCATTTCGGGCTCGACACCCTCTCATGGGCCAGGCTCGGCGCCGAGGTGACCGGCCTCGACTTCTCCGACCCCGCCATCGAGCAGGCCAGGAAGATCGCCGGCGAATGCGGCATTCCGGCGAAGTTCGTCACCGCCGACGTGTACGACGCCCCGGAGGCGCTCGGTGAGACCTACGACATCGTCTACACGGGCATCGGCGCCCTCGTCTGGCTGCCGGACCTCACCCGCTGGGCCGAGACGGTCACCGCCCTCCTCAAGCCGGGCGGATTCCTCTATGTCGCCGAATTTCACCCGTTCGCCGACATCCTGGATGGCGAAACGGGCACCACCGTCACGTACGACTACTTCCACCGCGGCCCCCACCTCTGGGAAGTGCCGTACACCTACACCGGTGGCGAGCCCCTCGAACACCGGACCACGATGGAGTTCCGGCACGGCCTCGGCGAGATCGTCAGCGCCGTCGCGGCCGCCGGGCTGCGGGTGGAGTTCCTGCACGAGCACGACCACACGCTGTTCCGCCGCTTCGCCACTCTCGTCGAGGACGGAGGCGCGTACCGCCCGCCCGGCGAGGCCCCCGGAATCCCGCTCATGTTCTCCCTGCGAGCCTCAGCCGATAGTGCACCTCCTCCAGCGGCGGATCCGGCAACATCTTCGCCCGCCCCGACCACGTGAACCCGTACCGCTCGTAGAACCGCCGCGCCCGGGCGTTGTCCGCCGTACCCACAGCCTGGCCTCCGCCATCGCCTCTATGGTGGCGGCCATCAAGGCCCGTTCCATGCCGGTCGAGAACTCCGCCGGCAGCACGTAAATGGCGTACACCTCCATGCCCGGAACGGCCCCGCACCACCTCGGGCCGCACCTCAAGCCCTGCCAGGTACGCCTCCGGCATGACCCCGCTGTAGGCCACGCGCCAGGTGGCGATCCGCACCGCCTCGACGGCCGCGGAGTCCTGGGGGAGGGCGGGGCGGATTTCGAATGACATGGGTGGCGTTGTGGCGACCACAGCGGCCCATGGGGCAGGGGACCGGGTCGTCGCGGGTCAGGGGGACGGTAGACCGTAAGATTCTCTGCCGTGAAGTCTCCAGCATCGTTCAAGAAGGCCGCCGCGTGGGCCCTGCCGTACTGGACCAGAGGCCAGGCAGGCCGCGAGACGCCGCAAGACCTGTTCAGGGTGCTCTATTACGGCTGGCTGCTGGCGCTCACGCTCAAGCTGCTCGGCTCCGCCTGGGACGTCTCGTGGCACTTCAAGTGGCTGCGCGACGACCTGGCGCCGCCCCACCTGCTCAACTCCGCCGGCACGGCCCTCGCCGTCGCCCTGACCCTCGTCCACGGCTACACCGGTTACGGCGTGGACAAGGCGGCGCTCAGGCTCATCCAGTGGGGCACCGGGATCTTCCTCGTCGCGGTGCCGCTCGACCTGATCAACCACCGCGTCAACGGGCTCGACATCACCTCGTGGAGCCCGTCGCACATCATGCTCTACGTTGGAACGTTCTTCATGATCGCGGGCGTCATCCGCGGCTGGTTCATGGGCGCGCCGCCGGGCCGCGAGCGGACGGTCGTGCTGGGCGCGCTCCTGGCGTTCTTCCTGGAGAACGTGCACTTCCCCGAGCAGCACCAGGAGTACGGCATCCTGTCCCTCGGCGCCTGGGACAACAACGCCACCTACGCCGAGCAGATCCTGCTCCAGTTCGCGGCCGACCAGATGGACCGGCCGGTGGACCGGACGATGATGGCCGGGTTCACGCTGCCGGTGCCCGACTACCTCTACCCGGTCTACGCGGTGGTCGCCGGGCTGTCGGTGCTGGTGGTGGCCAGGCTGCTGATCGGCCGGTTCGGCGCGGCCACCCTCGTCGCCGCCGGCTACGTGGGGTTCAGGACGCTGATCTGGCCGCTGCTGACCTTCACCGGGTTCCCGCCGTCCGCGGTGCCGTTCTTCCTGGTCGTGGCCGGGGTGCTGGTGGACGTGGCGTTCCTGGTACGCATGCGCGCCGCCCGGGCGGTGCTCGGCGCGGTCGTCGTGACGGCCGCCGCCTATGGCGCGCTGGTGGTGCAGAGCGCGGCGATGGGGCCGGTGTACGGCGCGCTCAAGGGGCAGGAAGGGTTGCTGGGGGCGCCCCCGCTGGCCACGTCGTCGGCGGTGTGGGCCGGGATGGGGCTGCTCGTCGTCTGGCTGGCCATCGAGTGGATCGCCGCCCGCCGCGGCCTCCAGCCGGTCACCTCCCCACCCCCGCGCGTGGCCGCCCCGGCCACAACCTAGAAACGCCCCTCACCACCCGACCGCGCCGCCCGGCACCGCACATCCGACCGGTTGCCGCCCGATCGGTTGTCGTCCGGCCGGTCGGCCTCCGGTCGGTCGGCGTCCGGCCGGTCAGGATGCTCGGTGCACAGGGCGTCCGGCGGAGGTCGGAGGGCATGGAGACGGCCGACGCTGGTCCCAACGCTGGGCCTGGGGCTGGGGCTGGGGCTGGGGCTTTCAGGCTATCGAGGCGCGGGTGATCGCCACCGCGACGCCGTACGCCAGCCCCATCACCCCCACCTCGGCCGCCGCCCAGCCCACCAGCGCGGTGGCCCGTCCCCGGCGTACGGCGGGCAGCAGCCGGAAGCGGATGTGCGCCGCCAGCGGCACCAGCAGCGCCACCAGCGCCGTCTTGACCACGACCAGCAGCCCGTAGTGGCTGGTCACGATCGCGTCCGGCAGCGTCACGTCCGGCGTGAGCGCCATCGTCCCCAGCCCCGTGACCAGGCCGGACAGCCCCACCATGAGCAGGCACACGGTGGCCATCCTGGAGAACTTCGGCAGCACCACGGCCAGCAGGCCACGGTGCGGGGCCACGAACACGGCCGTGGCCACCAGCCCGCCCGTCCACGCCGCGGCCCCCATGACGTGGATCTCCATCGAGATCATGATGGGGTCGTGCCAGACCGAGTTCACCGCGTGGCCGGTGACCGGGATCGGCAGCAGCCCGAACAGCGCCACGATCACCCGCAGCTCGGCCGGCACCTTCTCGCCGAACCGCACCGCCATCAGCCCGATGCCGGCCGCCGCCAGCGCGCATGCCGCGCTGAACAGCAGCCCCTGGCCCGTGCCGACGCTCCCGACGTAACCGGCGATCATCCCGAACGTCGGCACGCTGCCGGGGTTGAGCTCGGCGGTCTGGAAGACGATGGTGAGCAGCGCGCAGATGGCCCACGCCCAGGCGGCGATCACGGTCAGCGGGCGGACCCTGATCAGGACCGGCTCGGTACGGTCGGGGGCGTCGAAGCCGAGCAGCTTGGGCAGCAGGCTGAGCCCGACCACGGCCACGGCGGCCAGGTCGAGCAGCACCCGCACGATCGGCAGCCCGATCGACACGACCGGGCCGGGCATCGGGATGCCGGGGACGGACTCCTGGGCGGTGAACGAGCTCGCCGCCACGGCCGCGACGACCGCGCACACGCCGAACGCGCCCACGACGAGCCGCCCGCCGACGCGCTGCCGGGCGAGGGGAAGAGCGGCGACGCTCACGCCCGCGCCCCCTCGGCCCGCGAGGAGTCATCCTCGCCCCGAGCCGCCGGCCCCTCAGCCGCCGGTCCTTCGGCCTCCGCGGTAGCGGCCGCAGGCGTCGCTCGCTGGCCCGTCCCAGTCTCGGCCGTCCCAGCCTCGGCTGTTCCGGCGCGGGCGCCAGGGGCGGAGCGGCGCAGGGCGACGGCTGTGCCGGCGGCCAGGATCAGCAGTGCTCCCACGACCCACACCACGGCCATCCCGGCCCCGCCGTTGGCCGCCGCCTCGGCGGCCTCCGCGCTGGTGCCGCCGGCGGCTGCCCCCGCCGCCACCCCGGAGGCGTCCGCGGCCAGGCTGAAGCGGATCTTCCCGGTCACCGGGTGCCCGTCGGCCGACAGGATCCGGTAACCCACCACGTAAGACCCTCCGGCCGGCAGCGGTTTCACCTTCACCGACACCCGCTCGGCCGCGACGACGGCGCTCCCGTCGGCCCACGCCGACCCGTCCGCCCCGGTGACGCCCACCGACGCGTACCCCTGGCGCACCGCCTGGTCGAACACCAGCGTCACCCGCTCGGGCGAGGCAGCCAGCGTGGCGCCGTCCTTCGGGTCGCTGCCGATCAGCACGTTGTGCGCCTGAGCCGGGGAGTACGCCACCCCCACCGCGGCGCAGGCGAGCAGCAGGACCGTGAGTAGCCGCCTCACAGATCAGAACCTTCCATCGAACACGTCCAGAACCTGTATATGGTCCCATCCATGGAGGACCTGTTCGGCGGCGCGGCGCCCTACTACGCGAAATACCGGTCAGGACACGGCGATCCGGCGATCGAACACCTGGCCATGACGTTCGGGAGCGACAGCACCGTGCTCGACCTCGGCTGCGGCCCGGGCACCGTGGCCATCCCGCTGGCCCGGCGCGTACGCGAGGTGCTGGCCGTGGACCCCGAGGAGGAGATGCTCGCCGAGGGCCGGCGCCAGGCGCCCGACCGGGCGAACATCCGCTGGCTGAAGGGTGACTCGACGAGGCTGCGCGAGCTGCCGGCGTTCGACCACGTCGTGATGGGCAGGTCGTTCCACTGGATGGACCGCCGTACGGTGCTGGCGGAGCTGGACGAGCTGCTGCCGCCGGACGGCGTCGTGGCGCTCCTCGGCCCGACCCGCGAGGACAGGGAGCAGCCCTGGGAGCCCGCCATGCGACGGGTGCGCGACGAGTTCGGCGTGAACACGTTCACCGCGAGCAACTCCTATCAGGCCACCGGTGAGCACCACGAGGAGGTGCTGGCCACCTCCCCCTTCGGCGACCTGGACGCGGCCCGCTACGAGGAGCACCTGACGTACGACCTCGACGCCGTGATCGGCCTGCAGCTGTCCTACTCCTACACCGCGCCCGCCCGCCTCGGCGACCGGGTCCCGGCCTTCGTCGAGGCGGCCAGGCGGGAGTTGCTCGCGCAGAACCCCGCGGGCACGTGGGAGCTGGTGGCGGTCACCGAGGTGCTGACCGCGAGGCGCCCTCCCAGATCCCCATGACCTGCCAGATCCGCCGGGTGAGCGGGTTGATCAGCCCGATCTCGGCGCACAGCTCGCGCGTCTTGCCGACCGAGTCGCGGATCTCCCGCTTGGCGCCCGGGTTGCGCAGGTAGACCTCGGCCACCACGTTCGCCGGGATCCTGAAGCGCCGGATCATCGGCCCCGGTGGTGCCAGCATGATGCGCGCCATCACGCCGAGGATGATCGGCGAGGCGATGCCCAGCATCAGGCGGCGGTACGCGGGCATCCCCGGCACCCGGTTGCGCAGGTAGTGCCGGGCGAAGGAGATGTGCCTGGCCTCCTCGGCGATGTGGATGCGCATGATGGTCTCTTCCAGCGGGTGGTGCGCCCGCCCGTCCTTCAGCACCTTGCGCTGCACGTGGTCGATCGGGTCCTCGCCGCCCAGCACGAAAACGAAGAACAGCTCGGTCGAGATCAGCGGGATCCAGGGCGCGACCTGGGCGATCACCGACAGCGGCCCGGGCATGCCGCGGATCGGCATGCCGGTACGGTTCACGAACTCCTGGAACATCATCCCGTGATGTCCCTCTTCGATGGTCTCGTGGTAGACGTACCGGAACTCCGGGGACCCGTTCGGCAGCCGGTAGGCGTAGTTGAGCAGCCCGCGCTTGAGCAGGTTCTCGAACTGCAGCCCGATCTTCATGGCGGTGGCCACCCGCCACAGCCCGATCCGCGCGCGCACCTCGGGGGAGCGGCTGCGGTACCACGGGTGGCCGCCCAGCTTGTCGACCTCCGGCAGCTCCCACCGCGGGTCGACCGGGTCCACCTGGAACTCCGGGTCGTCCCACGGGATGTCGCGGTAGGGCTCCCAGTGCTTGTCCACCGACGCCTTCGAGAGGCGATCGATGACCGCTCGGTACGCGCTCTTGCTCGCAACCTGCTCGTCGCGTTCCCTGGCGGCGGTAGAGCTCGGTGCGGATGTCATCGCGTGCACTCCTCTCCTCGCCCAGTAATTGTACGGAGAATCCAATAGCACTGGGAAGGTGAGGATCACAGCTTTTCCGCGGGCACCCCCAACTCGTACGCCGCCGCCGTACGGATCAGCACGTTCACCCGCCGCCGTGACAACACCTTGGGATGCGTGTGCGTCTGGACCGCCAGCCCGTCGATGAGCGCGAAGAGCCGCCACGTCGTCGCGTCGGGATCGGCGCACTCGAACTCGCCGCACCGCACGCCGTCCTCGATGATCCCGCGCATGAGCGTGCGGCCCCTGGCGTCGATCCGCCGCGAGGTCTCCTCCAGCTCCGGGCTGCGCATCGCCTCGGACCAGGCGTCGATCCACAGCCGCCAGCCCTCGGTCGGGATCGCCGGCGAGCAGAGCCTGAGCAGGGTGCGCAGGCGGTCGAGCGGCGTGCCCGTGGACCGCTCGACGTCGGCGAGCGCGTCGAGGTGCAGGCGGGCCGCGTAGCCGAAGGCCTGCGCGAGCAGCCGCTCCTTGGTCTCGAAGTGGTAGAAGAGCAGCGCCTGGCTGACGCCGGCGGCCCTGGCGATGTCCAGAGTCCTGGTGTGCCCGAATCCCTGCTCCGCGATCACCTCGCAGGCCGTCTTGAGCAAATCCTCACGCCGTAATCGGCTGAAACCAGTTGTCACAGCGAGTAACTCTAACTTCTGATCACTATTATTTATAGGACAAACCGGACGCCGGTTGTTCTGGTGGGCGGAGCCCCGGTACCGGTCCGGCTGCACTCTTCACCGACAGTCACGTTGATCATGGTAACCAGCGGCACCGAACGGCTTTCGGTGGGGGTCCCAAGATCCGCCTCACTCATTCCTTACCGGCAGCCGCAGGACGAAACGGGCGCCCTTCTCGGAATCCTCGATCCGCAGCGTGCCGCCGTGGGCCACCGCGATCTCGCGGGCGATCGGCAGGCCGAGCCCGGTGCCGCCGGCGTCGCGGTTGCGCGAGGCGTCCAGCCGGGTGAAGCGCCTGAAGACGACCTCGCGCTGCTCCTGGGCGATGCCGGCCCCGTCGTCGAGCACCTCCAGCACGGCCTGGTCGTCCCGCCGCACGGTCACGAGGATGGTGCTCTCGGCGTGCCGCTCGGCGTTGTCCAGCAGGTTCGTCAGCAGGCGGGCCAGCCTGAGCCGGTCGCCCGTGACGACGACCTCGGGCTGCAGCGTGGTCACCATCTGCTTCGACCGCGGCCTGGCGGTCTCGGAGGCGGCTAGCTCGGCCAGGTCGACGGGCTCCAGCCGGCCGGGCTCGCCCGCGTCGAGCCTGGTCAGCGTGAGAAGGTCGGCGACGATGTGCTGCAGCCGCTCGAGGCTGCCCAGCAGCCTGTCGCCGGCCGAGGGCCAGTCGGTCTGCTCGGGGTCGAGCAGGGCCGCCTCCAGCTCGGCGCGCATGGCGGTGATCGGGCTGCGCAGGTCGTGGGAGGCGTCGGAGGCGAACCTGCGCTGCTGCTCCACCGCCTGCTCCAGCCGGGCCAGCGTCTGGTTCGCGGTCTGGGCGAGTGCCCTGATCTCCTCGGCGTTCTCGGGCACGGGCACCCGCAGCGTGCCGTCGCCGGCGGTGATCTCGGCCAGCTTCTCGGTGATCCGGTGTACGGGCGCCAGCGTCCTGGCCACCACCCGCGAGACGCCGAACCAGGTCAGCACCACCACCGCCGCGCAGATCGCGGCCAGCAGGACGACCACGCCGGGGCTGATGTACCAGGGCGGCATGGGGCCGAAGGCGTAGACGGTCAGGTCGCCGTCCGGCTTGTACACGCGGAAGGCGATCATGATCTGGCACTCGCCGCCGAACTCCGGCCGGTCGCAGAGGGAGCCGATGCGGTTGGCGTCGGCCGGCTCGGGATTCGCGTAGGTCAGGCGCGGCGAGTTCGCCAGGTTGGGCGTCGAGGACACCACGCGGCCGTTCGCGTCCACGACCTGGAGGCCGTGCAGCTCCAGGGAGATCACGCGGGGCAGGTCGTGCTCCTTGATCAGGTGGACCACGCGCAGGGCGGTGCTGACCACCTCTCGGGTGCGGATGTCCACGACCGTGCTGTGCACCGCCCACAGCAGCAGCGTGCCGGTCGCCAGGCAGAGCAGCACCATGGCGGCACTGGCGAACAACGCCAGCCGCGCGCGAATGGACCGGCCCAGCCGTGCGATCACACCCATCCCCCTGGTGATCAGGTGATCACACTAGGTGCATCCGGCTCGAATTTGCGGAGATTCCATGACAAACCACGTTAAAGACCTCCAGAGCAATGCTCTATGCGGGCCGCGGTGGCCTGACTAGAGTAAGTGGTCACTGATGCCGAGGAGTCGATGTGAATCTTGCTGATTACCGGCGTGCGGCCGGGGCCTGGCTGCAGGAGAACGTTCCATCCGACGACTATCCGGAGACGGACGGGATCGCGCACGCCAAGGACTTCATGGCCAAGCTCTACGATGCCGGTTACTCCGGCATCACCTGGCCGGAACGGTGGGGCGGCCAGGGGCTGACCCAGGCGGAGGAGCGCGCCTTCGCCGAGGCGGCCGCCGGCTACACCCTGCCCACCTACGTGTTCTCGATCGGCCTCGGCATGACGGGGCCCACGATCGTCGACCGGGGCACCGACGCGCAGCGGGAGCGGTTCGTCCGGCCGCTGCTGCGTGGCGAGGAGATCTGGTGCCAGCTCTTCTCCGAGCCCGGGGCCGGCAGCGACGTGGCCAGCCTCCAGACCAGGGCCGAACGCGACGGCGACCACTGGATCGTCAACGGCCAGAAGGTGTGGACCTCGGTCGCGCACCACGCCGACTGGGGCCTGCTGCTCGCCCGCACCGACGTGGAGGTGCCCAAGCACAAGGGCCTGACCATGTTCGTGGTGGACATGCACCACCCCGGCGTGACGGTCCGCCCGCTGAAGGACATGTCCGGCAGGGCCAACTTCAACGAGATCTTCTTCGACAACGTCACCATCCCCGACGAGCACCGCGTGGGCGAGGTCAACGACGGCTGGAGCGTGGCCGTCACGACGCTGCTGCACGAGCGGCTGTCGATCTCGGCGGGCGTCGGCATGGGCGGGCAGAAGGACAACCCCACCTCGCTGGAGGCGCTGCGCCGGGCCGTCGACACCGCGGACCCGCTGGTCCGCGACCAGCTCGTCGAGCTGCACATCCGCAGCCGCGCACTGGCCCTGTTCAACCAGCGGCTGGCCCAGGAGACCAGGGCCGGGATCTTCCCCGGCGCGCGGGGCAGCGCCGCCAAGCTGCTGCTGGCCGAGCTGACCCTGCTCCAGGCGGACCTGGCCACCCAGCTCGTCGGGCCGGAGGCCGCGCTGGCCGGCCACCCCCTCGCCCGCGCGATCTCCATGGCCCCCGGCATGGCGCTGGGCGGCGGCACCAACGAGATCATGCGCAACATCGTCGGCGACCGCGTGCTCGGACTGCCGCCGGAGCCGCGGGTGGACAAGACCGTGCCGTTCAAGGACCTGAAGGTGGGGACGCAGGCGTGAAGCTCGTACTCAGCCAGGAACAGCAGGAGCTGCGCGAGACCGTACGCGCCTTCCTGCGCACCGCCTCGCCCCTGCGCAAGGCCCGCGAGGGCTACGACCCGCAGGTGTACTCCCGCCTCAACGGCGAGCTCGGCCTGTCGGGGCTGGTCATCCCCGAGGAGTACGGCGGCGCCGGCGCCGGGATGACCGAGCTGGCGGTCGCGCTGGAGGAGACGGGCGCCGCCCTGCTGCCCGGCCCCTTCCTGGCCACCGCGTTCACCGCGCTCGCGCTGTCGCTCGTGCCCGACAAGGAGCTGTGCACCGGCATCGCCGAGGGCCGCGTGGCGGCCACGATCGACGGCACCGAGGTCTCCCTCGACGGCACGGCCGCCAGCGGCACGCTGGCCCAGGTGTTCTCCGGCATGGACGCCGACGTGCTGGTCGTGCCCGCGCGCGGCGCCGACGGCCTGCTCATGGTAGCGGTCGAGCTGGCCGGGCCGGGCGTCACCAGGACCGCGCTGGAGACGCTCGACCTCACCCGCGGCCAGGCGACGGTGGTGCTGGAGGGCGCTCCCGCGCGGGTGCTGGGGGCGGCGCCGGAGACCGGCGTCTTCGACCGGCTCTGCGTGGCGCTGGCGGCCGAGCAGCTCGGGGTGATGCGGGCGGCGCTGGACGCCATCGTGGCCTACGCCAAGATCCGGGTGGCCTTCGGCCGCTACATCGGCTCCTACCAGGGCGTCAAGCACAAGCTCGCCGACATGCACTGCAAGCTCGAACAGGCCGAGTCCATCGTCCGGTACGCCGCCTGGGCCGCCGACGAGTCCCCTGACGAGCTGCCCGAGGCCGCCGCGCTCGCCCAGGTGTACGTCGGCCGCGCCTGCTTCGAGGTGGCCCGCGACCACTTGTTGCTGTACGGCGGGATCGGCTACACCTGGGAGCACGACGCGCATCTGTTCTACAAGAGGGCCAAGGCGGACGAAGTGCTGCTGGGCCCGCCCCGGATCCACCGTGCCCGACTCGCACAACTGCTGGAGCTCTGAATGGACATCAGCGAGCTACCGGGTTTCTACGCCATCGCCGCCGCCGATCCCGGCCGCCTCGCCGTGATCGACACCGACGGCACCGAGACGTCGTACGGCGACCTCCTCGCCCGGGTCAACCAGGTGTCGCACGGCCTGCGGGCCCGCGGGCTCGGCACCGGTGACGTCGTGGCCGGCGTGCTGCCCAACGGGATCGACGCCCTGGTCATGGTCATGGCGACCGGCCAGATCGGGCTCTACTACGTGCCGATCAACTGGCATCTGACCGCCTCCGAGGTGGCGTACATCCTGGGCGACTGCGACGCCAAGGTCGTCGTCACCGGCCCCGATCACGCCGTGCCAGGAGGGGAGATCGGGACCGACGGCCTGGCGGCGGGTCAGCCCTCCGGCGCGCCCGGCGACCGTACCTCCGGGGCCGTCATGTGGTACACCTCCGGCACCACCGGCTTCCCCAAGGGCGTGCAGCGCCCGCTGGCCGGCGCCGAGCCCGAGGCGCTCGTGCCGCTCTACACGTGGTTCTTCGGGGAGGTCGTGGACCTCAAGGCGGGCGACGAGGTGCACCTGGTGACCTCGCCGATGTACCACTCGGCGCCGTGCGCCCACGCCCAGTTCGCCCTGCACCTGGGGCACACGGTGGTCATCACGCCCAAGTTCGAGCCGCTGAACATCCTGGAGCTCATCGAGCGCTACCGGGTGTCCAACGCGATGATGGTGCCGACCATGTTCCACCGGATGTTGCAGCTGCCGGAGGAGGTCCGGGGCAAGTACGACGTGTCCAGCCTGCGCCAGGTCATCCACACCGCCGCCGCCTGCCCGGTCGCGGTCAAGCAGCAGATCATGGACTGGTGGGGTCCGGTGCTGTACGAGTACTACGGCTCCACCGAGTCCACGATCGCCTTCTCCGTCAAGCCGCACGACTGGCTGGCCAAGCCGGGCACCGTCGGCCGGCCCGCGCCCACGTTCGAGGCCAAGATCTGCGACGAGAACGGCATGGAGCTGCCCCCGGGCGAGCCCGGCATGATCTACGTCAAGTCGGGCATGGGCTCGTTCGAGTACCGCAAGGACCCGGCCAAGACGGCCGCCAGCATGCTGGGGGAGTGGTACACGCCCGGCGACATCGGCTTCCTGGACGCCGACGGCTTCCTGTTCCTGTGCGACCGGCGTACCGACCTGATCGTCTCCGGCGGGGTGAACATCTACCCCGCCGAGATCGAGGCCGCGCTGCTCGAACATCCCGCGGTGGCCGACGTGGCCGTCATCGGGGTGCCCGACGAGGAATGGGGCCACAACGTGGTCGCCCTCGTGCAGCCCGCCGAGGGGTACCCGCCCGGCCCCGAGCTGACCGCCGAGCTGCTGGAGCACTGCGGGCCGCGCATCGCCCGGTTCAAGCAGCCCAAGGTGATCGAATATCGCGCGGTGCTGCCCCGTACCCCCACGGGCAAGCTGTCGCGCTCGAAGGTGCGCGAGGACTACCTGGCGGAGGCCGGGAACACCAGCTCCTCGCTGTAACGGTCACCGTCGCCCAGGTAGAAGCGGGTGGACAGGGTGCGGTCGGCGGTGTCGAAGACCGTGGTCCACAGCGTGCGGAACGGCACGGCCGGATCCTCGGCCGGCCGAACCGCCCGCAGGCTGTCGCGCAGCTCCCGCGGTGACAGGGTGGCGCCCTTGCTGCGCTCGTACAGCGAGCGCAGCCGGGCGAAGGACTCGAAGCTCGACTCGCTGTCCCGGGGCAGGTCCATCGGGTCGGGGTGGCGGTGCAGCAGGTGGTTGGTGACGCAGAGCGGGCCGTCGCCGAACTCGATGATGTGCTCGCTGCCGTCCCTGCCCCGCTCCCACACGAACGCCTGCCCGTGCGCGTCGGCGATCAGGTAGTGCAGGGGCGTGCCGTAGTCGTAGTGCTTGGCGCCCAGCAGCGCCTGCTTGGCCTGGTCGGCGTTCGCGCAGGTGTCGATGACGAACCTGGGCAACTGCACGCTGGCCAGGCCCACCTGCGGCGCTATCGGGCCCTCCGGCGGTGCCGCGGTCTCGAAGTCGGCGATCAGCAGCATGACCGCCAGGCCCGCCGAGTTGATGCCGTCCATGCAGCCGTCGAGGTCGTTCATCGTGATCACCGTCGAGGACAGCCCCTCGTCGGGGATCGTCGTGATCACGTACGGCCGGGACGACATGGGCAGCTCGCCGGGCCGGGGCGTGCCGCCCATGATCTCGCTCGCGGTCGTCGGGAAGAAGTCGTAGTTGCGGCCCACCCGACCGTGGCCGTCGGTGGCGGCCGACGGCGGGACCCACATCGCCGAGCAACCGGAGCCCTCGGGGATGAAGCTCAGGCTGTCGAGGGCCAGCTCGTCCTGGTCCGGGTCGAGTCCGAGGGCCGCCGCGGCGCCGTCCATGCGGGCGTGGTGCTGCGGCCAGTGCCGCTCGAACCAGGTGCGCCGGGCCCGGTTCACGATCGGGTCGACCGGTGCGGGCGCCCAGCCCAGCCGGCGGGCCTCCTCGGTGAGCGTCCGGCCGATCTCGACCTGGCTGCCGGTGAGCGTCAGGTGGGTGACGAGCTGGAAGTCGTCCTTGCTCCCCGCCACGTGCGTCATGTTCTTCATGTCCCCGAGCCTGTCCGGGCGCGCTGACCGGGGCCTTACCGGCCGCTGACCGCCCGCCGGTAGCGCTCTGACAGCCGCAGCACGTGCTCGGCCAGCTCCGGCGGGTCGAGCACCTCGAAGTCCACGCCGATGAAGCCGATCCACACCGCCATCCCGCTCAGGTCGTCGCCGCCCAGCCTGAGCAGGCACGTGGCCTCGTCCACCGGCTCGATCTCCAGGCCCAGCGGCAGCGCCCGGACCCGCTCGGCCGGGGCGTGCAGCAGCACCGTGGCCCGGTGGCGCCACATCGCCGTGTTGACGCCCTGCTCCACGTACGCCGCCACGTCGCCGTCCCCCGGCAGCTCGCGCGGGGTGAACCGGGGGCCGGACGGCGTGCGCGGGCTGACCCGGTCGACCCGGAACGTGCGCCAGTCCTGCCGGTCGACGTCGTAGCCGACCAGGTACCAGCGCCCGTGCCGGTGCACCAGGCGGTGCGGCTCGACGTTCCGTACGGTGGACCCGCCCTCGTGGCCGGTGTAGTCGAAGCGCAGGCGCTCGTGGTCGCGGGCGGCGTTCGCGATCGTGGTCAGCACGTCCGGCGCGACGGCGGGCGCGTTGCCGGGGATCTGGACCGTGTACGTGTTGAGCGCGTTCACCCGCCGCCGCAGCCGGGAGGGGAGCACCTGCTCCAGCTTGGCCAGCGCCCGTACCGAGGTCTCCTCGATGCCCTCGACGCCGCCCCCGGCCGCGCGGCCGAGCCCGACCGCGACCGCCACGGCCTCCTCGTCGTCGAGCAGCAAGGGCGGCAGCGCGGCCCCCGCGCCCAGCCGGTAGCCGCCCGCCACGCCCGGTGTGGCGTGCACCGGGTAGCCGAGCGAGCGCAGGCGCTCGACGTCGTTGCGGATCGTCCTGGTCGAGACGCCGAGCCGGGCGGAGAGCTTGGGTCCCGACCAGTCCCGGTGCGCTTGGAGGAGAGACAGGAGCTTCAGCAGGCGAGCCGAGGTTTCCAGCATGCGCACCAGTGTGCCCGCTAATGCGGCAAGGACGCTTCCGTAATGATGATCAGCTTGCCCAGGAAGTGGCCGTCCTCGCTGCGGCGATGAGCGTCGGCCGTACGCTCCAGGGGGAACACCTCGGCGACCGGCACCCGCACACCCGCGGCCGTTCGCCCGTTCCCCGCCGCCGGTTCGCCCAGGGCGGCCGCCACCGGATCGCGCAGCGCTTGCGCCGCGGCGACGGCCCCGACGCCCCTGCCGGTCGAGAACCGTGCCCCGAGCCGGCCCGCCCCGGCCGGGTCCGCGATCGTGACCACCTTCTCCGGGTCGCCGGTGAGCTCGACCGACAGCTCAAGCTCGCCCCTCCCTGAGGCGTCCAGCACCCCGTCCACGGTCTCCGGCAGGCGCTCCTTCAACCCCTCGCCATAGGTGACGGGGTGCACGCCGAGCCCGCGCAGGAAGGCGTGGTGGCGCTCGCCGGCCGTGCCGACCACCCTGACGCCGAGCGCGCGGGCCAGCTGCGCGGCGGCCAGGCCCACGCCGCCCGCGACGGCGTGGATCAGCAGCGTCTGCCCCTCCCGGAGGCCGAGCTCGCGCAGCGTGCGGGCCGCCGTCTCGACGGCGACGGGCAGCGCGGCGGCCTCCTCGTACGTGAGGTCGTCCGGCTTGGGCACCAGCGCGTCCGCCTCGGCGAGGGCATGCGTGGCGGCCGCCCCCTGCGCCACCTGGCCGAACACGGGGTCGCCCAGCCGCCACCCGGTCACCCCGGGGCCGAGCGCGTCGATCGTCCCGGCCAGCTCGATGCCCGTGCCCTGGGGGCCCTCGATCGGCGAGCTGAGGAAGCCCGTGCGCAGCTTCCGGTCGATGGGGTTCACGCCCGCCGCCCTGACCGCCACCCGTACCTGGCCGGGGCCCGGCTGGGGGAGCGGGACCTCGTCCAGCTCCAGCACCTCGGGACCACCGTGCCTGCGGTAGCGGACGGCCTGGCCGGTGACCAGCAGGAGAGCCTTGCCGACCAGCTCCCGGGCCTCCAGCGCGGCGTGCGCCTCGCTCGCGCGCTCCAGGGGCACGGCCAGGCCGACGGCGGCGGTCAGCCTGCCGGCCGCGACCTCCCGCAGGGTCAGCTCGGCCAGCCGCCGGAACTCGGCGGGAGCGAACTGCACCTGCTCCATGCCGATCAGCCGCACCCCGCGCCGCTCGGCCACCGCCGGGTCGACCAGGGCGGTCGAGCCGCTGGGGACGCCGTGGGCGAAGAACCGCCCGCCGCGCCCGAGCAGCTCGAACGCGGCCCCGCCGACCGCACCCCCGACCCCGTCGAACACCACGTCGAACCGCGCCGATCCTGGCTCAGGAGCCGCGGCCTCCCCGGCCCTCGTGGTCACATCCGGGTAGTCGGCGGCCTCCGCCGCCCCCGCCTCCAGGGCCGCCGCGCGCTTGGCCGGGCCGTGCGCCGCGGCCGTCACGCGGGCACCGGCCGCGGCCGCCAGCCGGACGATCGCCAGCCCCAGCGCCCCACCGGCCCCGGTGACCAGCACTCTCGCCCCGGGCTCCAGACCGGCCCCCTCCACCAGGCTCAGCGCGGCGGGCCCCACCTGGATCAGCGCCGCCGCCCGCCACAACGGCACACCATCGGGCACCCCGACGACCGTCTCGGCACTCGCCACCACCCGCTCGGCGTACCCGCCGCCACCGGGGACCTGCGCGGCGACCCGCCGGCCCAGCCACCCGGCGTCCACCCCGTCGCCCACGGACAACACGTGCCCGGCCACCCCGGTGCCCGGCACGAAGGGCGGCTCGGCGGGGAACCACTCGCGCCCCCACCCGCCGCGCAACTGCGCGTCGATGGACATGACGTCCGCCACCGACACGCCGATCACCAGTTGGCCCGGCCCCGCGACGGGGTCCGGTGCCTGACCGGCCACGAGCACCTCGGGGCCGCCGAACTTCGTTACCTCGACCACGTTCATGGCGCCGAGTCTGGTACCTCAAGTTCGATTGAGGTCAAGTCACTCCAGGTCGTACGCCGTCTCGTGGCGCGGTTCGTACAGGCAGAGCCGCCCGCCGCCCGGCAGGTTGATCGCCGTGACCCGACCCCAGCTCACCTCGCCGGCCGGCGCGGCGAACTCGACGCCCCTGGCCCCCAGCTCGGCCATCGTCTGGTCCAGGTCGTCGCACATGAGGTAGAGCTCGTGGATGTCGGCGCCGTCCGTGGGATGGACGGCCATCTCGGCGGGAGGCAGCTTGAAGATCAGCCAGCCACCTCCCGCGTCGACGTGCGGGTAGCCGAGAACGTCGCGGATGAACGCCCGGTCGGCGTCCGCGTCCCGGCTGTAGATGATCAGATGAGCGCCGTTGATCATCTGTACATCATCCGCCGAACAGCCTCTGCGCCTGCTGAATGAGCACGATCACGGTCAGCGTGCCGAAGAACGCCACCGACCAGATCAGCGCCCCCAGCCGGTAGGAGCGGACCTTGATGGCCTCGGGCAGCGCCCGCCGGTTGAGGATGATCAGCAGGATCGAGTAGACGAACATCATCACGGCCGCGAAGCACGCCGAGAACACCAGCAGGATGAGCGGCTGGTCGAGGCCCGCCAGCAGGATCCCGGTGCCGATCAGCGCCATCGCCCAGACCACGAAGAAGTAGACCCGGTTGACGGAGACGGACTTGTCGCGCAGGTAGACCGTCTTGATCGTGTCGGAGGCCAGCCGCGAGGTGTAGTCGACGATGCCCATGGCCGAGGCGAACAGGGCCAGCGCCCCGATCACCCAGAACAGCAGCCCGAACCACGTGCCGACCGTCTCCTGCAGCACCTGGCCCTCGACCTCGAGGAAGGCGATGCTGTTCTCCAGCCCCGACCGGCCGAAGACCGTGGAGTAGGCCAGCATCGACATGAGCGCGATCGTCACGAACGACACCATGGCGAACGTCCACGCCTGCTCGACGTTCGCGAAGCGCCACCACTGCTTCCAGCGCGCCAGGTTCTCCTTCGTCGGCGCGAACTGGAAGCCGGTCGAGGACACCGCCTCCTCGTGGCCGGTGACCGGGCTGACCAGGCGCGGCACGTACAGGCCCATGCCGAAGCCCTTGTCGCGGATCCAGTTGCTCTGGCAGAGGTTCTGGCCACCGCCCGCGCCGGCGTACGCGATGGCGCCCATCAGCACCGCGAAGTCCAGCGGCGGCACCGGGAACCGGGCACCGACGGTCAGGCCCTTGCCCAGCTCCAGCCAGCTCTCGGCGCTGATGGCGACCAGGACCGCGACCACGGCCAGCGTCGCCACCAGGGCGATCTTCACGAAGATCACCTTTTCCAGCATGGTGTAGATCACGGGCGCCAGCGTCAGCCCGAGGGCGATCATGATCAGCATCGCGATCGCGATCCACCGCACGGAGCCCTGGCCGGTGCCCGTCAGGTACGTGACCATGGTCGCGGACGTGGTCACCCAGCCCGGCCAGAGGTTGGAGGCCAGCGTCATCAGCACGAAGACCAGGCCCCAGTGCTTCCACATCCGGCTGAACCCGGTGAGCGCCGTCTCGCCGGTGGCCAGCGTGTAGCGCTCGATCTCCATGTTCAGGAACCACTGGGTGATGATGCCGATCGCGGCGCCCCAGATGAAGATGAGGCCGACCTGCGAGGCGATGTACGGCCAGAGGATGAACTCGCCCGACGCCAGCCCCACACCGGCACCGACAAGGCCGGGGCCGATGATGCGCCAGGTCGATCGGGGCGGTTCGGGAAGGTCGCGGACAGCGACGGGGGGTAGGACGCGCGAAGGAACGGTGGGGGTGAACTCCGCCATGCGGATCTCCCTTGTTCGACTTACCTATCCGTCACATTACAGAGACCCGAAACGCTAGTGGAATAGCTAGTTGATCGACACCACGTATTCTCCGCGATCGGTGAATCCGACCACCTGCCCACCGGCCTCCATCGCCCCGCCGAGCACCTCCCGGACGGCCGCCCGCCACGCTTTCGCCGCCCCCGGATCCGCCCGCCGCAGCCTCTCGACATCCCGCGGCGTCCCCACCAGGACCCGCGCCCCCGGCTGCCCGTTCACCGCGCCGCCCGGAGCGGCCCCACCGACGAGCACCGGCCCGCCGTCCGCCCCTTCCTCCAGCACGGGCCGCGCCCCACTCACCTCGGGGCAACCCTCCCCACGTCCCTCCCCTATGTGCCACACCGCCAGCAACCGATCGGACGCGTCCCCCTCGTTGATCGCATCCGCCATGACGCCGTAGAAATCCGTCAGGTACGCCTCCGGCCGGGCGCCCAGCTTGACCAGGTTGAACCGGGCATTACGCCGTACGAGCGGATCGAAGGTCCAGGTGATCTTCTCCAGCCCCCGCTCCAGGCACCAGTCCCGCTGGTGGAGCTTCAGCGCGTACCCGACCCCCTGCCCGACGACGGCCCCGGTCACGTGCGAGTGCAACGCCCGCCCCCTGGCCAGAAACCCGACGGACGCCCCCACCATCGTCTCCCCGGAGAACGCCCCCGCGACGTAGTTGCCCGTGCGCGCGAACCCGACCATCAGTTCCAGCGTCACCGGCACATTGGTCGGCCGCGGATGCCAGATCTCGTCGAAGAGCCGGTAGACCTGCTCGAACTCGCCGATCTCGCGCAACTCCCTGATCACCACACCGGCCACGGCCGCCGCCTCATCCTGACTGCTCATCCCCCCATTTACGCACGCCCCTCGGCCCCGGCACGACAGACCCGGCGACCGTTCCAGGTCCATGACCTGCGCAGACAGCTGTCTGTAGCCACACGAGCACCTCGAGCTGGTCGCATCACCAGTAGTCACATGAGGATCGCCGACTGTAGTCATGGTGGGGTGCGTCGTCCCAGGCCCGGGACGACCGTCGACCAGGGAGGATCCCCATGACGCTCATGCTGACCGCCGCCCGCAGGCTGGCCGCGCTCGGACTGTGCGCGGCCGCGGCCCTCGCGATGCCGTTCGCGGCGCTCCCCGCCGGCGCCGCCACGGGAGCCGAGCTCTTCATCACCGTCACGCCCATCGCGGACGGGGCTTACTCGATGCGTCTGACCTGTGACCCGGACGGCGGCCTCCACCCACGCCCGGAGGCGGCCTGCGCCGTCCTTCGTGACGTGGACGGCCACATACACGCGCTCGACGCCGATCCCGGGCCCTGCCCGCTCAACATCGATCCGGTGCGGGTGGAGGTGGCCGGATACTGGTACGACATGCCGGTGTCGTACCGGGCGGAGTTCCCGAACCGATGCGTCATGGAGCGAAAGCTCGGCCCGCTCGTCTGAAGCACTCCCGGCCTGTCCGCGCACCACACCGCGGACAGGCCTTCCCGGCCCGCACCGCCCGGCGCCGTGCCCGGAAGCTCGTCCAGGCACCGGGAAGCCGAGCGCAACGCCGCTGACCACCATGAGTACGCCGAGCCCCACCAGGCCCTGGTCACGTTGGATCAGCAGAAGACGGCGCCCGTGCCTCAGGCGGGAGCGCAGCTCGCGGGGCAGAACTTGGCCTCGGGGTAGTGCGCGGAGGGCTTGTCCAGGAGGGGTTGCCGTCGCGCCTTGAGGTGCTGGTCGAGGAAGGCGGCCACGTAGGTGCGGGTGAGTTCGGCGGCGCGCGCCGCGGGCAGGACGCCGGGGAGGGACTTGATGCCGAGGGCGTCCGCCAGCAGTGGGGTGTCGGTGAAGGACTGGTGTTCCGCGCCGGTCAGTACGATCCAGCGCTTCCATCCGGTGAGCAGTTTCCAGTCGCGGTCCCAGGTGGGGGCGGGGCCTCCGGGGACGTGCCGGGCCGAGCCCAGGAACATGAACGGCCGGGAGAGCCCGTTTTTGGGGATCCGGGCGTAGGTGGTGCCGTCCATGTCGATCCCGGCGCGTACCCGGGAGTCGTTCACCATGGTTGCCATGGCGCTGGCCCCGCCGATCGACTGGCCGACCATCGCGATGCGGGCGCGGTCGATCCGGTCGGTGCCGTCCCACTTCGATGGCAACTGGTCGAGCACGAAGGAGACGTCGGTGGCCCGGCCCTGAACCAGCCCCGCGCCGAAGCCCGGGTCGGAGTTGCTGTCGCAGGCGAGGCATTCGGCGATCCGCCCGTCGGGGAAGGTGGTGGCGTAGCTCTCGTAGGTGTGGTCGATGCCGGCCACGACGTATCCGCGGCTGGCCAGGTCCTCGGCCAGGGACGTGAGCGTGCTCACCGGTTTGGTGAAGCCGGGGGAGAGCACCACCAGCGGCAGCTTCTCCCCAGCGGGTTCGGCGCCTTCGACGGCGTTCGTGCGGGTCTTGCTCAGGGTGTCGTACGGCGCGGTCGCAATTCTGCTGCCTTTCAGGAGGAGCTCCGATTCCTTGGGTGTCATGTACGGCGCCCGCTGCCCGTTCCGCTGCTGGGTCGGGTACCACAGGGTGACCTTGAGTTCTCTGGCGTCGGCGTCGAGGTTCCAGGGGTCGGGGCGGGAGGTGTCCTTCAGGTACAGGGTGGTGCTGCCGACCGGGTGGGGGCCGGTGGGGGCGGGCAGGGTGGCAGGGCCGGTGGGTGCGGCCGACGGGGTGGCGGCGGAGCGGGGTGGTGCGGGTGCCGAGCAGGCGGACGCGGCGAGGACGGCCAGTCCGGCGGCGGCTGCCAGGAGGTGTCTCATGGGAGGTCCCTTCACTGGTGCAGCAGGGTCAGGGCCTTGGTCAGGGCGGGGTCGTGTCCGGCGGCCGCATCCTTCGGGGTCGGTGGCAGGTGGTGGTCGGGTGGTACGCCGATCCGGTCGATGACCTCGCGGTTGGGCCCCAGGTGGTGCCTGGTGGGGAGGCTCAGCAGGGTGTTGTTGGCGAGCAGGTACGGCTGGGCGGGGCCGGAGATGACGCCGGCGGTTCTGGTGCCGACGAGTGGGCCGAGGTGCAGGTCTTTGACGGCGGAGCTGAAGTGTTCGCAGGCCGAGGCGCAGCCGCGGTCGGTGAGTACTGCCGGTGGCAGGTTGAGCAGGTCGACGGTGTCGTCGGTGCGTAGGGTCGCGCATTTGTCGTCCACGGTGCACAGGTGGGCGGTGGTCTTGCCGTGGGTGAAGGCGCTCAGCAGCCGGATCGCCTCGGTGGGGCTGCCGCCGTTGTTGCCGCGCAGGTCCAGTACGACGCCGGTGAGCGTCCGGCCTTTCCGGAGCCGGGTGATCGCGGTGAAGACCCGGTCGGCGGTGTCGGGTGCGAATGCGCGCACCCGTAGGTAGGCGATGTCGTTGTCCAGCAGTTTGGCCTGCACCGTTTGCAGGGTGGCCGGGTCTTGCTGGTAGAGGCCGGGGGTGAGGGTCACGCTCCAGCGGCGGCCGGTGCTGTGCCGCAGCAGCCGCAGCTGGACGGGGCGCGCTTGCGGGTATTGGGGGTAGAGGGCGTTGATCGCGGGGGTGGGCCGGCCGTCGATGAAGGGGGCTGATCCGTTGATCGATTCGATGAGGTCGCCGGGGCGGAGTCCGGCCTGTTGGGCGGCGCCGCCGTGCACGGTGGTGATGAACAGCGGGGGCAGGGCGGCTTCGGGGTTGCCGGTTGCCTGCCGGCTGGTGAGGTTGGCGTGCAGGCCCAGGCCGTAGCCGTCGCCGTCGTAGCGGTCGGGTGGTTGTTCGATGTGGTGGGTCCAGGAGGCGTGGTTGTCGCCGAGGGCGGCCACGATGGCTTCCAGGGTGGTGACGGCGAGTTTGGTGTGCAGGTGGGGGACCTGGTCGGTGATCTTTCGGTAGGTGGTTTCGAAGGCGGTCCAGTCGGTGGTGCGGTTGCCGGTCAGTGCCGGCATGGTGGCTCCCGGCAGGTCGTGGCCGTGGCGGTTGAGTTCCTGGGTCAGGGCGGCGAATCCGGCGATGAGCAGGGCGCGGGCGTCCAGCGTGGCGCCGCTGTAGTGGTTGCCGAGGATGCAGAAGTAGGCCTGTTCGATCACGTCGATCGTGGTGGCCGTCTGGGCTGCGGGGGGTCCCTGGGGCGGCGCGCAGACCGTAGCGGCCGCCGGGCTGGCCTGGCTGCGGGGTGGCGCCGGGGCCGTGCAGGCCGCGGCCAGGAGGAGGGCGAGCCCGGCGGCGGCGATCCTGACGGCGATCCTGGCGGCGGTGATCCTGGCGGTGGTCATGAGGGTGGTCATGACAGGCGCCTGCGGATCCACCAGAAGGACAACCAGGTGAGGCCGAGGGTGAGCAGGGCGTAGATCCCGGTCTCGATCCACTGGAAGGGCCAGAACCGGTCGAGGGGATGGTAGGTGGCCTGCTGCCGGTAGCCGAGCCGGTTGATCTCCGCGGTGCACGCGTCCGTGCCCTGTCGTCCTGATGGTGCGCAGGGGCCCGACGTCGTGGAGACCGGGACGGACCGCGCGATCGTCGACGACGGCCCCGAGGCGCCGGCGCCGCCGGCGACGGTACGTCCGGACGGATCGACCAGGTCGCTGGACAGGACCCAGGCCCCAGCATGTCCGGGAACGGCCGACGTGCTCAGGAAGACCTGCATGGCGCCGCCTCCCTGACCCGGCGGCACGAGCCCCTCCACATTCGTCCGGCCGAGCTCGAAAGTCGACGTGACCGGGGGCATCAGGTGGGGCCGGACCAGCAGCGGCATGGCGAGCTGGATCGCGGCGAAGGCGGCCAGGGTGAGGGCCATGGCGGGCAGGGTGCGGCGCACCAGCATGCCCACGGTCACGCCCAGGACGAAGGCGAAGGCCGCGTACCCCATGGGGGCGATGCCGCGCGCCCCGAACACCAGGGGCGCCATCTGGGCCATTTCCGGAACGGCTGACTTGTCCAGGGGTTCGGACCACCAGGTCACCGCCAGGCCGCACAGCCCGGCGGCGGCCACGGCGACCAGGCCGGTGAGCCCGAGCTTGACCGCCAGCCAGCGGCCTCGGGTGACGCTCTGGTTCCACACCAGCAGGTGCGTGGCCGCCTCCAGCTCGCGGGTGATCAGCGGGGCTCCCCAGAAGAGCCCGACCAGCGCCGGCAGGAGCAGCACGACGAGGGCGAGGGCGAGGAAGGGCATCTGGTTCTCGTCGAAGAAGCGGTCGTAGAAGTCGTCGCAGGTGTCGTCCGGGGTGCAGCCGGCGATTCCGGCAGCGTAACGGGAAGCCAGATCCGGGCCGGTCAGGGCCAGCACAGCGGTGAGGACGACGAGGACGGTGGCCGTCATCGCGGCCGAGCCGCGGAACTGGCGCCAGGTCAGCCAGATCATCGCCGCACCTCCAGGGCGACCCGTCGGTTGTCGGCGGTGTGCTTGTCCATGTAGGCCAGCACGAGGTCCTCCAGGCTGAGCCTGCTGACCGTCCAGGCGGGGTCGTGGATCGGGCCGTCGGTCCTGACCACATACGTGCCCTGCCGGGCGGAGATGACGTGCTGGTCGGCGGGCAGCCGGTCGGGATCGCGGCGCGGGCCGGTGAGCCGGTGATGGGTGGCCAGCAGCCGGTCGACCTCCCCGGCCACCCGCACGCGGGAGTCGACCAGGACGATCAGGTAGTCGCAGACCCGTTCCAGATCGGAGACCAGGTGGGAGGAGAGCAGCACGCTCAGCTCGTGCTCGACGGTGGCCTCCATCAGATGCTGCAGGAACTCCCGGCGGGCCAGCGGGTCGAGCGAGGCGACCGGCTCGTCCAGGATCAGTAACTCGGGCCGTTTGGCCAGACCCAGGGTGAGGGCGAGCTGGGCGCGCTGGCCGCCGGACAGCTTGCCCGCCCGGTGCGCGGGATCGAGCCCGAGCCGGGCGATGCGTTCGCGCGCCATCACGCTGTCCCAGCGGGGGTTGAGCCGCGCGCCCAGCCGCAGGTGCTCGGCGACGCTCAGGCCCGCGTACACGGGGGTGTCCTGGGCGACGAAGCCGACCCTGGCCAGTTGCGCCGGGCCGGCGGCGGGCCGGCCGCCGAGCACGGTGATGCCGCCCGCGGTCGGCTCCAGCTGGCCGCCGGCCAGCTTCAGCAGCGTGGTCTTGCCCGCTCCGTTGGGCCCCACCAGGCCGACGACGTGGCCTTGCGGGATGTCGATGGTGCACTCGCGCAGCGCCCAGCGCTTGCCGTACTTCTTGCCCAGCTGCTGGGCCTGCAGGACAGCGGTCACGCCATGTCCTCCTGTGCAGAGGTCCGAAAGGGTGATCAGGAACAGCGCCTCCACCGTCGAGGCGGCGTGGTGCCGGGAACGAAACTAGGCACCGCTCATGCGGGTGCGCGTCGGCCGTCGTACCGAGATCGCCTCCCGCCTGGGAACGAGGCGTCGCCGGCTCATCCCTGCGATGTACTCCCGGAGACCGGGAAGCCATCACGACGGCCGATGCCGGACGAACGGTGCAGGCGTGACAATGTGCCGGTGGAAACCGGTGAACGACGGCCGTGGTGGCGGCAGGTGCTCGACCTGTACAACCGGCTGAACGAGGACTACTCGGATCGGCGCGGCGTACGGGACGCGCCGGTGCGGAGCGGCGACGGACCCCCGAGGCTGTCTCGCAGAGCGCTCGCCGCCGACGTGGTGCTCGCGGTCGTCCTGACCGTCCTCGCCGTGACCGTGTCGGCGCGGGATCCAGCGATCGGCTCCGCCGCGAACCAGCCCGCGGCGATCGAGTACCTGCGGCTGCGGCCCGATCCCGCGGCGATCGAGTACCTGCCGCTACGGCCCGGTCCCGCGGCCGACCACGCAGCACCTCCCGGTGTCCTGCTCCACGGCCCATCCCCACGCGCTGGCGACCCACGTGCCCGGCTTCCGTCCCAGGACCCGCCGCCCGTGTTCCTCGTGGCCCTGACGGCGTTGCCGCTGGCGGCGCGGCGCCGGTACCCGCTCGTCGCCTTCTGGGTGGTGCTGGTGGCGGCCCGGGCCACGCACGGGGATGCGACCTGGATCACCGTACTGACCTGCGCGGTCGCCGCGTACGGCGCCGCCGCCCACAGCCGTCACCGGATCCCGGCGATGGGTGGCATCGTGCTGGCGGCGGGGCTCGCCGGTGCCGGGTTCGGGGACATCGCGCCTGCGCTGCCGGGCTGGATGGGGCCGTTCGTCGTCCTGCTCAGTGTCGGGGTCCTCGGGAGCTTCGTCCGTTTCTGGCGGCGACAGCTGAGAGCCGACCGGCACCGGCTCGCCGAGCTGCAGCAGGCGCAGGCGGACGCCATGCGCAGGGCTGTCGCGGAGGAGCGGTCCAGGATCGCCGCAGAGCTCCACGACGTGGTGACCCACAATGTCAACGTGATGGTGATCCAGGCCGGCGCGGCCCGCAAAGTGATGGACGTGCAGCCGGAGCAGTCGAAGCAGGCTCTGCTCGCGATCGAGTCCGGCGGCCGGGCCGCCATGGCCGAGCTGCGCCACGTCATGGGTCTGCTCGCCGGTCCGGGCGGCGAACACCTCGACGGGCCTTCCAACGGGCCCTCTGACGGGCTCGAACCCCAGCCCGGGCTCGACCAGCTCGACGCCCTGGTGGAACGAGTCCGCGCCGCCGGGGTGCCGGTCCGCGTCGCGGTGTCGCCCCCCGGGCCACTGCCTCCCGGGATCGACCTCGCCGCCTACCGCGTCGTGCAGGAAGCCCTCACCAACACGATCAAGCACGCGCCCGGGGCCGCCGCGTCCGTGACGGTCGGCCATGACGGCGACTGGCTGGAGATCGAGGTGACCGACACCGGCGGGACACGGGGCGCCGGGCCGCGGACCGGCGACGGCAGGGGACTGATCGGGTTGCGCGAGCGGCTCGCCGTCTACGGCGGGACCCTGGACGCCGGACGGACGGCCGAAGGCGGATTCCGGATCAAGGCCCGCGTCCCGTGGAGGTCCGCATGACCGAGCGGTTGCGCGCCGTCATCGTCGACGACCAGGCACTGGTACGCACGGGATTCCGCATGATCCTCGCCGCCGACGGCATCGATGTGGCGGCCGAGGCCGCCAACGGGAGCGAAGCCGTCGCCGCGGTCCGCCGTACCAGGCCCGACGTCGTGCTCATGGACATCCGGATGCCGCAGATGGACGGCCTCGAAGCCACCCGGCGGATCCTCGCGGGCGGTGCCGAGGACACCCGCGTGCTGATCCTGACCACCTACGACCTCGACCACTACGTGTACGCCGCGCTCGCCGCGGGGGCGAGCGGGTTCCTGCTCAAGGACGTCTCACCCGAGCACCTGGTGGCCGCCGTACGCCTGGTGCGCTCCGGCGACGCCCTGCTCGCGCCCACCATCACCCGCCGCCTGGTCGAGCGTTTCGCCCGCCGCGACAACGTCAAGCCCACCCTCCACCGCGACGTGTCCCAGCTGACGCCCCGCGAACTGGACGTGCTGCGCCTGCTCGCCACCGGCCTGAGCAACGCCGAACTCGCCGGCCGGCTGACCCTCAGCGTGGCCACGGTGAAGACCCACGTCGCGAGCATCCTGTCCAAGCTCGGCCTGCGCGACCGCGTCCAGGCCGTGGTGGTCGCCTACGAGACCGGCCTGGTCTCTCCCGGCGGCACCGCCTGACCTCCGAATCCACCGCCGCACCTGCCGCAGCTCGGCGAGCCGGTGCCGGCCGGCTCTCAGCTGTCGCCGCCAGAAACGGACGAAGCTCCCGAGGACCCCGACACTGAGCAGGACGACGAACGGCCCCATCCAGCCCGGCAGCGCAGGCGCGATGCCCCCGAGCCCGAACCCCGACAGGCCGGGAGCGGTTCCGGAGCGCCCCGCGTCCCCAGAACCCACGCGACGGCCCGGCGATCCGCCACCCAACCTCACGCCCTGATGCCTCTCTGCCCCGGTGTGTCGTGGTGCTGCGGCGTTGTGGTGCTCCGGCGTTCTGGTCCTCCGTTGTCGTGGCGCTCCGTTGTCGTGGTGCTCCGGCGTCGCGGTGCTCCGTTGTCGTGGTGCTCCGCTGTCACGGAGCCTCGTTGGCGGCGCCGGATCCGGTCGCCGCCCCGAGGTGCAGCGGGATCTGGCGGGTCCTAGCGGACCGCTTCGATCAGTGCCCGGAGCAGGGCAGTGCGTCCGGGCATCTCGGACACGATGACGTGCTCGTGGTTCGCGTGCGCCCCACCCCCCACGGCCCCCAGCCCGTCGAGCGTCGGACAGCCCACTCCAGCCGTGAAGTTGCCGTCCGAGGCGCCGCCCACAGAAGCCGACGTCAGCGGCTCCAACCCCAGACCCGCTGCCAGCTCCTGCGCCAGGGCGAAGAGCGAGGCCGACATCGCCTCTTCGAGCGGTGGGCGGTTGGGGCCGCCGAGGACCTCCAGGCGGGTGCCCGGTACGACCGGCCGCAGGGACTGCATCGCCGCGTCCACCCGCTGCTGCTCCGCCACCTCCGCCACCCGTACGTCCACCCCGACCGAGGCCGCCGCCGGAACCGTGTTCAGCGTCGTGCCACCCGTCAGGACCGTCGGCGTGACGGTCGTCGGTCCGGCGCCGATGGCGGCGACGGCCAGGATCTGGTGAGCCAGCTCGATGCCCGCGTTCGCGCCCTTCTCCGGCTCGAGCCCCGCGTGCGCGGCCTTGCCGTGCACGTTGACGGTGTAGAGCGAGGTCCCCTTCCGGGATGTCTTCAGCGCCCCCCCGTCGGCGCTGGCCTCCATGACGAAGGCGGCGGCCAGGCCCCGCGCGGTTTCCTGGATCAGTCGCGCGGACGTGATGGAGCCGACCTCCTCGTCCCCGGTGACCAGCAGCGTGATGCCGTCGAGCGAGCCGAGCCCCGCCAGCGCGTGGAACGTCTGCACCAGCCCCGCCTTCATGTCGAACACGCCCGGCCCCCGCGCCACCCCGTCCACCACGGACCAGGGGTGCGTGGTTAGGGTGCCGATCGGCCAGACCGTGTCGTGGTGTCCGAGCAGGAGAACCCGGGGAGTGCCGAACGACCACCGCAGATGCGTGACCCCGTCGATCACCAGGAACTCCGGCGCGGTGCCCAGATGGCGGGTGCCCATCGCGGCCACCACCTTCGCGCTGCGGGCCACCGCCTCCAGATCGCTGGAGAAGGACTCGCACAGGACCAGCTCCTCGAGGTCCGCGAGCATGCCGGCGGTCCCTGGCGAGGTGGTGCCGGTCATGCGAGCCGCTCCCCGAAGAACCGGTGTACGTTCCCGCCGATGATCTGCATGACGTCCTTCTCCGGCAGGCCGCGCGCGAGCAGTCCCTCGGTCACCATGGGCAGCCCGGACGGACCTTCCAGCCCCGGGACGGCGGACTTCGGATCGACGCCCCTGGCATGGACGTCCTCGCAGCACGGCGGCGTCAGGTCGTCCATCACCTCGCGGATGAAGTCGGGGCCGAGCCCCACGTGGTCGATGCCGGCGACGGACACGACGTGCTCGATGTGGTCGAGGAGCCGGTCGAGCGTCATGTCCGCCTTGTCCTCGGCCAGGAACGGGGCGAAGAAGTTGACGCAGATCACGCCCCCGCTGTCGGCCACGCCGCGGAGCTGGTCGTCGGTGAGGTTGCGGTGGTGGTCGCGCAGCGCGCGGGCGGCGGAGTGGGTGGCCATGACCGGCTTCGTGGCCAGCTCCAGCACGTGTGCCACGCCCGAGGCGCCCAGGTGGGAGATGTCGAAGATGATGCCGAGCCGCTCCATCTCCGCCAGGGCGGCGACGCCGTGGGAGGTCAGCCCGCTGCCCGTCGCGTCCTCGGCACTGCCGTCGGCCAGCGGCGTGCGGCCGAAGTGGGCGATGGAGGCCACCCGCACGCCCAGCCGGTGCATGGTGGGGATCAGCTCGACGCTCGCGTCGAGGCCCGGCATGCTCTCCATCGCGAGCACCAGAGCGATCTTGCCGTCGCCGAGCGCCCGGTCGATCCCGGCGGCGTCGAGGCAGAGCCGCACGTGGTCCGCGTTTCCCTCCGCCAGCACGTGGGCGCACTCGATCATGCGCAGCGTCTGCCGCAGCGCGCCCTCGGGCCGGTATTGGTCGTCGATGAAGACGGGCAGCACCTGGAGGTTCACGCCGCCGTCGAGGAGCTGGGGCAGCCATCTCTCCCGGAAGAACGAGGCCCACTGCTGCGGAGGCCGGGCGGATACCGCCATGAGCAGGTCGTTGTGCGTGTCGGCCACGACTGCGCGCTGGTGCAGGGGAAGCGTCATGCTTGGACGTTATCGCGAGGCCACGACCTGCTCCAATGCGTCCCAGGTCCGATCTTCTGGATCAACCGTACGACCGGGGTTCGACGCGTCTGGAACCACGTCCTACCCAGGGTTGACACGCGATGAGCGATACCCGGGGCGCGCAGCAGCCGAGGTCGGGTTCGGGAAGAACGGGATCCCGGCAGAGCGGGGAGCCGTGTCCGGAGGACGCAGCAGCCGGGCAAAGGGTGGGCTGTCGGCCGGGGTCGTGGGTGGTGCTCGGTGTCCCGGGGTGGCGGGCGGTGGGCCGGGAAGCTAGGCCGTGCTGACAGGGCGATAGGCCGGGTGCGGGGGTGAGGCCGTGAGCCGCCGGTAGAGGGTCGTGGGGCCGGGCCAGTTGTTCGTGACGCGCCCGTCCGCAGTCTTGTACCAGCTCTGACACCCCCCGCCCCACACCATCCGCGCCATCGCCGCGTCGAGCCGCGCGCTCCACGCCGCCATCACCTCGGGCCGCACCTCGATGGGCCCGTCGGCGGCCAGGCGCGGCAGGCAGGACATGATGTGGTTCACCTGGCATTCGATCATGAAGACGATCGAGTTGTGCCCGAGGTTGGTGTTGGGCCCGTACAGCATGAACAGGTTCGGGAAGCCCGGCACCGAAATGCCCAGGTACGCCTCCGCCCCGCCCTTCCACTGCTCCTCCAGCGAGCGCCCCTCGCGCCCCACGACCTCCATCGGGACGAGGAACTCCGTGCTCCTGAAGCCGGTGGCGTACACGATCGTGTCCACCTCGCGCAGGCCCTCGGTGGTCTCGACGCCCTTCGTAGTGATCCGTACGATCTTGTCGGTGTCCAGGGACACGTTCGGCCTGGTCAGGGCCGGGTAGAAGGTGCTGTCGATGACGACTCGCTTGCAGCCCGGCGGATAGTCGGGGGTCAGCTTGGCGCGCAGTGCCGGGTCCGGCACCTGGTCGCGCAGGTGGCGCTGCGCCCGCTGCTTGAGCAGTCCCACGCTCCAGCCCTGCGCGAGCGCCGGATAGAGGGTGCCCTCGGCGTACCGGTAGATCCACTCGCGGTACGCCCGCTGCAGCCCCGGGACGAAGTGGAACGCCAGCCTGGCCAGCGGCCCGAACGTGGCGTCCGGCTTGGGGATCACCCAGTTGGGGGTGCGCTGGAAGACGTGCAGGTGCTCCACCCGCTCCGCGATGCGCGGGATGAACTGGGCCGCCGACGACCCGTTCCCGATCACCGCCACCCGGCGGCCGGTGAGATCGTGGTCGTGGTTCCAGCGGGCGGAGTGGAAGCTGACCCCCTCGAACTCCGGCATGCCCGGGATGTCCGGCAGGCGGGGCCGGTTGAGCTGCCCCACCCCCATGACGACCACGTCGTACGCCTCCGTACGCTCGCCGCCGTCCTCCTCCGCCGGAGCCGTGCTGACCTGCCACTTCGAGCCGTCGAAGACGGCGCGCCGAACCTCGGTGCGGAAGCGGATTTTCCCCCTGACGTTGTATTTATCGGCGCAATGGTGGAGATAGCCAAGGATTTCGGGTTGTTCGGGGTAGCGGCGGGTCCAGCTCGCGTACTTCTCGAAGGAGTAGGAGTACAAGTGCGATGGAATATCGCACCCCGCCCCCGGATAGCTGTTGTCGCGCCACGTGCCGCCCAGGTCGCCGGCCTTCTCGAAGACCGTGTACGAACGGATCCCGGCCCGTTCGAGCTGGATCGCCATGCACAGCCCGCCGAACCCCGCCCCAATGATCGCGACGCTAGGTGACATGCCATCCTCCGCACGCAAGTCAGGATCCACTTACATTACGCCGAACCCCGTTCTGGCGACACCCCTCCCGACGCCCGCCGCGCCCCACCCCGCGGGCCGGTAGTCTGCGCAGGTGGCTGCTGTGACGTTGACAGACGTGATCGAGGTGCTGGAGGCGGCCTACCCGCCCGCCCGGGCAGAGTCGTGGGACGCGGTGGGGCTGGTCAGCGGGGATCCCGCACAGCAGGTGCGACGGGTGCTGCTCGCGGTCGACCCGGTCGCCGCCGTGGCCGAGGAGGCCCTCGACTGGGGCGCCGACCTGATCGTCACCCACCACCCTCTCTACCTGCGCGGCACCACCTCCGTGGCCACGACCACGCCGAAGGGCCGCCTCGTCCACACCTTGATCAAGAACGACGTCGCCCTCTACACCGCCCACACCAACGCCGACGTCGCCAACCCGGGCGTCTCCGACGCCCTGGCCAGGGCCGTGGGGCTGGTCGGCGACCTGGTCCCGCTCCAGCCCTTCCCCGACGACCCGTGGCGCGGCCTGGGCCGCATCGGGGAGCTGCCCGAGGGGACGACGCTGGGGGAGTTCGCGGCGCAGGCGGCCAAGGGGCTGCCGCGCACGTCCTGGGGGATCCGCGTGGCGGGCGACCTGTCCCGCCCGGTCACGCGCGTGGCGGTCAGCGGGGGAGCGGGCGACTCGCTCCTCGGTACGGCCGCGGCCGCCGGGGTCGACGTGTTCCTCACGGCCGACCTGCGGCACCACCCGGCCAGCGAGTTCGTGGAGTCGGGCGGGCCAGCGCTGATCGACGCCGCGCACTGGGCGACGGAGTGGCCCTGGCTCGACAGCGCGGCGTCGATCCTGCACGCCAGTGGCGTTACCGTTGAAACGCGTGTCTCCGCCACGGTCACCGATGCTTGGACAAGAGGATATTGATCATGAAAGCAGCCCCTGAGGCCCAGAAGCGACTGCTCGACCTGGCAGAGCTCGACTCCGTGATTGATCGGCTGGCCCACCGCCGCCGCACCCTGCCCGAGCTGGCCGAGATCGACGAGCGCTCGAAGCTGTTCGCCCGGCTCGCCACCCAGGTGATCGAGGCCGAGACCGAGGCCGGCGACCTCGCGCGCGAGCAGACCAAGGCCGAGAGCGACGTCGACGCGGTCCGCACACGGGCCGACCGCGACCAGAAGCGCCTTGATTCCGGAGCCGTGACCTCGCCGCGCGACCTGGCCGGCCTCCAGTCCGAGATCGCCTCGCTGCAGAAGCGCCAGGGCGACCTGGAGGAGATCGTGCTGGAGATCATGGAGCGCCGGGAGGCCGCCGACACCAAGGTGACCGACCTGGTGGCCAAGCGCGACGAGATCCGCGGCGCGCTCTCCGCCGCCGAGGACCGCCGTGACGCCGCGCTCAACGAGATGGAGAAGGAGTCGGGCGAGCTCCAGGGCCGCCGCACGGGCGTCGCCGCCGAGATCCCCGCCGACCTGCTCGCGCTCTACGAGAAGCTCAGGGACCAGTACGGCGTGGGCGCCGCCATGCTGCGCGGCGGCCGGTGCCAGGGGTGCAAGGTGGCCCTGTCCATCGCCGAGATGAACCGCATCAAGGCCGCTCCCCACGACGAGGTCATCCGGTGCGACGAGTGCCGGCGCATTCTCGTACGTACCGCAGAGTCGGGCCTGTGAGCCCCTACGTCATAGAGGCCGACGGCGGCTCGCGGGGCAACCCCGGGCCGGCCGGTTACGGCGCGGTCGTCAAAGACGCCTCCGACGGCCAGGTGCTGGCGGAGGCGGCCGAGGCGATCGGCGTCACGACCAACAACGTCGCCGAATACCGCGGCCTGATCGCCGGCCTCAAGGCCGCCCTGGAGCTGGGCGGCGACGGGGCGCAGGTGGCCGTCCGGATGGACTCGAAGCTGGTCGTCGAGCAGATGGCGGGCCGCTGGAAGATCAAGAACGAGGGCTTGCGCCCGCTGGCCGCCGAGGCCGGGGCGCTGGTCAGGCGGCTGCGGGTCACGGAGTGGACCTGGATCCCCCGCGAACGCAACAAGCACGCCGACCGCCTGGCCAACGAGGCCATGGACGCCGCCGCCAAGGGCCTGTCCTGGAAGGCCGGCGGCACCACCGCATCAGGCACCACCGCATCAGGCACCACCCCATCAGGCACCACCGCATCAGGCACAGAGGCACCGGGCACGGACGCGTCCGGAGGCGGCGCAAAGGGCACGCAGACCGCCCCCAAAGCCGCGAAGACCGCCCCGAAGACCGCTCCGAAGACCGCCTCGAAGAGCGCCCGGCAGACGGACCTCCTGGATGCGGGCGACATTTCCGAACTGTCCGCCCCCACCGCCTCCGTCGCCACCGCCCAGCAGCGCGCCACCCGCACCAAGGGCACCGGCACCGGCTGGGCCCCGCCCACCCGCGTCGCCACCTCACTGTTGCTGCTCCGGCACGGCGAGACCGAGCTGTCCCTCGAACGCCGCTTCTCCGGCCGCGGCGACGCCGAGCTCACCCCCAACGGCCTGGCCCAGGCGTCGGCGGCCGCCGCGAGGCTGTCGCGGGACCCGTACCGGCTCGACGTGATCCTCACCTCGCCGCTCAAGCGCGCCCGGCAGACCGCGGAGGCGGTCGCCCAGCAGGCCGGCCTCGAGGTGGAGGTGTACGAAGACCTCAGGGAAGCCGATTTCGGCGCCTGGGAGGGGCACACCTTCACGGAGGTGCAGCGCCGCTGGCCCGCCGAGCTGGCCGCCTGGCTGGCCGACCCCGAGGCGGCGCCGCCGGGCGGCGAGAGCTTCGCCACGACCGCGCGCCGCGTGCAGGCGGCCAGGGAAGAGCTGGTGGAGCGGTACGAGGGCAAGACGGTGCTCGCGGTCTCCCACGTGACGCCCATCAAGCTGCTCCTGAGGGACGCCCTGCTGGCGCCCCTGGAGTCCCTCTACCGCATGCACCTCGACCTGGCCTGCCTGTCGCTGGTCGAGTACTACGCGGACGGGCCCGCCGTGGTGAAGTCGTTCAACGACACCTCGCACCTGCGCTGACCGGGGCCGTGCCGGGTACCGCCAGTGAACACCCGGCACGGCCACCTGAAGCCACCGCCCCCCTCAGGCGATGACCAGCCCATTCCAGCGGGTCGATCTTGTCGTTGGCTTGGGAACGACTTGAGATTTGATAATCTTCAGCAGATGAGTCGGCCGGGCGACCGCGTCGGGCCCACGGGCCCGCCGAGGAAGGTCCGGGCTCCACAGGGCAGGGTGGTCGGTAACGCCGACCCGGGGTGACCCGCGGGACAGTGCCACAGAAAGCAGACCGCCTCTCGGTTCCACCGGGAGGTAAGGGTGAAAGGGTGGTGTAAGAGACCACCAGCGCCCACGGTGACGTGGGCGGCTAGGTAAACCCCACCCGGAGCAAGGTCAAGAAGGGACGCTCTCCGGAGCGTTCCGCGCGCGACGTTCGAGGGCTGCCCGCCCGAGCCGCGCGGGTAGACCGCTTGAGACCGCCGGCAACGGCGGTCCTAGATGGATGGTCGCCCCTTCGTACGAAGGACAGAACCCGGCCTACAGGCCGACTCGTCACCCCTCCCCCGACGGGGGGCTCAGGGCCTCGGCCAGTTTGCGCATGGCCGAGGCGGCGCTCTCGCTGGCGGTGGGCCCGAGGACGGCGAGGCTGGAGATCAGCGCGGCCGCCTCCGGCAGGTCGAGCACGAGGTGGATCGCGGCCCCGGTGGACAGCAGGCGCACCCCGCCCCCATGGCCCCGGTACGCGTCCAGGGGCACCCCGCTGAGCCGGAGCCGTTCCACGTCGCGGGCGACCGTTCGCGGTGAGACGCCCAGCTCGCGCGCCAGCTCGCCCATCCGCACCCGCTCGCCGCGGGCGGCGTGCAGCCGTTCAATCAGCGCCTGCTGGCGTTCGACGCGCCGCAGCGCCAGGTGCCCGTCGCGCGAGGATGCGGCGAGCCGGAGGACTCGGTCCACGGATTTCGCCTTTCAAAGGAGACATCGGCCCGTCTGGTTCGGACCCTAGCGTGGGAGCATGAGCAACGATGACGACAAGGTGAACGGATTCTTCCAGCGTTACGCGGCCGCGCTTCTGGCCCGCGACGCGAAGGCGATCGCGGGGATGTACGCGGTGCCCTCGCTCATCCTCTTCCCCGGCGCCTCGATCGCCGTCAGCGACGCCGGCCAGACCGAGAGCTTCTTCGCCGCCTCCTGGGACCAGTACGACGGGATCGACGAGCTCGATCAGCAGGTCGTGATCATGGCGGAGGCGCCGGGCAGCGTCTGGGCCGACGTCACCTGGTCCTACTCGGGCCGGCCGCGCGAGCGGTTCTGCTACCAGTTGGTCGAAGGCGGCGACGGGTACCGGATCGCGGTGCTCACGCCCCTGGAGTAGAGGCGGCCGGCCGTGCCTGCCCCAGGATGTGCGTGAGCGGGGGGATGACCGGCTGCGGGGCGAAGGCGAACCGGTCGGCCTCCGACACGGCGAACCCGGCCCGCTCGATCGCGGCCAGCGTGTCCCGGTTCGGGTGGCAGCCCGCCGCGACGCGCCGCCACGCGGGCGTGATGACGTCCTGGAGCAGGCCGAGCACGGGATTGGCCGAGCGTACGTGCTCGTAGAAGAGCAACTGCCCGCCGGGCCGGAGCACGCGTACGATCTCCGCCAGGGCCCGCTCCAGCGACGGCACCGAGCACAGCACCAGGGACACCACCGCCGTGTCGAAGGCCGCCTCGCCACCGGGCAGCGCCTCGGCGTGGCCGGCCACCACCGAGACCGGCACCGGCGCCGACGCGGCCGGCTCCCGCGCCAGCGCCCGCAGCGTGTCGTCCGGCTCCACCGCGACCACCTCCGTCACCCGCGCGGGGTAGTGAGGGAAGTTGCGGCCGTTGCCGGCCCCGATCTCGATCACCCGCCCTTCGGCCGCGGCCAGCAGGCGCCGCCGGTGCTCGTACGCGCCGCGCCGGTCGGCGAGCTCGGACGCCTCGGCGTACGCCCGCGCGAAGCGGGGGTGCTGCAAGTCGGACAACCGGGTCATCGAATCACCTCAGGAAAGGCAGGCACACCTTCCAGCATGCACCCGGGTCACCCCGCCTTGGCGATGGCCCGGGCGACCATCTCGCTCACGCGCTCGACCGCCTTGACCCCCGAACCCATCGAGCGGTTGCGCCGGGAGACGACGGCGATCAGGTACGTACGGCCGCGCTCCCGTACCCGGCCGATGCTGTTGACCGTCCACCGCCCGCCGTCCCGCTCCCGGGGGAGCCAGCCGTTCTTGAGCGCCACGTCCGCCCCCTTGCGACCGGCCGCGCTCACGCCCCACGCCTGCTCGGGCGCCACGTCGCGCATGAGACCGAGGACGTAGCGGCGGTTCTCGGCCGACAGGGGGCTCTTGGCCGAGACGAGCGCTTTCAGCAGGCGTACCTGGTCGGCGGCGCTGGTCGTGGTCGAGCCCCAGGAGCCGCCTGGGCCGGGGCGCGTGTGCCGCAGGCCGAGCTTCTTGTTCACGGCGGCCAGGCCGGACGCGCCGCCGATCGCGCCCCACAGGGAGGACGCGGCGGCGTTGTCGCTGACCTTGATCGCCTGCGCCGCCGCGCGCCGTTCCCACCCCGTCAGGCCGCGCCGCTGCCGCTGGGCGCGCAGCAGCAGCGCCACCACGATGTTCACCTTGACGATGCTGGCCGTGGCCGTCCTGAGCCCGCGGTTGTAGGAGAAGGACAGGCCCGAGGAGAGCTCCCGTACCGAGACCGCGAGATCGTCCGACAGGCCGTCCAGGGACCGGGTCAGGGACTTGCCGTAGGAGGGCTTGCGGGGCTTCTTCGCCGGCTCCGGGGTGGACGCCACCGCGACCGGGTCGTGCTCGAAGGGAGTGGATACGGGTGCGGCGAGGGGGACGGGGACGGGTGCGGGGATGGAGGTGCCGCTTGACGTCAGGAGGGCCAGCGACGCAACCGCGGCCCCCAGCGCGACCCGCCTCCCGGGCTTCGCGGGCACGACGGCCTACGCGAAAGCGGAGGGAAGCGGCGAAGGGTCGTGTACTGCCATGAAAGTCATGGCAGGCAGCATTACGGGACGGGTGTTTCCACAGTGTTAGCAGCGGGCTGCGGTCACCGTACGGGGCGATAGCGCAGGTGCGTGACCAGAGCGGTGCCCCACGCGTCGCCCAGCGGTTCGAGGGTGATGTCCCCGACCCCGTCGAACAACCGCTCGCCCCTGCCCAGGATCACGGGAGCTACGTGCAGGCGGAGCTCGTCGATGAGCCCGGCGGCGAGGTACTGGTTCACGGTGTGCGCGCCGCCCGCGATGGCGACGTCGCCGTCGCCGGCGGCCTCGCGCGCCCGCTCCAGGGCCGGCCCGATCCCGTCGGTCACGAAGGAGAACGTCGTGTCGCCCTGCATCGTCACCGGCTCGCGCGAGTGGTGGGTGAGGACGAAGACCGGAGCGTGGTACGGCGGCTCGGCACCCCACCAGCCGTTCCAGCCGAGGTCCCAGTCGCCGCGGCCGGGGCCGAACATGTTGCGGCCCATGATGAAGGCCCCCGCCGCGGTGATGCCCTCGATCACCGCGGCGTGTGCCTCGGGCTCATCGAACATCCACTGGTGCAGGCGATCGCCCACTCCCTCGCCGAACGGCTGATCCAGGCTCTGCCCGAGCCCTGCCACGAAACCGTCGAGGGACATCGCCATGTCGCAGGTGACCTTGCTCATCTGACTACCTCCGGTGCTTCGGCGCTCCTTTTTGCGCCGCTCACGAGGAAGTCGGAGCCGTCTGCCCGCCCTCTACATCCTGGCTGCTTCCCGGCGGGAAAATCTCCGGGAAGGTGAGGGGCGGAGGTGGCCGCCCGCCGTCTCGCCACCATCGGCGGCCCCCGTCAAGGGGGACATGGCTCGACGGCGGGCACCTCCGCCCCTCCGGCCCCTGGGAGTCAGGACCGGCACCGCGAGGTGCGCCGTGGGCAACGGGAGAACCTCGCTGGCACCGCGACCCTAACCCCGCCCAAACCGCCCGGTCTGCGCAGGATTACGCAGAACGCGCCTCCCGCACGAAATCGAACTACGCCGAACGCGCCTCCCGCGCGGAACCCCACTACGCCGAACGCGCCTCCCATGCGGCGAGGATGGTCGCCTCCTTCTCCGGGGCCATCCCGTGCCGGGTCTTCGCGCCGTAGCTCCGCTCGTCCTCCGGGATCTCCCGCAGCCAGGCCCACGTGTCGCGCACGGTCTCCGCCACCGGCCGGGTGCGCAGCCCGGCCGCCTCCGCCCGGGCCGTCGGGACGCTCCAGAAGTTGGCCGTCACCGCCGACGGCGGCCCGCCCCACAGCGGCAGCTCCACGAACGTCCCCGCCCCCTGATCCACCAGGAACCGGTCGTCCACCCACACGAACTCCGCGTCCGACCCGGTCGCCTCCTTGCAGAAGCCCAGCCACTCGCCGTAGGTGGCGTTGCCCGCGGGACCCGTCACCAGGAACTGGCCCGACGTGCCGCGCTCGGCCTGCTCGAGGGTGAAGGCGGCCACGTCGCGCGCGTCCACGAGCTGCATCGGCGCGTCGGGGTCGCCCGGCGCCAGCACCTTGCCGCCGTGCGAGATCCTGGTCAGCCACCACGGCAGCCGCGCCACGTCCTCGTGCGGCCCCAGGATCAGGCCGGGCCGGACGATCAGCGCGTTGCCGTCGAAGCCCTGCTCGACCGCCCGCTCGCAGCCCGCCTTCAGCACGCCGTAGTCGCCGTCGTCGGGCCCCGCGTCCGGCTCGCAGGCCCACCCGGCCGCCTCCTCGGTGGCCGGCTTGCCGGGGAAGCCGTCGACGGCCGAGATGCTGGAGACGAACGCGTACGTCGCCGCCTTTCCCGACAGCGCCCGCACCGACTCGCCCACCACCCGCGGCACGTAGCCGGAGGTGTCGACCACGAAGTCCCACGACCGCCCCCCGGCCAGCCGCTCCAGGTCGGCGGCCACCTCCCGGTCGCCGCGCACGGCCTCCACGCCGGGCACGTCGGCCCCGCTGCGCCCCCTGTTGAACGTCGTGACCTCATGCCCCCGGGCCAGCGCCGCGAACACGATGGCGCGCCCCAGGAAACCCGAACCGCCCATGACCAGAACTCTCATGGGCTCATTCTTCGCTCGCGAGCACCGTCCGATCAGACGTCTTCACGGAGAGCGTAGAGCGCAGCGGCGGCACCATGTGCACCCGCGCGGACCCGATGTCGAAGAACAGCCCGACCAGCTCCAGCTTGCCGGCCCTGACCTGCTCGTCGACCTTCCGGTAGGTGAGCAGGTTCTCCAGCTGCTGCTGCACGTTGACCCGGCACAGCACGTCCAGCGCCCCGCTGTGCAGCCGGTCGCCCTCGGTCTCGATGAACGTGGCCAGGCTGTGGTCCCCGTGCCGCAGCCACCTGCGCAGCCCCGGCAGGCTGCCCGCCTGGACCCCGCCGCTCAGCACCCCCGCCATCGCGCCGCACCCCGAGTGGCCGCACACCGTGATGGTGTGCACGCCCAGCACCTGCGTCGCGTACTCGATCGCGGCCACCACCGAGTCGTCCTGCGGCTCGGAGCCCCTGCGCGGCACCAGGTTGCCGATATTGCGCACCGTGAACAGGTCGCCGGGGCCGCTGGCCGTGATCAGGCTGGGCATGATCCTGGAGTCGGCGCAGGTGATGAAGAGATGCGTGGGCTGCTGCTTGCGGGCCAGCTCGGTGAAGATCGGCCGGACGAGCGGCGCCGTACGCCGGTGATATTCGCGCGCCCCCGCCGTGAGCAGGCACTCCGTCGGCGCGGCGGTGCCGTCCGTCGGCACCTGGATCGGCACGTCACGCCGGCGCCGCTGCGCCCACGGCAGCCACCAGCGGTCCGGCGCCTGGGGCGGCGACTTCACGGGGAACATGCGCGCCCCGCTGGCCGCCAGCGCGTACCACTCGTCGTGCAGCTCGTCGATGACCACCGCGCCGCCCATGCGCTCGTGGTCCAGCCGCCACGAGTGGATGGCCTCGAAGGCGCCGTTGTCCATGAAGTCGATGTTCAGGTCGAGGTCCACGGGCGTGCCGGCCGGGATCGTACGCAGCTCGTGCGTCAGCCGCGGCACCCCCAGGAACGTCAGCGACCCCGAGATCGTCACGTGCAGCCGCCCGTCGCGGTCCTCGCGCTTGCGCACCGTCACCCAGGTCAGGCGGCGCAGCGCCAGCAGCGCGGCCAGGGCCAGCCCCGCCAGCACGCCCTCGGCCAGCCCGAGCAGGATCACGGCCGCCATCGTGACCACGTACACCGGCACCTCGCCGTGTCCGTGCACCTTCCTGATGTGGCCCAGGTTCACCATCTGCACGCCGATGAACACCAGCAGCGCGGCCAGCGCCTCCAGCGGGATCAGCGTGATCGACCAGCCGAACCCCAGCGCGAACACCAGCACCCACACCCCGTGCAGGATCGTCGACCAGCGCGTACGTGCCCCGGCCTGCGCGTTCGCCGTGCTGCGCACGATCACCCCGGCCACGGGCAGGCCGCCGAGCGCGCCGGTGACCATGTTGGCCACGCCCTGGCCGGTCAGCTCCTGGTCGAGGTCGGCGCGGCGCCCGCCGTGCATCCCGTCGACCGCCACCGAGCACAGCAGCGACTCGCACCCGGCCAGCAGCGCCACCAGCAGCACCGAGGACACCACCAGATGCCAGTCACCCTGCGGCAGCACCGGGAAGGCCCACTCGGTGAAGCTCCCGGACAGGTCGACTCGCGTGACGTCCCAGCCGAACATCCACGCCGTGAGCGCCGCCACCAGCAGCGCCGCCAGCGGCGCGGGCACCGCCTTGACCCGTTTCGGCAGCCGGGTCCACAACGCCAGCACCATGATCGTGAGCAGGCCCACGGCGACCTTGTGCCCGTGCAGGTCGACGATCTGGCCGGGCAGCTCCACCAGGTTCGCGATGGCCGAGCGCTGCGAGCTGCCGCCCAGCACGATGTGGAGCTGGGAGAGGGCGATGATCACGCCGACCGCGGCCAGCATGCCGTGGATGACGGCCGGCGAGACGGCGAGCGCCGCCCTCGCCGCCTTGAACACCCCGAGCACGAGCTGCACGGCGCCCGCCAGGAGGGTGATCATGCAGGTGGCACGCCATCCGTACGTGTGCACGAGGTCCACGACCACCAATGACAGACCGGCGGCCGGCCCGCTCACCTGCACGGCCGAGCCGCCGAGGGCGCCCGCCACGATCCCGCCCACCACGGCGGCGATCAGTCCGGCGGCGAGGGGCGCCCCGGAGGCCATCGCGATGCCCAGGGAGAGGGGCACCGCGACGAGGAAAACCACGAGCGAGGCTGGCACATCATGCCGGAGGGTGCTCAGCCAGCTACTCTGCGTGTCGCGGAACATGGTGCAAACCCTAATGCTCCGTCGACCCTGCTTTAAGGGGGCGTCGCGCGGGTTTTACGGATTAATGAGCGCTGGAGATCATCGGTAGTAGTCGTGCGGATAGTCCTGCTCCGGGCCCCGGCGGTGGTCGTTACGGCCGCCGTCCTGCGGCTGCGGCTGCTGGCCGCCGTACGCCGGCCAGCTGCCCGGGGCGCCGTTGACCGACGACGGGGGCTCGGGCCAGGCGGCGGCGGGGCTGGTCGTGATGTCGCCCGTCTCGTAGGCGCCCACCCCGAAGGGGGAGGCCGGCGGTGTCGGGGCCGACAGCACGTCGTCGTAGTTCGAGACCGCGCGCCCCGGCACGGTGGGGGTGCCGGCGGCGTGGGAGGGGCCTGTCAGCGGGTCGGTGTCGTCGGCCACGGCCCAGCCGGAGCGCACCTCGTACGAGGCGGGGTAGGACGAGCGCGCGGCGGGCTGCTCGAACGCCGGCCACGAGCTCGCCGAGCCGTAAGGGGTCGGCGTCGGGGCGGGGGCCGGGTCGTCGAGGATGTCGGGAGAGGCGGACCACGAACCGGACGTGGTCGCCGCGGGCTGGTTGCTGGTCCAGGTCGTCTCGAGCGGGTCGGCCACGCCGCCGTAGGCGGGGAACGGGTCGCTCGTCGGGGCGCCGTGGATGGGGGCGGGGGCGACCGGGAAGCTGCCGCTGGAGGTCGGGCTCACCGCGGGGAAGGCGCCGCTGCCGGTCACGGCCGGCGTGGCGGGGAACGAGCCGCTGCCGTTGGACACCGGGTAGGCGTTGGACGACACCGACGCGGGCCGGGTGACAGGGGCCGGCTCGGAGCGGGTGGGGGCGGGCACCGGCTGGGCGCCCGCGCCGAGGATGGTCATCACGTCGGCCGTCGGGGCGGCGAACGTCACGGTGCGCTGGTCGGCCAGATCGGCCTGCGAGGGAGTGGCACGCTTCTGCGGCTCGACCAGGTCGGCGAGATTGGCGGCCGCCGCGGCGGGCTGGCGCTGCGGCAGGGGGGCCTGGACGGTGGCGGCGTTGGGGTCGGCGGCGGCCGCGGCCGCGGGCTGCGGCTTGGCCGGACGCTGGGGCCGCTTGGCGGGACGCTCGGACTCGGCCGGGCGCTCGCGCTCGACGGGGCGGGAGGCGGCCTTCCTGGCGGCCACCGTGCCACCGGCGCCGAAGCCGCCCTCTTCCGCGTCGCTGCGGATGTTGGCCCAGAACTCCTCGTCGTCGTCGTCCGTGGACGGGTTGCCCCACTCGTCGACGCCACGCCTGCCGCGCTGACCAGTGCGCACCGGTTTCTGCTTGGGCTCGTCTATGGGACTGAAGTCGGGACTGAAATTGGCCATTCGCGGCTCATGCGCCGCGAACTCGTCCGTGGAACGAGCATGGGTCATCTCCTCCTTCTCGGCCATCTCCTTCAGCCGTTCCGGGGGAAGCGAGCTCTCTCTGCGGTTCATCGAACGCATGCCCAGTGCCACGACGACGAGCACGAGGAGCACGACAGCGACCAAGCTCACTACGACCGCGATCATTGCACCACCCTCAAAGCCATGGCCTCCCTCTGGCACCGATGAGATCGCGCGGCCATCGACGCGATCTGCCCCCTTTGATCACCAGTGCCTAACAATTGGATCTGATTGTGTCGGACCACTATGAGAGTTGTCACACCCTACGTGAAGAATTGGTACACCAGCACTACATGTCGTATTTGACCGCTCACTCGATGTTCACCACCGTGAGCCGGCCGCGGGCGATGGTCTGGTCCGCGATCTTCTTGAGGATCTCGGGGAGCTCGGAGCCCTCCGGGAGGTCGACCTTGCCGTTCAACGTGTAGACGGTGAGCCGGTAACTGGCCCGGTCCTGGCAGGGGGGCTCGTAGCCCACCTTCCCACTGGTCACCTTCGCCTGCCCGGACCCCTCGGGGGGGTCGGCGGCGGCGTTGGGACCCAGCTCGGTCGTGGTCGCCGGGATGTTGTAGAGCACCCAGTGCACGGCCGAATCGGATGACGTATGGCTGTCGATCACGATCGCGATCGACTTCGCCTCGGACAGTGGCTGGCTCGACCAGCGCAGCGGCGGGCTGCCCTGATCGCCATGGCAGGAGTATTCGCGCGGCAGCGGTTTGCCCTCGCGCAGCTCCGGGCTCGTGACGTTCATCTCCGCGATGTCCAGAGCCTGTGACCTGCCGATGAAGCTGCCGCAACCTGACAAGGCGAAGACGACAGCCACCGCTGTCACACTGACAGCGATGCGTCGCACGCGTGATGCCGTGTTACACAGCCCCATGCCGGACGATGCTACGCGGCTCTCGGCGGTGCGCAGACCGTTTCTCGATGGTCGGTGGTCGGTAAAGGATCCGAAAACGGCCAGAATGTGGGCATCCGCGTAGTGAAGTTGACCACAGCGACGGCCGCCGCGAGGGCCCGGGGATCCGGATGCCGCCGTACCGAGGAGACCTGTCCGCCTGCTGCTCCGCGGCGGAGGGGCACGGGCGGGGCCGCCCGTGCGGCGGGCCGGCGAAACGGGCATCGGTTTCGGTCGCGCGTCGCGGCGAAAACCAGGTGCGCCAGATCGCGGCGGAAGGGTATGCGGGACGGCGGTCGTGGGTCTGCATGCGGGGGGACGCGCCCATGGCGGTGGGGGACGGAGGTGGGGACGGCGGTGGGGGTGCGCGGGCGACGTCGGGCGGGGCGCGGACGGCGGCGGGAGGGGCGCGGACGGCGGCTGCCACGTTGCGTGAGGCGCTCGCGCTGTGGTGCGGTCACGCGCTGGCCGGGCCTGGCTGGCACGAACGTGGCGCCGCCGACGTGGCCAAGCTCGACAGCCTGCGGCCGGCCGCCACCGAGCATGGCACCGGGGCCGGGCAGGGGCTCGGCAGACACGCCGGGACCGTCGGCGGATCTTTACCGGTCCGCCGGCAGATCGCCTTCCGGGTTCGCGCCCTAAGCTGGGCTTGTGACGTCAAATGGCCCGCTACGTGACCCGGCGAACCGCGTCTCGCCCAAAGCCGTCCGGATGTGGTTGCTGGAGTCGCTGATCGCGTTCGCGTTCTTCCTGGGTGGCGCGCTGCTGGTGTCGCGTTGGGTCGGGGGGAGCGGGTGGTCGTGGGTGCCCGGATGGTTCGCCCGGGACCCGTGGCTGCTGCCCGTCGCGGTGGTCGTGCTGCTGCTGCCGTTCCTGGCGGCCGAGCCGTTCGTGCGGTACGCCGTGCATCGCTGGGAGCTTTCTGGAGACGTCGTCTACGCCAGGTCGGGGTTCCTGACCAGGGAGTGGGTGTTCGTGCCCGTGAGCCGCATCCAGACGGTCGACAAGGGCCAAGGATGGTTCGAGAGGATGCTCGGTCTGGCCACGCTGGAGATCAGGACGGCCTCCCACGCGGGGTCCTCGACGATCAAGGGGCTCGACTACCGGGTGGCGGCCGGGCTCGCCGAGCAGCTGGCGCGCCGGGCCGAAGAGCTCAGAGACGACGCGACATGACCGAGCCTCGTCAGGACGGCCCGGCGCCCATCCCGGAGGGCGCCCCCGGTGGCATCCCGCCGTACCCCGGCCCGGCGGGCGGGCCGCCTCATCCCGGCCCGGCGGGCGGGCCGCCGCCCGTGGTGCGGCTGCCGCAGCGGCTCAGCCCCAAGGTGCTGCTCATCGACCCCGTGCGCATGCTGCCCTCCCTCCTCCTCCCCCTGGTCGGGGTCCTGTTCGTGGGCGGCTTCTCGGCCCGCTCGTACGGTTACGCGGCCGCCGGGGTCGTCGCCGCCGTGGTGTTCTCGGTCATCAGGTGGGTCACCTTCACCTACGAGATCGTCGGCGACCGCCTGGAGACCAAGCGGTCGCTGGTCAGCCGCTCCGTCCGCACCATCCCCCTGGAGCGCATCCGCGGCGTAGACGTGTCCACCCCGCCCATGCACCGGCTGCTCGGCCTGACCGTGCTCAAGATCGACACGGGGGCGAGCGGCGACACGGAGGAGGCCAAGCTCGCCGGGGTCACGCTGGAGGAGGCCGAACGGCTCAAGGCCGTGCTGCTGCGCCGCGCCGCCGTCCCCGAGACGCACGTCACCGGCGCCGTGCCACCTTCCGGGCCCACCGAGCGGCCGATCATCGACGTGCCGCGCAGGTGGCTGCTGTACGGGCCGCTGTCGGGCGCGTACCTGCTCACCCCCTTCGCCTTCGCCGGCGGCGCCGTGGGGCTGGCGTTCCAGTGGGGGGACGAGCTGGGAGTCAGCCAGGACGCCGCCTGGACCGCGGGGCAGTGGCTCTGGGAGCGCCCCTACCTGCTGCTGGCCGTGGCGGTGCTGCTCGTGCTGGCGATGCCGTTCACCGGCGGGCTGATGTACGCAATCTTCAACTGGAACTTCCGGCTCAAGCGCCGCGACGGCTACCTCGTGGCGGAGCGCGGCCTGATCAACCGGCGCAGCGTGTCGCTGGAGTCGCAGCGCGTACGCGGTTACGAGATCGTGGACGGCCTGGCCGAACGCTGGGCGGGGGTCGCGCGCGTCTGGGCCATCGTGACCGGGCTCGGCGACTCGGAGACGCGCGGGCAGCTCCTGCCCGACGTGCCGCGCGAGGTGGCCTTCCAGGTGACCCGCGACGCCATCGGCCCCTACCACGCCGAGCTCCGGCCCCACCCGCCGGTCGCGCGGAACCGCCGCCTGTTCCGCGCCGTCTTCCCCTGGCTCCTGCTGGCGCTGGTGGGCGCCGCCGGGGTGTGGGTCGCCGGGACGATGCTCTGGTGGATCCTCCTGGTGCTGGCGCTGCTCCTGGCGGGCGTCGGGGTGCCGCTGGGGCTCGACCGGTACGCGTCGCTCGGGCACGGCTACGACGGCGTGCGCGTGGCGGTGCGGTCGGGGTCGCTGCGGCGCGCCCAGGCCGTGGTCGAACGCCGGGCCGTGGTGGGCTGGCGGATGCGGCAGACGTGGTTCCAGCGGCGGGCCGGGGTGCTCACGCTGATCGCCGGGGTCGGGGCCGGCAAGGGGGGTTACTCGGCGATCGACGTGTCGGAGGCTCAGGCGGTGGAGTTCCCCGCCGAGGTGACGCCGGAGTGGCTGGCGCCCTTCCTGGAGCGCGCCGAACCCTGACGCGGGCGGCGGGCGGGGCCAGGGAGGGGTTTCCCGGCGCCGGCTCGCTCGTCACCTTGGTGCCGGGCGTCCCGGCGGTGACTCGGTCGTCTCCTGCTCTGCTGCGGTCAGTCCTGCTCTGCTGTGACGGTCAGTCCTGGCGGCGGGCGCCGAACATGATCTCGTCCCACGTCGGTACGGAGGCGCGACGGCCCCTCGAACTCTTGCGCGCCTGGCGGGCGGCCGGGGCGGGCGGCGGGGACGGCACCGGCACGGCCGGGTCCTCCTTGCCCTCGTCCTTGCCCGCCCGCGCCGCCGGCACCGAGGGTGCGGGCTTCGGCTTGGGCGCCGGAGGCTTGGCCTCCTGCACGGGCTGCTCGGGCTCCGGCTCCGCCGCCTTCTTCTCGGGGACGGCCGGCTTGTCGGCAACGGCGGGCTCCGCCGAAGCGGCGGGCTCGGTTGCCACGGCGGGTTCGGTCGACGGGGCAGTCCCGGTCGAAGGGGCGGGCTCGGCTGCCGCGGCAGGCTTCGTCGCGGTGGCAGGCTTGGTCGCGGTGGCGGGCTCGGTTGTAGTGGCGGGCTTCTCGGGAGCAGCGGGCTTCGAGGGAGCGGTCGCCGTTGTGTCGGGAGTGGCCGTCGCGGGTTCGGGGACGGTCGCGGTGGGTTCGGGGACAGCCGTCGCGGTCGTCTCCGTGGCGGTCGTCTCCGTCGCGGTCGTCTTCCCTGCGGTCGTCTTCGTCGCGGTCGCGGCGGATTCCGGTGCGGGCGCCAGAGCCTCCGGCGCCGCCGTTGGCTCCGGCGGCGTGGTTGACGTAGCTGCTGCGGGCTCCGATGCGGTTGCCGTGGGTGCGGGTGTGGATGCCTGGGAGGCGACGGCCTTGCCGTTCTCCGCAGTTTCCGTCTGCGCGATCTCCTCGGTCTTGCGGGGCTGTTCGGCCTGCTCGGTCCGCTGCGTCGGCTCGGCGGCCTCGGCCTTGGGCGCCTCGGCCGTCGCGGCAGGGGCGGCCGCCGTCTCCGGCTGGGCCGGGGCGGTGACTTCGCTCTTGGGCTCCGCTGCGGTCGTGGGCTGCTCGGGCGCTTCGTCGGTGACGTCGGGCGAGACCGGCGCCGGGGCAGCTGCTTCCGTGGCGGAAGTTGTGGCGGCGGTCGGCGAGGTGGTGGCGGTCGAAGGGGTCGCGTCGGTGCTCGCCGCCGTGCCGGGTTGCGCGGCTGTGTGGCCTTCGGTTGCGGCGGACGACACGGCGGCGGCGGGCTCTGCGATGCCGCCGGCCTGGATGGGCGCCTCCGTGGTGGAGCTCGCGACCGGTGAAGGCTGCGTGCCAAGAGTGGTGGCCGGGGACGCGTCCGGCTGCGCGGCGTCGGCCGCATCCGGGGTGGCCGTCTCCGGGGTGGCCGTCTCCGCGACCAGGGCCGTCTCCGCGATTGGCGCCGTCTCCGCGACCGGGGCGGGCTCGGAACTTGGGGCAACCGCCGCTGCGGCCTGGGCGGCCGGGGCGGTCTGAGGCGTCTGACCGGACTGAGCAGTCTGACCGGACTGAGCAGTCTGACCGGACTGGGCCGTATCGGTGGCAGGCTGCGCGCTGACCGGTTGTGCCTGGGCGGTCGTTGACTGCGCCGACACGGCGGTCGGTTGCGTCGGCGGGGTGGCCGTCGGCGCGGTGATGGGCTGCGCCTGCGCCGATACCGGGCTCGGCGCCTGCGCGGAGGCCGGGCTCTGCGCCACGGCGGCAGGTGATCCCTGGGCGGCTGGGACCGGCGACTGCGCGACAGGCTGAGCCGACGCCTCGGCGGCCGGCTGGCGCTGGGCGGGCCGCTGGTCCTGGACCTCTGGCCGGTCTGGGGCGGGCCGCTGGTCCTGGGCCTCCAGCCGATTCTGGCCGGAGTGCTGGTCCTGGGCGGAGTGCCGGTCCTGGGTGGGGGCCGGGGGTGCCGGGGCGTCGGTGGTGGGGCGGGTGGGCGGTGCGGAGGCGCCGGCGGA
>NZ_JBGNUW010000041.1:0-75282 GCF_041950495.1 Nonomuraea sp. MTCD27 | reverse complement strand
CGGGGGGGGGGTCAGGGGGAGGCGGGTCAGGGGCGGGTGGCGATGGCCAGGAGGGTGGCGGCCGGGCCGGTCAGGGGGCGGCCGCGGCGCCACACCGCCCGCAGGCTCCTGACCAGGTTGATCCCCGTCAAAGGCACCTCCACCAGCCGCCCCGTGGCCACGTCGGCCTCCACTGCGTACCCGCTCAGCACCGCCGGCGCCACCCCCGCCTGCGCCGCGCCCTTCACCGCCGAGTTCGAGCCCAGCTCCTGCCGCGGCCCCGCCCGGTGCAGGCCGCTGAAGGCCGGCGGTGGTCACGGACGCGGTGCCGGTGGTCACGAACGTGCTCATGGCCGCCGCGCTGTTCGGCCTCGGCACCGGCATCGACGTGCGGAAACTGGCGAAGGGCGGCCGGGTGGTGCTGCTCGGCGGCATCGCGACGGCGATCATCGCGGCCACGTCCCTGGCGGGGGTCGCCCTCCTCGTGTGATCCTCGAGTGGACGGCCGGGCCGGGGGGCCCGTACCCTGCTCCGTTCGGAACAAATCTCGCGAAAGCCACCGTTCCGCCTAAGCAGGTCACACCACTCAAGGAGCACAAAACTCACCATGCGCAGCGCCACCGACTCCGTTCTCCAGCCGTCCGACGAGGTCGCCGAGGCCCTGGCAACCGGCGCTCCGGTCGTGGCCCTTGAGTCCACGATCATCTCCCACGGGCTGCCGCAGCCGCGCAACCTGGAGGTCGCGCGGGAGCTGGAGGGAGTCGTACGGGCCGCGGGCGCCGTGCCGGCCACGATCGCCGTGCTGGACGGCGTGCCCCGCATCGGCCTCGGCGAGGTGGAGCTGGAGCGGATCGCGACCGAGTCCGGCCTGCGCAAGCTGGGCCAGCGGGACCTGCCCGTGGCGGCGGCGCTGAAGGCGAGCGGGGCGACCACCGTGTCGGCCACGTCGTTCCTGGCCGCCCGCGCCGGGATCCGGATCTTCGCCACCGGCGGGCTGGGCGGAGTGCACCGCGGCTGGGCGGAGGACCAGGACGAGTCCGCCGACCTCGACACGCTCGCCCGTACGCGCATCACCGTCGTCTGCGCGGGCGTCAAGTCCATCCTCGACGTGCCGGCCACGCTGCAGCGGCTGGAGACGCGGGGCGTGAGCGTCGTCGGGTTCGGCACTGACACCTTCCCCGGCTTCTACCTGCACTCCTCCGGCCAGCCGATCGACTGGCGGATCGAGTCGCCCGACGAGGCCGCGGCCATCATGCGCGGCCAGGACGCGCTCGGCGGCCAGGAGACGGCGCTGATCGTGGCCAACCCCGTCCCCGTGGAGCAGCAGCTCGACCCCGAGCTGCACGACCGCGTGCTCGGCGAGGCGCTGGCCGCCGCGGAGCGCGAGGGCGTCAAGGGGCAGGCGATCACCCCGTTCCTGCTCGGGTACCTGGTGGACGGCACCTCCGGAGCCTCCCTGGAGGCGAACCTGGCCGCCGTACGCGGCAACACCGCCCTGGCCGCCCGGATCGCCGTGGCCTGGGCCCGATCGTGACCGACGGCGCCCTCCTGATCATCGGTGACGTGGTCACCGACGTGGTGGCGTTGCACGGCTCTCCGGTCATGTCCGGCACCGACACGGCCGCCGACATCGTGCTCCGCCCGGGCGGCTCCGGCGCCAACACCGCCGCGTGGGCGGCCTGCCTGGGCGCCGAGGTGCACCTGCTGGCCAAGCTCGGGTACGACAGCAGCGAGTGGCACACCACCGAACTGGTCAAGACGGGCGTGCACCCGCACGTCACCGTGGACCCCGCGCACCCCACGGCCGTCGTGATCGCGATGGTGGACAAGAGCGGCGAGCGTTCGATGCTCACCAACCGCGGCGCCGGGAGCCTGATCTCCGAAGCCGACTGGGACCCGTCCCTGCTGACCGGCGTCACCCGGCTGCACCTGTCCGGGTACGTCCTGTTCGCCGAACCCGGCCTGCGTCTGGCCAGGCGCGCCATGGCGGACGCGGCGGACGCGGGCGTCACGATCAGCATCGACCCGGCCTCCACGGGTCCGCTGCGCGAGTTCGGCGTTGAACGTTTCACCCGCGAGACGGCCCCGACCGGCCTGATCATCCCCAACCTCGACGAGGCCCTCCTCCTCAGCGGTGCCACGACGGCGGAGCGGGCGGCCGTGGTCTTGAGTGAGAGATACGGCACAGCGGTCGTGAAGCTGGGAGCGGACGGGGCGCTGGCAGCCGTGGACGGGGCGGTGGTCGCGACCGCGCCGGGGGTGTCGACCGAGGTCGTGGACTCGACCGGCGCGGGAGACGCGTTCGCCGCCGGCTACCTCGCCGCAACCTTGCGAGGCTACGGTGTACAGGCCGGATTGGAAGCAGGTTGCCGTGCTGGTGCCGAATGTGTGGCCCAGGTGGGCGGCCGTCCACGGTACGGTTTGGATCTGAACCGTCTTTACCCTATTCACACTGATTGATAGCTTGCCGCGTAGGCTGCACCATTAGCCACATGCGTTACGGGCAGCACCACGCGGCTCACTGGGGAGGATAAGGTCCGCCGATGGAAGTCGAGTCATCGATCTGCCTGAGCGACCTAGTCCCTGCGCTGCGCTGGAGCCGCCCGCAGCAGGTGGCCGAGGCGCTCGGTGATCCACGCCTGCCGGCGGGGTGGTGGCACTCCCTCTCGCTGTCGAAGGCACTCGGCACGGCCGGGCTCGACTGGATCTGCGAACGCCTGGCCCGGCTGGCCTCCTCCCGCTGGGACCACCTGCCGCTGGCCGACCTGCTGCCCGCACTGACGGTTCACCACATCGATCCCGCGCTGCCAGGCTGGCCCGAGGCCACCCGTACGGCGATCACCGGCCTCGGCGGTTGGCAGCGGCTGCGCCGCCTGTCCCCCAGCGACCTGGGCACGCCGTCGGCCACGCCCGAGGTCGTGATCGGCTCGGTCTTCCGGGAGATCCTCGGCCGCATCCCGGCCCAGCGCGAGGCCCCCGCCGCCGCTCCGGTGGGTCATCCGGAGGTCACCCGCCCGCTGCAGCGCGGCCAGGCGCCCGGCCAGCCCGGTTCGTCCCAGGGCACGGGTCCCTTCCCGATCCAGCCCGAACGGGGCACCGGCTCGTTCCCGGTCCAGCCCCAGGGAGTGCCGCAGCCGCAGACGGGTTCCTTCGCCGCCCAGAGCGCCGCGCTGCCCGCCCCTTCCGAGCCCGCCCGCTCGGACTCCGCCCGTCCCGAGCCCACCCGTTCCGAGCCCACCCGTTCCGAGCCCGCCCCTTCCGAGCCCGGCGCGCAGAGCGGCCCGTTCCCCGCCCAGCCGGACCCCACCGCGCAGCCGCACCAGACGGGCCCGTTCGCGGGGCGCGACGGTCTCCCCCAGCGCCCCGGCTCGTTCCCGCAGCCCTCGGACCCGCAACGCCAGAGCGGCGCGTTCCCACAGCCCTCCTCCGAGGACACCCGGCAGCGCCAGACCGGCTCCTTCCCGGCACTCCCGGCGGCCGACAACGGGTCAGGACCGCGCCAGCCGGGCTCGTTCCCGTCGCCGTCCTCCGAGGACACCCGGCAGCGCCAGCCGGGCTCCTTCCCGCAGTCCTCGGACGCGCAACGCCAGAGCGGCCCGTTCCCGCAGTCCTCCCCGGACGCGACCCCGCAGCGCCAGACCGGCTCGTTCCCCGCGCAGAGCGGCTCGTTCCCGGCCCAGCCCCAGGGTGGCGGGCCGCGTCAGGGCTTCGCGGGCGAGGGCCTGCCGCAGCGCCCGGCCCCCGGCCAGTCCGAACGCCTCCCGCAGCGCCCCACGGGCCCGCAATCCGGCCGCCAGGACACCGGCTCCCTCCCCGGCAGCCCGTCCCTCCCGGGCGGCGGCCCCTCGCTCCCGGGCGGCGGCCCCGCCTCCACCCCGGCCCCGGGCGCCGGCAATCCGACGTCGAACGGCCCCCTCTCCAGCGGCGGCCCGCACACCGGCTCGTTCCCGCCCATCCCGGCCGCCGACGCCCCGAAAGGCGCTCCAGGCACGCCCGCCTTCTCGGCGCCGCCCGGCCCCGCATCCGCCCCCACCCCCTCCGACACCGACCACGCCATGGTCCGCGTCGTGGACAGCCTCTTCCGCAGCCTGGACAAGCTGGAGCTGGCGGTGGCCGTGCACCGGCTGTTCGCGGAGGACCCGGTCAGCCTGCGTACGCTCGCCCACAAGCTGCTGGTCGAGCGGGACGCGCTCTCCCAGGCCCAGCGCACCGCCGAGGAACGCATCCTGCACTGGCTGCGCTCCTCCGAGTCCGCCCCGGTCACGGGCCACATGTTCCGGCTGACCGAGTGGCTCGGCGCGGCGGCCACCGAGGATCAGCTCATCGGTGCCGACCCGGCCCACCCCGTGATGGTGCCCTCGCTGCGTACACCGCTCTGGCGCGTGCTGGTGACGCTCATGCCGGACCGCCGCCTCCAGGACGGCTGGCTCGTGGTGGGCGACATCCACGGCCTCCAGGCACGTACGCGGCAGCTCCTGGCCGCCAGCCCGCCGGACGCCGATCTCGTGGAGCTCATGGGTGAGCTGGGCATCCGCGCCCACTCGGCCAGGGCCTGGCTCGACGCCCTGCCCGCGGAGACCGGCCCGGACCCGGTGGCCTCGGCCCCGTCCCCGGCACAGCCGCTCCCCCGGCGTACCCCGGGGGCCAACGGCCACCACCACCGAGGCGGCCAGCCCATCCCGGCGGCGACGGCGGGCTCGATCGACCCTTCCGCCGCGCTGGCCACCCTGTCCGCGCTGTCGGGCGGCCGCGCGGCGATGCTCCCCGGCAGCCTGGCGGGCACCCCGTCCACCCCGCCACCGCCGCTCCCCAGCCCGTCTTCCGACCCGCGCCGCTGGCAGCGCATCGAGGTCACGCCGGAGCACCTCAGGGGCGGCCCGGTGCCGGTGCCGGAGGGGTACGCGGCCCAGCTCGGCATGCGCCCCGGCACCCTCCTGTCGGTGACGGGCCCCGGCGACAACGCCATCGTCCTGGTCTGGCAGGGCCACCAGCCGGTCTTCGACTCACTCCAGCCGGTCCTCATGCGCCTGAACGCCCGCCCGGGCGACCAGGTCTACGTCACGGTCGACGGCTACCGCCTCGAAGCCCAACTAACCGGCTGACCCACCACCACCCCCGCACAGACCCCACCCGGACGGCCCAGCGTGCCGATTCAGGCCCAGCGTGCCGACTCAGGCCCAGCGTGCCGACTCAGGCACACGGGCCAGGGGCCGGGCTCAGCCGCATGACCCACGGCCGACTTGGGCGCATGCCCAGTTCGACTCAGCCGCACTGCGCTCATGGCCGACACCGCCCACCCGACCCGACCTCGCACCGGGAAGACGGAGGGCGGCCGAAGATGGCCATCAGGCCGCACAACGGGACCCCTCAGAAGCCCTGAGGCGGCCCAAGCCGGCACGGGCCGAGCGGCACGCGGCGGCTCCAGCCCGCCCGCATGCTCGAACGCGCTCTGGTCGCGGTTCGCCGCCGACAGGCCGGGGGTCGTGCGGGGCTCAACGCCTGCAGCACCGCCAGGGCCTTCAGGCGGGCGTGCCAACCCCCGGGTGCGCTACCGGCCCGTCACGGGACGGCGTCGAAGAGGCCCAGGCGGTGGGCGGTGGCGGCGGCCTCGCCTCGCGTGGCGACCCCCAGCTTGGCCAGGATGTTCGACACGTGCACGCTCACCGTCTTGATCGAGATGAACAGCGCCTCGGCGATCTCCCGGTTGCTGCGCCCGTTCGTCACCTCCCGCAGCACCTCCAGCTCCCGCGCGGTCAGCCCCAAGGGCGGCCCGTCGGGAGCCTCCTCGGAGCCGCCGATCCTGGCCCGCCGCCCGAACACGTCGAGCTGTTCCAGCATCGGCGTGGCACCGAGCTCGCGGGCGAGCTCCCGCGCCCGTGTCAGCCGGGCCGCCGCCTCCTGCCGGTCGCCCGACGCGAGCGCCGCCTGCGCCGCCCCCACCAGAGCCCGAGCCTCCGGGTACGGCTCCCGCAGCGCCGCCCAGGCCCCCGCCGCCAGGTCCCATGCCTTGAACTGCCAGGCGGCCGGCTCGCCGGTGTCCTCCACCGGCCCGGTCAGCGCGGTGAACGTGAGCTGGTGCGCCCGCTGCAGATCGCCCTGGACCTCGAGCTTCTGCGCGATCACCCGGAGCCGCGGCAACAGCGACAGCGCGAGCCGCGCGAGCGACCCGAGCCCCCCACCGCCCGAAGCCGCGGCCGTGTCCACCGGATGGCCCCCGCCGCCCGGAGCGGCCACCGTGTCCACCCGATGACCCCCGCTGCCCGAAGCAGCCCCACGCGCCGAACCCTCCAGACCTCCAGCCGCGGCCTCACCCGACAAACCGCCCGTACCGCCTGAACCGCGCGAAGCGGCCTCGCCGCCCGCCGGACCGTCCCCGCCGGACAGCGCGGGTGCCGCCAGGGCCGCGAGGAGCTGGCCCGAGGGCACCACGGCCCAGATGAGCCGCGCGAACGTCACCAGCACCGGCCACGAGTAGCGCGGAGAGACCAGCAGGTCGTGCTCCTCCAGCGCCCGCGCCGCCGCCTCCACCGCCTCGCCCATCTGGCCCCGCGCGTGCAGCAGCGCGACCTCCCTGCACAGGTGCGGCAACACCGTCTGATCGCGGAAGGTCCCCCGGGACAGCACGCTGCGCGACGCCGCCAGCAGCTTCTCCGCCCGGTCGAACTGCCCGCGCGCCAGCGCGATGTCGGCGGCGAACCCCTGCAGGCTCGCCCGGTAGGGTGCCGGCGGTGCGAGGTCGAGCGCGTGCTCGACCACCTGGAGCGCCTCGTCCCAGCGCCCGAGCGAGACCAGCGGCTCGGCCAGGTTGATCGACAGGAACGTGCCGGACGTGCGGGCCAGGCCGTATTGCCCGGCCTCCTCGACGCCTTCACGGGCCACCTGCGCGGCCCGCCCGTGCCGGCCCGCGCCCTCCAGCGCGTCGGACTCGGAGATCGCGCAGCGCATCAGCGCGTTGTACGCCTCGTCGCGGACGGCGATGCGGCGCGCCTCCGCGAACCTCTCCATCTCCAGCTCGATCTCGGTGTAACAGGTGTGCCCCCAGGTGAGGCTGATCAGTGCGTGGGCCTCGACGTTGGCGTCGCCCACCGCGTGCCCGATCTCCATCGCCAGCCGGGCCGTGGCGCTCCGCTCCGGCCGGTCCTCGGGCCGGTGGAGCATGCGTGACAGGGTCTCCAGCACCTGGCCGCGGAGTTTGAGCTGGTCGTCGGGCACCAGCGCGGCCGCCAGGCGCAGGTCGTCGAGGAAGCCGGGGCGGCTCAGGTCGTAGCGGGTCAGGCCGCGCTGGCGCAGCACCGTGGCCGCCCTGATCGGGTCGGCGTCGTGGTCGAGCTCGTCGAGGGCGGCGCTGGCCAGGGCGATGCTGCGCTCGTATTCGCCGGCCAGGTGGGCGACCGTGGCCGTCTGCCTGAGCACGTCGATCCGGTCGCGGCCGATGCGCTCGACCGCGTCGGGCACCTGGTCCCACAGCTCCAGCACCCTGGACAGCATCCGGAGCTGCTCGTCGTAGGCGGTGGACTTGCGGGCGGCGGCCGCCGCGCGCCAGGCGCTGACCAGCGCCCAGGTGGAGTTGTGGGCGGAGTGCCAGTGGTGGGCCAGCTCGATCGCGCCGCGCGGGGCGGGCAGGATCGACAGGTCGTGCTCCAGGGCCTCGGCGTAGCGGGTGTGCAGCCGGGTGTGCTCGCCGGGCAGCAGGTCGTCGTGGAGCGACTCGCGGATGAGCGCGTGCCGGAAGCCGTAGCCCTCGCCGTCGACCACCAGCACGTTGCCCGCCACGGCGGGCCGCAGCGCGCGGGACAGCGCGGACTCGTCGAGCCCGGCCACGGCGCTGAGCAGGTCGTGCTCGATGCGCTGCCCGCCGGCGCTGGCCACGCGCAGCAGCTCCTGCGTCTCCTCCGGCAGCCGCTCGACGCTGGCCAGCAGCAGGTCGCGCAGGGACTCGGGCAGCGCCTCGCCACCGCCCGCCTCGCTGAGCAGCGCCTCGACGAACAGCGGGTTGCCCTCGCTGCGCGCGTAGATCAGGTCCATGTCCCCGGGGGACGGCTCGTGCTCCAGGATCCCGGCCGCGAGGGCCACGGCCTCCCTGCGGGTGAGCCTGCGCAGCTCGACCCTGGTCACCCACTCGACCCGGCCCAGCTCGGCGAGCAACGGCCGCAGCGGGTGGGTGCGGTGCAGCTCGTCGGTGCGGTAGGTCACGACGATGAGCAGCCGGGCCGCGGTGCGCTGGTAGCGGACGAGGAACGTCAGCAGGTCGCGGGTGGAGCGGTCGGCCCAGTGGGCGTCCTCCACGATCAGCACGACGGGACGCTCCTCGGCCAGCCGCTCCAGCAGCCCGAGCACCTGCTCGAACAGCCGCGCCCTGGCCTCGGCCCCCTCCTTGCCCGGCTCCCCGAACTCGGGCAGCAGCCGCCCCAGCCCGCCCGCGTTGCCGCCCGGCACGAGCGCGGCGACGCCGTCGCGGCCCAGCTCGCGCACGAGCCCGCGCAGCACGGCGGTGAACGGCGCGAACGGCAGGCCCTCCGTGCCCAGCTCCAGGCAGCCGCCGACGAGCACCAGCGCGTCGCCGGCCCGGTGGCCGGTGAACTCGTTGACCAGCCGGGTCTTGCCGACCCCGGCCTCACCGCCGACGAGCACGGTGGACGACACCCCTGCACGCGCTCTGGCCAGGGCGTCCCCGAGAGCGGCGAGCTCGCGGGCACGCCCCACGAACAAGGGGCTCACGGCGTGGATACTCACGCCCCAAGGATGCCATCCCCCGCCGACAGAACCGCCCGCCGCCCGGCGCGCACGGCCGGGTGGGATGGAGGGGCGATCAGCGGTGACGGCCCGCGCAGGGGCTCAGCGCAGGACCTTGCGGAAAAATGTGGCCGACGCCTCGTAGCCGAGCGCGTGGTAGAACTCCGGCGCCCGCCGCGTCGCCATCGCCACGTAGCCGGCCTCGCGCGTGCGGGCCCACCGCTCGAACTCCTCCAGCAGGGACCGGCCGATCCCCTGCCGGCGCAGCCCGGACTGGACCATGGCCTCCTCCACCCAGGCGACCGGCCCGTTGGCGAACAGCGTCAGATGGACGAACCCGAGCAGGTAACCGTGCACCCGCCCGCCCACGACGGCAGCGAGCAGCAGGGCGTCGTCGTTCGCCAGGAGCGCGGGCAGGGCGGCGTCGAATGCCTCGCGCTCGGGCCTGAACGTCAGCCCGAACTCGCGGGCCAGCGCGAACACCGCGTCCGCGTCCGCCTTCTCCGCCCTCCTGATCAGAAGATCGTCAGCCGTCATGACCAACGACACTAGATCGTCCCGCGCCACCGGCGCAAACTTCGCTCACAGGTCACCGAGCCCGAGCTGACGTGCGATGAGCATGCGCTGCACCTCGCTGGTGCCCTCGCCGATCTCCAGGACCTTGGCATCGCGGTAGAAGCGGGCGACGGGGAACTCGTTCATGAACCCGTACCCGCCGAACACCTGCGTCGCGTCCCGCGAGTTGTCCATCGCCGCGTTGGAGGAGACCAGCTTGGCGATCGCCGCCTCCTTCTTGAACGGCAGCCCGGCCAGCATCCGCTCCGCCGCGTGGTAGTAGGCCAGGCGCGCGGTGTGGGCGCGGGCCTCCATGTCCGCGATCTTGAACTGGATGGCCTGGTAGTGGCCGATCGGGTGGCCGAACGCCCTGCGCTCCCGGACGTACTTGAGGCATTCGTCCACACAGCCCTGCGCGAGCCCCACGCTGAGCGCGGCGATCGCGACGCGGCCCTCGTCGAGGGTCTGCAAAAACTGGGCGTAGCCGCGGCCGCGCTCGCCCAGGAGGTTCTCCCCCGGTACGCGGCAGTCGGAGAAGGACAGCTCGCGGGTATCGGAGGCGTTCCAGCCGACCTTGGAGTACTTCTTCGAGACCGTGAACCCGGGCGTGCCGCTCGGCACGAGGATCGTGGAGATCTCGCGCTCGCCGGTGAGCGCGGCCACGCCGACGACCCCCGTGATGCGGGTGCCGGAGTTCGTGATGAACGCCTTCGTACCGTTGATCACCCATTCGCCGCCGTCGAGCACGGCCGTGCTGCGCATCCCGCCCGGCACGTCGGAGCCGCCGCCCGGCTCCGTCAGGCCGAACGCGCCCAGCATCTCCCCCGAGGCCAGCTTGGGCAGCCAGGTCGCGCGCTGTTCCTCGGTGCCGAACCTGAGGATCGGCATCGCGCCCAGCGACACCGCCGCCTCCAGCGTGATCGACACGCTGGAGTCGACCCGGGCCAGCTCCTCCAGGGCCAGGCAGAGGGCGAAGTAGTCGCCGCCCATGCCGCCGTACTCCTCGGGGATGGGCAGCCCGAACAGCCCCATCGCGCCCATCTGCCGCACGATGTCGTACGGGAACTCCTCGCGCTCGTAGAAGTCGCCGATCACCGGCGCGACCACCTCGCGCGAGAAGGCCTCGACCGTCTTGCGCAACTCTTCGTACTCGTCCTTGAGCATGTCAGCCTTTCGAAAGCGCCTGTACGACGCGGGACGGACTGGGGCGGCCGAGCAGCTCCGCCAGCCAGGTGCTGGTGGACACGAGCTTGCCCAGGTCGAGCCCCGTCTCGATGCCGAGCCCACGCAGCATCCAGACCAGGTCCTCGGTGGCGAGGTTGCCGGTGGCGGACTCGGCGTAGGGGCAGCCGCCGATGCCTCCGGTGGAGGCGTCGACCGTGGTCACGCCCGCTCTCAACGCGGCCAGGGTGTTGGCGAGCGCCTGGCCGTAGGTGTCGTGGAAGTGGACGGCGAGCCGGTCCGGCCGGCGGAAGGCCCCGATCAGGGCCGTCACGTGGCCCGGCGTGCCGACGCCGATGGTGTCGCCGAGCGAGAGCTCGTAGCAGCCGAGCCCGAGCAGCCGCTCCCCGACCGAGACCACCTGCGCGATCGGCGTCGGCCCCTCCCAGGGGTCGCCGAAGCACATCGACACGTACGCCCGGACCTTCATCCCGTTGTCCAGCGCCCTGGCCACGACCGGCTCGAACATGTCGAACTGGCTCTCCAGGCTCCGGTTCAGGTTCTTCGCGGCGAACGTCTCGGTGGCGCTGGCGAAGATCGCGATCTCGTCCACGCCCAGGTCGAGCGCGCGGTCGAGGCCGCGCGGGTTCGGCACCAGGACGGGGTAGCGCACGCCCGGTCTCCGGTGCAGCCTGGTCAGCAGCTCGTCGGCGTCGGCGAGCTGCGGCACCCATCTGGGGTGCACGAAGCTGGTCGACTCGATGATCTTGTGACCGGCGTCCGCGAGCCGGTCGATGAACTCGGCCTTCACCTCGACGGGCACGACCGAGGACTCGTTCTGCAGCCCGTCGCGCGGGCCCACCTCGTAGATCGTGACCTGCTGCGGAAGACCTTGCACGGGGTACGGCATCACGCCTCCTCTGTGCCGACGATGGGGCCGACCATTGGGCCGGCCACTGGGGTGACCACTGGGGTGACCACTGGGGTGACCACGGCCAGGACGGCGTCCATGTCGACCGGCCGGCCCGCCTGCACGGGCAACTCGGCGACGACGCCGTCGCACGGGGCGGTGACCGTGTGCTCCATCTTCATGGCCTCCACGATGACCAGCGGCTGCCCCTTGCTCACCCGCTCGCCGGGCTGCGCCTTGACCACCAGCACCGTGCCGGGCATGGGGCTCCTGACCACGCCGTCGCCCGCCGCCGCGGCGCCGGCCCGGTCGCCCGGGTCGCCGATGAGGTGCCGGGTGAACGACCAGGAGGCGCCGTCCTTGCCCAGCCACAGGGTGTCGGAGCGGCGCGCCCAGAGGTAGCGCTCGGTGCGCCCGCCGATGGTGACGACCAGCTCGGCACCCCCGGCGGGGCCGCCGTCGAGCCGGATGTGGGCCGCCGCCGTACCGTTCAGCCGGACCTCGGCGGATTCCTCGGGCAGCCCGCGCACCTGGACCGCGTGCACGCCGTCCCGCGACTCCAGCCGCCACGTCGTCCACGCCCGCTCCCCCAGCCGCCACCCGTCGGTGACCTCCCAGGGGTCGTCGCCGCGCGGCAAGGCGTGGAAGACGAGCCCCGCCGCCGCGAGCACCTCCTCGGGCACCTGCACGCCCGGCACCAGCTCGGGCAGCGCCCGCTCGACCAGGCCCGTGTCCAGCTCGCCCGCCCGCACGGCCGGGTGCGCGGCCAGCGCCCGCAGGAACGGGACGTTGGTGACCACGCCCAGGACGGCCGTGCGGGCGAGCGCCCGGTCCAGCGTCCTGAGCGCCGAGGCCCGATCGGGACCCCAGGCGACGACCTTCGACAACATCGGGTCGAACTCGCTGCCCACGACCCCGCCCTCGACCAGCCCGGAGTCGACCCGGACGTCCCGCGGCTCCCGGAGCGCCAGGATCCGGCCGCCGCTGGGCAGGAAGCCGCGCGCGGGGTCCTCGGCGTACACGCGGGCCTCCACCGCGTGCCCGTCGAGCCGCACGTCCTCCTGCGCGAACGGCAACCGCTCGCCCGCCGCCACCCTGAGCTGCAGCTCCACCAGGTCGAGCCCGGTGACGAGCTCCGTGACGGGGTGCTCGACCTGCAGCCGGGTGTTCATCTCCATGAAGTGGTAGGCCCCGGTCGTGCCGTCCACGATGAACTCGACCGTGCCCGCCCCCACGTACCCGACCGCGCGGGCGGCCTCCACCGCCGCCGCCCCCATGCGGGCGCGCGTCTCGGGGCTCACGAACGGGGACGGCGCCTCCTCGATGATCTTCTGGTGCCTGCGCTGCAGGCTGCACTCGCGCTCGCCCAAGTGGACGACGTTCCCGTGGGTGTCGGCCAGGACCTGGATCTCGATGTGGCGCGGGTTCTCGACGTAGCGCTCGATCAGCAGCGTCCCGTCCCCGAACGCCGCCGTCGCCGTACGCCGGGCCGATTCGAGCGCGTCGGGCAGCTCGGCGGCCGACCGCACGAGCACCATGCCCTTGCCCCCGCCCCCGGCGGACGGCTTGATCAGCGCCGGGAAGTCGCTCCACCCCGCCAGCCCGGGCTCGGTCCCGCCGGGCACCACGGGCACCCCGGCGGCCGACACCGTGGCCTTGGCGCGGATCTTGTCGCCCATCGCGTCGATGGCCTCGGCCGGCGGGCCGACGAACACCAGCCCGGCCTCCGCGCAGCGGCGCGCGAACGCGCCGTTCTCCGCGAGGAACCCGTACCCGGGATGTACGGCCTGCGCCCCCGAATCCCGAGCCGCCCCAACAATCGCCTCAATATCCAGATATTTCGGCACCTGGAGAGCAACGTCGGCTTCGAGCACATGCCGGGCACCCGCGTCGGACGGCGTGTGCACGGCCACGGACGTGATGCCGAGCCCGCGCAGCGTGCGCGCGATCCGTACGGCGATCTCGCCCCTGTTGGCGATCAGAACACGGTCGAACACATGCCTCACATCCGGAAGACGCCGAAACCGGCGGGCTCGAGCGGGGCGTTGGCCGCCGCGGACAGCGCCAGGCCCAGGACGGTACGGGTGTCGAGCGGGTCGATCACGCCGTCGTCCCAGAGCCTGGCCGTGGAGTAGTAGGGATTGCCCTGGTGCTCGTACTGGGCCCTGATCGCCTCGGGGTCGGCGTCGCCGACGGTGGTGAGCACGTTCGCGGCCTGCTCGCCGCCCATGACCGAGATGCGGGCGTTCGGCCACATCCATAGGAACCTGGGAGAGTACGCCCGCCCGGCCATCGCGTAGTTCCCGGCCCCGAACGACCCCCCGATCACCACCGTGAACTTGGGCACCCGCGCGCACGACACGGCCGTCACCATCTTGGCCCCGTGCTTGGCGATGCCGCCCGCCTCGTAGGCCTTGCCGACCATGAAGCCGCTGATGTTCTGCAGGAAGACGAGGGGGATGCGGCGCTGGTCGCACAGCTCGATGAAGTGCGCGCCCTTCATCGCCGACTCGCTGAACAGGATGCCGTTGTTCGCCAGGATCCCCACCGGGTGGCCGTGCACGTGGGCGAACCCGGTCACCAGCGTCGACCCGTACTCGGCCTTGAACTCCAGGAACCGCGACCCGTCCACGATCCTGGCGATCACCTCGCGCACGTCGTAGGGCTGGCGGGTGTCGGCGGGCACGATCCCGTACAGGTCGCGCGGGTCGTGCCGGGGCGGCTCGGGCCGGACGGTCTCCCACGGGCGCGGGGCGCGCGGGGCCAGCGTGGAGACGATGTCGCGGACGATGGCCAGCGCGTGCGCATCGTCCTCGGCCAGGTGGTCGGTGACGCCGCTGACGCGCGAGTGCAGGTCGCCGCCGCCGAGCTCCTCGGCCGTGACCTCCTCGCCGGTGGCCGCCTTCACCAGCGGCGGGCCGCCCAGGAAGATCGTGCCCTGGCCGCGCACGATGACCGCCTCGTCGCTCATCGCGGGCACGTACGCGCCGCCGGCCGTGCAGGAGCCGAGCACGGCGGCGATCTGCGGGATGCCGCGCGCGGACATCGTGGCCTGGTTGTAGAAGATGCGGCCGAAGTGCTCGCGGTCCGGGAACACCTCGTCCTGCCTGGGCAGGAACGCTCCACCGGAGTCCACGAGGTAGACGCAGGGCAGGTGGTTGTGCAGGGCCACCTCCTGCGCGCGCAGGTGCTTCTTGACGGTGACCGGGTAGTAGGTGCCGCCCTTGACGGTGGCGTCGTTGGCCACGACCACGCACTCGCGGCCCGAGACCCGGCCGACGCCCGTGATGATGCCCGCGGCGGGCGCCTGGTCGTCGTACAGGCCGTTCGCGGCCAGCGGCGACAGCTCAAGGAAGCGGGAGCCCGGGTCGAGCAGGCCGTCCACGCGGTCGCGCGGCAGCAGCTTGCCGCGCTCGACGTGCCGCTTGCGCGACCGCTCGGGACCGCCGAGCGCGGCGGTCGCCAGGCGCTCCAGCAGCTCGGCGGCGAGCCGCTCGTTGAGCTCGGCGTTGCTCTTGTACGCCTCGCTCGCCGGCTCGGCGGCCGACTTCAGGACCGGCCAGTCGCTGCTCATGAGTCCCCTCTCATGGCACGGATGTTAGTCATCATTAACGTAACCGTCTAGCATGTGAGACGTGACCACCGCCTCCACCACACCTACCCGTAATCGGCGCAACAGGCGCGCGGAGATCCTGGACGCGGCCGCCCGGCTGTTCGCCGCCCGCGGCTTCCACGGGGTCTCCATCGAGGACATCGGCGGCGCGGTCGGCGTCTCGGGGCCCGCCCTCTACCGGCACTTCGACGGCAAGGACGCGTTGCTGTCGGAGATGCTGCTGGACGTCAGCTCGCGGCTGCGCGAGTCGGCCGTGGCGGTCGTCACCTCCGCGCCCGGCCCGAAGGAGGCGCTGGACGCGCTGCTCAACGTGCAGATCACGTTCGCGATCGAGCAGCCGGCGCTGATCACGGTGCACGACCGGGAGCTGGGCAACGTGCCCGAGCCGCAGCGCAGGCAGATCAGGCGGCTGCAGCGGCTCTACGTCGAGGAGTGGGTGACGGTGCTGGCCGAGCTGCATCCAGCGTGCCCGGCGGCGCGGCTGCGCGCGGCCACGCACGCCGTTTTCGGGCTGCTCAACTCGACGCCGCACAGCGCCGGGGAGCTGCCCGCGCAGGACATGCGGCCGCTGCTGCACGCGATGGCCCGGGCGGCCGTGGACGCCTCTGTTAAGGCTCGCTAACTTACTGGTCACTCGGCATGAGGGCCTTGTTGTGCCAACTATCTAGATATATCGTCACGGTATCTCGATAGTTGGAGGCAATCATGCGCGAACCCGACTTCTGGGACTCTCCTCCGCCCCTGCCCGCACCGCCCCCGTTCCCGCCCGGACCGCCCGGAGCGCCGCCGGGCCCGCCGTTCCCCGGGCCGCCGCCGCACGTACACTTCGCCGTCCACGGGAACGTCGCCGCGCCGCGCATCCGCCGCGGCGACGTCCGGGCGGCCCTGCTGGCCCTGCTGTACGAGGAGCCGCGCAACGGCTACCAGATGATCCAGGGCATCGAGGAGCGCAGCCGCGGCGTCTGGCGGCCGAGCCCGGGCTCGGTCTACCCGGCGCTGCAGCAGCTCGAGGACGAGGGCCTGGTGACCGGCGACGAGTCGGGCGGCAGCCGTACGTACCGGCTGACCGAGCGGGGCCGCGAGCAGGCCGCCCGGCACGCGGACGAGGCGCCCTGGGAGGAGGTCGCCCGCACGGTCTCCGACGACCACCACGAGCTGCGCCTGCTCTGGGCCCAGCTCAACGAGGCGTTCACCCTCCTGGCGCACACGGCCAGCGACCAGCAGGTGGAGGCGGCCAAGAAACTGATCAAGCAGACGCGCAGATCCATTTTCCAGATCCTGGCGGAGGACTGAATGACCGCGGACCCGGCGATCGCCGTACGCGGGCTGAAGAAGACGTACGGCAAGGTCGAGGCCGTCAAGGGCGTCGACTTCGAGGTGCGCCCCGGCGAGGTGTTCGGGTTCCTCGGCCCGAACGGCGCCGGCAAGACCACCACCATCAGCATGCTCTGCACGCTGGTGAACCCGACCGGCGGCGGCGCCACGGTCGCGGGGCACGACGTGGTGAAGGAGCGCGACGAGGTACGCAGGAACATCGGCCTCGTCTTCCAGGACCCCACCCTGGACGGCTACCTGAGCGCCGAGCAGAACCTGCGCTTCCACGCCGAGCTGTACGGCGTGCCGAAGCGCGTGGTCGGCGACCGGATCCGGCAGGTGATGGAGATGGTCGCGCTGTGGGACCGCAAGGACGCCAAGGTGATGACGTTCTCGGGCGGCATGAAGCGGCGCCTGGAGATCGCCCGCGGTCTGCTGCACTCCCCCAGGGTGCTGTTCCTCGACGAGCCCACCGTCGGCCTCGACCCGCAGACCCGCTCGGCCATCTGGGGGTACATCAACCAGTTACGGCTCACCGAGGACATCACCATCTTCATGACCACCCACTACATGGACGAGGCCGAGTACTGCGAGCGGATCGCGATCATCGACCACGGCGAGATCGTGGTCATCGACTCCCCCGAGGCGCTGAAGGCCAGCGTCGGCAAGGACCGCGTACAGATCCAGACCGCCGACGACACCGAGGCGATCAGGGCGCTGCGGGAGCGGTTCGGGCTGGACGCGGCCGTGCGCGAGGGCGCGGTGACGTTCGCGGTGGCCTCGGGTGAGGAGTTCGTGCCCCGGCTGTTCGCCGAGCTCGGGATGCCGATCAGGTCGGTGAGCGTCTCCCGGCCGTCCCTCGACGACGTGTTCATGTCCTACACCGGTTCCACGATCCGCGACGCCGAGTCCGGCGACGGCAACATGGCGTGGATGAGAGCGATGGCGAGGCGGTAGTCATGGCGACAGAGGCCATCAGCGTCCGGGTGCCGGGCCGCAGCGCCGGGCACGACCTCCGGGCCGTCAAGGTCGTGCTGCACCGGGAGATGCTCCGCTTCGTCAACGACCGCACCCGCATGTTGTCCATGCTCATGCAGCCCGTGCTGTGGCTGTTCGTCATGGGCACGGGGCTGGGGTCGCTGGTGCAGGGCTCGATCCCCGGGGTCGACTACCGGACGTTCATGTATCCCGGCATGATCTCCATGACCGTGATCATGACCGGCATGTTCTCGGCGGGCTCCATCGTGTGGGACCGCGAGTTCGGCTTCCTGCGGGAGATGCTCGTCGCGCCCGTCTCGCGCGGGGCGATCGTGATCGGCAAGTGCCTGGGCGGCGCCATCGTGGCCACCGGGCAGGGCGTCGTCATCCTGGCGATGGCGGGGCTGGTGGGGGTGCCGTACTCGCCGACGCTGTTCGCCACGCTGCTGGCGGAGATGTTCCTGGCGGCGTTCACGATCACGGCGTTCGGGGTCATGCTGGCGGCCCGGATGAAGAACATGCAGACCTTCTTCGGGCTGATGCAGATGGCGATCATGCCGATGATGTTCCTGTCCGGGGCGATGTTCCCGCTGGCCAACCTGCCTTCGTGGCTGCACGTGCTGACGGTCGTCAACCCGATGACGTACGCGGTGGACCCGATGCGGGAGGCGGTGTTCTCCCACCTGAACGTGCCGGCCGAGGTCAACGCGGTGCTCAACCCCGGGGTGCGGTGGTTCGACTTCCAGGTGCCGGTGGCGCTGGAGCTGGGCATCGTGGCGGCCCTGGGGGCGGCGCTGCTGGCGGTGGCGGTCGCGGAGTTCAAACGGGCGGAATAGGACTGGCTTTCGCATCCGACTGCGATCGATCTTGCACGGAGGGTTAAGGAGCGCAGTTCCGAAGTTCGATCTCCAGGAGAAGTGTCGTGACCTTGAAGTCAGGGTCTCGAGGCTGGAGACGACCGCAGACGAGGACGAGGCCCGGGGTGGTGTGCCCCGGGCCTCGTTCGGTGCCGGATGGTCAGCGCTTCACGCGGACGTAGTCGCGGCGGCTGTCGTCGCCGTAGGTGTCCTCGTCACCGCCGAACACGAACTTCCAGTGGCCCGACTTCCAGGCCCGGACCTTGGTGTAGAGCCGGCCGCTGTCGCCTGACCAGGTCGACTTCACGTACTGCCACTTCTTCGAGCCCACCGGCTTGAAGTACAGCGCCACCTTGCCCGCGTAACCCTCCCACGAGCCCTCGTCGTCGATCTGCAGCGCGCCCCTGAACCTCAGGTACTTGCCGCGCTTGATCGGCTCCGGGTAGGCGTTGAACTTGATCAGCCGGGTGTCGGCCTTGTCCACCGACGGCGGCGGGGCGGGCTGCACGACGCGCACCCAGTCGGCGTCGCTGACCGAGCCGTTGACGCCGCGGGCGCCCCGGTACTCGGCGCGCCACCAGCCGGAGGTCTGCGCGGACGCGGAGGCCCAGAAGCGGCCGTGGCGGCCGGTCACGGCGCTCGTGACGTACTCCCACCGGTGCGAGCCGTCCGCCCGGAAGTAGACGGCCACGCGCTGGCCGGACACGCCGTCGCGGCCCTCCACCCGCAGGGCGCCGGTGAAGGTGAGCTTGTCGCCCTTGTCCACCGGCTCGGGGCGGGCGTCGAAGCCGGCGATGCTGCTGGCCCGGTTGCCACGCCTGACGTCCACCCTGTCGGCGTCGCTGACGGTGCCTCTGGCGGTGGCCGTGGTCGCGAACTCGGCACGCCACCAGCCGGTGGCGTCGGCCCGCACCCGGGCGCCGAACCAGCCGCCGCGGCCGGTCGTCACCTTGGTGACCTCACGGTAGGAGTCGGAGCCGCGCCCGCGGAAGGTGATGGAGACGGACTGGCCGTCGTACCCCTTGCCGCCGGCCAGGAGGCGGCCGGTGACGCGGATGGTGTCGCCCCTGTCGACCAGGTCGGGGCCGGCGTCGAAGTCGGCGATCTTGGTGTCGAGTGCCCTGACGACGTCGAACGTGCCGGACTTGGAGGCGTCCCCGTCACCGTGCGCGGTGGCGGTGTAGCTCCACTTGCCGACGGCGCCCGCGCCGAAGGACTTGGTGCCGGTCCACTTCAGGCCGCCGGAGACGGCCGCCGACGTGACGGTGACCGGGTCCCCGTTGAGCTTGAGGTCGGCCGTGGTCGCATTCGTCGTGGTGAACGTGAACGTGACGCTGACGTCGGTGTCGAAGACGACGATCGGAGGGGCCGGGCTGATGCCCACATCGCTGATGGTTGGGGCGGGTGCCGCCGTCGCGGTCGCGGGGGCCGAGGCGAGTGCCCCGGCGGCGAGTACGAGGGCGAGGGCGGCGACACGAATGCGTTGTAACATGCGGGTTCCTTTCTGGAGACCCCATTGGTTCAACGCGGCATTGAGGGTGCCACGTGTGTCATATAAGTAGACGTGCAGCCTCCGGGGAAGGTTGTGGATTCTGACAAACCGTTATAGGCGGGTGTCAAACGGACCGGTCCACAACGTGTCACCGGCGTCCGGCAGACGTCAGGGCCGATCAAAGACATAATCGAGGTGTGGCGCGCGACACTGTTGAGACTCACTTCACCGAGGCGGTTGCGACACTGGAGACGGGCCCCGCGCGAGATCCGGGGCTCCCGGTCCGCGAGGGCACGACGCTGACCGGCGAGCAGTGCCGGACGTTGTTCCGCCGCCAGCTCGACAGCCGCCTGCTCGACATCGCGGCCCGCTGGCTGCGCGAGCAGGACGAGGGCTACTACACGATCGGCTCCGCCGGTCACGAGGGCAACGCGGCCGTCGCCGCCGCCCTGCGGCCCGGTGACCCCGCGCTGCTCCACTACCGCTCCGGCGCGTTCTACCTGACCAGGTCCGAACAGGCCGGGCGGCTGCCCGAGCAGGGCCTGCGCGACGTGCTGAAGGGTCTGACCGCGGCGGCCGACGAGCCGATCGCCGGTGGGCGGCACAAGGTGTTCGGCCATCCCGACCTGGCCGTCATCCCGCAGACCTCCACGATCGCCAGCCACCTGCCCAGGGCCGTCGGAGTGGCGTTCGCCATCGAGCGGGCGCGGGCGCTCGGGGTCCGCTCGGCCTGGCCGGAGGACGCGGTCGCGGTGTGCAGCTTCGGCGACGCCTCGATCAACCACGCCAGCGCGCTGTCCGGCTTCAACACCGCCTCCTACGCCACCTACCAGGGGCAGGCGCTGCCGTTGTTGTTCGTGTGCGAGGACAACGGCATCGGCATCAGCGTCCGCACTCCCCAGGGCTGGGTGGAGGCGGCCGCGCGGCGCCCCGGGATCGAATACTTCGCCGCCGACGGCTGTGACCTGCCCGCCGCCTACGACGCCGCCGTCCGCGCCGCCGAACACGTACGCGAGCGGCGCTCCCCCGCGTTCCTGCACCTGTCGACCGTGCGGCTCATGGGGCACGCCGGGTCCGACGTCGAGTCGGCGTACCGCACGCAGCGCGAGATCAAGGGCGACCTCGCCCGCGACCCGCTGCTGCGCACGGCGGCGCTGCTGGTGGAGGCCGGGCTGGAGACACCGGACGAGCTGCTCAAGATGTACGAGTTGGCGCGCGAGCACGTGCTGCGGATCGCCCTGGAGACGACGCGCAGCCCGCGCCTCGGCACGGCCAAGGAGATCATGGAGCCGATCGCGCCGCGCCGGCCCGAGCTGATCGCCAAGATCAGCCCGATGGCGGCCTCGGCCTCGGTCAGGGAGAAGGCGTTCGCCGGCGCGCTGCCCGAGAACGACAAGCCCATGACGCTCTCGCAGTCCATCAACCGCACGCTCGCCGACGCGCTGGCCGTCTACCCGGAGATGACGGTGTTCGGCGAGGACGTCGCCAAGAAGGGCGGCGTCTACGGTGTGACCAGGGGGTTGCAGAAGCGGTTCGGGGCGGCGCGGGTGTTCGACACGCTGCTCGACGAGCAGGCCATCCTGGGGCTGGCGCTCGGCTCCGGCGTGACGCGGCTGCTGCCCGTGCCGGAGATCCAATATCTGGCCTACCTGCACAACGCGCTCGACCAGATCCGCGGCGAGGCGGCCACGCTGTCGTTCTTCTCGCGCGGCGCCTACACCAACCCGATGGTGGTGCGGGTGGCCGGCTACTCCTACCAGAAGGGGTTCGGCGGCCACTTCCACAACGACAACGCGGTGGCCGCGCTGCGCGACATCCCCGGGCTGGTCATCGCCTCACCGGCGCGTCCCGACGACGCCTCCGCCATGCTGCGCACGTGCCTGGCGGCGGCCCGCACCTCCGGGTCCGTCTGCGTGTTCCTGGAGCCGATCGCGCTCTACCACACGCGCGACCTGTTCGACGCGGGCGACGGGGGCTGGCTGGCGCCGTACGCGCCGCCCGCCCGCTGGCCGGAGACCCACGTGCCGATCGGGCGGGCGCGCTCCTACGGCGACGGGCGCGACCTGACGATCGTGACGTTCGGCAACGGGCTGCGGATGAGCCTGCGGGCCGCCGTGCGGCTGACCCAGGAGGGGTACGGCTGCCGCGTCCTCGACCTGCGCTGGCTGGCCCCGCTGCCGGTCGAGGACCTGCTGCGGGCGGCCGAGCTGACCGGCAACGTGCTCATCGCGGACGAGACCCGGCACACCGGCGGCGTCTCCGAGGGGATCATGACCGAGCTGCTCGACGCCGGGTACAACGGGGCGATCGCGCGGGTGACCTCGGCCGACAGCTTCATCCCGCTCGGCGGGGCGGCCGATCACGTGCTGCTGTCGGAGGAGGAGATCGAGCAGGCGGCGCGCAAGCTACTGGGCTGACCTGGCCACCGCGCCCCTGATGCAGGCGGGTTTCGACCAGGCGACCGTCGAGTTCTCGGAGATGCGCAGCGGCACGCCCACCAGGAAGCAGTAGCCGCTGTCCGGGTCGAGTCCGGCCACGCGGGTCGAGGTGGCGCCCTGGCCGAGCGCGGTGATGGCCTGCTCGCCCTGCTTGACCGGGGAACGCTGGACGACCACCGGGTAGCGGCGGGCGTCGGCGGGCAGCGTCCATCGCAGCTCCACCAGCGCGCCCTGGTCCGCCGTCACCTCGACCCGCTTGGGGGCCAGGGCGGCGATGTCCTGCTCGTCGATGGCGCTGCTGCTCGGGGGCTGGGATCGGGCGGTGCCGGTGGCCGTCGCGGCGGTGGTCTGGGGGGTGGCCTCGGGGGTGGCCGGCGGCTCGATCGACAGGTACACGGCCAGCGCCGTGCCCGTCGCGGCCACGGCCGCCACCGCGCCGCTGATCAGGAGGCTCCTGCGGGCGCGGGAGGGGGACGGCGGGACGGTCGCCGCCCGGCCGGGAGCGTGCGCGCCCGGCGCGGAAGGGGGGACGGTCGGCACCTGGCTCGGCGGGAGGTGGTGGCCGGTCGTCGGAAGCGCACTCCCACCCGGCGGCAGGTGGCTGCCCGTCGTGGGAAGCGCGCCCCCGCCCGCCGGGAGGTGGTGGCCGGTCGTCGGAAGGGCACCCCCACCCGGTGGCAGGTGGCTGCCCGTCGTGGGAAGCGCGCCGGCGCCCGGCGGCCCGGGGCTGCCGGTGGTGGGCGGGAAGGGGATGTTCGGGGGTGGGGTGGCGGGGTCGTGACGCGGGCGGGGGACCGTGGACATCCCCGGGCCGGGTCCCGGGTCCTGGCCGACCAGGTCCGTCACCGACAGGCCCAGCTCGGCCTGGAGCTCCTGGAGGTGCCGGGCGAGCTCCCGGGCGGAGCCGTACCGGAGCTCGGGCTGCTTGGACATGGCCCGCACGATCGTGGCGAACACCGCCGGTGGCACGTCCGCGCGGTTGATGAGCGGCGGCTCGACGCTGAGCACCCGGTACATCAGCGGCGCGATCGACGGGTCCACCGGGTTGTGGAAGGCGGGCCGGCCGGCCAGCAGGTGGTAGAGGGTCGAGCCGAGCGAGTAGAGGTCGGTCGAGGCCGAGTGGGGCCGGCCGGTGAGCACCTCGGGGGCGGCGTGCAGCGGGGTGAACGCCTGCGAGGTGGCCGAGATCTCCGCCGCGTCCACGACCCTGGCCACGCCGAAGTCGGCGATCGCGAGCTCGCCGTACCGGGAGATGAGGATGTTCTGCGGCTTGATGTCGCCGTGCAGGACCCCGGCCTCGTGTACGGCGGCCAGCGCGCCGGCCAGCTTCACCCCGGCCCGCAGCACGTCGGGCACCGGCAGCGGCCCCTCCTTGCGGACCTTGTCGCGCAGGGAGCCGTTCTCGAAGAAGTCCATCGCGATGTACGGCTTGCCGGACCGCGTCACGCCGGTGTCGAAGACGGTCACGACGTTCGGGTGCCCGGTGAGGCGGCCGGTGAGCTGCAATTCGCGCTGGAACCTGCGCATCGTGCGCTGGTCCACCCGGTCGACGGACAGCACCTTGAGCGCCACGACCCGGTCGAGACGCTCCTGGTAGGCGCGGTACACGACGGCGAACCCGCCCTGACCCGCCTGATCGAGGACCCGGTAGCCGGGTGCGTCCTCGGCTGGCAGCACTCCACTCTCCCCCTGTTGCTGAGGAGTTTAGTGCGAAATTTCGAGACTAGAGCGGGTTCATGAGGTAAGCGCCGAACGCCATGGACACCACAGAAATCAGCAGGAAGAAGAACACGTAGAACCCGCCGGGCAGGAACGTCAGCCGGGCGAGCTGGTCGGCGTCGGAGTCCCTGGCCTGCCGCCGGCTCCGCTTGCGCTGCAGCTCGATGATCGGCCGGATCCCGCCGAACAGCAGGAACCACACCGCGACCAGGGCCACGACCTGCTGGACGTCGGCCGGCGCGTACATGATCAACGCGAACACCGCGCCGCCGGTGACCAGGAGGATCAGCGCGCCGTACAGGTTGCGGATCAGCAGCAGCATGCAGACCAGGAACAGCAGCACGGTCCAGATCAGCAGCGTGATGCGGCCCTGCTCGGTCAGCCACGCGGCGGCCAGCCCCAGCAGCGGCGGCGCCAGGTAGCCCGCGAGCGCGGTCAGGACCATGCCGGGGCCGGTGGGCCTGCCCCTGGTCAGCGTCACGCCGGAGGTGTCGGAGTGCAGGCGGATGCCCTCGAGCTTGCGCCGGGTGACCAGCGCCATCAGCGCGTGGCCGCCCTCGTGGGCGATCGTGATCAGCCCCCTGGAGACCTGCCAGGGCATGCGGAAGCCGACGATCACTAACGCGGCCAGCGCCGAGACCCCCACGATCCAGGGGTCGGGGTCAGGCTGAACCTTGATGAGGTGCGCCCAGAACTTGTCCATCGAGGAGAAACCCTAGCCTCTCGGCACCCTTCCCGGGCTCGGTCCTTCCTATGAGAAGGGCGCTCCCGCAGGGGGCGTGTCGGTAAGGTCGGCACCGTGGTGACAGAACCGGATTCTGACGCGCGGGTGCCCGGCTGGTGGGGCGGGCTGGGCCTGCCGGGGCTGATCGATCTGCACGTGCACTTCCTGCCCGAGCGGATGGAACGGCGGGTGTGGCACCACTTCGACCACGGCGGGCCGCTCATGGGCGACGGGTGGCGGATCGCGTACCAGTGGCCGGTCGAGCAGCGGGTCGAGCGGTTGCGGGAGCTGGGGGTGCGCTCGTTCCCCGCCCTCGCCTACGCGCACAAGCCCGACATGGCGCCCGATCTCAACGCCTGGACCCTGGACTTCGCCCGGCGGACACCTGGATGCCTCCCGTCGGCGACCTTCTTCCCCGAGCCAGGGGTGGTGGCGTACGTGCGGCGGGCGCTGGCGGACGGGGCCAGGATCTTCAAGGTGCACCTGCAGGTGGGCGGGTTCGATCCGCGGGCTCCCGAGCTGGACGAGGTGTGGGGGCTGCTGGCCGAGGCGGGGGTGCCGGTGGTGGTGCACGCCAGTTCGGTGCCCGTACCGGGTGGGTACGTCGGGCCGGGGCCGATCAGTGAGGTGCTGCGCGACCATCCGGCGCTGCGGGTGGTGATCGCGCATCTGGGGATGCCGGAGTACGACGCGTTCTTCGAGCTCGCCGCGCGCCACGAGCGGGTGGCGCTGGACACGACGATGGCGTTCACCGATTTCAGCGAGCGGGGCATGCCGTTCCCGGCCCGGCTGCGGCCCGCGCTGCTTGATCTCGGGCTGGCGGGGAAGGTGGTGCTCGGCAGTGACTTCCCGACCATCCCGTACCCATATGCCCATCAGCTCGACGCGCTGGCCCGCCTCGACCTCGGCGACGCCTGGCTACGGGCCGTCTGCTGGCACAACGGTGCGGCCATGATCTGATAGAGGGGTGAACGATCGGCACGTGGCGCTCATCAGCGCCTTCTACGACGCTCTGGGGCGCGCTGACTTCGCGGCCATGGAGCGCTGCTACCACCCTGAGGTCAGCTTCGGTGATCCCATCTTCCAGGAGGTCGAGGGGCGCGACAGGGTGATGAGCATGTGGCGGCTGCAGCTCGGAGTGCGTAACGGGCTGAAGTCCGAATACCGCGACGTGACGGCCGGCGACTTCAGCGGCACCGCGCACTGGACGGCCCACTACACCTTCTCCAGCACCGGACGTGAGGTCGTCAACGAGATCGACGCCCTGTTCAGGTTCGAGGACGACCTGATCGTCCGCCACCACGACGAGTTCGACTTCAAGCGGTGGTCGAAGATGGCGCTGGGCAAGCCGCACGGGCTGCTGTTCGGCTGGACACCCATGTGGCGCAAGAGCATCAGGGACCGCGCGACACGACAGCTCGAAGAGTTCCGTCCGTCATGAGGCGTTAGTGGAGGGTTTTCCATGGCCAGGGTGAAGGGGTTCAGGCGCAGCGGAGACGTACGCGAGGAAGCGCCCGAGCACTCGATGGACCCGCGTGCCACGGAGACGCGACCCTACCGGCCCACGGTCATCGACAACGCCATCTACCGGAACGGCGAGCGGGTCGACAACCCCGGCTCGCTCGCCGACGCCTTCGAACGCCTCAAGCAGATGCCCGAGGCCATGGCCTGGATCGGGCTCTACCGGCCGAAGGAGCGGGAGCTGCTCAAGCTCGGCGAGGAGTTCGAGCTGCACGAGCTGGCGCTGGAGGACGCCATCGTCGGCTCCCAGCGGCCCAAGGCCGACCGCTACGGCGACACGCTGTTCGTGGTGCTGCGGGCCGCCCGCTACCTGGACGACGTGGAGGAGGTCGCGTTCGGCGAGGTGCACGTCTTCGTCGGCCCCAACTTCGTGATCACCGTACGCCACGCGGAGGCGCCCAACCTGCACTCCGTGCGCAAGCGCATGGAGTCCGACCCCGACCTGCTGCGGCAGGGCCCGCAGGCCGTCCTGTACGCCATCCTCGACGCCGTCGTCGACGGCTACGCGCCGGTGGTGGCCGGGCTGCAGAAGGACATCGAGGAGATCGAGGTCCAGGTCTTCGGCGGCGACCCGTCGGTGTCGCGGCGCGTGTACGAGCTGTCGGGCGAGGTGATCGAGTTCCAGCGGGCCACGGCGCCGCTGGTCGGGATGATCCACGGGTTCATCGCGGGGGCGCGGAAGTACGGGGTGACCGACGAGCTGCAGAGCTACCTGCGTGACGTGGCCGACCACGCGATCACGGTGACCGAGCGGATCTCGTCGTTCCGCCAGATGTTGCAGAACATCCTGGTCGTCAACTCGACGCTGGTGACGCAGGCCCAGAACGCGGAGATGGCGCGGATGACCGAGGCCAGCATCCGGCAGGGCGAGGAGGTCAAGAAGATCTCGGCGTGGGCGGCCATCCTCTTCGCCCCGACGCTGGTCGGGACCATCTACGGGATGAACTTCGACTTCATGCCGGAGACGCACTGGGCGTTCGGCTATCCGTTCGCCGTCGTGCTCATGGGGGCCGTCTGCCTGGTGCTGTACACCGTTTTCAAACGCCGCGACTGGCTCTGACCCCGCCCGGGTGACGCCGCTACCCGGGCGGATGAGGCACGATCACCGTCAGCACGGTCGCCGCCTCCGGGGACAGCACGGTGACGTTCTCGGCCGTGCGCAGGTAGCCCGTCGCGACCAGGCCCGGCCGTATCGCCTGGCCCGGGCCGGGAGACTGGAGCAGGGTCACCCGGAAGCCGCCGTCGTCACCCAGGACCACCGCTCCGTCGCGCTGGGACAGGACTCCGAGGGTCGGGTCGAAGTGCCACAGGCTGCGCAGGGCGCCTGAGGGGACCGAGTCCGCCACGGCGAGCATGGGCGGGTTGTGGGTGATCAGGATGTGGCGGGTCCGGCGGACGGCGTAGGCGTCGTCGGCCAGGGTGAACGACTGGTGTGACGGGGTGATGGAGGAAGCCAGCAGGTCGGTGGGGGTGCCGGGGTGGAAGGGGGCGGTGGTGGGGATGGGGACGTTGTGGGCCTCCGGGGAGCGCGTCCAGTCGACGTAGCCGGTGCGTTCGTAGGAGTGGAACCCGGCCTCCACCAGGATCGGGCGGCCGTGAGCGAAGTACGTGATACCCAGGTGGTCCTCGTGGCCGTGGAGGCGGCGGCCGGGGCCGAATCTGATCGAGTAGTGGGTGGCTGCCGGGTCGTTCCAGGCGGTCCTGCCGAAGACGTAGCCGCCGTCGAAGACCCGCACCGGCGGGCCCGACATGGGGAAGCCGTCCGCGCGGGTGTCGGCGGGGCTGTCGCCGATGGGGACGAGGCGGCCGTCGGGCCGGGTGGCGTGCGACACGTACGCCTCCAGCGCCCGCCGCCTGGCCACCAGCCGCTCCGGGAGCTCGGCCCCGCTCTCACGGATGGCGCGCAGGGCGACGCCGAGGCGGCGGTGCACGTACAGGCCGTAGCGGGGGGCCTGCTCGTGCAGGACTCCCTGGGCGTCGATGGCGAGCTCGGCCGAGGCGGTCATCCGGCGTACGGCCAGGTCCCGCCAGCGCGCCCGGCCCAGGCGGCAGCCGACGACCAGCAGTGCGATGTCCTGGTCCAGACCGTGGTTGTGGCCCTCGCGGTAGAGCGAGGCGTCGGCCAGGATCTCGCCGTGCTCGGCGAGGCCGTCCCAGAGGCGCCCGGTTCGTACGTGCTCGCTCAGGCACACCAGCACCGGGGCGCGCAGGGCGACCGCGTGCTCGGCCCACGCCCATGGGCTGATGCCGCGGGCGCCGCGGGGGTTCGAGCGCAGCCAGTGGTCGGCCACGGTGGCGGCGCGGTCGAGGTACGCCTGGGCGCCCGTGCGCTCGTACTCGGCGACCAGGCGGCCCAGCCAGCGCAGCGCGTGCAGGTTCAGGGCCCAGGAGCGGTTTCCGTGCGGGTTCGCGGTCCAGTCGATCTCCCCGCCGGGATTGAGCCGGACGGGCGGCAGCCCGACGAACGTCACCAGGCCGCGCATCACCTCCTCCACCTTGGTCTGTGGGAACTGGTCGCTCAGGCAGATGGCCCTGCCGGAGGTCGTGCGGGCACGCCAGAACACGTCTTGGCTCCAGTTTCAGGGCGCGCGAGACCCACCGTCCCGCGCGCGGCGCGTCAGAAGGCGGGCTTCAGGCGGGACCCTGGTCGGTCCAGCCCGCGGTGAGGACGATCTCGGAGCTCCCGGTGCCGTCCACGCTGGACAGCACCTGTGAGGAGGCCGGGTCGATGATCAGGGTCCGCTCGACGCCGGAGGGCAGGCCGAACGCGAACGCCTCCCCGGCGCGCCCCCGCGCGTCCGTGGCGGCGCCCAGGTAGCGGACCTCCGGCAGGTCGGCCAGCGCCCGGTAGGCGGCGGCGCGCACGCCGGGCGCGGACGGCTTGGTCCACAGCAGGCCGCCGAGCGCGTCGGCGAGCAGCCCGGCAGAGCCCGGGGGCAGCATCGCGGCCACGCGCTCGCGCAGCGCGGCGGCGTCGGACGGCAGGGCCCGGATCTGCTCGTACGTCAGGTCGCGCCCCGCCATGCTGAACGGCGAGCGGCCGGTGACCCGGCTGACCCGGCCCTGCTCGGCGGTCCATGCCCGGCCCTGCCTGGTCACCCAGAGCTCGGTCTCCCTGCCGCCGTCGTGCAGTTTCCTGACGTGCCAGTAGGTGCCCCCGGAAGCGGTGGACGCGGCCGAGGTGGCGGCCGTGAGCAGGATCGTCCGGCCCGCCTCCATCGGCTGCTCGGGCGGGGTCGCGTAGAGGACGATCCCGGCGAGGGCCGCGGCGACGGGGATCGCCAGCCAGGTCAGCCGCCGGCGCCGGCGCCGGGCCGTGACCCGGCGCCACACCCGGTGCTGGGCCCGCGGGTCCGGGCGCGGCTCGCCGTACAGCTCGCGGATCAGCTCATCCACCGGCGGCCACCTCCCCGAGCAGGGCGCGCAGCTTCCTGCGGGCCCGGTTCAGCCGGGAGCCGACGGTGCCGTACGGGATGCCGAGCGCCGTGGCGATCTCGTCGTGGCTGAGCCCGGCGAGCGCGACCAGCAGCAGGACGTCGCGGTCGCGCCGGTCCAGGCCGGCCAGGGCGGCGGCCAACTCCGGCCGCAGGCTCTGGGCGCTGACCCGCACGGCCACAGACTCCTCGTGGCCCGGCGAGTCGGTGTCGGGGCCGAAGCGTCCGAGCGCGCGCAGCGTACGGGCCTCCAGGCGGCGGTGCTTGCCGATGAGGTTCGTGGCGATGCCGTACAGCCAGGCGCGCACCCCGGCGCGGGACGGGTCGTACTGGGCGCGCTTGCGGAACGCGGTGAGGAACGTCTCGGCGACGATGTCCTCGGCGAGGTCGGGGCCGAGCCGCTGGGCGACGTAGGCGTGGATCTCGCCGAAGTGGGCGTCGAACACGGCGGCGAACGCCTCTGTGTCGTGCAGGGTGTCGTGCAGGGTGTCGTGCAGGGTGTCGTGCAGGGTGTCGTGCAGGGCGCCGTCCAGGATCCCGGGCGCGCGGGCCGCCCAGGGCACCGTGGCCGCGATGGTCTCCCCCGTCATGTGCAACCTTCCGATGTATCAGTGGTCATCTGTTATCACCCGATACACGGATCTGCTTTCACGCTTCCAGGAAGCGGCGCACGTCGGCTGTCTCGTCGGACAGGTCGGGGAGCTCGCCGAACGGCTGCACGGTCACCTGGGCGCCCTTCCGCCCCCACACGCCCCTGATCACGCCGTCCACCAGCACGACCGGGCGCAGGATGCCACCTCCGGGGAACACCTTCCTCGCGTGTTCGGCGGCCAGGACGGGGTCCCTGCTGCGCCAGCCCATGACGTACTCGTCGAAGGCGGGGGCGAGGCGGACCACCGGGGGCTCCTCCGGGGGCGGCGTGGGGTGGCCGCTCAGCCGCCAGGCGGTGCGGGACTCGCCGAGCGGCAGGCCGGACCAGGCGGCCAGATCCTCGGGGGTGGCGGGGTGGTGGGCGCGGCGGTAGCGGGTGGCCAGTTCCTTCAGCGCGCGCTCCCGGTCGGGCTCGCGGGTGACGGGGGCCCCGAGCCAGTCGGCGGCGTGCACGTACGTGGGCTTGCCGGCGCGCAGCGGACCGAGGACGGCCAGGCCGTGGTGGGCGGCCAGCGCCACCAGGTGCACGATGCCCTGGCCCTGGGCCCGGCCCTTGAGGCGTTCCTCCAGGTCGGCCTTGGTGAGGGGGCCCTGGCCGGCCAGGGCGCGGGTGATCAGCGGGAGCAGGTCGTCGCCGGTGACCCCCTCCTCGGCGAGGCGGCGCAGGATGTTCGTGGCGGGGCGGGTGAGGGCGTGGATCCACGGCAGGTCGTCGGCGTGGACGAAGTGCAGGGTGCCGCGCGGGCCCCACGTCCTGACGATCTCGCGGGCCTGCCAGGCGGCCTCGACGTCGGCCGGGGTGAGGGTGGCCGAGCGGGCGCGGAAGGCGAGGAACGCGGAGGGGACGTCCTGGGCCTGCATGGCCGCCAGGTGCCGGACGATCTCGCCCGCGGCCAGGCCGGGCGGGCGGTGCAGGAGCTGGGCCTCGACGCTTCTCACGCGCGCATCATCTCAGGAGGAGGCGGTCGCGCAGGCGGGCCATGACGGGGGTGCGGGCTCGTACGGCCCGGCGGATGGCGTCGCTGTGCCGCCACGCCTCGGTGGCCGCCGCTTCGGTGCCGGATTCGGGGGCGTACCTGATGAAGTTGGAAATTTCGGCCAACGGCCGGAGATGTGTTGAGATCTCGCCCGGTTCGCGGGACACCACGTCGCCCGCCGTCAGCGTGGGCTCCCTGCTCAGCCCCAGGTCGTCGCACGTCTGCCGCCAGGCGCCGAGCACCCGCTGCTCGGCTCCCGGTGCCCGGCGGCGGTTGCGCCGGCGCCGCCACGGCACCACGACGACCACGACCGCGTACGCCACCAGCAGCCCGCCGCCCGCCGCCGCCGCGACCGTCCACGGGGACAGGCCCGGCGCGGCCTGCTCGTCCTGGCCCGTGGCCTGCGGCCGGGACGTCGTGGGCCGGTCGCTGCCGCCCTTGGCGAACTCGTCCTCCAGCTCCTCGCTCTCCTCGATCGCCGAGGACACGACGTCGTGGTCGTCCTTGGCGCCGCCGCGGCCCGGCGTGGGATAGAACGGCCGCCAGCCCAGCCCGTCGAACTTGATCTCCGCCCACGCCATCACGTGCCCCGACTTGACGTGGTACACCCCGCCGGACGCCTGCCCCGGCCGGAACCCCACGACCACCCGCGACGGCAGCCCGAGCGTCCTGGCCATGAGCGCGAACGTGGCCGCGAACTGCTCCGACGTCCCCCGGTGCGTGGTCTGCAGGAAGAACTCCAGCCCCTTGAGCGAGTGGCCGGGCGGCGCGGTGACGTCGTAGGTGGCGTTGGTGCGCAGGTAGCTCTGGAGCCGGTACGCCTGCTTGATCGGCGCGTCGGCGCCCTCGGTGGCCTCCTGGGCGAGCCTGCGGAAGAGCCGCTCCTGGGGGGCGTCGGGGAAGGCGGTCAGGGCCGGGTCGGACACGGGGGTGGCGGCGAGCAGGTCCCGCTTGGACGGCTTGGGCACGCGCGAGGTCACCTCGTACCCGGACCCCTTGGCGGGCTTGGCGGCGGCCAGCAGCGCCCCGCTGCCGGGGTCCACGGCCAGGCCGCGCACGCCGGTGACCTCCTGCGGCCGCTCGGCGGCGGGCAGCCAGGTGCCGGGCAGGCCGTCGAAGGTCACCTCCTGGTGTACGACGTCCGCCTCGCCCGTCCACTCCCCCGCCGGGACCCGGCCGCCGGTGGGCTGGAAGCGGGCCGCGGACGTCCAGCGCACGCCGTCGTACCGGTCGAGCACGGCCAGCCGCCAGTTGAGCGGCTTGTCCGCCTTGACGGTGAACAGGTCGCGGTCGGGGATCTGCAACCACGCCGAGACGCGGTCGAGCGGGCTGACGCTGTCCACGCGCACCGGCGGGGGCAGGTCGGCGTCGTCCCGGGGGTTGTACGGCTGGGCGGCGATCGGCAGGAGGGGGCCCGCGACCAGCGCCAGCGCGGCCAGGGCGGCGGCCACCGGGATCCCCGCCAGCAGCCAGGCCGGCGGGCGGTCGTCGCGGAGGAGGGCGAGGGCGGCGATGAGCACGAACAGCGCGCCCGTGACGAGGACGTTGGAGCCCGTGCCGTCCACGCCGAGGAGGAGGGCAACGCCGTACACGACCAGGGCGGGGACGGCGGCGGCGATCCTCGTCCCGGTGCGGTTCAGGGTCTCCGCGCCGACGGTGGCGGCCGCCCAGACGAGCGTGTGGACGAGGACCAGGAGCTCGGGGTCGGGCTGGGCGGGGAGGAGCGTGGTGAGCAGGGCGTGCCAGGAGTCGGCGACGTCCGTCAGGAGGGCGGGGGTGAGGGTCCGGTAGAGGGGGACGGTTCCGGCCAGCCAGAGGACCAGGTCCAGGGCAAGGGCCAGCCAGAGGGGGCGGGCGCGGGTGAGGGCGGCGACGATCGCGGGGGCCGTGGCGGCGGGGATCACGGCGAGCAGCAGCTCGGCGCCCGGGAAGACGCGGTGGAAACCCCATCCGGCCGTGGCGGCCGTGGCCGCGACCAGCGCGAGCCCGGCCAGGCGACGCCACATCGACCCCTCCCGCGCCCGCGGCCCGGTCGGCGGGCGGCGGCGCGCGGCCGCCCGGCCGTGGCCGCCCGACGTCATCGGGCCCCCCATGCGAGCGGGAGCTCGTCCAGGGACGTGATGCGGATGAGCCGCACGCCCGGCGGGGCGGCCGGGGCGGGGGCGGTGCCCACGTACACGCAGATGACGCGGTCGAAGCGGCGCCGCACCCCCGCGACCCGGCCCGCCTCCGAGGGATCGCCCGTCACCAGCACCAGCGAGCCGCCGCCGCGCGCCGCCCGCAGCGCCTCCGAGACCCCCGACGTGCCCGCCGTCACCAGGGCCAGCCGGTCCAGAACCGTCTCGGCGTCCGTCCTGGTATCGGGCCTGCTGTCCGGCCTGCTGCCCGGTAGGGCGCCGTCGCCGGTCAGGACGCGTACGGGGTAACCGGCCCGGGCGGCGGCCACCGCGACCGAGGCGGCGGCGTCCACCGCGGGCTCGGTCAGACCTCGCGTGTCGAGCAGGATCGTCGTGGTCGGCAGGCTGGCGTCGATGAGCTGGCGGACCATGAGCGTGCCCGTGCGGGCGCTGGATCGCCAGTGGACGTGGCGCAGGTCGTCGCCCAGCACGTATTCGCGCAGGGTGTGGAAGGTGACCGTGCCGCTGGGGGCGTTGTCGCTGACCGGGCCCTCCAGGTGGTGGGCCTTGCCGGAGGGCGGGACGGGCAGGGCGACCGTGCGGGGGCGTACCAGGAGGGTGGCGGGCAGGCCGTACTCGCGGACCCGGCGGGTGAGCCCGAACGGGTCGGCGCGGACGAGCATGAGGGGCCCGACCGGGATCTCCCCGCGCGCCCCGGTCGGCAGCGCGTACGTGACCGTGCGCCCGGCCCCCTTGGGCAGCCTGGGCAGGTCGATCGTGTGCTCGGAGGCGCCGATCCGGTCCTGGGCGCGCAGCCCCGACAGCCTGCGGCGGCCGAGGTTGGTCACGTTCAGGACGGCCACGGCGGCGTCCCCGCGCGGCACCTTGAGCGGCGTGACCTCCCGGTGGACCTCCAGCCTGGGCCGCGGAGCGGTCCACGCCAGGGCCGTGGCCAGCGCGAGCAGCGCGCCGGTGGCGAGCACGACGGGTTCGGGGTAGCCGAGCGCGAACCCCGCCGCGTACAGCACGACGGCCCCGGCCAGCGTGCCCCGGCCCAGCGGGGTCAGCACCGCGGTGAGCCGCGTCCGGGCGGCGGGTGGCGAGGGGTGCACCTAGGCCGCCTGCGGCACCGGCATCCCGGCGAGGATCTCGCCGAGCACGGCGGCCCCGGTAACCTCGCGCAGCTCGGCCTCCGGCGTGAGGATCAGGCGGTGCGCCAGCACCGGTACGGCCAGCGCCTTCACGTCCTCCGGCACCACGAAGTGCCGCCCGGCCGCGGCCGCCTTGACGCGCGCCGCGCGCAGCAGCGCCAGGCTGCCACGGGGGCTGGCGCCGAGCCGCAGGTGCGGGCTGGTACGGGTGGCGCCGCACAGCGCCACGATGTAGTCGTAGACCGGATCGGCCACGTGGATCCGCGAGGCGAAGTCGATCATCCCGGCCACGTCCGACGCCCGCGCCACCACCGGCAGCCGCTCGACCTGCGGCCCCGTCGGCATGCCCTTGAGCACCTCGACCTCGGAGACGTGGTCGGGGTACCCGACGGAGATCTTCATCAGGAACCGGTCGAGCTGGGCCTCGGGCAGCGGGTACGTGCCGTCCATGTCCACCGGGTTCTGCGTGGCCACCACCAGGAACGGCCGGGGCACCGGGTGCGGCTCGGCGTCCACCGTGACCCGGCGCTCCTCCATGACCTCCAGCAGCGCGGCCTGGGTCTTCGGGGAGGCCCGGTTGATCTCGTCGGCGAGCACGATGTTGGCGAAGACCGGCCCGTGGTGGAACTCGAACTTCTGGTGCGCCTGATTGAAGATCGACACGCCGGTGATGTCGCTGGGCAGCAGGTCGGGGGTGAACTGGATGCGCCGCCACTCCGCGTCCACGCTGGCCGCGAGCGAGCGGGCCAGCGTGGTCTTGCCGGTGCCGGGGACGTCCTCCACGAGCAGGTGCCCCTCGGCGAACAGGCAGACCAGGGCCAGCTCGATGGCCTCGTGCTTGCCCCGGATGATGCGCTCGATGTTGGTGGCCAGGAGCTGGAACCGCTGGGCGAACTGGCCGGCGAGCTGCTGCTGAGGTTGCGGCTGTTGCTGCTGGTCCGGGTAGTTGTAGTGGGTCAACTGAGTCCCCTTCTCAGTCGGTGCACTCGAAGAGCGGTCCCTCGGGGAAACCGCCGTCCGGGGTCGCCACCAGGGTGTCGTTCAGGTAGCCGTTGCCGTACTGGCTCTCGATCCGGTTCCAGATGTCGCTGGACCTGCCGGTGGAGGTGTCGGTGTACGAGGCGCCCTTGACCTGGCAGATCACCGTCAGGGTGATGTACACCTTCTGCGGGATCCTGCCAGCTTCCCCGCTGGGCGACGGCCCCGGGCGGATGAGCGTGTTGGTGTCCTCGTTGCTGGCGTTCTTGTACTGCTGCCTCGGGTAGGCCAGGTCCACCTCGGTGGTGGCCACGTCGGGGCTCTCGCCGGCCGCGTTCCTGGCCTTGAGCTTGAAGGTGTGCTTCTGGTTGTTCTTCAGGCCGTCCACGGTGAACGTGGTGCCCTTGATGGCGTTGTTCGTGGCCGCGCCGGTGAGCTCGTACGTGGTGGCGTCGTCGGCGCCCTCGGGGGCGGTCCAGCTCAGCTCGGCGCCCCGGTTCTTGGCCTTGGCCGCGAACCCGGTCGGCGAGCCGGGCGCCACGCACGGCTTGGCCCCGGGGCTCGGCTCGGACTCGACCTCGCCGCCCCGCCAGTGCGCGACCACCACGAACGTGTACTCGTTCGCGCAGTCCCCGCCCGTGAACTCGAACTGGAACGGCCCGTTCGCGTCCACCGACTGCGGGACGGACCTGCCCTCGCCCGACGGCTTCAGCGTGTACCGCTCGCCCTTGCCACCGGCGGACGGGCTGAAGATCACCGTCACCCTGCCGGGGCCCGACCTGGCGCTGACGGCGCCGGGCGCGGAGGGCGCGCTCGCCGACGGGGTCGGGGTCGAGGTCGGGCTGGGGCTCGCTTCCCTGGTGGGCTCGCGCGTCGGCGTGGGGCGGGGCCGCTCCGTGCTCTTGACCGGGTCCGGGTCCGGCTCCGGCACCGGGTCGGGCCGGGTCTCGGTCTTGGTGGGCTCGGGGCGCGGCGTCTTGGGCTTGGGGGTGTTGGTCGGCCCCGGTACGTCGGAGTCGTCCTTGGCGACGTCGTGCTTGCGGCCCTCGGGGTCGATGACGACGGCCTTGTCGCCGTTCTCGTCGTTCGCCCAGAGCAGGCCGTCCTTGACGAACACGTCCACCGGGCCCGGCCTCTGGGTCACCTGGAGCGTGGTCGGTTGGCCGCCGGCCGCGCTGTCCCAGACGATCAGCGAGCCGCGGCCCTGGTGCGGCACGTACACCTTGGAGCCGAGCACCTGCGGCACCCCCAGCTGGGCGGGGTCGTCCACGGCGAACTTGGTGCTGAGCACGGAATTGGAGCCGGTGTCGATCACCACGAGCAGCCCCGAGTCGCCGGACGTCAGGATCGGCACCAGGGCGCCCTCGGTGGCGGCCGGGGTGAGCACGCCGCCCTTGGCGGCCTGGGCCACGCCCTTGGGCAGCGTGATCTCCCCGATGCCGCCGTCCGCGCCGATGATCGTGGCGGTGGCGGCCCGGGTGTTGACCACGACGGGCAGGTCACCGGCGATGGTGACCGACAGCTCCTCGCCGGGCTCGCCCACCCTGACCGGGCTCTCCGCCACGCCCCCGGCGACCGGTACGACCTCGCCCTTGGCCGTCACGGGCACCCACAGCCGCCCGCCACTGTCGATGCGGGCCGCGCCGAGCGGGCCGGGCAGGGTGACCGGGGAGCCTACGGAGTCGAGCGTGAGCGGGTCGATCTGCTGGATCCGGCCGGCCGCCGGGTCCACCGCGTACGCGGCGGCGCCGGACACCGCGAGCTGCAGCCCGGCCGCCCCGAAGTCGCGGGTCTGGGCCACGCTGAGCTGGCTGGGCTCGATGCGGCTGACGTAGCCGGTGCCGTCGTCCACGAGCAGCACGTTGCCGCCGTCCTGCACGACGCGCAGCCGGCGGCCCGCCTTGTCGTCGAGGTAGCCGTCGACCTCACCGGACAGGCCGTTGACGTGCACGATCTTGCCCCTGGCCTTCGTCCAGAGCCAGGCTCCGACGTCGGCCAGCTTGGGGTTGGCGCTGGACACGCCCACGCCGAACCAGGCCGCCGCGGCCACCAGGATCGCCGCCACGGCACCGGCGATCACCGCCGTGATCCGATCGCCTCGGAGCACGCGCACCGTCACTCACCCCGTATGTACGATTACTAAGCGTTTGCCCCCGTATTATCGGGCATCACCCTAGCGTTCAGCAGTCCCTCACACGTAGGTACTGGCTGGTAGCAGTGGGCGTCGTGGTGCGCGAGTGCCAAGAGTGTCGGTGTGACGCCGTACCTTAGTGCCCGTGTCCGAACAGCCCCTGACCCTCGACTCCGTCCTCACCGACGAGGCGGTCCTGTCGACCTATCGCCGCATGTTCGCCGCGCTGGCCCGCGACAGCGGGGCGGTGGTCGACGACCCGGCCCTGGTCGACATCGCCGAGACGCTGTTCGCGGCGTTCGCGGAGGCGGGCGAGGAGTGGCTGACCCACGAGCAGATGCGCTTCGCCTGCCGGGCCTACCCGGCCGACCAGTTCGACAACCGGCTGCGGGTGCTCAAGGGGCTCGGGGCGATCCGCGAGGTGTTCCCCAAGCCCAACCAGCTCCGTTACCGGGCCTCGTTCACCAGCGTGGTCGGGCTGATGTTCATCCGGCGGATGATGGACGACGGCGGGCAGTCGGAGATGCACCGGCTGCTGGCGCTGGAAGACCTCAACGTGGCCGACCCGCGCACCACGATGGAGGAGGCCCGGCAGAGCGCGGTCAACCTGGCGCGCGCCTTCCGGCTGTGGGCGCTGGAGCTGATCACGCTCAGCACGGGCACGATCGAGGAGCTGCGCGAGCAGGCGCCCAAGCTGTGGGGCACCGAGGAGATCGCGCGGCGGGCGCAGGGACTGCACGGCACGATCCTGACCCGCTGGCCGGAGCTCGACCGGACCTGCACCGACCTGCGGGCGGCCATCTACGCCTACAGCGACGCCTCCCGCCGGGCGGCCGGCCGCCTGGCCGACTCGGCGGGCACCACCCGCAACCTGACGCTGCTGCCGACGGAGACGTGGCGCACGTTCGCGCAGACGGCGTCCAGGGAGCGGCTGGCGGCGGTGCTCGACGGGTTCGTCTTCGACGCGCCGGCGCCGTGGCACGACCCGGCCGCCATCGCCCGCGCCGTGGACGAGGCCCCGCGCCCCGCCCCCGCCCAGCCCACTCCCCCGCGCTCCAACCTCCCCGATCCGGGGCCGGAGTCCGCGCTCGACTCCTCGCCCAACGCTGCCCTCGAACGCCTGGCGCAGGTGGCGGAGTCGCTGCTCGGGCCGGCCGATCGGGTGGCGCTGGGCGACGTGCTCGGCTCCGACTGGCCCTCGGCGCGCCGTCTCCTCGCCGACCTGACGACCGTGGACCTGCGGCCCGAGCTGCCTTATCGGCTGGCCTGGGCGGACGGGCTGACGATCGACCCGGATCGCGAGCCCGCGTGGCTCTCGCACGGCTACCTGGAGCGCAGCTGATGACCGACGAACAGCACCCTGAGGCCCGCGCCCGGGCCCTGGCGCATGCTCAGGCGCGGGCCGGTGGGCCGCTGCGGCTCGGGGCCGGGGTGGCGGCGGCGCCCGGGATGGTGCGGTTGACCCGGCCCGACTCCACCGGCGAGGCCCTGCCCGGGTGGCCCGACGGGGTGACGCCCTCTCTCCTGGACGAATACCAGGTGGCGCCGCTCCCCGTGGAGCGGTCCGGGGAGACCCGGCGGGTCCTGGCGGCGGTGCTCAAGTGCTGCTGGACCGACCTGTCCGTGGATCCGTGGCCCGGGGCTCCGGCGCCCGTGGAGCTGGTGCTCGACACCTATCGCGAGCTGATCGGCCGCACCGACGACCTGATGCGCAACTGGGCGGTCGGCGCGCTGCGGCGGCTGCACGACTCCGCCTGGATCGTGATGGACGACGGTCTGGTCGTCCTCGGGCCGCGCTGCGCCCTGTGGCCGGTGGAGTCGCACGCGCAACTGCAGGAGCTGGTGCGCCGGCTGCCCGAGCCCGCGCGCCCCGAGCTGACCGTGGTCGGCGACGCCGACATCATCGCCGCTGCCCGCCCGGGGCTCACCCCGCCGGGCGGCACCGCCGGTCCCGACCTCGCCGCGGACGGCGCGGCCGGTGGCCCCGGGCAGCCCCTGGACGGCGAGGACGACCGGCCCGGACCGTCCGCGGCACACGACGATCACGACCCCGGACCCGGCGCGGACGACCGATCCGGGCTCGGTGCGGCGGGTGGCGGCTCCGGCTCTGCCGGGGCTCTGGCGGTGACCGGCGGCGGCGAGGCCGCCGGTGCCGGAGGGCGGGTCGAAGGGGGGCCGGCCGAGTTCGACGATTTGCTGGGCGGATACGACGAGCGGCGGCGGGCCGAGTTGGTGGCGGCGTTCATGGTGGTCGAGCATGCGGCGGAGCCGGTGCAGGAGGTGCGGTTCGCCGCCCTGCGCGACCCGGCGCTGCGCCACACGCTGGGCGAGATGCTGGCCAGGCGCGGCCGTACGCTGATCCAGCACCGCGACCGCTGGACCTCCGGCTACGCCGACACCGTCGCCGCCCGCATCGGCGCGCCCGAAGCGGCGGCGGGCACCCGGCTCGGGGTGAGCGAGCGGGCGGTGCTGGCGCTCGTGCTCGTGCACTCCGTCGCCATCCCGAGGGCCGAGGGGCTGCTGCCCGAGGACTCATGGTTGTCGCCGCACCCCACGCCGGTCGACGAGCTGCGCCGCCACACCCAGCTCCCCATCGGCGAGCTGGAGGCGGCGCTGCGGACGTTGCGGCACGCGGGGCTGCTCGGCCAGGTGAAGGCAGGTGAGGAGGCGGGCGGTTACGTGCCGGGGCCGCAGTTCCACCGGCTCACCCCGGCCGCGCGGCGGCGGCTGCAGGAGGAGTTGATCCTGGCGGCGGGGCCGAGCACGCCGCTGGCGGCCGCCGTACTGGCTCGAAGATCTGCCCGGTGACGGGCAGGCCGGCGTTGAACACGGATGGAAGGGTTACGGGGGTAAGAGGTGTCGCAGGTGGAGAACGTCGTCGGGGACCGGGTGCTGATCGCCGTGCAGGCGGTCAACATCTCACGGCTGTCCACCCATCCGGTGCCCACCGTCCCCGGCACGCTCATTGTGGTGGCGGGCGCGGGGCCCAAGGACTCCAACGGGGCGGGCAAGTCGTCGTTCATCGCCTCGATCACGGCGCTGCTCGGTGACGAGCAGTGGCGCTTCGCCTCGGGCGCGAAGGCGGTGTCGGAGCTGCTGTTCAACGCGGAGCTGGCCAGCGGCGCAGGGGCTCGGCAGTGGGCGAGCGCCGACCACGGTTACATCGTGGGCGTCTTCGGCCCGCCCGGCATGGACGGCTTCGCCCCCGCCCCGCCTGCCGACGGGGCTGCCGACGGGGCTGCCGACGGCGGCCCTGGGCCGGGAGGCGGGTCCGGGGAGGGGGCGGGCGCGGAGCTCGTGCTCGGGGACGCCGCGGAGGCGGGGGGAGAGCTGTTCGAGGTGCCTGACACCTCCGGCGGGGCCCTGACCGTGTGGCTGAAGGTCAACCAGGAGGCGCCGCACCTCGAGATCCGCTGGCGGGACGGGGTGCATCTGGCGGCGTCGCCGTCCGAGGCCGAGCGGGTGGCGCGGGCGGACGAGATCTGGGCGTCGCTGCCGAAGTCGGCCGGGCGGCGTGACGTCGTGGCCCGCGACCTGACCAAGGTGCTCTACGGCGACCGGGTCAGGTGCGTGTCGTTCCTGTCCACCTCCGTACGCAGCAAGGTCGCCACCAACCTGCTCTCCCAGCCGCTCAACGAGATCTCCCCCGAGCGCGTCTTCGAGGCCATCGCCGCGCTCACCGGCCTGGACGCCGAGCTGGAGCAGGAGCGCGAGGCCCGGCGCGACGAGCACGCCAAGCGCGTACGCGCGGCGCAGGCGGCGGACCGGCTGGCCGAGTTCGAGGCGGAGTCGAAGGCGCTGCTGAGCACGTTCGACCGGCGGGACCAGGCGCGGGTGCGGCTGGCGGACGCGCTGCGGTGCTGGCGCGGGCGGCAGGCGCGCAAGCTGGCCGACGCCGCGGGCAAGGACGAGACGCTGGCCGCCGACCTGGAGCGGCACCGCGCGGCCGGCGAGGCGGCCGCCGAGGCGATCGCCATGGTCAAGGCGGAGATCGGCACGCTGCGGGAGGACACCCTCGACCGGCAGGTCTCGCAGGCCCGCAAGGAGCTGACGGCCATGCAGGCGCGGGCGGCCAAGCTCGACGCCGACCGCGCCGTGGCGGAGAACTCCGCCGACGAGCTGCGCGGGCTGATCCCGGCGCTGGAGGAGACCCGCCGGTTCGCGGACGGGCGCGACGTGCCCACGGCGGAGAGGGAGCTGGGCGAGGTACGCCTGCGGCTCAACGAGTCGCTCAAGGCGCTCGGGGTGGCCGACCGGGAGGTGTCCTCGGCGCAGGCGGCGCTGGACGACGCCGAGGGCGGACCCGCAGCGGCACAGCTCAACGCGCTGGCGGCGGCGGGGATCGGCGCGACCGGCCTGCTCGACGCGCTCGACGTGGCCGAGCAGGCCCGCGACGCCGCCCACACCCCCTCCTCCACCCACCTCCGCACCGACGGCGGTGGCGCTGATGGCGAAGGTGGCGGGCAGGCGCTGGGTGAGGTGCTCAGGGCGCGCTACGGCAAGGCGCAGGCCGCCGCACCCGCCACGGCTGACGGCGGCGCGCGGGTCGCCGGTTCCGGGGCCGTGGCGATCGGGGAGTTGCGGGGGTGGCCGAACGAGCATGCGGTGATCGTGGATGCCGCGCAGCTCGACGCCGCCGCCTCCGCCCTGGCCGGTCTGCCGGGGTCCGTGCTGGTCAGCGCGGCCGGGGTGAGCGTCGTCGGGGCCTTCGACGGGGTGGCGACCGGGCGGGAGGCCCGGATCAAGGCCGCTGAGCAGCGGCTCAACCGGGCCAAGGACGTTCAGGAGAGCGCCGCGCAGGCCGTACGCGATGGGGAGGAGGCCGTCGCGGAGGCGCAGCGGCGGCTGGAGGGGGCCAGGGCCGGGGTGCGGCTGGCCGAGCTGGAGGCGAAGCTCGGCGAGCGGCGGGCCAGGCTCGGCGAGCTGAACGCGGCCATCGAAGAGCTGGCCCCGAAGGTCGCCGAGGCCGAGCGGCAGGCGGGCTCGCTGGACTTCCGGGCGCGTACCAGGGACATGGAGATCGAGCGGCTGGAGGGCCGCCGGCAGCGGCACGAGGCCGAGCGGGCCCAGGCGCGCGAGCAGGAGACGAAGGTCGGCGCGGAGCGGGAGGCGCTCAAGCTGGCCGCGCTGGCCGCCGACTGGGGCGGCACGACCGAGACCGCCCGCGAATGGCTCGCCGCGCTGCCCGAGGACGAGCGGCCCCGCGCGGCCGAGGAGTGGTGGCGGATCGCCGAGCGCCACCTCGACCAGGCGTTGCGCGACACGTTCCCGGAGGAGGAGGCGGAGGTCCCGGAGGAGCTGCGCTTCCTGCTGAGCGAGCGGGAGGGCAGCACGGCGCGCGAGCAGGCGACGTTCGCGGCGGTGTGCGGGTCGCTGGCGTCGTACCTGCGGGGGCAGGAGGAATATGAGCGGCACCAGCGGCGGCAGATCGAGGCGCAGATCGTCTCCCGGCAGCGCGACCTGGCGGCGGCGGCCAGGGGCGCGGAGGAGGCGGCCCAGTCGACGGCCGTGCACCGGGCGGCGCTGACGGCGGCGATCAAGGCGCGGCTCACTCGGGTGGCCGAGGAGTTCGACAAGCTCGACACGTCGTACGGAGGTTACGGGGCGACGCTGGAGTTCCCGGTGCCGCCCGCGCCCGCCGATCCCGAGCAGCGCTGGCAGTGGCGGGTGACCCCGAAGTGGCGGCGCGGCGAGGGGCAGGGGTTCGTGCCGTACAACCGGCGGGCCAACACGGCGCTCATGGACGAGAAGGCCGTCAAGCTGGTGTGCGCGGCGGCCATCGCCTCGTCCGGGGGCGGGCACCTGTGCCTGGTGCTCGACGAGCTGGGCCGCAACCTGGGCAAGGAGCACCGCAGGGAGGCGGTGGCGCTGTTCAGGCGGATCGGGGAGACGTACGGGATCACGGTGATCGGGGCGCTGCAGGACGACATGGAGCCGTACGCGATCGACGCCTGCGGGCAGTACATCAAGCTGCGGCGGTCGTCGGACGCGATGCCGTACAACGAGCCGCCGGTGATCGTCGGGCACGACCAGCACGCCGAGCGGGTGCGGGCACTGTCCGCGTACGTCGACCGGGGCGTGCCGCCCGCACCGGCCCTCACGTGAGGCCTCCGGGGGCGTGGTTGGCGGCTTGGCAGGCGGGTTCAAGCGATCGGCGGGCCCGTGTAGGAGGCGCGCAGGCGGAGGAGGGAGCCGCGTTCGTACTCCTCCATCGCGTGTGCCAGCCATCCCGCCACCCTGGCCACCGCGAAGATCGCCTCGCCCGCGCCGCTCACCATGCCGGTGACGGCGGCGAGGGCGGCGAGGGCGAAGTCGATGTTGCGGTCGGGCAGGCGGCGTCGGCGCATCTCGTCCAGCACGGCGTCCACCGCGGCGATGCGCTCGTGTCCGGGCGCGGCGTCCCTGACCAGGTCGAGCAGGAGACCGCCGCGGCCGTCGCCGTTCTTGTAGACACTGTGGCCGAAGCCGGGGATGCGCTCGCCACGCCGTACGCGCTCGGCGATGGCGCGGGCGGCCTGGCCGGGCTCGGCGATCTCGGCCAGCAGGCGTTCGGCGCCGTACGCCGCGCCGCCGTGCAGCGGGCCGCCGAGCACGCCGAGGCCGGTCAGGACCACGGCGTACGGGTCGGCCTTGGCGGAGGCGGCGACCCTGGCGGCCAAGGTCGAGGCGGCCAGTTCGTGGTCGGCGAGCAGGACCAGGGCGGCGCGCAGCGCTCCGAGCAGGGCCGGGGTGGCGGGGTGGGGGCACAGGCGGGGCCACAGGCGTTCGGCGATCGAGCCGCCCTGCGGCGGGTCGCCGACCAGGGGGAGCGCGTCCACCAGGCCCGCGATCAGGCGGCGGCCGGTGGCGGCGACCGAGGCGGGGTCGAGCTGGTAGCGCAGGGAGTCGGACGCGCCCAGGACCGTGGTGACCACCTGGAGGCGGTCGAGGGGCAGGAGGTCGGCGGGCAGGCCGCGCTGGGCGGCGACGGCGGCCCGCAGCCCCTCCTCGGGCTCACACCGCCACACCTCAGAACCCCACACCCTTGCTGCCCCGTCGCCTTCGGGGGTTCCCGACCGCACCGACGGTCCTTCACCTTGGGGGGTTCCCGACGGCACTGACGGCCCCCCACCTTCGGGGGTGTCCGACGGCCCCCTGCCTTCGGGAGTGCCCGGCGGCACGGATGGCCGGTCGGCGCCGGGGATGCCCGACTGCGCAGGCCGCCCACCGTCGCCGCCAGCGCGCGACCTCACGGACGGCTCGGCGTCGTCGGTGGCCGGCCGCAGGGTCGGCCTGCCGGCCTCGGGGGTGCGCGACCGCTCAGGTGGCCTGCCGTCGCCGGCGTGCGGGCCACTGGACGGGGCGGTCTCGCGGGCGTGCGGCTGCACCGGTGGTGTGCCGTCGTGGGCGGCCGGGGGGCCGCTCTGAGACGGGCGGGGGGTGTGCCAGAGGGTGCGGTCGCCTGTCCACAACCATTCCGCCACCGTCTCGAACGGGGTCGTACGGGCCAGGCTGAGGGCGTCGATGCCCCGGTAGTACGGCCGGTCCACGCCCAGGGCCGTCAGGGCGGACTCGATGACCAGCTCCGGCGGCTGGCTGCGCGGGCGACCTCGGCGGGCCAGCTGTTCGATCTCCTCGGCCGAGAAGAGGCTGCGTCGCCCGTCGTCGCTGTGCCGACGGCTCAGCACGCCCCGGCTCACGTACGCGTAGAGCGTGGCGGGCTTCACCCCGAGCCGCTCCGACGCCGTGGCCGCGTCGATCCACTCCACCATGCACCCACGCCTTCCATGTTGACGAAAATCAATATTGATACACGTTGAATGCGCATGTCAACGTGGAGGCATGCCCAAAATCCATTTCCTCGACGTGACCAACCGGGACGGCGTGCAGACCGCGCGCACCGGGCTGTCGAAGTTCGGCAAGACCATGGTCAACTTCTATCTGGCCAAGCTCGGGGTGACGCAGTCCGAGATCGGTTTCCCCTTCCTCTTCCACGAGGTCCCGTACGTCAGGGCGCAGGTCGCGCTGAGCGAGGCGGGAGCGTTCGGGGAGCTGAGGCTGTCCGGGTGGTGCCGGGGCGTGCCGCAGGACGTGGAGAAGGCGGCGCCGCTCGGCCTGAAGCACTACAACCTGTCCATCTCGACGTCCGACTACATGATCCAGAACAAGTTCCGGGGCCGCCTGGACCGGGACGCGATCATCAGGGAGATGACCGCCGCGGTCCGCGTGGCCAAGGACGCGGGGGCGCTGACGGTGGGGGTGAACGCCGAGGACGGCTCGCGTACCGACGACGGGTTCCTGCTGGAGTTCGCGCTGGCGGCCAAGCAGGCGGGCGCCGACCGCGTACGCTACTGCGACACGATCGGCGGCGACACGCCTGACCGGATCCGCGAGCGCTTCGCCAAGCTGGCCGCCGGCACCTCGATGCCGGTCGAGACCCACTGCCACAACGACCTGGGCATGGCCGTGGCCAACTCGGTATCGGGCGCGCTCGGCGACCTGGACGCCGGGCAGGACGCGTGGATCAACACCTGCGTGAACGGCATCGGCGAGCGCTCCGGCAACGCCGACCTGCTCTCGACGATCCTGGCGTTCCGGCACGGGTTCGGGCTCGACGGGGCCGAGATCGGAGACGCGCTGAACTTGGCGTGGGCGCGCAGGTTCGGGCTGTGGGCGAGTTACGCGCTGGGGCAGCCGCTGCCGTACAACCAGGTCGGGGTGGGGCGCAACGCGTTCGCGCACGAGTCGGGCATCCACGCCGACGGCGCGCTGAAGGACCACGGCAACTACGAGCTGTACGACGAGGCGACGCTGGGCCCGTTCCCCGAGGACTGGCACGCGCGGCCGGGCCGGGTGGTGCTGACCGGCGAGTACGGCGGCAAGGCCGGGTTCCGGCACGTCATGGACGGCCTCGGGGTCGAGGTGGCCGATGAGGAGCTGTCGTTCCGGCTGGTCCAGCTCTGCAACGCGATGACGGGCAGGCCGCTCACGGACGACGAGCTGCGCCTGATCGCGGCCTACCCGCGTGAGTTGTCGCTGATGTTCCCCGGTTACGCCTGACGCTCACGCGGCGGGAGGCCGGTGAACCTCCGGGCCACGCCGCCCGGCGCCCAGAGGGCCGGGCCGCTCGGCAGGCTGAGGACCAGACCGCTCGGCAGGCTGAGGGCCGGGGCGCTGGGCAGGCTGAGGGCCGGGGCGCTGGGCGGGTTGGGCGGGGGCCTGGGCGGGCAGGGGGCCGGGCTGCTCGGCGGCCAGGGCCTGGCGGAAGTCCTCGTCCGCGTGCTCGATCGCCTCCAGCCGTACGGTCCCGCGCCGGAAGAGCGAGGCCAGCGCCCAGTCGGCCAGCACCGCCGCCTTGTTACGCGCCGTCGGCACCCAGCCCAGGTGGTACGCCCGGTGCGCCAGCCACCCGAGGAAGCCGGTGAGCTTGATCCGGTGCACCTGGGCCACCCCCTGGCGGTGGCCGAGCCCGGCGACCGAGCCGAGGTAGACGTGCCGGTACGCCTTGAGCCGCTGGCCCCGCACGTACGCGACCAGGTTGCGGCCCAGCAGCTTGCCCTGCCGTACCGCGTGCTGGGCGTTGGGCGCGGTGAACTCCCCCGGCCGGGTCAGGTCCGGCACGGCGGCGCCGTCACCGGCCGCGAACGCGTCGGCGACGCCCGCCACCGTGAGGTACTCGGTCGCGGTGATCCGCCCGATGCGGTCCACCGGCAGCCCGCTGGCCGCCGCGAGCGGGCTCGGCCGCCCGCCCGCCGCCCACACCAGGGTGCCGGCGTCGAGCTCGGTCCCGTCCGAGAGCACCGCCACCCCGCCGGCCGCCGAGGTCAGCCGGGCGCCGAGCCGCACGTCCACGGCGCGCTTGCGCAGCGCGTCCACGGTCCAGCGGCCGAGGTTCCCGTGCAGCTCGGGCAGGATGCCGTTGTTGGCCTCGACCAGGGTCCAGCTCAGGTCGCCGGGCTCGATCCCGTCCTGGTAGCGCAGGGCCTCGTCGGCCAGCCCCTGCATCTCGGCCAGCGCCTCGACGCCGGCGAACCCGCCCCCGACCACCACGAACGTCAGCGCCCTGCGCCGCACCCGCTCGTCGTCGGTGGAGGTGGCCGCGGCGAGCTGGGCCAGCACGTGGTTGCGCAGGTGCACGGCCTCGCCGATGGTCTTGAAGCCGACCGCGTGCTCGGCCAGCCCCGGGATGGGCAGCGCGCGGGTGATCGAGCCGGCCGCCATGACGACGATGTCGTACGGGATCGTCCTGGCCGGGCCCTGCGGCGGCTGGAACTCGGCAGTGCGCTCCCCGTGGTCCACCCGCGTGACGCGCCCGGTCAGCACCCGCACGCCCTTGAGCACCTGTCCGAGCGGGGCGGCCACGTGGCGCGGCTCGATCGAGCCGCCGACCGCCTCGGCGAGGAACGGCTGGTAGGTCATGTAGCCGCGGGGATCCACCACAGTGACGCGCGCCTCACCGGAACGGATGAGCCTGCGCAGCCCCCTGGCGGCGTACATGCCGACATATCCGCCACCGACGATCAGAATGTGCTTCCTCATTGCCCTGTCTCCTTTCGGGCTTTCCGCCACAAGGACACGACAGGGCCAGCGTTTTGTGACATCTGCCGGGAAACCGCCGAGGAAGATTTCCGCGGCAGGTCCAGCCGGAAGGGCCGGACGTGGTCACAACGTCCGGTCGCCCGTCTCCGGCAGGGCGAGCAGGCAGAGCAGGCTCAGCAGGGCCATCGCGGAGACGTACCCGCCGACCGCCGTTACGCCGAGCCCGCTCGCCTGCATGCTCGTGGCCACCAGCGGCGGCACCGCGCCGCCGAGCACGCCGCCGAGGCTGTAGGCGACGGACGCGCCGCTGTAGCGGTACTCGGTCCTGAACAGCTCCGGCAGGTACGCCCCCATCGGCCCGAAGATCAACCCCATCAGCGCGAGCGCCCCGGTCAGCGCCAGCCCGACCAGGGCGACCGAGCGCGTCTCCATCAGCGGGAACATCACCAGCCCCCACGCGATGGCCACGGCCGTCCCGGCGATCAGCGTGCGGCGGCGGCCCAGCCGGTCGGACACCATGGCGGAGACCACCGTGCCCGCCGCCATGAACAGCACCCCGACCATGGTCAGGCCGAGCATCGTGGTCCGCGGGATCTCCAGCGTCGTGGTGCCGTAGGCCAGGCAGTAGGTGGTGGCGGTGTAGAAGAGGGTGTAGGCGATGGTCATGGCGCCGGCGCCGAGCAGCACGCGCCGCCACTGGTGCCGCATGAGCCCGGCGAACGGCACCTTGGCGATCCGGTGCTGGTCCATGGCCTCCTTGAAGACGGGGGTCTCGGAGATCTTCAGCCGTACGTACAGGCCGACGATCACCAGCAGCAGGCTCGCCACGAACGGCAGCCGCCAGCCCCACCCCTGGAACTGCTCGTCGCTCAGCACCTCGCCGAGGATGAGGAACAGTCCGTTGGCCACGATGAACCCGGCCGACGGGCCGAGCTGCGGGAACATCGCGTACAGGCCGCGCTTGCCCGGCGGCGCGTGCTCCGTGGCCAGCAGCGCCGCGCCGCCCCACTCGCCGCCGAGGCCGATGCCCTGCGTGAAGCGCAGCAGCACGAGCAGCACCGGCGCGAGCACGCCGATCGCCGCGTAGCCGGGCAGCAGCCCGATCGCGACCGTGGACAGCCCCATCACCAGCAGCGACACGACCAGCATGGACTTGCGGCCGACCCGGTCGCCCCAGTGCCCGAACACGGCCGAGCCGAGCGGCCGGGAGATGAACGCCACGGCGAACGTCGAGAACGACGCCAGGCTGCCCGCCACCGGGTCCATGCCGGGGAAGAACGCGGTGTTGAGCACCAGGGCCGCCGCGGTGCCGTAGATGTAGAAATCATAGAATTCGATCGCGGTGCCGATGAGGCTGGCGGCCGCGATCCTCGTCCTGCTCGGCGCCGCGGTCAGGGGGGAGGTCGTCATACAGGTCTCACTATGCGGACTAGCGTCTTGTGAAGTGGTACGAAGACGCTACCACCTGCGCAATGTTACGTTTCACATACCTGGAGGGAACATGACTTGGCCGTCGAACTGGTGATCTTCGACTGTGACGGGGTGCTCGTGGACAGCGAGCCCATCGCCGTACGCGTGGGCACAGCCGCGCTGCGCCGCCTGGGCTGGACGATCGACGAGGCCGAGTACGCCGAGCGCTTCGTCGGCTGCACTCCCGAATACTGGGAGGAGCAGGTCGGCCAGACGCCGCCGGGCTGGCGCGAGCAGGTCAATCTCGACTTCGCGGCCGCCGTCAAGGCCGAGCTGTGCGCGATCGAGGGCATCGAGGACGCGCTCGACGCCCTCGACATCCCCTCCTGCGTGGCCTCCAACGGCCGCCACACCACGATCCGCCGCAGCCTGGAGCTGACCGGGCTGGCTCACCGGTTCGCCGGGCGGGTGTTCAGCGCCGAGGACGTGGCCAGGGGCAAGCCCGCGCCCGACCTGTTCCTGCACGCCGCGGCCACGATGGGGGCCGAGCCGGAGCGTTGCGTGGTGGTGGAGGACAGCCCGTTCGGGGTGGCGGCGGCGGTGAGCGCGGGCATGCGCTGCCTGGCCTTCGCCGGCGGCCTCACCCCCGCCTCCCGCCTGACGGGCCTGGGCGCGACGCTCTTCCACCACCCCGCCGCACTGCCCGACCTGATCGGCTCCCTCGACTGATCGGCCGCGTTGAGTAGCGTGAGGCCATGCCTTCAGGTACGGAACGCCCCTACGTGGTAGCGCACGTCGCTGTTTCCCTGGACGGAGCGACCACGGGATTCCAGCCGGATGTCGCCGGCTTCTACCAGCTCGCCCGGACCTGGGAGGAAGACCTCACCCTGGCCGGGGCCGACACCATCCTCGCCCAGGAGCCGGCCCTGGCCACGGCCGAGCGGCCCGGACCGGCCGCGGACGGACCGCTGCTGGCCGTCGTGGACGGCCGCGGCCGGGTCAGCGCTTGGGACGCGCTGCGTGCGGCCGGCCACTGGTCCGGCGTCGTGGCCCTGCACTGCCGCGACACTCCCCCGCGCCCGCCCGGCCGGGAGGTGCGGGAGCTCGTCACGGGCGCCGAACGCGTCGATCTGGGCGGGGCACTGCGCACGCTCGGCCGCGAGGACCGGATCGGCGTCGTACGGGTGGACAGCGGCGGCGGGCTCATCGGCGCTCTCATGGCGGACGGGCTGGTGGACGAGGTCAGCCTGCTCGTCCACCCGTGCCTGGCCGGCGACGGTGCCACCCGCCGCTGGTGGGGCGATCACCCCGCCGCCGCGCCGCTCACCCTGGTCGCCGCGCAGAGCCTGCCCGACGGCCTGGTCTGGCTGCGCTACCACCCCTGCCCCTGACGCTCACCTCTGGCGGGCGTGGCCGTCCTCGTCGAGGTAGTCGCGCCACGACCGCTTCGGAGCCCAGCCCAGCAGGCGGTGGGCCTTGGCGCAGGAGATGCCCGAGGCGTCGGGGCGGGCCAGCGGCCGCAGCTCGATCCGGTCGCCGTGGTATCGGCGCAGCGCCTCGGCGAAGTCGTGCCCGCCCGCGTTGTCCGGCGAGGCGATGTAGAACACCTCGTGGCCGGGCAGGTCGGACTCGGCGGCCAGCACGATCGCGTCCGCCAGGTCGTACACGTCGATGTAGCTCCACAGCCCCGCCCCGATCTGGGCGGCGTCGCGGATCTGCGGGCCTAGATTGCGCTCGTAGTTGCCCTCGTGCTGCACCCAGCTCGGCCGCAGCGAGATGCACCTGATGTCGGAGCGGCGCACCGCGGCGTCCATGAGCTGCTCGCCGAAGTGCTTGGCCAGCGCGTACGGGTCCTGCGGCCGGATCGGGTGCTCCTCGTCCACCGGCGCGTAGTCGGGCAGGAACGGCCGCTCCGGGAAGAAGAACCCGGGCACGGTCTCGCTGGAGATGTTCACGAACCGCGGGACGCCGAACCGCACCGCGGCCTCGATCATGTTGAACGTGGCCATCAGGTTGTTCTGGAACACCACCTGCGGCGGGTGGGCGGTGGGGTCGGGGATGGCCGCGGCGTGCACCACCGCCTCGGCCCCGCGCGTCACGGCGAACGCCTCTCCCGCGTCGGTCAGGTCGGCCTGCACGTAGCGGGGGGTGCCCGGGTCGTGCCGCTCCCAGACCGGACGTGTGAGGTCCGTGGCGGTCACCTCGTGACCCGCCTCGACCAGGGCGTTGACGGCCGCCCTGCCGACCTTGCCATGGGCTCCGGTGACGACGACGCGCATTTCGGCCAGCTCCTTCGTAGATCTCGGCGCGGTCCAGGGTAGCGCCAAGCCGCTCAGCCGACTCCCACCGCGCTCACCGTCGATCCCGTACGGGTCTTGGTGACCCTGAGCTGCGCCGTGATCCTCGACCGCAGCTCGGCCACGTGGCTGACGATGCCCACGGCGCGCCCGCCGTCCCGCAGCCCGTCGAGGATGTCCAGCACGCTGTCGAGCGTGTCCTCGTCGAGCGTGCCGAACCCCTCGTCCACGAACAGCGTGCCCAGCTCCGCGCCGCCCGCCTCGGCCGTGACCACGTCGGCCAGCCCGAGCGCCAGGGCCAGGGAGGTGACGAAGCTCTCGCCCCCGGACAGGGTCGCCGGGTCGCGGTCGACGCCGGTCCAGCCGTCGGCCACACGCAGCCCCAGCCCGCCGCCCGCGCGCCCCCGGGAGCCCGCCGTCTTCCGCAGGTCGTGCCGCAGCAGGTAGCGGCCGGCCGACATGTGGTCGAGCCGCTCGTTCGCGGCGTCCACCACCTGCCGCAGCCGCTCGCCCAGCACGAACGACGACAGGCTCATGCTCCACTGGTTGTCGCCGGAGGTGCCGCTGGCCAGCGCCGCCATCCGCTCGGCCAGCCGGTGCCGGTCGGCCGCCGGCCGCCAGCGCTCGATGTGGGCCGACAGCTCGGCGTGCAGCTCCTCCAGCCGCCGCGCCCTGGCCGCCGCCCGGTCGCGGGCGCTCGACAACCGCGTGTACGTCTCCTCCAGCACGTCGCGCTCGGCCTGGACCGCCGCCAGGTCCGGCGCGGGCTCCGCGGCGGCGGCCACCAGCTCGGGATCGGCCAGCACGCCGCTGACGGCGGCATGCTCGTCGTCCAGCCTGCGCAGCAGCTCCGCCTTGCCCTCCCGCTCGGCCACGCTCCGGTAGGCGGCCTCCGCCTCCCGCACGTCCCCGAACCCCACCTCGGCCGCCGCCTCCTCGGCCACTGCCCTGGCCCTGGCCAGCTCGTCCCGGGCCGCCACCGCCGCCTGCGTGGCCTCCAGCGCCTCGCGCAGCAGCTCGGCCTCGTCGTTGAGCCTGGACAGACGGGCGGTCAGCGTGTCGTCGCCGCCGCGCGCCGCGTCGAGCCGCGCGGTGAGCCGCCCGGCGTCCCCGCTCAGCTCCTCGTGCCGGGTGCGGCACGCCGCCAGCCGCGCGGCCACCCGGCGACCGCGCTCCTCCAGCTCCTGCCGCTCCCGACTGAGCCCGGCCGCCGCCTGGGCCAGCGCCGGCTCCTGGCCCGCCGACCCCTCCAGCCTCCGCAGCTCCCGCTCCGCCGCCGCCAGCACCGCGGCCCCGTCCACCTCGGCGCCGCTCGCGCCCTCGGCGGCGAACCGGGCGTCCCCGGCCGCACCCGCCTGGGCGAGCTGGGCGTGGCCGCGGGCGCGCTCCGACCGCAGGTGGCGGTGGTGGGCGCGGTGGGCGGCCAGGGTCTCGGCGAGCTCCTTGGCCTGGTCGCGGACCTGCTCCCGCTCGGTCTCCACGCGTTCGAGCGCGGCCGTGAGGGCGGGCTCGCGGTCGGCCACCGCCCGGAGGCGGGCCACCTCCTCCTCGGCCTGCTCCACCCTCGCCCCGGCCGTGTCCACGTCGAGGTCACCGGCGGTCTCGACGGCGGCGGCGTGCCGGGACTCCAGCGAGGCGAGGCCCCGCTCGGCGGCCTCGCGCTCGGCGAGGGCGGCTTCGTGGGCGGTCTCGGCCTCGTGCTCGTCGTCGGGGGAAGGGGCGCTCGGCGCCGGGGAGGCCGGGTGGGGGTGGTGCTCGGAGCCGCAGACCGCGCACGGCTGCCCGTCGGACAGGTCGCGGGCCAGCTCCGCCGCCATGCCGTCGATGCGGGCCTGCCGCAGGTCGAGCCAGCGCTCCCGCAGGCTCTGTGCCTGGTCGACGAGCACCTGGTGGGTGGCGACGGCCACCTCCAGCTCGGCGGCCAGGGCGTCGCGGCGGTGGGCGGCGTCGAGGGCGGCCCTGGCGGCGTCGAGACCGGCGGCCGCCGCGGGGATGGCCGCCGCCTGCGCGCGCACCTCGGCCAGGGCGGCTCCGGCGTCGGCGATGCGTTCGGGCAGCTCGGCCTCGGCGGCGGCCACCTCGGCCTCGCGCTGTGCCAGCGCGTCGAGCTCCACCGCCAGCCGGGCCAGCTCCTCGTCGATCTCGATCAGGTGGGCGGCGGCGTCGCGTACGGTGCGGGCGGCCGGGATCCTGGCGGCGTCCAGCCGCGCCTCGGCGAGCCTGGCCTCGGCCCGCTCGATGAGCTCGGGCAGCTGGGCCAGCCGCGCGGCCACGGCCTCGTCGGCACCGACCAGCTCGGCCAGCTCGGCCTCGACGCGGAGCAGGTCACGGCGTACGACGGACAGCCGGGCCTCCTCGGTGAGCAGCTCCGACAGGCGCGCGATCTCGTCCTGCCGCTGCCGCTCCAACGCCGCGAGCTCCGCGACGGACGGCTCCTTCCCCACCGGCGAACCGATGCCCGTGGCCGGCGAACCGATGCCCGTGGCCGGCGAGCCGGTGCCCGCAGTGGGCGAACCGGGGCCCGCGGTGGGCCGACCGGGGCCCGCGGCAGGTGAGCCGGGGCTCGTGGCCGGGCCGGTGGCGGGGGTGTCCGCATGGCGTTGCGGGGTCGTGCGGGTGGCGGTCAGCAGGGGGCGGGCTCGGGCGAGGGCGTCGGCGGCCATGGTGCGGGCCTTCGTGGCGGCCTCCGCGCGCTGCCGGGCCGCCGTGATGAGCGGGACCACGCGGTCCGCCCTGGCCGCGTCGTCGAGGATGGCCTGCAGGTCGGCGCGCTCGTCGGAGCGCTCGTCGAGGGTCCGGCGCAGGGTGAGCGCCTCGGCGTGGCGGCGCTGACGCTCGGCCAGGGCGGCGGCGGCCTCGAAGCGCATGCGCGCCCCGCGCACCGCCTGACCGGCCGCGGCGTGCTCCTCGTCCATCCGCGCCACGACGGCCCGCGCGGCGTCGAGCAGCGCTCCCGCCCACCGCAACGGATCGGAGTCGGGCGTCGGCACGTCGCCGGGGTCTCCGTCGCCTTCATCGGCTGTCAGCCCGGTGGCAGGCCCACCGGCCCGCGCGCCGCCGCCATCCGAGGTCATGGCGGTCTGCCGGCCGGCGGACGCGGCATGCGATGTGGCGGAGGTGCCGTCGCGCGGGCCGGGACCGCTGCCCGCTGAGGCAGGCCAGTCGAAGAGGGCCGACGGTGTCTCAGGTGGGGGCGGGCCGGAAGGGGTCTCCGTGGGACGGGCCAGGGCGGTGGGCAGGGCGGTGGGCAGGTCGGTGCCCGCGACCTCCTCCACCCGCTTGATGGCGAAGTCCACCTGCTGCCGCAGCTCCTGCGCCTCCCGCCAGGCCAGCTTGCGGTGCTCGGCCAGCCACGACTCGGCCTGGGTGAAGATCTTGACCGTGAACAGCCGCTCCAGCAGTTTCGACCGCTCGTCCCCGTCGGCGCGCAGGAACTTGGCGAAGTCTCCCTGCGGCAGCATCGCCACCTGGCAGAACTGGGCGGCGTTCATGCCGAGCAGCCCGCCCACCAGGTCGCCGGCCTCGTCGAGGCGGGTGGTCAGCCCGTGCCAGTCAGCGCCCCGCCATTCCGACAGGACGACCTTGGACTTCTCCTCCGTGAACCCCGACCCCCGCAGCTTCGGCCGCTGCCAGGCCGGGGAACGCTGGATGCGCAGTAAACGGCCGCGGATCGTCACCTCAAGCGTGACCGACGGCCCGGCCGAGGGCGGGGCGTGGTCGCAGCGCAGGCTGCGGGCGCTGTTGCGCTGCCCGGGCACCTGGCCGTAGAGCGCGAAGCACAGCGCGTCGAGGATCGTGGTCTTGCCGGCCCCGGTGGGGCCGTGGACGAGGAAGAGGCCCGCCTCGGCCAGGGCGTCGAAGTCGACCGTCTCGGTGCCCGGGAACGACCCGAACGCCGTCAGCGAAAGCCGGTGCGGCCGCATCTACGCCATCGTCTCCTTCACCCTCGATGCCTCGATGGCCTGTCTTAGCAGGTCTTCCTCCTCAGGTGCGGCAGGCTCGCCGCGCACCTCCCGGACGAAATCGAGGGCGACCTCCGCCTCCGGCCGCCCGCTGACGGCCACCGGCTGGGCGGCGGGGGCGGCGCCGACCGGGTCGAAGGAGAGGGCGAGGGTGTGGGGGAAGCGGGCGCGCAGCCGGTCCATGGCGGACTTGGGGCGGACGGCGTCGGTCAGGATCACCTGGAGCCAGTGGTCCTCGTAGCGGGTGTATGCGGGGTCGGCCAGGAGGTCGTCGAGGTCTCCGCGCAGCCGGCCGACCGGGCGGGGCACGGGGGCGGGCACGAAGTCGGCCTCCTCCCCCAGCGTGACCAGCCACGAGCCCTTGACGTGGCCCACCTCGGAGAAGGAGTAGGCCAGCGGCGAGCCCGAGTAGCGCACGGTCTCCGACATGCGCTGCCGGCCGTGCAGGTGCCCGAGCGCGACGTAGTCGACCCCGTCGAAGGCCGTCAGCGGCACGTGGGCCACCCCGCCCACGCTGATGTCGCGCTCGCTGTCGCTGGCCTGCCCGCCCGTCACGAAGCAGTGGGACAGCACCACGGAGGCGCGGTGGCGGGCCGCGTCGGCCCTGATGCGCGTCATCGCGTGCGTGATCGCGGCGGTGTGGCCGCGGTCGGGCAGCTCCCAGGCCGCCCGCACCAGCTCCGGCTCCAGGTAGGGGATGCCGTAGAAGGCCACGTCGTCGACCAGCACCGGCTCCCAGGACTGGTCCGGCGTGGTGCGCACGTGCACCCCGGCGGCCTCGAACAGCGCCGAGCCGAACCGCAGCCGCAGCGCCGAGTCGTGGTTGCCGCTGATCAGCACCACCCGAGCCCCGGCCCCGCGCAGCCGCCCGAGCGCCTCGTCGAGCAGGGCCACCGCGTCCACCGGGGGCAGCGCCCGGTCGTAGACGTCGCCGGCCACCGCCACCACGTCGACCCGCTCGGCCCGCACCGTCTCCACCAGGTGGTCGACGAACGCCGCCTGCGCCGCGAGCAGGCTCTCGCGATGGAAGGAGCGCCCCAGATGCCAGTCGGAGGTGTGCAGGATCCGCATGTCGCAGCAAGCTAACAGCTCTCACCGACAAATACGGTCTCTCCTGTCCCACGCGCCGGGAGTACGCTGGAAGATCAGCGGGCAAACCAACGCACATGGGGAGGCCAATGCGCACTGGCCGTGGCACCTTGAGCGTGGCCGCCGGTCTGGTGCTGGTGGCTCTCGCGTCGGTCGGTTACGTCCTGCCACCCGCGTTCGACCCGCCGCCGCTCAAGGCCGATCCAGCCTTCCAGGCCATCCCGGCGCAGCCGGCGGGCGAGCTGAAGCCGGTGGTGGCCGTCGATCCGATCCGCCGCGAGGAGATCTCCCTCCAGGGAGAGGGCCAGCGCCTGGAAGGCACGCTCCGGGCGCCCCTCACTCCCGGGCGGCATCCGGCGATGGTGTTCGTGTCGGGGTCGGGCAACGGCTCCCGTACGGAGTTCACGCCGCAGGCGGAGTTCCTGGCCAAGGCGGGCGTGGTGACGATCGCGTTCGACAAGCGCACGATCGGCTACAACTTCCGCGAGCGGGACTTCGGGCTGCTCGCCGACGACGCGCTGCGGATGGTGGAATACCTGCGTACGCGTCCGGAGGTCGACCCCACGCGCGTCGGCCTGTGGGGCGTGTCCGAGGGCGGCTGGGTGGTGCCGATCGCGGCGGCCAAGAGCTCGGCCGTGGGCTTCATGGTGCTGGTGTCGTCCCCGAACGTCTCCCCGCTGCGCCAGGTCGCCTGGGCGCTGAACGAGCAGCTCCTGCGGCTGCGGGCCCCGATCGGTGCCCGTGACCTGCTGACCAGGGCGATGGGCGGGGTCGGCTTCCACTTCCTGCGCTACGACGCGATGCCCGCCTTAAGCCAGGTCAAGCAGCCGGTCCTGGCGTTCTACGGCACCACCGACCCCTCGATCCCCTTCGTCGAGTCGACCAAGGCGCTCATCACGGCGCTCGGCAAGGCGGGCAACGACAACTACACGATCCGCTTCATGGCCGACGGCGACCACGCCATGCGGGTCCACGGCGGTCCCTTCACCAAGGGCTACCTGGAGACCCTGGCCAACTGGATCAAGGGACTGCCGGACACGGCCCGGCCCGCGGTGCACATGGCGGGCGCCACTCCCGTCCAGCGGTTCGAGGCCAGCGACGTGCCCGCCGCCCCCTGGTACGCCGGCGGCACCATGCTCGGGCTGACGATCTGCCTGGCCGCCGTCGGCTACGTGGCCGGCCCGGTCGCGGCCATGGTCGTACGCCTGCGCCACCGCAAGCAGACCCCCGTCGAGACCAACGCCAGGCTGTGGCGGCCGATCAGGCGCCGGCTGAGCCGGATGGCGTGGACCGGCCTGGGCCTGCTGGCCTCGGTGGTGGCGTTCATCACGGTGCTGGTGCTGTTCTCGGTCAACCAGGCCGGGGCCTGGCCCGCCGTGCTGGCCGGCTGGCTGGTCGTGCGCGTGCTGGCGGTGCTGATGCTGATCCAGGAGGTCACGGCGGTGGCGGCGTTCGTGTCGGCGCTGCGCGAGGGCATGCAGCCGAGCCGGTGGCAGCACGTGGCGGTCGCGGGCGTGCTCGGCGGCAACGGGCTGCTGCTGGTGGCGGCGGCCTACTACGGGTTGTTCTCGTTCCCCTGGTAGACATAGGCGCTCATCCAGCGGTCGATCTCGGCGAACACCTGCTTGCGCGCGGGCTCGGCCGACAGCACCAGGTCGTGCAGGCCGTCCGGGATGCGTACGCAGGTCACGTGGGGCCCGAGCGCGGTGGACCAGCGGGCGATCTGGCGGGGGTCGAGCACGACGTCGGCCGAGCGCGCCTCCGGCACGAAGTCGCTCACCTGCAGCCCGCTGGCGGAGGCGAGGACGAGGACCGGCACGTCCACCGACAGGCCCGCGTGCAGCCGCCGCTGCGCCCGCCGGATGGCGGCCAGCCACATGGCGTGCACCGAGAAGCCGCCCAGCGGCTTGAGCTCGAGGTCGTAGTCCCACTCGCCCTGCTCGCTGCGGTGCAGCGTCTGCCCGTAGACGGTGCTGACGCCGAGCGGGAGCACCCGGCGCGTGTACGACAGCGGCGTCCTGAGCAGGTCGGTGGCCAGCCGCAGCGGCGTGGACACGTTGAGGTCGAAGAACGGGCTGTTGAGCACGAGCCCCTGCACCAGGCCCCGCCCCCGGACCCGGTCGGCCCACAGGGGCGCGATCAGCCCGCCGGTCGAGTGGGCGTTGATCGTCAGCTCGTCGTGGCCGGCGCGGATGAGGCGGACGGCCTCGTCGATCTCGGGGAAGTAGTCGGTGACGCTCCTGATCAGGCCCCTGGTCTGGTGCGGGAGCAGCGAGCGGCCGTATTTGCGCAGGTCGAGGGCGTAGAAGTCGATGCCGCGCTGGACGTAGTGCTCGGCCAGGTGGTCCTGGAAGAAGTAGTCGGTGAATCCGTGCAGGTAGAGGACCGCCCTGCGGGAAGGGGCCGCGGCTCTCCTGGACACCAGCGTGGCCACGACCTCGCCCTCGAAGTCGTCGGGCATCGGCAGCACGGTGATCTCGTACATGTCAGACACCATAGGGATCGTCCGGCCACGACGGCACACCGGGCGGCAGGTCCTTGCCGACCTTCATCGGGAAGTCGGCCGGCCGCTTCTCCAGGAACGCCGTCACGCCCTCGATGGAGTCGGGCGCCCCGCCCAGCTCGGCCATGAGCCGGGAGTCGGCCGCGTGCGCCTCCCAGGGCGAGGACGCCGACAGGCCCGACCACATCAGCCGGCGGATGGCGGCCACGGAGACGGCCGAGGTGTTGTCGGCGATCTCGCGGGCCAGCGCGTACGCGGCCGGCAGCAGCTCCTCCGCCGGGTGGACGCGCGAGACCAGCCGCCCTTCGAGCGCCTCGGAGGCGGGGAAGACGCGGCCGGTCGTGGCCCACTCCATGGCCTGGGCGATGCCCACGATCCTGGGCAGGAACCAGCTGGAGGCGGCCTCGGCGACGATGCCGCGCCGGGCGAACACGAACCCGAACTTGGCCGTCTCGGAGGCCAGCCGGACGTCCATGGGCAGGGTCATCGTCACCCCGACGCCCACGGCCGGGCCGTTGATCGCGCCGATGACGGGCTTCAGCGAGCGGGCGATCCTGAGCGCGACCGTGCCGCCGCCGTCGCGCGGAGCGCCGTCCACGGTCTCGCCCTCGCCGCCCGGGTGCCCGCCCCGGTGCCCGCCCCGGTGCCCGAACGTGCCCCCGCCGCCGCCCAGGTCGGCCCCGGCGCAGAACGCGCGGCCGGCCCCGGTGACCACCACCGCGCGTACGTCGTCGTCGGCGTCGGCCAGGTCGAACGCCTCGATCAACTCTCCACGCATCGTAAAGGTGAACGCGTTGAGCCGTTCCGGACGCTTCAATGTGACGGTGGCGATGCGATCGGTCACCCCGTACTCGATCTCAGAGAAGGCCATGCCCCGAATCTTATTCGGTTACTGATGTTCACCCTCTGATAAAGACATATTTCGTATCTGATGCGTAGGCTGCCGCCTCTATGGCGGCCTGAGGCGACCGCACCCGTGCGGTTCACCGCAGGTTGCGGAGTTTGCGCCTATGGTGGAATTCGCGGGGAAACGGGGAAGGCGTGCGGCAGGGTAAGGAACCGATGGGCGCCGGAGCGGTCCTCGGGTGGCTGGTGCTGGCGGCACTCGTGCCTGGGGCCGCTCATCTGCGCGCCGGCTGGCGCAGGACCGGCCTCGTCCTCATCTCCTGCTACGCCGCCGCGCTGCTGGGCCTGCTCGCGTTCGTCCTGATGAACGACATCGGCGCCCTGGCCGGCTCGGCGACCCAGGACTCCTGGCTCACCTCCATCATGGTCGGCACCATCGTGCTGGGGTTGCTCTGGTTCGGGCTGATCGTGCACTCGTTCGTCGTGCTGCGGCCCGGCCGGCTGCCGCAGTCGGGGCAGATCCTCACCGGCACCATGGCGGGGCTGCTCGCCGTCGTGGTGGTGGTGCCGTTCGGGTGGGCCGCGCAGACCGCCTCCGCGTCGCGGCAGGCCCTCAACGACATCTTCCAGACGCCCGAGAACGAGGGGGAGAGCCCGGCGCCCGAGCCCAAGCCCGAGGACCCCTGGGCGGGGCGGGAGCGGGTCAACATCCTGCTGCTGGGCGGCGACGCCGACGACAACCGGATCGGCGTGCGTACCGACAGCATGAACCTGGCCAGCGTCGACGTGAAGACCGGCAACACCGTGCTGTTCAGCCTGCCGCGCAACCTGGAGGACGTCCGCTTCCGCCCCGGCACGCCGATGGCACGGCACTTCCCCAACGGCTTCGACCTGCCCAAGGACGCCAACGGCGGCAGCAGCGACCTGCTCAACAGCGTCTGGGAGTACGCCGACGCGCACCCGGAGATCTTCGGCGGCAAGCAGCACCAGGGCCCCAAGGTGCTGATGGACACGATCGGCTACACGCTCGGCCTCAAGGTCGACTGGTACGCCCTGGTCAACATGTGGGGCTTCGCCCGCCTCATCGACGCCATCGGCGGCGTCACGATCACCGTCGAGCAGGACGTCGTGTTCGGCAAGTACAACGAGGGCCTGGTCAAGGCCGGCACGCGCAAGCTCAAGGGCGCCGACGCCATGTGGTACGCCCGCTCGCGCACCTACAGCGACGACTACACCCGCATGCGCCGCCAGCGGTGCGTGCTCGGCGCCATCCTCACCCAGGCGGACCCGGCGACGGTGCTGACCAGGTTCAACCAGATCGCGCTGGCCACCAAGGAGCTGATCAGGACCGACATCCCGCGGCCGATGCTCAAGCACCTCGTGCCGCTGGCGCTCAAGGTCAAGAACGCCGAGGTGTCGAGCGTGCAGTTCGTACCGCCGGTGATCAACACCGGCTATCCCGACTGGGACAAGATCCGGGACATCGCGGAGAAGGCGGTGCGAGACTCGGCCCGTCCCAAGGCGCCCGTCGCCGCCTCAGCCAGCCCCTCGTCCTCGCCGTCGGTCTCTCCCTCACCGCGGAGGACCGCGAAGAAGCAGGAGAAGCAGCCCGGCGAGGACGACCCGACGAAGGGGCTCACGGAGGGGTGCGGCCCCTCGTCGGCCAAGGGCTAGAAACCGGGCCCGAAGGGCGTCAGAGACGGGTGACGATCCGTCCCACCGGGACGCCGCCGCCCAGCACGTCCACCTGCTCGTACGCCGCCGCCCCGCTCACGTCGCACCCCATCAGGCGCAGCACGGACAGCGCGACGGCCGTGGTGGCGCGCGGGCTGCCGTCGATGACCTTGACGGCGACCGTGTGACCCGACTCCAGCGCCGCCACCAGCACGCCCTCCGCGCCGCCCTTGACCACGGCGCCGGGCAGGGCCCGCATCAGCTCGGTGTTCTGGTGGCCGGTGCCGCCGACGTACTCGGGGTGCTCGCGCATCGCGTCGGCGACCTGGCGCGGCGCGCTGCCCGGCGCGGCCAGCACCAGCGCCTGCACGGCCCGCGCCAGCCCGGTGAGCGACAGGCCGAACAGCGGCGCCCCGCAGCCGTCCACCGCCACGTGCGCGGCCTTCTCCCCGGCCAGCTCCTCGGTGACCGACCGCACGCCGAGCTGCAGGGGGTGGTCGGGCGAGAGGTAGCCGGGCACGTCCCAGTCGTTGGCCACGCTGGCGGCCAGCATGGCGGCGTGCTTGCCGGAGCAGTTCATACGCTCGCGGGAGACGTCCTGGCCCCGCCTGATGAGCTCCTCCATGGTGGCCCGGTCCTCCGGCCACGACGGCGGGCAGGCCAGCGCGCCGGTGTCGAGGCCGTAGTCCGCGAGCAGCTCGCGAACCAGGCTCACGTGGAAGTCCTCGCCGGTGTGGCTGCCGGCCGCGATCGCCAGCCGCGGGCCCGCCAGCGCCGCGCCCGCCTTCAGGCAGGCCAGCGCCTGGAACGGCTTGGCCGACGAGCGCGGCAGCACCGGCGCCTCCACCCGGCCGAGCGCCACCTCGGCGCGTCCCGACGGATCCAGGCCGACGGCGCTGCCGTAGTGGACGCTCTCCACGAATCCCGAGCGGACCACCTCGGCGAGCACGGCTAGGTCAGGCACCTGCGGTTCTCCTTCTGAGCGTGACGGGCTGGCGGGCCTCCAGCGTGCGGGCCAGCTTGGACAGCGACGCGTTGACCACCAGGTATATCAGCGCGACGACCAGATACGTCTGGATGAGCAGGCCGTTGTAGGCGGCCAGGACCTTGCCGCTGTAGAGCAGCTCGCCGTAGCTGACGACGAAACCGAGCGAGGTGTCCTTGAGCAGGCCCACCGACTGGCTGACGATCGACGGCAGCACGCGGCGGGCCGCCTGCGGCAGCACGATCAGGCGCATCGCCTGGAACCGCGTCAGGCCGACGGCCAGGCCCGCCTCCGTCTGGCCGCGCTCGATCGAGCCGATGCCGGCGCGGAAGATCTCGGCGTACGCGGCCGCGTTCGAGACCGTCAGCGGCACCACCAGCTTCCAGAACAGCGGCAGGTCGAGCCCGTAGCGCGGCAGCGCGAACAGCACCACGTACACCAGCAGCAGCGCCGGGACGACCCGGACCACCTCGACGTACGCGGCCGACGGCAGGCGCACCCACGCCCGCGGCGACAGCCGCCCCAGCGCCAGGGCCACGCCCAGCGCCATGGACAGCGCCGCCGAGACGACCGCCGCCAGGAACGTGGACCACAACCCGTCCAGCAGGTAGCGCCACATCGGCCAGGTCCCGTACGGCTGCCAACGAGCCGCGTCGAGCTGCCCGTTCGCCGCGAACTGCCGCACGGCCAGCACGACGAGCACCACGGCGGCCAGCGTGCCGAGCACGGTGGCCATCCGGATGCGCCCGCGCGCCTTCGGCCCCGGCTCGTCGAAGAGCACGCTCATCGCAGGATCACCAGCCTGCGTTCGAGCCGGCCGGTCACGAACCCGGCGGCGGCGGCGATCAGCGCGTAGGCCACGCCCGCGCCCACGAAGATCGGGATGGGCTGGGCCTCGACCAGGTTCACGCGGTGCGCGGCCGCCGTCAGGTCGACCACGCCGACGGCCGCCGCCAGGGCGGTGTTCATGGTGGTCGCGATGAAGATGTTGCCGAGCGGCTGCACGACCGTGCGCAGCGCCTGGGGCAGGATGACGTGCCGCAGTGACTGGCCGAACGTCAGCCCGATCGCCCTGGCCGCCTCGCCCTGCCCCTTCGACACCGAGTTCACGCCCGAGCGCAGGGCCTCGCCGATGTAGGCGGCCTCGTACACGGCGATGACCACGAACGCCGTCACCAGCGGCTCGGCCTTGATCCCGATCTCCGGCAGGCCGAAGAAGGCCAGGACCAGCAGCACGAGCAGCGGGAGGTTCTGGAACGTCTCCACGTACGCCGTGCCGATCGCGCGCAGCACCCCGACCGGGCTCACGCGCAGGGCGCAGACCAGCACGCCCAGCACCGCCGCGCCGGCGAACGACGCGGCGGTGAGCTGGAACGTCACGATCAGTCCCTGCCACAGCTCCGGCAGGTGTTCGAGGAGGACGGACATCAGGATCCCGGCACGGAGCCGATCTGCGGCGGCTGTGGAGCCTCACCGGTGACCACGGTGCCGATGGACTTCTTCCAGATCTCCTGCCAGACGCCGGTGTCCTGGGTCTTCTTCAGCCAGTCGTTGACGAACTTCTTGAACTGGTCGTCGCCGTGCTTGAGGCCGATCCCGTACGGGTCCACGGTGAACGGCTTCGTCACGATCTCGATCGACGGGTCCTTCTTCGCGTCGGCGATGAGGATCGTCTCGTCCTGCACGTACGCCACGCCCCGGTCCTGCTTGAGCGCCTGGACGCACTCGGGGTCGCTGCCGAACGTGATGATCTCCGCCTGCGGCGCCAGCTTCTTGATCGCCGGGATGGCCGGGGTGTTCGCGCCCGCCAGGACCTTCTTGCCGTTGAGGTCCTCCGGCTTGGCGATGCCGGTCGTGCCCTTCTTCACCGCGATCGTCAGGCCCGAGGTGTAGTACGGGCCCGCGAACGCGACCTGCTTCGCGCGTTCCTCGGTGATCGTGTACGTCTGGAAGACGACGTCCACGGTGCCGTTGGCCAGCAGCGCCTCCCGGGTCTCCGACGCCGAGTTGACGATCTTGACCTTGGGCTCGCCCAGGATGTACTTGGCCAGCGCCTTGCCCATCTCCGCGTCGAACCCCTCGACCTCGCCGGTGACGGGGTTCTGCTGGGAGAGCAGGGGCGCGTCCAGCGAGCCGCCCACGAGGAGCTCGCCACGCTGCTTGATCTTCTCCATGGTCGAGCCCGGCAGGATGTCGGCGGCCGCCGCGACGGGTGCCTTGGCGAGCACGTCACTCTGCTGCTTCGGCTCTCCCGGTACGGCTGGGCTGCTCGACTCCCCGCAGGCCGCCAGGGCTAACAGGGAGACGGCGGCGACGGCGACGAATCTCTTCATGAACAGCTCACTTCCTTCGATTTCGAAGATAAGCGGGACCGTAGTGGGAAATTTCGTAGCAAGTCAATACGTTGTCGGCGGAAGTCTGGACATGGTAGTTATCTCACATGAACCAGCGGCTGCCCGTGCAGGGGGCACAGGGCGACCTGCTGCGACTCGTCGCCACCGGCAGGGCCGAGTCCCGCGCCGACCTGGCCCGCTTATCGGGTCTGGCGGCCTCCAGCGTCTCGCTCCGCGTCGAGGAGCTCATCGACGCGGGCCTCCTGGCCGAGGAGGGCGCGGGCACCTCGCGGGGCGGCCGCCGCCCCCGCCGCCTGCGCCTGTCCCCCGGCGCGGGCGTGCTGGCCGTGGCCGACCTGGGGGCGCATCACGTACGCCTCGGCCTGCTCGACCTCAGCGGCGTCCCCATCGTCATCGAGGAACGCCGCTGCGAGATCGCCGAGGGCCCCCGCCGCACCCTCGACCGCATCGCCGACGCGTTCGACGCCCTGCTGGCCGAGCACGTCCCGGCCGACGTCCCGCTGCGCGGGGTGGGCACCGGCATCCCCGGCCCCGTGGACCCCGCCACCCTGCGGGTCGTCACCCCGTCCCGCATGCCCGGCTGGAACGAGTTCCCGGTCGCCGAACACCTGGCCACCCGCTACGACCTGCCCGTCCTCGTGGAGAACGACGCCAACCTGATGGCCGCCGGCGAGGCCAGATGGTGGCCCGGCAGCGAGAACCTGATGGTCGTCAAGGCCGGCACCGGCATCGGCTGCGGCGTCATCGTCAACGGCCACCTGCACAGGGGCAGGGGCGCGGCCGGGGACATCAGCCACGTACGGGTGCGCTCGGACTCCTCGATCCTGTGCGCCTGCGGCCACCCCGACTGCCTGGAGGCGTACGCCAGCGGCGCCGCCCTCATGTCCGCCCTGGCGGAGGCCGGCATCGAGGTGACCCGCCCCGCCGACATCGTCACCCTGGTCAACGACGCCGTCCCGGAGGCCACCAGCCTGGTGCGCAACGCGGGCCGCCGCATGGGTGAGGTCCTGACGGTCCTGGTGAACTTCTTCAACCCGGACGTGGTGGCGGTGGGCGGCAGCCTCTCGGCCGCCGAACCCCTGCTCACCTCGATCAGGGCGGCCGTGTGGGAGCGCTGCCTCCCGCTGGCGACGAGGGACCTGGAGATAGCGCCGGCCAGGGCGGGCCGGGACGCGGCCCTGCAAGGAGCCGGCACGCTGCTCCTGGAGGCCGCCCTGACCTGACGCGGGTCTCCCGGCAGGGGAGGCCGGGCGGTGTGCGGGCGATCGCTTCCGGGGCAAGGCGTCCTCCACGCGCCACTGGCTCAAGCAGGGCTTCGGCACCGGCGACTCCGCCTCGTGCAACACCTGGACGGCCTCGTCCGCCAAGGTGGCACAGCGGCGGGCGCGTGTCCGTGCGTAAAGAACGGGCCTTGGCGCTGTGGCGTACCCGCCGGGGTCGCGACGGAACGTGATCTCCTGGGCGACGTCGTCACCGTACGCTACTCAGGAGGTCCGAACATGCGCCGCCGAGCTCACCTGCTCGCCACCGCCGCCCTCATCACCGCCCTCGCGCCGATCGCCGCCGCGAGCACGCCCACAGGTGGGCTGCTGGAGCGCGTGCACCACGTCCACGACGCCTTCCTCGATGTGGGCGCCCGCCTCTACGGCCTGACCGACATCATCGGGGGCGTCAGCCTGCGCTCGCTGCCGTCCTGAGGCCCCATACCTGCTCGCACCGGCGTTGAACCCGGCGTGGCCGCGAACGCGTACACCCCTCCATAGGCGCGGCCACGTGGAGGGGGCGTCATGGGGATGCCGACGGGATGGCAGGTGCTGGGGCTCGCCGACGACCCCGCCCCGGGCGACCCCGGGCAAGTGCGCACGCTCGCCCGCGGCCTGCTCGACCAGGCCGAACTGGCCGACACCAACACGGCCCGGCTGAACACGGTATCGGGCGGCAGCTCCGCCCTGCGGATGCGCGGCGACTACGCGGCCGCCTACACCGAGGCGCTGGCCGTGCTGCCGGCCGAGCTGGCCAAGCTGGGCAAGGCCTACCGGGGCGCGGGGGACGCGCTGATGACGTACGCGGGCAGCCTGGAGCAGGCCAAGGCGCGCTCGGGTGTCGCGCTGCGGCAGGGCGCGGCGGCCCACGAGCAGTATCAGGGGGCGCTGCGCGAGGTCTCCGCCCGCCTCCCGGCCGCCGCCGGTCTGCGCACGCTCACCGACGTCGAGCAGGCCGTCACCGCCGCCGACCCCGCCGTCCAGGCCACGGTACGACCGGCGGTGCAGCGGGCCAGGAACGCCGACGCGGACCGTACGCGGGCCCGCAGGGTGGCCGACGAGGCCGCCGCCCTGCGCGCGGACGCCGAGTCCCGGGCGGTCGACGAGATCGAGCGGGCGCTGGCCGGGAGCGGCATCCAGAACAAGTCGTGGCTGGCCAAGGCATGGGACACGGTCTCGACCCCGTTCCGCTCCTGGGACGACTTCGTCAACCTGGCCCGCAACGTCGCCATGGTCGCCGGGATCGCCCTGCTGGTCATCGGCACCGGCGGGCTCGCCGGGGCGTTCCTGGTGGGCGCGGTGGTGGTCGCGGGCGCGATCGTGTTCGCCGACTCGCTGAACAAGTACCGCCAGGGCAAGGCGGGCCTCGGTCAGGTCATCCTGGACGGGATCGGCATGTTTCCCGGCGGCAAGAGCGCGGGGCTGCTGGCCCAGGGAATGGTGCTGGCCGGCGGCCTCCGGGGCGCCGCGACGGCGATCCGCCACGGCGCCGGCCGCCTCATGGGCCGCCCGCTGACAGGGGCCCCACGCCTCCGACCGGACCGGGCCGCTCGGCGGCTGGCGGAGGCTCCCTCGGCCTTGCAACGAACCGAGCATCCCTTACCCACGCCGCTGATACGTCCCCGGCTCGGTGTACTGATCAACCGGGTGAACGGACAGCCGGTCCACGAATACGTGCAGCAGGTCATCGATCAGCGCAATGCGCTCTACCGAGAGCTGCGGCACACGGACCCGGACAACTTCCGCCGCTCCGCGACCGGGAGGATGCACTCCCTCGCCTTCGATCGGCGGACCGGACTGCTCTTCGAAGCCGACAATGGGACGATCGCTCACAACATCCCCACCGACCTGCACCCAACACTGCAGCGCAGGGTCGGCGAGCTTCAGGACTACGCCGACCGCAATCCGACGGCCTACACCTACAGGGACGGAACTCAGGGCGGCTTGCCGCATCCGGACACACTCGGCACGCACTCGGAGGTGGTGGCGACGAACAAGGCGCTCTGGGCCAGGGAGGCAATCGGCGCCCCCACCAGCGAGGCCCATCTGTCCGAGATCGTCATCGACAACCGGCGACTGTTCGGCGGCGGCGCCGGATCACCCGCCCCCTGCTGTCCGAACTGCACGGCTATTCTGGGCCCGATCGACTCGATTCCAGGCAAGGCGACATGATCATGCTTCGTGTGCCGCTCGATGACACGTACGAGTCCGAGGAAGACCGTGTGACCTACAACGGGGTGTGGCTCACGGGTGTCGCCGTCGAGACCAGGGACGACGGCACACTGCTCGGCGAGACGACTTTCAAGAACGGGATCCAGGACGGACCGGAACGCGCATGGTGGCCCGGCGGCGGGCTGCGGCTGGAGCGCGTCTACGACTATGGGCTCCCCGTTCACGAGCGGGAATGGCACGCCAACGGACAACTCGCCCACGAGGTCCACCTCGATCGCGGACGGCTGGTGAGCCAGGAGTGGTGGGACGAGGCCGGGAACCCCATCTCCCGCCCATGAACGTCTCGCGTCCATGAACGTCGAGGGCCTGCGCCGCGCGCTCGCCACAGCCGGCATCCCCCCGGACCGGTACCGCATCCTGGACCGCCCGGCCGACGACGCCTGGTGTCTCACCCGAACCAAGCAGGCGTGGAAGGTGTTCTATCGCCACCGCGGCCAGACGTTCTACCCGCGGCGGTTCAAGGACGAGAGCACGGCCTGCCACCACCTCTACGACCAGCTGACCCGCCCCGCCGACGGCACGGCGGCCGGGTTGCGGGCGGCGCTCCTGCGGCGAGGCGCCAGCCCCTGCGACTTCCGGGTCATGGAGCAGCCCGGCGAGAGCACCTGGCGCATCCGGAGGCAGGGCCAGGTCTGGCAGGTCTTCTTCTTCGAACGCGGCGGCAAGCGCGACCTCCGGCGGTTCACCGACGAGGTCGTCGCCTGCGACCATCTCTCGGCCCAGCTCTTCGGCGGAAGGGGCGGGCAGCGACCGCCACACCGCAGATGAGGACCGACCCGACGGCCATCTTCCCCCGTTCGGGCAGGAAGCAGGACAGGTCCTTCGTCAGCAGGACGCGTGTGATCCGCCCTCGGGTCAGCTCCAAGGCCCGCCCCCTTGAGATCCCGAAGTCCGGGGTCGACGGCAGGCGGGCCCGATCGCGCGGGCGTCACGCGTGGAAGGACTCCCGGGACATCCGCCGCAGCCGCGTCTCGTCGATGTCGTGCCCGAGCCCCGACTGCGTCAGCGGGACCGCGATGACCCCGGCGTTCGCCCCCACGATCGGCGTGACGATCTGGTTCTGCCGCGGCGGCTGCGTGACGTCGCACGGCAGCGTGCAGCCGGGCAGGCTGGCGACCGCCACCGTCGCCGCCCGGGCCAGCCCGGCCCCCTGGCCGCCCGTGCACTGGATGTCCCAGCCCGCCGCGGCGGCCCGGTCGTGCGCGCGCCTGGCCTCCGACAACGACGGGAACGAGGACGGCCGCAGCAGCAGGACCCGCGCCGCCCGCAGCGTCAGGTAGTCGTCCAGCTCGGCGGTCGAGCCGGCCTCGACCGCCACCGAGGCGGCCACCTGGTCCTGGAGCGAGGCGTGGGAGCAGGTGTCGGCGACCGGGAAGGGCCGCTCGATGACCTCGAGGCCGTAGGAGTCGAGGGCGACGAGCTGTTCGAGGTCGGTGTAGGCGTTGCCGCCGTCGACGGCCAGCGTCAGGGCAGGGTACGCCTGCCGCACCGCGCGTACGGGCTCCACGTCCCAGCCGGGCCGGACGTCCAGCGTGACGTGCCCGTAGCCGGCGCAGACCTGCTGGTTGACCCGGGCCACGAGGCTCTCCACGGACGGGTCGGGCGCCAGCCGCACGGTCGCGATGAGCGACGTACGGGTGCCGCCGATCGCCTCGGCGAGCGGCACCCCGCGCATCCGCGTCCACAGGTCCCAGCAGGCCATGTCCACCGCGGAGTCACCGCTCGGCACCTGGTCGGGATGCTCCCAGTCGACGCCGATCAGCAGCGCGGCCAGCGACTCCTCCAGTCTGGACCAGGTCTTCGCCTGGGGGGCGGTGGCCTCACCCCAGCCCGTCATCCCGCCGTGGTCGGTGAGCTTGACGAGCAGGCTCTCCGACCTCCTGCCGAACGGCAGGACCAGCCGGAAAACCTCAAGCTCCCGCACTCGCGGCATGTACCCCCCTTTTATGACGCGGTTTCCTCCATAGTGCCCGCTGCCGGGGAGTGCACAAAACGCGGGGCCAGGATGACGCCCAGAACGGCCAGCGCGACGCTGAAGGCGAGACCGGCCGCGTAGTTCTGCGCGGCGGCGGTGAACAGGGCGCCGCTGACCGCGACGGCCATGACGGTGAACACCGACTCACCCACGCCCACGGCCGCGCTGTTGTTGCCCTCCTCGCCCTCCTTGGACATCTCCAGCACCAGCACCGACACGGTGGGGTGCAGCGCGCCGATGCCGAGGCCGACGATGGCCATCGCCACGTACGCCACCGCGAGCGGCACGAAGTCGACGAGGACCAGGCTCACCATCGCGATCCCGAGGGCGATCATGGCGGCGCCGCCCCGGATGGCCGTCATGTCGCTGATCAGGCCGCGCCCCTTGATCCAGGAGCCGGTGGACCAGCCGAGCGCCCCGACGGTCAGCACCACGCCCGCGGCGGTGGCGCTCAGGCCGCGCTCGTTCATCAGCATGAGCGGGATGAGCACCTCGGCCGCCGTGTACGAGCCGAACGCCAGGCCGCGCAGCACGGGCCCCGTCGGCAGGCCGCGGGCGGCCCGGAGCGAGCCGGGCAGCAGCAGCTTGGGCAGGGCCGTGACCAGCAGGGCCGCGCCGATGACGAGCAGGGGCAGGCCGGCCAGCCCGAGCGCGCTGCCGTACTGGATCAGGGCGGCGGCGACAGCGGTCAGCGTGGCGTAGACGAGCTTGCGGCCGAGGCCGGAGGCGGGCTCCGTGGCGATGCTGCCGTCGACCTTGCCGGCGGTGCCGTGCCAGAGCAGCACCGCCGCCGGGATGACGATGAACGTGACGCCCAGGAAGATCCACCGCCAGTCGAGGTTCTCGACCACGAAACCGGCGATGGCGGGGCCGATCATGGAGGGCACCACCCAGGCCGCCGAGAACAGGGCGAACACCTTGGGATGCATCGCCGGTGGATACACCCTGGCGACCAGCACGTACAGGGCGACCTGCGTGAATCCGGTGCCGATGCCCTGCACGAACCTGCCCGCCACGAACAGCTCCATGTTCGGCGCGAACCCGGCCAGCAGCAACCCGGCCACGAACGCCGCCACGCCGGCCACGATGGGCTGGAGCGGCCCCCGTACGTCGCTCCACCGCCCGCCCAGCACCGTCGCGATCACACTGGCTGCCAAGGTGGCGCTGAAGGCCAGGTTGTACAGCGGCATGCCGTCGAGATCGCGCGCCACCACGGGCATCGCCGTGGCCACCGCCATCGCCTCGAATGCCTGCAACATGACCAGGGCGACCAGGCCGATGCTCAGCGCCCGGTACTGCGGGGACACCACGCCCGCCGCGGCTTTCTCAACAGTCGTCGTTGTCATGACCGAAAGCTATGGCCGGGCCCGGCCCGGCACATCGGGCGCGGGGCCTAGGGAATTGGGCCTAAGGCGGGCCCCAAGGCGGGTCTAGGACGTGGGCATGCGGGCCTGGATGCCGTCCAGCAGCAGTTCGAGGCCGTAGCGGAAGCGATCTTCACCGTCGCCGGCGACCAGGTCGTCCACGTATTTGCTCACGTGCGGGAACCGATCCGAGGGCAGCGCGCGGTAGTAGCCGGCGATCTGGCCGACGAACGCCTCGAAGTATTCCTGCTTGCTCTGCAGCCCGGCCGCGCGCATCCGCGCGTAGTGCAGGGAGCCCTCGTAGGCGTCGCCGACGATGTAGAGGGAGAGCCGGTCCATCGCCAGGGACGCCTCGCTCGGGGGCATCCCGGCCTCGATCAGCAGCCCGAAGAGGAACTCGCCGGCGCGGACGGAGTTCTCCCCCGACGGGATGTTGGCCAGCGCCGCCCTGGCCACGTCGGCGTGCGCGGCCAGCACGCGGTGCACCTCCATGGCGTACGTCCGCAGCTGCTCCTTCCAGCGGCCCGCGTCGCGCTCGGGCAGCCGGATCTCGCCGAGCACGCGGTCGTAGACCAGCTCGAGCAGCTCGTCCTTGCCGGCCACGTGCGCGTAGAGCGAGGCGGGGCCGGTGTCGAGCTCCTGGGCCACCCGTCTCATGCTCAGCGCGTCGAGGCCCTCGGCGTCGAGGATCCGCAGGCCGGTCTCGATGATCAGGTCCTGGCTGAGCTGCCGCTTGGGCTGCGCCGTCCGGCGCGCCTTGCGCCACGGGGGCGCGGGCACCTCGCTCCGACCGTCTTCCTTGCCATCCGCCATACGAACACTGTACTTGACACGAACACTGTTCGTCACTAAAACAGTGTTCGTGACGAACACCGTTCGTCCATAGAACACCGTTATGAAGGAGTTTGCCGATGACAGTCACCGCCTCAGCGGCGACGACCGAGGTCCAGCCCTATCGCTGGCGCTGGGTCGCCCTGTTCGTGATCCTGGCCGCCGAGGTCATGGATCTGCTCGACGCGCTCGTGACCACCATCGCCGCCCCCACGATCCAGAAGGAGCTGGGCGGCTCCGAGAGCCTCGTGCAGTGGCTCGGCGCCGGCTACACCCTGGCCATGGCCGTCGGCCTGATCACCGGTGGCCGGCTCGGCGACCTGTACGGCAGGAAGCGCATGTTCGTGATCGGCGCCTGCGGCTTCACCGTCGCCTCCCTGCTGTGCGGCGTGTCGGTCACCCCCGAGATGCTGATCGCCAGCCGGGTGTTGCAGGGCCTGTTCGGGGCCGTGCTGATCCCGCAGGGCCTGGGGCTGATCAAGGAGATGTTCCCGCCGCAGGAGCTGGGCAAGGCGTTCGGCATGTTCGGGCCGGTGATGACCATCTCCTCCGTCGGCGGGCCCGTCCTGGCCGGCTGGCTGGTGGACGCCGACTTCTTCGGCACGGGCTGGCGCATGATCTTCCTGATCAACCTGCCGATCGGCCTGGCCGCCGTGCTCGCCGCGCTGCGCTTCCTGCCTGAACACCGCCTGGCCAACGCCACCAGGCTCGACCTGCCCGGCGTGGCGCTCGTCTCGGCGGCCGCGTTCCTGCTGGTCTTCCCGCTGATCCAGGGCCGCGAGCTGGGCTGGCCGGCCTGGACGTTCGCCTCGATGGCCGCCTCGATCGTGATGTTCGCCGTCTTCGGCCGGTACGAGTCCCGCCGCGCCGCCTCCGGCCGCGACCCGCTGATCACGCCCACCCTGTTCCGCAAGCGGGCCTTCACCGGCGGGATGGTGGCCGGCCTGGCCTTCTTCTCCGGCATCATGGGCTTCGGCCTGGTCTTCAGCCTCTACACGCAGGCGGGGCTCGGCTTCACCCCGCTCGAGGCCGGCCTGACCGGGCTGCCGCAGGCGCTGGGCGGCGTCGTCGGGTTCGGCCTGGCCATGGCGGGGCTGCAGGAGAAGCTCGGCCGCGGCCTGCTGCAGATCGGCACCGTCGTGATGGCCGCCGGCGCCGCCGTGCTGGCGATGACCATCCACCTGGCCGGGATGGAGGTCGGCAGCTGGCAGCTCGCCCCAGGCCTGGCCCTGGTCGGCATCGGGATGGGCCTGACCATGGCGCCGTTCTTCGACATCGTGCTGGCCGGGGTCGAGCCGCACGAGTCGGGCTCCGCCTCGGGCACGCTGACCGGCGTCCAGCAGCTCGGCGGCGCGCTCGGCACCGCCGTGCTCGGCACGCTGTTCTTCAACCTGCTCGGCAGCGAATGGAGCTTCGGCGCCTCGATGCAGGCCACGGTGTGGGTCGAGGTGGGACTGCTGGCCCTGACGTTCGCGCTGTCGTACCTGCTGCCCCGGCGGGCCAGGCCGGAACAGCAGGGTGCCTGACGGTCAGGGAGCGGTGTGGCGTTCGGCCCACCGGGCGATGTCGCGCCGCTCGATGGCGGCCGCCATCAGGTCGGGGAAGGCGTCGGGCGTGCACGCGAACGCGGGCACGCCCATCGCGGCCAGCGCGGCCGCGTTCTCGTGGTCGTAGAACGGCGCGCCCTCGTCGGACAGCGCGAGCAGCACGATCACCTGTACGCCGGCCTGCGTCATCGCCGCCACCCTGCGCAGCATCTCCTGCCTGACGCCGCCCTCGTACAGGTCGCTGATCAGGATGAAGATCGAGTCGGCCGGCCGGGTGATGAGCCCCTGGCCGTAGGCGATGGCCCGGTTGATGTCGGTGCCGCCGCCGAGCTGGGTCCCGAACAGCAGCTCCACCGGATCGTGCAGCCGGTCGGTGAGGTCCACCACCGCCGTGTCGAACACCACGAGCGACGTCTTCAGCGACCGCATCGACGCCAGCACCGCCCCGAACACGCTCGAATAGACCACCGAGGCCGCCATCGACCCGCTCTGGTCGATGCACAGCACCACCTCGCGCTGCACCGACCGCTGCCTGCGCGCGTAGCCGACGAGCCGGGAGGGGACCACGGTGTTCCGCTCGGGCAGGTAGTTCTTGAGGTTCGCCCTGATCGTCCGGTCCCAGTCGATGTCGGCCACCCGCTTGGGGCGGTGGGTCCTGGCCGAGCGGTCGAGCGCGCCGGTCACGGCCGCCCTGGTCTTCTGGGTCAGCCGGCGCTCCAGCTCCGTCACCACCTTGCGCACCAGGGCCCGGGCGGATTCGCGGGCCTGGTCGGGCATCACCTTGTTGAGCGCCAGCAGGGTGCCGACCAGGTGCACGTCCGGCTCCACCGCCTCGAGCATCTCGGGCTCCAACAGGAGCCTGGTGAGGTTCAGCAGCTCGATCGCGTCCTTCTGCATGACCTGGACGACGGTGGAGGGGAAGTAGGTACGGATGTCGCCCAGCCAGCGCGCCACCCGCGGGGCCGACGCGCCAAGGGCCCGCCCCCCCCCCCCCCCCCCC
>NZ_JBGNUW010000040.1:0-80825 GCF_041950495.1 Nonomuraea sp. MTCD27 | reverse complement strand
CAACCGGCTCGTCGGCATCCTGCACGGCTGCCTCAAGACCGGCGCCCTCTACGACGAGGCAACCGCCTGGTCGCATCACGCCGAATCGCTTGCTGCTTGACAACTAAAGCTCCTGGGATGTCTTTCTGAGCTCTCGACCCATTCAACAAGGTCGCGTGAAGCAGGTCTGAGGGGGCACTTAAGAATCCTTCGATGGACACGTCCCGAGTGCAGCGGGCACAGTGCGTTAGGTTCGTAGACGGCGAAAGGTACGGGGATGAAAGCGCTGGTCAAGGAGAGGGCCGAGCCTGGCCTGTGGCTGGTGGACGTGCCGGAGCCGGCGTTGGGACCGGGCGAGGTGAAGATCCGGGTCCTGCGGACCGGCATCTGCGGCACAGACCTCCATATCCGGAAATTTGATGACTGGGCGCGGCACACCCTGGAGCTCCCGCTCATCGTCGGGCACGAGTTCTCCGGGCACGTGGTCGAGGTGGCGCCGGGCGTCGAGGACATCGCCGCCGGCGACCTCGTCAGCGGCGAGGGTCACATCGTGTGCGGCAAGTGCCGCAACTGCATGGCGGGCCGCAGGCACCTGTGCCGCAACACGGTCGGGCTCGGGGTGAACAGGGACGGCGCGTTCGCCGAATACGTCACGCTGCCCGCCTCGAACGTCTGGGTGCACCGCGTGCCCGTCCACCCCGACGTGGCGGCCATCTTCGACCCGTTCGGCAACGCCGTGCACACCGCGCTGTCCTTCCCCCTCGTCGGCGAGGACGTGCTGATCACCGGCGCGGGCCCGATCGGCCTCATGGCCGCGGCCGTGGCCACGCACGTCGGCGCGCGCAACGTGATGATCACCGACGTCAGCGACGAGCGGCTCGACCTGGCCGGCAAGCTCGGCGTCTCCCTCGCCCTCAACGTCTCCCGCTCCTCCATCGCCGAGGGCATGCGCCAGCTCCACCTGCGCGAGGGCTTCGACGTCGGGCTGGAGATGTCCGGCAACCCGGCGGCCATGCGCGACATGATCGCGAGCATGACCCACGGCGGGAGGATCGCCATGCTGGGGCTGCCCGCCGAGGAGTTCGCCGTCGACTGGTCCACCGTCGTGACGTCCATGATCACCATCAAGGGCGTGTACGGCCGGGAGATGTACGAGACCTGGTACAACATGTCCGTCCTGCTGGAAAAGGGCCTCGACCTGTCCCCCGTCATCACCGACCGGTTCTCCTACCAGGACTTCGACGCCGCCTTCGACACGGCCGCGAGCGGCCGGACGGGCAAGGTCATCCTGGACTGGAGCGGAGGAGCTCGGCCGGAGAGAGCGCGGGACGAGCCGACGGAGGCCGAAGCGGCCGCGACCATAGACAGGAGCGCTTGATGTTCACGAACGTGCGCCAGCAACTGCGTACGACGCTCGACGAGATCACCGAGGCCGGGCTGCACAAGCCCGAACGCGTGATCTCCACCCCGCAGAGCTCCCAGGTCAGCGTGGCCGGTCGCGAGGTGCTGAACTTCTGCGCCAACAACTACCTGGGCCTGGCCGACGAGCCCGCGGTGGTCGAGGCGGCCAAGCAGGCGCTCGACCGGTGGGGGTTCGGCATGGCCTCCGTACGGTTCATCTGCGGCACCCAGGAGGTGCACAAGGAGCTCGAAGCCCGCCTGTCGGACTTCCTGGGCATGGAGGACACCGTCCTCTACAGCTCCTGCTTCGACGCCAACGGCGGCGTGTTCGAGACCCTGCTCGACGCCCAGGACGCGGTGATCTCCGACGCGCTCAACCACGCCAGCATCATCGACGGCATCCGGCTGTCCAAGGCCCAGCGCTTCCGCTACGCCAACCGCGACATGTCGGAGCTGGAGGCCAGGCTGAAGGAGGCATCGGAGGCCCGGCGCCGGCTGATCGTCACCGACGGCGTGTTCTCCATGGACGGATATCTCGCGCCGTTGCGGGAGATCTGCGACCTGGCCGAGCAGTACGACGCCATGGTCATGGTCGACGACTCCCACGCCGTCGGCTTCGTCGGCCCCACCGGCCGCGGCACGCCGGAGCTGCACGGCGTCACCGACCGGATCGACATCATCACCGGCACGCTGGGCAAGGCGCTCGGCGGGGCCAGCGGCGGCTACGTCTCGGCCCGCAAGGAGATCTGCGAGCTGCTGCGCCAGCGCTCGCGCCCCTACCTGTTCTCCAACTCCCTCGCCCCCGTCATCGCCTCGGCGTCGCTGCGCATCCTCGACCTGCTGGAGACCTCCAGCGAGGCCCGCGAGCGGCTGCGCGCCAACACCGCGCGCTTCCGGAGCGAGATGACCCGGGCCGGGTTCGACATCCTGCCGGGCGACCACCCGATCGTGCCCGTGATGATCGGCGACGCCGCCGAGGCCGGCGCCATGGCCGAGCGCCTGCTCGACCTGGGCATCTACGTGATCGGCTTCTCCTACCCGGTGGTGCCGCACGGCCAGGCCAGGATCCGGGTGCAGCTCTCCGCCGCCCACTCGCAGGACGACGTGGACCGCGCGGTGCGGGCGTTCATCGAGGCCAGGGGCTGAGTATCCTGCACGCGTGATAGACACGCGGCGGCTGCGTACGTTGCGCGCGGTGGCCGACCACGGCACGGTCACCGCCGCGGCGGCCGCGCTGCACCTCACGCCCTCCGCCGTGTCCCAGCAGCTCGTCGCGCTGGAGCACGAGGTGGGCCACCGCCTGTTCAACCGTGACGGGCGCGGCGTCCACCTCACCGCGGTCGGCAAGATCATGCTTGGCCACGCCAACGAGGTGCTCGCCCAGCTCGAACGGGCCGAGGCCGACGTGGCCGCGTACACCACGGGCGAGGCCGGCGAGGTCACCGTGGCCTGCTTCGCCACCGCGATCAGCGCCGTGCTCTCCCCCGCCATCGCCGCCCTCCGCACCACCGCCCCCGGCCTGCGCGTACGCGTGCGCGACGCCGAGGGCGACCACAGCCTGGCCATGCTGCTGGACGCGGAGGCGGACCTGGCCGTCACGGTCGAATACCGCGGCGCGCCCGACGCCGCCGACCGCCGGATCTCCCGCCGCCCGCTGTACGCCGAGCCGTTCGACCTCGTGCTCCCCCACGACCACCCGCTGGCCGGATCGGCCACGCTGGTGTCGCTGGCCTCCGAGACCTGGATCGGCCCGTACCCCGGCAACCCGGTGCACGACGTGATCGCGTTCGCGTGCCAGCAGGCGGGCTTCACGCCGAACCTCGTGCACTGCTCCGACGACTTCCGCGCCGTGGTGGCCCTGGTCGGGGCGGGCGCGGGGGTGGCCCTGGTGCCGCGGCTGGCGCTGCGGGACATGGTGCTGCCGGGGGTCGCCGTACGCCACACGCCGGGTCCGGAACGCCGGGTCTTCGCCGCCGTACGCCGGGGCTCCGACGCCCATCCCCTCCTGCGCCCGCTGCTGTCCGCCCTGCGCGCGGCGGCGGAGTCCCTCGGAACGAGCGCTGATCTCCAGGAGTAGCGTGCGGCCATGGGAGACAGCGGGCCGGGTGGCGTACCGTATCGCCGGTTGTTCGGCCTGCCGGGGGTCGCGGCGCAGGGGGTGCTCGGGTTCCTGGCGCAGCTGACGCAGCAGGTGGCGCCCGTCGGGATGGTGCTCGTGGTGCAGCAGGCGACCGGCTCGCTGGCCCTGGCGGGGGTGACGGCGGCGGCGTTCTCCGTCGGGGCGGGCATGGGCCGGCCGGTGCAGGGGCGCATCATGGACCGGCGCGGGCCCCGGGTGGTGCTGGCGGTCACGGCACTGATCCACGTGGCGGCGCTGCTGGGCCTGATCGGATGCGCCCTGGCCGGGTGGCCGTGGTGGCCCATGCTGGTGCTGGCCTGGGTGTCGGGCGCCGGGCTGCCGCCGATCTCCGTCAGCATGCGGATCGAGTGGGGCCGCAGGATGGCCGGCGAGGGCCGTACCGCCGCCTACAGCCTGGTGTACCTGGTCCAGGAGCTGGCCATGCTCGTCGGGCCGCTGGTGTTCGGGCTGCTGATCGCGGTGGCCTCGACCTCGCTGGCGCTGGGCGTGGTCGCCGCGGCGGCCGGGGCCGGGACGCTGGCCTTCTCCCGGGCGCTGCGGGTGGGCTCCGCGCCGCCCGAACGGGAGCCGGGGCGGGTCTTCGCCGATCGCCGCATGTTCGTGCTGCTGGCCGTGGTGCTGCTGCTCGGCGGCGTCATCGGGACGCTGGAGGTGGGCCTGCCCGCGCTGGCCGTCGCCCGCGACGTGCCCGCCGCCACCGGGCTGCTGGTGGCGGCGCTGTCGCTGGGCGGGATCGCGGGTGCCGCCGCCTATGGCGCCCGCTCCTGGGGATCGGCCGTCCAGGTGCGGCTCGTGGGGCTGATGCTGGCGCTCGGGGTCGCGCTGGCGCCGCTCGTCCTGATCGGCGCGCTGCCGCTGTTCTGGGCGGCGCTGTTCGCCGGGGGGCTGGTGCTCAATCCGGCGCTGACGACCGGGTCGCTGCTGGTGGACGAGTACGCGCCGGCCGCGCAGGGGGAGGCGTTCGGGTGGGTCTCCACGGCCATCGGGATGGGCGGGGCGGCGGGGGCGGCGGGAGCCGGGGTCGTCGGGGAACGCTTCGGCCCCTCGGCCCCCTTCCTGTCGGCCGCCGCACTGGCCCTGCTGGGCGCGCTGCTGGCGACCTCGCTGCTCCGCCGCACCCCGGCCTGACCCGGCCTTGCCCGGGGGTCAGGTGCGGGCGCGGGCCAGGTCGAGGGCTTCGGCGAACCGGGCGTACGTGTCCAGCTCCGCCTCCACGGGCTCCAGCACCATCTCCTTGCCGACCTGCCCGATGGCCGTACGCAGGGCCCTGGCCGTACGCCGGGCCCGGCGCCGCCCGCCCGCCCAGGCCACCAGCCTCGACAACAACGCGATCAGCACCCCGGCCAGCGCGCCCCCCACCAGCAATACCGTCGGCCACGGCACCACGCCGACGGTCGGGAGCGGCGGCTGGGGCAGCCGCAGATAGTCCATCGCGAACAGCACCCCGAGCCACAGGGCGCCGGCCAGCATGGCCGCGAACACCAGCCACTGCAGGACGTTCACCACCCGCCACCACCTGGGCCGCCTCGTGGCGCCGGCGGACGTCGTGGCCACCGTCCGGTCCACCGTGTCCGCCAGCTCACGGGCGCGCGACCTGGCCGCCTGCCGCACGGCCGCCGCCCACGGCCCGGGCAGCCCGCTCGCGGCCACCTCGCCGACGTCCCTGATCGCCGTCTCGACCTGCGCCCGCTGCACGGCCGACGCCGCCGGCACGGAGGTACGGCCGACGATCTCCCCGCCGGACCGCCGGGACGCGCTCCCGACCTCCCCGCCAGCCCGCCGGGACGTGCCGGCGACCTCCCTGCCCGGTCGGCGGGACGCGCCGTCGATGCGCAGCCTGCGCAGGGGGTCGGGCCGGAACCGCCGGACCCACCTGGTGACCGGCCAGCCGGTGGCGACCACGGCCCGGTGCCGGTGCCCCTTGGCCACGGCCTCCACGACCAGCGGCACCCCGGCCGCCGCGCAGAGGGCCCCGGTGAGCGCCCGCCCGGCTCCGGCCATCCGCTTGGCCCCATCCCGCCCGGCCGCCGCACCGACGTCGGGCACCTCCCCGGCGGAGGGACCGGACGCCTCACGCCCGGCCGCGTCTTCGCGGGCGGACGTCTCGCGCCCGGCCGCCAGGACACCGGCCCCCGCCCGATCCGCCTCCCGGCCACCCGGGGGGCCGGGCTCCTCCGGCGCCCCGGCAGGAAGCGCCGGCGCGGGACGAGCATCCTCCGGCGCCCCGGCGGGAGGCAGTGACGCGGAATCGCCCTCCACCGTCCCCCGAGGAGCGCTCGCCTCCAGCGACGTGGCGGGACCGGCCGTGGCCAGGTGGTCGGCGGCGGAGGTGAGGTCGGCGGCGAGGCGGGCGGACCAGGACCGGCGTTCCGAGACGCGCTCCCCGAGCAACGAGCGGAGCTCCCCCAGCCCCTGCCCCGTACGGGCCGACACCGCGAGGACGGGCACCCCGGCCAGTCCGTCGTCGTCCAGCAGGCGGCGCAGGTCGCGCAGGCAGCGGTCCACGGCCTGGGCGGGCAGGCGGTCCACCTGGTTGAGCACCACCACCATCACGTCCCCGTGCCCGGCCAGGGGGCGCAGGTAGCGCTCGTGCAGCGCCGCGTCGGCGTACTTCTGCGGATCCACCACCCACACCAGCAGATCGACCTGCTCCACCAGGCGATCCACCTCCAGGCGGTGAGACAGCCGGATGGAGTCGTGGTCGGGCAGGTCGAGGAGGACGAGCCCGGCCAGCTCCGGGGTCGCGGGGGCGGAGTGGCGGCGGGGGATGTCCAGCCAGTCCAGCAGCGCGCCCGCGCCCTCGCCGTCCCACAGGGCCGCCTGGGCGGTCGAGGTGGTGGGCCTGGTGACGCCGACGGCCGCCAGGTCCTCGCCGACGAGGGCGTTGTAGAGGGAGGACTTGCCGCTGCCCGTGGCGCCGGCCAGCGCGGCCACGGTGTGGTCGATGGACAGGTCGCGGCGGGTCCCGGCGCGTTCGGCGACCGTACGGGCGGCGAAGACCGCCCGCTCCGACAGCCGCCCCTCGCCCAGGGTGGCCGCCTCCAGCAGGGCGGCCAGCCGGGAGTCGAGGGACGGGCCCTCCTTGCGGCGTAGCAGCTTCACGGCCTCTCCTCCGCGGCGTCGTCGCCGGACCCGGGTGACGGCGGCCCCGCCGTCCGCGGCTCCGTCCCGGGCACGGGCGGCTCCGCCGTCCCGGGCACAGGCAGTTCCGCCGTCCGCGCCTCCGTTCCTGGCGCGGGCAGCTCGGCCGTCGTCGCGCCCGGCGGCCCATCCGCCGTCGCAGGGGGCAGTTCGGCGCGGTGGTCGCGGATCTGCCGGGCCGCCGCGCGCAGGGCGTCCGCCGTGCCTCTGGGCGGCTCCACCGTCTCCAGCCGGGCCGTGAACCGCCCGGACTCCTCCGCCATCAGCCCGCGCACCCGTTCGCGCAGGTCCTCCCTGGCCCGCACGGTCAGCGACCGTACCGCCTGGTCCCCGAACACCGCCTCCAGCAGCTTCTGCGACAACACGCTCGTCCCGCCCGCGATCCCCACCTCGATCCCCGTCAGCCCGCCGGTCGAGGCGAAGACGGCCAGCATGAGCAGCAGCCCGGCCCCGTTCACCCCGAACGAGGCCACCCTGGCCGTCGTACGCCGCTCGGCCCCTTCCTCCCGCACCAGGTCCAGCACGTACTCCTGCCACCCCCGCACCGCCGTCTCGGCCCGCTTGCCGAGGTCGGGCGAGGCCCGGCCGAGGCGGGCGGACTCGACGGCGCCGAGCCGTTCGAGCAGCCCGGGGCCCCCTGGCGCGGCCGACCAGCCCTCCAGGGCCCGCTCGGCCGCCCCGTCGGCGGCGCCCCTGATCAGCGCCTCCACGCCGCTCTCCAGGGCGTCCCTGAGCTGCACCTCCGGCACCCGCCCGGTGAAGAAGCCGACGACGCGGTCGCGCAGCCACCCCACCCGGCTCTCCAGGGAGCGCATGAGGTCACCGGTGCCGATGAAGTCCTGCCAGCGGGCCAGCACCTCGCCGCGCAGCAGCGAACCGTCACGCATGCCCTCGTCGAAGTCGGCCATGCCGCCCGCGTACGCGCCCGACACGATGGAGCGCAGCCCGTCGAAGGCGGCCTGCTGGCGCTCGATGGCCGCGGCGAGCGACGGCACCCGGGTGGCCAGGCTGTCGAGGGCCCCGGACAGCGTCTGGCGGACGACCCGCGACCGCTCGGCGGCGTCGGCGGCCAGCCCCGTCAGCCAGGCGGAGATGGGCTCGACGTAGGAGGCGGGCAGCCGGGCCTTCTCGTCGGGGAGCGCGGCCTCGGGGACGGTGAACAGCCGGGTGCCGTCGAGGCCGTTCTCGGTGAGCAGGCGGGCGAGGTCGCGCGAGACGGGCTCGACGGCCTCGGCGGGCGCGCGGTCGAGCACGACGGCCAGCGCGGTGCTGCGTTCGCGGGCGGAGCGCAGGAAGCTCCACGGCACCTCGTCGGCGTAGCGGGCGGCGGTCGTGACGAACAGCCACAGGTCGGCGGCGGCCAGGAGCTGCGCGGCGAGCTCCCGGTTGGCGGTCACCACGGAGTCGATGTCGGGCGCGTCGAGCAGCGCCAGGCCCGCCCCCAGAGCCGGGGACGTCACCACGCGCAGCGCGCCGGGACCGCCGCCGGTGGCGCGGGACAGGCCGGGCAGCACGTTCTGGCCCATGAACCAGGACCGGTCGGCCGGGCTGACCACGAGCGTGGGCACCAGCGTGGTGGGCCGCAGCACGCCCGGCTCGGCCACGTCGGCCCCGACCAGCGAGTTGACCAGCGTGGACTTGCCCGCCCCGGTCGAGCCGCCGACGACGGCGAGCAGCGGCGCGTCGATGGCGCGCAACCTGGGCAGCAGGTAGTCGTCGAGCTGCCCGGTCAGCTCGCGCAGCGCGCGCCGGTCGGCCGCCGCCTCGCCGACGGCCAGGGGGAAGAGCTCCCGATCCAGCGGCCGCCGAAGCGACTCCAGCGCGCCCAGCAGGTCCATAAGACCCAAACTAACCGGCCGGTGGCTCCCTCAGCACGTAACCGACGCTGCGCAGCGTGTGAATGAGCCGCGGCTCGACGTCGTCCACCTTGCGCCGGAGGTACGACACGTACGACTCCACCACCCCCGCGTCGCCGCCGAAGTCGTAGTTCCACACGTGGTCGAGGATCTGCGCCTTCGACACCACGCGCCCGGCGTTGACCATGAAGTAGTGCAGCAGCTTGAACTCGGTCGGCGACAGGCGTACCTGACGGCCGCCGCGCCACACCTCGCGCGCGTCCTCGTCCAGCTCCAGGTCGGCCACCTTCAGCTTGCTGGCGGGCGCGCTCTCCCCCCGAGTACGCCGCAACACCGCCCTGATCCTGGCCTGCACCTCCTCCAGGCTGAACGGCTTGGTCACGTAGTCGTCCCCCACCCGCAACCCGGCGATCTTGTCCTCGGTGGCGTCGCGGGCGGTCAGGAACAGCACGGGCGCGTCGATCCGCCTGGCCACCTCGAACCCGTCCAGGTCGGGCAGCATCACGTCGAGCACCACCAGGTCGGGCGAGGTGCGCACGGCCACCTCGACGGCCTCCTCGCCGTCTTGGGCGGTCAGCACCTCGAACCCGGAGAAGCGCAGGCTGGCGGACAGCAGATCCCTGATGCTGGGCTCGTCGTCCACCACCATGATCAGCGCCTCGGGTTTCGTCACCTACTTAGAGTGACGCAGCCACCTGAGGGTTAGCTGAACACTTACTCCAAGGCGAGTGGGAGTTCCACACGGAAGGTCGAGCCGCTCGCCGGCGAGCTGTCCACGGTGACCGAACCGCCGTGGGCGCGCACGAGCGCCTGCACGATGGCCAGGCCGAGCCCGCTGCCCCGGTCCTCGGCCGAGCGGCGGCGCGACCGGGCGGAGTCGGCCCGGTAGAAGCGCTCGAAGACGTGCTCGACCTGCTCGGGCGTCAGGCCGGGCCCGGCGTCGACGACCTCGACGAACAGGCGGTCCGTGCCCGCCCCGGCCCGGACGATGATCGGGGAGCCGGGCTCGGTGTGCACGATGGCGTTGGTGACGAGGTTGCTGATGACCTGGCGCAGCCGCACCTCGTCGCCGGAGACGATCAGGGCCGCGCCGCCGACCACGTCCAGCTTGATCACCCGGTCGGGGGCGAGGATCCGGGCATCCTGTACGGCGTCCGCGGCCAGCGCCAGCATGTCCACCGGCCGCATCTGCAACGGCCGCTGCTGGTCCACCCGGGCGAGCAGCAGCAGGTCGTCCACGAGCAGGCTCATCCGGCCCGCGGCCTTCTCCACGCGCTGCATCAGCTCGGCGGGGTCGGCGCCCGGGTTCTGCCTGGCGTACTCGGCGAAGCCGCGGATCGAGGTCAGCGGGGTGCGCAGCTCGTGCGAGGCGTCGCCGACGAACTGGCGCATGCGGTCCTCGGAGCGGCGGGCCGCCGCCTCGGACGCCGACCTGGCGGCGAACGCGGCCTCGATCTGGGCCAGCATCCCGTTCAGCGACCTGGCCAGCCCGCCCACCTCGGTACGCGGGTCGCCGTCCGGCACCCGGCGGCCCAGCTCGCCGGCGGCGATGGCCTCGGCCGTACGCTCGATCTGGCCCAGCGGCCGCATGCTGCGCCGGACGATGGTGATGCCCACGACGGCCAGGATGAGCAGGATGCCGCCACCGCCCAGCACCTCGATGAGCACGAGCCGCCGGGTGATCGCGTCCACCTCCTCCAGGTCGACCGCGACGACGAGCGTGCGCCGCTGGTAGACGCTTTCCAGCACCCGCCACTCGCCGCCGCCGCTGAGGGCGGGCGCGGTGTAGGGATCGGTGCCCGGCGACGGCGACAGCACGGGCTTCGGCTTGGTGTCCACGTCGCGGTCGCTCAGCATCGGCACGAACTCGCCGCCCGGCTCCCTGACCAGGGCGATGGCGTCGGACTCGATGAGGATCGGCCGGTCGTCGGTCTCCCTGTCCTTCTTCCAGTCGTTCCTGACCTTGTTGTGCATGCGCGCGTTGAGCAGGTGGAGCTGGCTGTCCACGCGGTCCAGGAGATAGCCGTGCAGCACCGAGACGCTCACCAGGCCGATGAAGGTCATGCCGAAGCCGAGCAGCGCCAGCATCGACGCGATCAGCTTGACCCTCAGCGGCAGGCCGCGCATCAGGGACTCGGCGGCAGGCGCAGGACGTATCCGACACCCCGCAGGGTGTGGATGAGCCGCGGGCTCCGGTTGTCGATCTTCCGGCGGAGCACGGACACGTACGACTCGACGATGCCCACCTCGCCCCTGAAGTCGTAGTCCCACACGTGGTCGAGGATCTGCGGCTTGGACAGGACGCGGCCGGCGTTCGTCATGAAATACCGCAGGAGCTTGAACTCGGTCGGCGACAGCGCCACCGCGTTGCCCCCGCGCCACACCTCGTGGCTCTCCTCGTCCAGCTCGATGTCGGCGAACGTCAGCCGGGGCGGCGCGGCCTGCGGCTCCCCGCTCGTACGGCGCAACACCGCGTGGATCCTGGCGACCACCTCCTCCAGGCTGAACGGCTTGGTCACGTAGTCGTCGCCGCCGATCGTCAGCCCGCGGATCTTGTCCTCGGTCTCGTCACGAGCGGTCAGGAACACCACCGGCGTGTGCAGCCCGCCGCCCCGCAACCGCTTGACGATCTCGAAACCGTCCAGGTCGGGCAGCATGACGTCGAGCACGACGAGGTCGGGGCGGTGTCGTTGGACGGCGGCCACGGCGTCGAGACCGCTCTTCGCCGTGGTCACGTCGAAACCCGCGAACCTCAGGCTCGCGGCGAGGAGTTCGAGGATGTTCGGATCGTCCTCGACTATCAGCAGGCGTGATTCCATCACATCCAAGGATGCCCTCATTGGACGGGTGCTGGGACAATTCCGGCAATGTGCCGCGCAATGGCCAGGCTTGAGGTGGCCGCGGGCGAGGGCGCGTTCCGTACGAGGACGACCTTCCCGTGCACGTCCACCACGAAGTCGTCCACCAGCCGGCCGTCCCGCGCGACGGCCTGGGCGCGCACGCCGCTGGCGGCTCTTTCCAGGTCAGCGATGGCGAGCTCGGGCACGTAGCGGCGGGCCCCCTTGAGGAAGGCGCTCTTGACGAGGGACGCGTACGTCTCCCTGACCCCGGTGCGCCAGTGCGCCCGGGCCATGCGCAGGGTCCCCGGCCAGCCAAGAATTTGCCGAAAATTACGGAAATTCCGCCACCGGTAGCCTTCATAGGCCAGGGCGAGCACCGCGTTCGGCCCCACCAGCACCCCGCCCCCGATCTGCCGCGTCAGGTGCACGCCCAGGAACGGATAGCGCGGGTCCGGCACGGGATAGATCAGCCCGCGCACCAGGTCCCTGGCGGCGCCCTTGAGCGCGTAGAACTCCCCCCTGAACGGCACGATCCGCACGTCACCCGGCGCCCGGGCCATCCCGGCCACCGCGTCGGTGCCCAGCCCGCCGCACACCACCAGGCGGTCGAAGGCGAGCCTGCGCTGCCCGGCCACCACCTCCACCTTCCCGGCCCGTTCCCTGATCGCCCGGACCGGGTGCGCCAGGCGTACGGACCCGCCCAGCTCGGCCACGTCCAGCGCGAGCCGGCGCGCGACGGCCGGGAAGTCGCAGATCGCGGTGTGCGGCGAGTGGATGGCGCCGACGCCGATCGCGTGCGGCTCGATCTCGCGCAGCGCGAGCCCGTCCAGCTCGGCGATGCCCGGCACGCCGTTGGCGCGCGCCCGCTCGGCCAGCGCGCTCAGCAGCGGCCGCTCGGCGTGGGTGCTCGCCACGACCAGCTTGCCCACCTCGTCGTACGGCAGCCCGTGCGCGGCACAGTACTCCTTCAGCAGCGCCACGCCCTCGCGGCAGAGCCTGGCCTTGAGCGAGCCCGGCGGGTAGTAGATCCCCGCGTGCACGACGCCGCTGTTGTGCCCCGTCTGGTGGGCGCCGACGCGCCCCTCCTTCTCGAGCACGGTCACTTCGGCACCCCTGGCGGTGGCCAGCTCGCGCGCCACCGCGAGCCCGACGATGCCGGCACCCACGACCCCGATCTTCTCCGTCACATGACGATTTTCCGACTTACCGACCGTCCCCGCCATATCCGGACGAATCGAACATGAGTACGATGTCCCCATGTACGTCCCGCCAGAGTGGCCGGCGGAGGTCCGGCCGCCCAGCGTGCCCGACTGGGAGACCTCCGCAGTGGCCTGGCTGCTCGACGCGGTGCCGCCGGACTACCGGGCGTACGAGGTGCTCAGGCGGCACCCGGTGGCGCTGGCCGCGATGGCCCGCCACCACGTCACCTCCGCCGTCGAGGCCGCCCGCGCCGGCTACCGCGCGGCGGCGGTCGACCTCAAGGGCCACCTGCCCCCGCACGCCATCGAGGAGGTGCTCGACACCTACCGGGAGGAGGGGCCGCGGCTGGTGCGGCTGTCGCGCTCGATCGAGGTGGTCGAGCGCGCCCTCAGGGGCGACCTCTTCACCGCCACCATGCGCCGCGGCCGCTGATCAGCGCGTGCGCCGGGCCAGGAAGGTGATCACCCCGATGGCGGCCGCCGCGGCGGCCAGCCAGATGAGGACGTCGGTGACCGTCAGCCCGGCTCCGGAGGAGTCCGCCGGCGCGGCGGCGGGCGTGGCGCCCTCCTCGCGCTCCTCGGCCCTGACCGGGCTGGGCGTGGCGGTGACCTGGGCGGTCTCGGGCAGCGGCACCCGGTAGACCGGGCTGTTCGGCCCCTCCGTGCCGGTGAGCAGCGCCTTGCCGTCGGGCGTGTACGCGATCGACTCCGCCTGCTTCAGCTCCGGCATCTCCACCTTGGCGATCGTCTCGCCCGAGGGCTTGTAGAGGGTGGCGGAGAAGTAGGTGCGGACGACGTAGGACGAGCCGTCGGGAGCGTACGCGGCGTCCGTGGCCATGATGGGCGCGTTGCCCGTCTTGCGCAGCACGTTCGTCCGGTCGGCCCGCAGCTTCTTCGGCGCCGCGTAGATCGATCCGGCGAACTCCTTGGACACCACGTAGAGCCGCCCCGTCCGCGGGTTGATCATGATGCCTTCCGCGTTCCGGCCCCCGTCCGCGTAGCGGAAGCGGTAGCGGGTGGCGGGCAGCGTGGCGTCCTGGAGCGTCGCGGGCTCCATCACCTTGTAGACGGAGACGTTCGGCCACGCGCCGTCCAGGTTGTCGCCGATGTCGGCGAACCAGAGCACCCCCCGGCCCGTCGCCGGATCCTTGGTCGCGGCCATGGCCTCCCAGTCCCGCGCCTCGGCCCCGCGCACCTGGAACGTGCCCAGCGTGCGCCCCCGGCCGTCGACCGCGTAGAAGGTCGGGGTGGCGGAGCTGTCGTTGTGCGTGTAGTAGACGCTTTCGTGCGTCGGCGACACGGCCAGCCCGCTCGACTCCGTGATCTGCGGATCCTTGAAGGTGAACAACCGCTCCGCGCCGTCGTCGCCCGCCGCGCGGGCGGGAGCGGCGGGCAGCAGGAAAACGGCCGCCATGACGGCGAGCACCCTGGTCACGAAGTCCCCCACGCCGCCATCATGCCCCACACGCAGCCACGATGCTCCCGGACCTCCGACGCCACGCCCTCCCGGGCTTCCGGCGCCGCGGCGCTCTGGCCTGGAGTGCACTCCAGGTCCTTAGGGTTGAGTCATGGACTACGTCAACCTCGGACGCAGCGGGCTCCTCGTTAGCCCGCTCTGCCTCGGCACCATGAACTTCGGCCCGCGGACCACGGAGGAAGACTCTTTCGCGATCATGGACCGGGCCCATGAGCTGGGCCTGAACTTCTTCGACACCGCCAACGTCTACGGCGGGAAGAAGGGCGAGGGCGTCACGGAGAACATCCTCGGCCGGTGGTTCGCCCAGGGCGGCGGCCGCCGGGAGAGGACGGTCATCGCGACCAAGGTCTACGGCGACATGGGTGACTGGCCCAACGAGCGGCGGGTGTCCGCCCTCAACATCCGCAGGGCCTGCGACGCCTCGCTGAAGCGGATGCAGACCGACTACATCGACGTCTACCAGGCTCACCACATCGACCGGGGCACCCCGTTCGAGGAGTTCTGGGAGGCCATGGAGGTCCTGCGGCAGCAGGGCAAGATCATTTACGTGGGGTCGTCGAACTTCGCGGGCTGGCACATCGCCAAGGCCCAGGAGACCGCGGCCCGGCGCAACTTCACCGGCCTCGTCAGCGAGCAGACCCACTACAACCTGCTCACGCGCGCTCCCGAGCTCGAGGTGCTGCCCGCCTGCGAGGACTACGGCCTCGGCGTGATCCCGTGGAGCCCGCTGGCCGGCGGCCTGCTCGGCGGCGTGCTGCGCAAGATCGACAAGGGTCGCTCGGCCGCCGAGAACATGGTCAAGGAGCTCGACAGGCACCGCGACAAGATCGAGCAGTACGAGAAGTTCTGCGACGGCCTCGGCGAGGACCCGGCGAACGTGGCGCTGGCCTGGCTGCTCAAGCAGCGGGCGGTCGTCTCGCCGATCATCGGTCCGCGCACCATGGAGCAGCTCGAAGGCAGCCTGCGCGCCCTGGAGATCGACCTGGACGCGGACGCGCTGGCCCGCCTCGACGAGATCTTCCCGGGCCACCGCACCGCCCCGGAGGACTACGCCTGGTGACCGACGGGCCCGGACGAGGGGCCCGAACGAGGGGCCCATGGTGAGCAGGGCGCCGGACGACGAGCTCATGGTGAGCAGGGCTCCGGCGAGAGAGCTCAGCTGAGCAGGGCGCCGACGATCACGATCAGCAGGAGCAGGCCGAGCACGATGGGCAGCAGCCAGGGGCGAGGACGATCCACGACGTGGAGCCTAGCCCTGCTCGGCGGGTGCCAGCGCCCATTCGGCGAGTGACTCGTACCTCACCTGCGGGCCGGTGTGGCTGCGGACGAGACGGACGCTCTCCGCCCGCCACGGCGAGCCGCTGAATCCGGACAGCGACTCGACCAGCGGGTGGAGATCCGTCTCCACCTTGGCCCGGGCCAGGGTGAGGTGGGGGTGGAAGCGCTTCTCGTCCGTCTGCGCGGCCCCCGCCCGGCGGGCGCCCGGCGGGCGCCCGCCTTGACGGAATCGGCGAGCCTGGTCATGGAATCGCCGGTGACGCCCACCCAGAAGACGCGCGCCCGGCGTACGGAGGAGAACGCTCCGAAGCCGTCGAAGGCCAGGTCGAGGACCGGGTAGCGGCTCACGGCGCGGGCCACCCGCACCTCCAGCTCGGGCAGCACCCGCTCGGGCACCTCACCGAAGAAACCCAGCGTGATGTGCCAGGTGGCGCGATCGGGCCAGCGCAGGCCCGGCACCTGCCCGACGTGGGGTGCGATGGCACGCGAGATCTCGTCCAGCACCTCGTCGGGCGGCACCAGGGCCGCGAAGAGCCTCATGCCACCCGATTCTGCCCCCGGCCCTCGCCGGCCCGCACACCGGCTCACCCCACCGTGTGCCGACTCATGCCACGGCGAGCGCCGGCCGGCCCACCCGCGAGCTGATCAGCCGCGTCATGAACACCGCCAGTCCCGTACCGGCCAGGACCAGCACGCCGGACAGGATCACGCCCGCCCGGGGCCCGCCCAGCTCGGACAGCCACCCGATCAGCGGCGCCCCGAGCGGTGCCCCGCCGGTGAACACCAGCATGTAGATCCCCATGACCCGCCCCCGCATCTCGGGGGACGTGGCGATCTGGACGCTGGCGTTGGCGGCCGTGTTGATCGTGATCAGCGCGATCCCGGTCGGGATCAGCAGCACCAGGTACACGGGGTAGAACGGCGCCACCCCGGTCGCGATCTGGAACAGCCCGAACCCGATCGCCCCCGCGAACAGCACCTTCCGCGACAGCCGCGCCCGGCGCGCGGCCAGCAGCGCGCCACCGAGCGCTCCCACCGCGAACATGCTGGAGGCCAGCCCGAACGAGGACGCCCCGGCCCCGAACTCCTCGCGGGCCATGAGCGCGATCGACATCGAGAACGACTGCGAGAACATCGACACGAACCCGATCAGCAGCACCGGCATGAGCAGTTCCTCGCGCTGGAGCACGTAGCGCAGGCCCTCGCGGAGCTGGCCCTTGGCCCTGGGCACGGGCTCGGCGGGGTTCAGCTCGGACTTGCGCATGAAGATCAGGCTGGAGATCACGGCGCCGAAGGTCAGCGCGTTGATCAGGAAGATCGGTCCGGTGCCGCCCAGCACGTAGATCAGCACGCCGGCGAGCGCCGGGCCGACCACGCGGGCCAGGTTGAAGATGGAGCTGTTCAGCGCGATCGCGTTCGGCAGGTCCTGGCGTCCGACCATCTCGACCACGAACGCCTGCCGCGTCGGCACCTCGACGCACGAGATCATGCCGAGCAGGAACGCCATCACGTACACGTGCCACACGTGAGCGGAGCCCGTCATCGTGAGCACGCCGATGGTCAGGGCCAGCGCGGCCATGAGGATCTGGGCGCCGATGAGAATGGGGCGCTTGGGGTAGCGGTCGGCGAGCACGCCGCCGAACATCCCGAACAGCAGCATCGGCAGGAACTGCAGGGCGGTCGCCGTTCCCAGCGCCGCCGCGCTGCCGTGGGTGAGGTCGAGCACCAGCCAGTCCTGGGCGGTGCGCTGCAGCCAGGTGCCGACGTTGGAGACGGTGCCACCGGCCGCGAACATGCGGTAGTTGTGAACCCTGAGAGACCGGAACATCCCGGTCTTGGGTTCTTCAGGCTCTATATCTTGCTGAGCTTCTCCAGGATCGGCGCCGCCTGCCTGAGGATCGACCTCTCCTCCGGCGACAGCTCCTTCAAGCGTTGCGCCAGCCACGCTTCCTTGCGGCGTCGTTCCTCCTTCAGCAGCTTCTCGGCGGCCTCGGTCACCGAGACGGTCACCTGTCGCCGGTCGGTCGGATGCGGGGTGCGGGCGACCAGGCCGCGTTCCTCGAGCGCGGCGATCACGCGGGTCATCGAGGGTGGTTGCACCTTCTCGAGCTCGGCCAATTCGCCGGGGGTTATCCCGGAATGCCGTTCCACCGCGGCGAGCGTCGCGAACTGCGTGGCCGTCAGTTGATGCGCTGCCGCCTGTCGTCGTAGGCGTCGGTTCAGCCTTGCCAGGGACACGCGCAGGGCTGAAGCCAGACCTGCGTCGCTGCGCAGGTTCGTCTTGGGCTGGGTTTTGGTTAGCATGAGTCATTACCTTTGCTAACTATACGGCAAGACAAGATATTTCCCGACATGAGGCATCTCACCTCTTGATACCCCGAAGCCGCCCCGCGTGCGCAGGACGGCTCCGACGTAGAGACACAGATCTGGCGCTCAGCCCGCGAGCAGCGCCCTGATGGGGCCGATCGCGAAGTAGAGGGTGAACAGGGCGGCCACGCCCCACAGCAGCGGGTGGATCTGCCGCGCCTTGCCGCACACCACCTTGATCAGCACGTAGCTGATGAAGCCGACGCCGATGCCGTTCGAGATCGAGTACGTGAACGGCATGATCACGACGGTGAGGAAGGCCGGGATGGCGATCTCGAAGTCGTCCCAGTCGATGTCCCGGATCGCGGTCATCATCAGGAAGCCCACCAGCACCAGCGCGGGAGCGGCGGCCTCGTAGGGCACGATCTGGACCAGCGGCGCGAAGAAGACGGCCACCAGGAACAGCAGGCCCGTGACCACGCTGGCGAGGCCAGTGCGAGCGCCCTCGCCGACGCCGGCCGCCGACTCGATGTAGGTGGTGTTCGAGGAGACCGAACCGGCGCCGCCGGCTGCCGCGCCGATCGAGTCGACGAGCAGGATCTGCTTGGTACGCGGCAACATCCCGTCCTCGCCCACCAGGTCCGCCTGGCGGCCGACGCCCACGATGGTCCCCATCGTGTCGAAGAAGTCCGTGATGAGCAGGGTGAACACGAGCAGCGCGGCCAGCAGCACGTCGACGCGGATGAACCCGCCGAAGGGGTCGAACTCGGTGAAGAGCAGCAAGGGGTTGTTGAAGCCGAAGATCTGCTCGGGGAGGCTGGGCAGGTTGAGCTGCCAGCCGCCCGGGTTCTCGGGCGAGAAGTTGCCCGCCTTGGCGAGCAGCTCGACGATGATCGCCAGGATCGTGGTGCCGACGATGCCGATGAGGATCGCGCCCCGGACCTTCCGCGCCACCATCGCGGCCGTGGCGAGCAGGCCGACGATGAAGACGAAGATCGGCCAGGAGGTGAGGTTGCCGCCGATGCCCAGCTCCAGCGGCGTGCCCACCGCCTTGCGGACAAAACCGGCGTCCACGAACCCGATCAGCGCGATGAACAGGCCGATGCCCACGCTGATCGCGGTCTTGAGCTGGGCCGGGATGGCGTGGAAGATCGCCGTCCTGAGCCCGGTCAGCACCAGGATGGCGATGATGACGCCTTCGAGGAAGACCAGACCCATGGCCTCCTCCCAGGTCATCACGCTGGCGATGCTGAAGGTGACGAAGGCGTTCAGGCCCAGCCCGGCCGCCATCGCGAAGGGCACCTTGCCGATGACCCCCATGAGGATCGTCAGCACACCCGCCACGAAGGCCGTGCCCGCCGCCACCAGCGCGACGTTGGGCGTCGTGCCGTCGCCGATGACCTGCCCGTCCACGTCCTTGCCGTTGGCGATGATGATCGGGTTCAGCACCACGATGTAGGCCATGGTGAAGAACGTGGCCAAACCTCCCCGTACCTCACGGGAGATGGTCGATCCTCGTGCGGAGATTGCGAAGAAACGATCGATTGCGTTACGTGTGTCACTCACGACGCGAAGAGTGACAGTCGTGGTGAACTGCGAAAAGAGCCAGTGATGAGATCGAGACCCGATTGGAAGCTAGGCTGAACACGTGGACAAGCAGTGGCATCCCAACCCGGAGCCGATCAGGACCAACGACACCGCCGCCATCGCCGTCGGCACGGCCGCGTGGGCGGTCGCGCTGGTCGCCCTGCTGATCTTCCGTCCCGAGCCCGAGAACACGTGGTGGATCTGGACCTGCCTGACCGGGGTGGGCTTCGGCTTCTTCGGCATGTGGTTCGTCCGGCGGCCCCGGCACGACTGACAGGCGTCCCTCGCCGGAGCTGACATTCGTCATCTCCGGCCGCTCGTCGAAGTCACCCGGAAGTGGTGTTTTCGCCCACTACATCGGCGCATGCCCGCCAAATCATGCTTGTCAGCATGAAGAAGCCCATAGTGACACTCCTCCTGGGAGCGGCGTTCCTCACGGCCTGCGCCGCCGAGCCCTCCGCGCCCGCCGGCGAGAAGGCGGCGGGAGCGGGGGCGGTGGCCTGGGGCAAGTGCACCGATCTCGTCGGCCCCGACGGCAAGCAGCTCACCCCCGGCCCCGGCGTCGAATGCGGCACCCTCCAGGTCCCCCTCGACCACGCCAGGCCGGACGGCGACAAGATCGGCCTCGCGCTCATCCGCGTCAAGGCCGGCGGTGACCGCCTCGGCTCGCTCGTCTTCAACTTCGGCGGCCCCGGCGGCTCCGGCGTGGACACCCTGGCCGTGGCCGCCACGACGTTCGGCAAGCTGGGCAGCCGCTACGACCTGGTCAGCTTCGACCCGCGCGGCGTCGACCGCAGCTCCGGCGTCAGGTGCGGCGGCGAGATCGGCAAGCTCCTCTCCGCCGGAGCGGACGCCGACCAGGACAAGCTGGCCAGGGAGTTCGCGGCGGCCTGCCAGAAGGACTCGGGCAAGGTCCTGCCGCACGTCGGCACCGTGAACGCGGCCAAGGACCTCGACCTCCTCAGAACCGCGCTCGGCGACCGGCAGCTCAACTACTTCGGCTTCTCGTACGGCACCCACCTCGGCGCCGTCTACGCCACCCACTTCCCCAAGAACGTCGGCCGCTTCGTCCTCGACGGCGGCTTCGACCCGACGGTGACGTTCGAGGAGCGGGTGCTCACCCAGGCCAAGGGCTTCGACGGGGCGTTCGAGGCGTTCGCCGAGGACTGCGTGGCACAGAGCTGCGAGCTGGGCGCCGACCCGGCCGCCGTGGAGAAGACGGTCGAGGACCTGCTCGACGGGCTCAAGACCAAGCCGATCAAGGTGGGGGACCGCGAGCTCACGTACGGGCTGGGGCAACTGGCCGTCATCACCCCGCTGTACGCCAAGCAGACCTGGCCGATGCTGGAGCAGGCGGTCGCCGCCGCGCGCAAGGGCAACGCCACCGTGCTGCTCGCCCTGGCCGACGCCTACACCGGGCGCCGGGCGAACGGGACGTACACCACGATGATGACCAGCCTGGCGGCCATCAACTGCGCCGACACCACCGAACGGCCGACCGCCGCGCAGGCCGCCGCGATCGACGCGAAGGTACGGAAGATCTTCCCGATCCTGTCGGGCGAAGCCTCGATCGGCGCATGCGCGCACTGGCCGGCCCCGGGGGACGACGCCGCCAAGCGCATCGACGCCACGGGCTCGGGCCCCATCGTGGTCATCGGCGGCAAGGGTGACCCGGCGACGCCGTACCAGTGGTCCACGAGACTGACGGAGCAGCTCAAGACGGGTGTCCTGGTCACCTACGAGGGCGAGGGCCATGGCGCGTACCTGAGCGGCAACGAGTGCGTCACGACGACGGTGGAGTCGTACCTGCTGGAGGGCAAGCTCCCGGCCAAGGGCGCCGGCTGCCCGGCCTGACGGGAGGCTCGGGGAGGCTCTGCGGGGGCGTCTCCCCTGGCCGGACCCCGCTCAGGACGGGTGGCGGGCGGCCGAGCGGGCACGGAAGGCCGCCGCCTTCGTCCGGCTCTGGCAGGACCGGGAGCAGAACTGCCGCACCGCGTTGCGTGAGGCGTCCACGTAGACGCGGTCGCACCGCCTGGCCTGGCAGACGCCCAAGCGCCCGCCGAGGTCGCTGCCGATGGCCAGCGTCAGCGCGGAGGCGATGCCCGCGCTCCACCCCACCGCGAGGGTGTCGTCGGCACCGTGGAAGTGCACCTGCCACGGCTCCCCGGGGGCTCGGTTGAGCTGCGGCCGCGCACCGGTGCTGATGACGAGCGCGTTGACGACGGCGGCCGCCTCGTCGTCCCGCCCGGCCTCCATGGCCTCGAAGACCCGCCGGACCTTCAGCGTGGTCCCGGTCAGGTACAGGGCCTCCTCCATCGAGACCGCCACCTCGCCCGGCAGCACACCGACGATCGCGGCGGGCAGCCCTTCACCCGTCGGCGCCACATAGGGCCTGCCACCCTCGTCGCCGTCGGTCAGCACGTTCACGAGCGATGCCGCAGTGTCCAGCAGAATCGCCACGTGACTATCGAACATCACTTGACTGGTCACTCCTAAGGCCTTACGGTCCTACATGACCGACGTTAGCAGTTTCATCAGTCACATGGAGGGTGAACGTGCGGATCGCCGGCCGCGCGGAGCGCTTGCCGCGCACCGTCTGGTGGCTCGTCCTGGCGCGGGCCGTCAACCGGCTGGGGGCCTTCTCCCTCGGGTTCCTCACCGTCCTGATCAGCACCGAGTTCGGGGCGGGCGCCGTCACCGCCGGCCTGGTCTCCGCCGCCTTCGGCCTGGCCACCATCCCCTCGCGCCTCCTGGGCGGCGTCCTGGCCGACCGGTTCGGCCGGCGCCGGACGATCGTCGCCGGTCTGGCCGGATGCGCTCTGGCGCAGGCGGGCATCGCGGCCTCCGGCTCCGTGGCGATGCTCGCGGTGTTCGCCGTCCTGCTCGGGCTGGTCTTCGAGATCTACGAGCCGCCGTCCCAGGCGGTGATCGCGGACGCCGTACGTCCCGCGCAGCAGGCGCAGGCGTTCAGCCTGTTCAACACGGCCCTGGCGGTGGGCGGCATGGGCGCCGGCCTGATCGCCGCCGGGCTGGGACGGTGGGACCTGCGCTGGCTGTTCGTCGTGGACGCCGTCACCTGCGTGGCCTGCGCGATCGTGGTACGCCTCGTCCTGCCCGCCGACCACCCCGCCCGACGCCCACCCGCCGCCCTGCCCTCCCCCACACCCCGGACCACCCCTCCACCCCACTCCCACGCCCCGCCCGACCCCAAGGGCCGGCCCCCCACCGACGCCACGCCCCATCCCGAGAGCCCGCCCCACACCGACGCCGCACCCCATCCCGAGAGCCCGTTCCACGCTGACGACCCGCCCCATCCCGAGGGCCGGCCCCACATTGACGGCCCGCCCCACACCCACTCCGCACCCCACACCGAGGGCCCGTTCCAGGTCGAGGACCCGGCGGCCGTCGGCGGGTCGGCGTGGCGCGACCGCTCGCTCCTCGTGCTGCTCGTCTCCGGCACCCTCCTGGCCCTGATCTACATGCAGGTCATGATGGCGCTGCCGCTCGCGCTGGTGCGGCGCGGCCTGCCGGCCGCCGACGCCGGGCTCCTGTCCACCGTCTCCGCCGTCGTGATGGTGCTCTGCCAGCCACTCCTGAGGTGGACGGCGCCGCTGTCCCACCACGCCGCCATGGTCGCCGGCTACCTGCTGCTCGCCGCCGGCCTGGCCGGGTACGCCGTGGCGGATGGGCTGCCGGGGCACCTCGCCGCCACGGTCGTGTGGAGCGCCGGCGACCTGCTGATGTTCGGGCGCAGCTACGCCATGGTCGTCAGCATCGCCCCCGAGGACGCCCGGGGACGATACCTGTCGATCTTCGGCACCTCATGGGGCTTCGCCACCGTCCTGGCGCCCCTCTCCAGCACGCAACTCCTCGAACGCGCCGGCCCGGCCGGGCTGTGGGGCGGCCTGGCCCTCGTGTGCCTGGTGCTGGCCGCCGCCCAGCTCACGGTGGTCAGGCCCCTGCTCCGGCGGCAGGCCGCCCGCTCAGCAGTGCCCGGCCTCGTGACCAGGTGATCCGGCGGGGCTCAGGACAGGTCGGCCTCCGCGAGCAGCAGCGGCACCGCTCCCGGGTCGCGCAGCAGGGCGGCCACCGCGAGCCGGTCGTTCCACTGCCCCGTCGCCCAGGCCAGCCCTCTGGCCAGCCCGTCGACGCCGGTGCAGTGCACGGCCCCCTCGAAGAACCGCCACGCGCACTCCACGCCGTCCACCAGCAGCTTCTCGTGCTCCACATACGTCTCGGGCGCGGTGGGCAGCAGCGAGCGCACCTCGGCGGGCACCTCTCGCCGGACCCCCTCGGAGGTGACCTCCCCCGAGGTGAGCTCACCGGCGAGCGGCAGGTCGAGCAGCTCGGACAGCGACTCCGCCAGATCGTACGGCGCCAGCACCAGCGGCCGCTCCGTGACCAGCTGCAGCAGGTCGGGCGCCTCCACCACCACGGCGTCCTCGGCGGAGGCCACCACGATCGAGCCCTCCAGCACCGCCCGCACCCGGGACGGCGGCGCGACGCGCGAGGGGTCGACGGCGGCCAGCGCGATCCACAGGGCACGCAGCTGGGCCCGGTCCACCTCCACGGACTCGTCGGCCATCAGGTCGAGGAGCTCCTCGGGCCCGCCGTGGGAGGCCAGCAGCTCGGCCAGCGTCGTGCGGACCCCGAGCATCGACAGCGCCGCCTCGTCGAGCCCCGCGGGCGCGTCGGCGTAGAGGCCCTGCAACAGCGGGTCGGCCCCCGGGAGCCGCAGCTCCAGCGGCTTGCGCCCACCCAGCACCGGATGGTTGGCCAGCCACCACGCCGTGTAGGAGGGCACCTCCACACCCTCCACGCGCAGCGGGTGGAGGGCGGCCCGCAGCGGCGGCCTGGTCAGCAGCTCCAGCGCGCCCGCCCAGTCGGCCACCAGCTCCAGGTCCCGCACCGCCAGGAACTCCGGCACCAGCGGCGGCACGTCGAGCTCGGGCAGCAGGTCGAGCACGTGGTCGAGCCACTCGCCCTCGCCGTCGAGGTCGTGGTCGCAGTCGTCGGGGTCGAGCAGCACGTCGGGCTCGTGCACCACCGCGAACCCGTCGAGCACCCCGGCGGCCGCCAGCACCCGCGAGCCGTAGGTCTCCTGCAGCTCCGGCGCGGCCACCCCGAGGTGCGTGTCCGGCTCCAGCAGGCCCGCCAGCGCACCCTCGGCCAGCATGAGCTCGCCGGCCGGGTAGAGCTCGCCGTCGCTGCCGCGCAGGGCCAGCTCGGCCAGCCACGGCGCCTCGCCGGGCACCAGCCCGGACGCCTCCACGAGGGACAGCACGGCCCGCGCCACCGGCTCCGGGTCGGGGCTGTCGAGCGACTGCGCGACGGCCGCCTTGGTCAGCGGGTCGTCGAGGACCGTCCTGGGCGTGGCCTCGGCGGCGCCCAGCCGCAGCAGCGCCGGGTGGGCCGCGTCCGGGTGCACGATGCGCAGCCCGAGCGGCGTCAGGTCGAGGTCGGCGCCCCCGTCGGACAGGATGAGCGTGCCGCGCGGCCCGCGGACCACCCGGCCGTCGGCCAGCGGCACCGGCAGCGCGCCCAGCGACTCGGGGTCGTCGGCCGGGAGCACCTCGTAGAGCGCGCGCCACCACGACGGCTCGCGCGCCTCGACGGCCTCGCCCGACAGCAGGTCGACGATGTCGGCCAGCTCGACCCGGCGCACCCCGAGGGCGGCCATGGCCGCGTGGCGGGCGGGCCAGCCGGCCGGCAGCAGCCCCGGCACGAAGTCGGCGACGATCGCGAGCAACTCCGCCGAGGCCGACGCCACGACGGCGGCCTCGCGGCCGGTCACCACCCAGCCGTCACCCTCGGGCTCGGGCGCGGGGTGCTCGACCCGCCACTCGGCGTCGGGCTCGTAGACCCGCGCCTCGGCGAACGACGGGGTCTGCACGGCGGGTGCCGGCGCCGACAGCGCGGGCAGCAGCGGCGTACCGGGCAGGCGGTCGAGCACGGCCCGGCGGATGCGGGCGTCGAGCTCGCCCTTGCCCATGAGGGTGGGCACCAGGTCGAGCAGCTTGGAGGTGCGGGGCAGCTCCCGCAGAAGGCGTACGTAGGCGTCGGCGACCCGCTCGACCAGGAAGTCGGCCAGCGGCCCCTTGGCCACGTGACGCCGGTCGGTGGCCATCGGGAACGACGCGATCAGCAGCGCGGGCAGGCCGATGGGCTCGTCGCTGGGCGTCGGGGCGTGCGCCACGGGCGGCACGGCGGCGGGGAGCGCGCCCGGCTCGCCGGTGCCGGTGACGGGCACCGCCCAGCGCAGCGACCAGTAGGGGCGGGCCCGCTCCTCGGTGGGCCGGTCGGCGAAGAGCCGGCCCACCTCCTCGGGGGTGAACTCGCCGGAGTCCGACACCACGTGCCAGCCGTCGGCCACGACCGTGCGCACGGACCCGTCGAGCTCGATCTCGATGCTCTCCAGCGCGGGCAGGCCGAGCAGCAGCGCCGGGCTGGTCTCGGTGAGCATGCGCCGGACCACGTCGACGGACGCCTGGTCGCGCAGCGGCAGGCGGACGAGGGTGTCGAAACCCTCGGGGATGTCGACGAGGGGCGGCTCGTCGAAGGGGAGCCTGAGCAGCGGCACGTGGCCGCCGCGGTCGGCGAGCTCGCCCGCGAGCGCGGGGATCTCGGCGACGAGGGCCGCGGTCTCGGTGCGGGACCAGCGGACCGCTCCCGCGCCGCGCGAGCCGATGGAGGGCGCGTCGCAGACGGACACGACCGCCGCGAACCCGACGCCGAACCTGCCCGCCGCGCCGGCCTCGTCGCGCTTGCCGGAGGCGCGCAGCGTGGACAGGCTCTCCACGCCGGTGGCGTCGAGCGGGGCGCCGGTGTTGGCGGCCGTCAGCACGTCGCCCCGCAGCGTCAGCCGCAGCAACCCTGGCACGCCCGCGCGCAGCGCCGCGTCGGCGGCGTTCTGGGCCAGCTCGACGATCAGCCGATCGCGGTAGCCGCCGAGCGCGAAGTCCTCCTCCGCGTTGGCGTCTTCGCGGAACCGGGCGGGCGAGGCCGTCCAAGCGGAGAGGACGGCTGCTCGCATCCGGTCAGTGCCGTAGGTGTCGCTCATCGATCACGATCCTGGTTGAGGGTAGGGGGCCACCGTAGGGTAGCGGCCGGAACCGACACTCTCGATCAGGAATGGCCGAGCTCCTCGGAGGCGGATTCGTCGACCGATCCGGCCTCCTCCTCCATGAGGTCGTAGCCCATGTCGTCGAGGATCGGGATGGCCTGCTCCACGGGCGGCGGCAGCACGGCGGCCTCGGAATGAGCGCCGCAGCCGTGGTCGGCGGCCACGACCTTGCCGTCGTCCGGGGCGTACTCGTTGGCGCAGACCCCGAACGACAGCCGGAGCTCACCCGAGAGCAACCAGTAGAAGCCGCAGGTGGAGCACTGCGCGGGAGCGGCGTGTGCGATCGGAGTGTGCGGCCCGTGCTCGCCCGCGTGCCAGCGTCTGGCAGCCTGGTCTCTGCCGATGGCCGAGAGCACACGGGCTCGGCCCAGGCCGTACTCGAAAACCATCTGTCTGTCGGTGTCGTCGTCGGTCTCGGTGAAACCCGGCGCGAGCCTGTCGTCGTCGTCAGGGGTCGGCAGCAGGTCGCCCACGCCGAGGTCGCCCGGGCGCAGGCGCTCGCTCCACGGCAGCCACTCCGGCGCCAGCAGTGCCCCGGTGCCGGGCAGCAGGACGGCCTCGCTGACCGTGACCTTCTTCGCGCGCGAGGCGCGCGTGACGGTGACGGCCCAGCGCCAGCCGCGATAGGCCCGGTCGAGGCAGGCGAAGTAGTGGGTGACGATCCGGTCGCCCTCGCTCTCGTAACCGAGGTGCTCGCCGGGCTCGCCCGGCCGCGCAAGCTCCTCGGCCGCGGCGCGCGCCAGATCGACCGCGGCGACACAGGCCTGGTCGGGAGCGGAGACGCGGGCCCTGGTGCGGCTCATCGGGGCGCCTCCGCCGAAAGGTGCTGTTCGCTCACACTTCATTCTCACCCATCCCGGGACCTGCGGGGGCCCACAACCGCAGATCCCGCACTGAGATCGCACGCGGATCGGGTAAGACTGGTAGTCGTGGAGGGTGGCTGGGAGCGGGCTCGCGAGATCTCGCGGCGGATGGCGCGTGGCGCCGCCGACGCGGGACGCGCGACCGTGCGCGCGAGCAGGGCCACTGCGAGCGGCACCGCGCGGGCCGGCAAAGCCACCGCCAAGGGAGCCAGAAAAGTCGGCAGGGCCACGCGGCGGCTGACGTACGCCAACGGCGCCGGCCGCACCGGGCTCGGCCGGCTGATCGAGCTGTCGGCCGGCAACAGCGCCAGTGACGCGCTCGTCACGGTGGCGCTGGCGAGCACCGTGTTCTTCGGCGTGCCGGTGGGCGAGGCCCGCGGTTCCGTCGCCCTCTACCTGGTCATCACGATGTTGCCGTTCGCGCTGCTGGCGCCGTTCGTGGGGCCGATACTCGACCGGCTCCGGTCGGGCCGCCGCTACGTGATGGCGGGCACGCTGTTCGGCCGCGGCCTGCTGTGCTTCGCGATGGCCGCGGCCGTGGGGCCCGGCGACCTGCCGACGCTGTTCATCGGGGCGCTGGGCGTGCTGGTGCTGTCGAAGGCGTACAACGTGTCGCGGGCGGCGATCATGCCGAACGTGCTGCCCGCCGACATCACGCTGGTGTCGGCGAACGCGCGGGTGGCGCTGTTCACGCTGGTCTCGGCCGGGGTGGCGGTGCCGCTCGGCGCGGGCCTGACCGCGTGGCTGGGCCCGGCGGCGGTGCTGCGCATCGCGATGCTGGCCTTCCTGCTGCTCGGCGTCGTCGCGGTACGCCTGCCGCGCCACGTCGACTCCCCCGACCTGGAGGAGGAGGGCGCCGCGCCCCGCTGGCGGACCCTGCTCAAGGTGGGCCCGGCGGTGGCCGAGGCCGTCTGGGCGAACGTGGCCGTCCGCGTCTTCTCCGGGTTCCTGCTGTTCTTCCTGCTGTTCCTGGTGCAGGACCAGGCGGTGCCGTGGCTGGCGGTCAAGGAGCCGTGGGCGCAGGAGCCGTTCTTCGACATCCCCAAGACGATCGCGCTGCTCGCGGGCGCGGCCGGGCTGGGCGGCCTGGTCGGCGCCGCGGCCGCGAACTGGACGCGCAACCACGCTCCCCAGCTCATCGTGCTGGTGACGCTGGCCCTGGCCGCGGTGACCGTCATCACCACCGCGATCTTCTTCGGCGTCTGGACGGCGCTGGCGATCTCCCTGGTCGCGGCCTTCGCCCAGGAGCTGGGCAAGCTGGCGCTCGACGCGATCGTGCAGCGGGAGATCGGCGAGGAGGTGCGCTCGTCCACGTTCGGCGTGGTCGAGGCGGTGCTGCAGCTCGCCTGGGTGTTCGGCGGCCTGGTCGGGCTGGTGCTCTCGCTCACCCAGAGCAGCGTGGCCGGGCTGGTGACGGTGTCGGTCGTGCTGACCGCCGCGCTGGTCTGGCTGCTGATCGCCAGGAGGAAGCGCGTACGCGCCACCGCCGAGAAGCTGCGCCGCGCACGCGCGGAGGCCGCCGACCAGCCCGGCCCGGACGATCAGGCCGGCCGGACCACCCAGCCCGACCAGCCGGACCACGGGGGCCGCGACGGCCACGCCGACCAGCAGCGGCCGGACAAGCTCGACCCCACCAAGCCGCTCACCAACCCGAACGGCTGACCGCCCGGCTACGCGTCGAGGTCGTCCGCGACGGCCCTGAGCACCTGCGCGATCTTCTTGGCGTGCACCGCGTCCGGGTGCTTGCCCCGCTGGTACGAGGTCGAGACGTCATCGAGCAGCTTGATCAGGTCTTCGACGATGACGACCATCTCGTCCGGCTTCTTCCGCTTGCCCTTGGGCTTGGGCTTGGCCAGCGTCGGCGGCTGCTCCAGGATCCTGACGGAGAGCGCCTGCTGGCCCCTGCGGCCTTCGGCGACGCCGAACTCGACCTTCTGGCCGGGCTTGAGCGGGCCCGTACCGGGGGGCAGCGCGGATGAATGCACGAAGACCTCACCGCCGTCGTCGCGGGTGAGGAAGCCGAATCCCTTGTCGGCGTCGTACCACTTGACCTTGCCACTCGGCACAGGACGACCTCGTTCAAACAGTCGAAAAGAAGGACGGATGGATGTAGGTTATGCCCCGCGAAGCGCCAGGGCGACCGGGTAAATGCCGGACAATTACCGAAGTTCATCACGCGCACGCCAACCGGCGAACCAGGTGGTGAATTCGGTCAGGTCGCCCAGGGCCACGTCTGCTCCGTGATCACGCAGCTCTCCCACCGTGTAAGGGCCGGTCGCAACTGTCACGCTCACGGCGCCGCCAGCGCGTGCCGCCTCGATGTCCGCGACATGGTCACCAACATAAGCCGCCGCGCCGAAGCGCGCGAGTGCCGATCCCTTCGCGGCCCCGAAAACGGAGCCGGCCACTTCGTCCACGGCGAGACCGAGCGCCTCGACGGTGCCGACCGCGTCCCGGACGTTCTTGCCCGTCACCACGATGACCCGGCCACCGGCCTCGCGTACGGCCTCGATCGCCTCGTACGCACCGGCCATGGCCGTGTGCACCGGAACCCCCATTTCCGGATATATCTCCCGATAGAGGGCAGCGGCCGCCTCGACCTCCTCCGGCGGCAGCCAGTTGGCCAGCTCCAGCTCCAGCGGCGGCCCCAGCCGCCGGACGATAGCCGCGCTGTCAAATGGCACGCCCAATCGAACGGCCAGCTCGTCGTAAACGGCCGCGATGCCCGCCCGAGTGTCAGCCAAAGTCATGTCAAGGTCGAATCCCACCGAAGTCGCCACATGTGCAGGATGCCAAACCTGCCTCTACCCCGCGTAACCACCCTTGTTCTGGAAGCATGGGAATGGGAAGAAAGGAATTACTTATCGGAGAGGAGCGGCCGTGACCGACACCCCCAAACCGCCACAGGCCGGAGACCGGCTCGTCGCCTCCTCCGCCCCCACCCGCCCGCACCGCCCGGCCCGCCCCGGGGGGCCCGTGGTGACGACGTGGCAGCGGGTCGTGGCGGCCGTCGCCTACGTGGTCAAGGTGGCCACCAGGGTGGCCGCGCTCTCCCTGGTGCTCTACGCGGTCTTCACGGTGTTCAGGGCCAACCCGGCCAACGTCTGGTACCAGTTCGTCGAATCGCTGGCCGCGTGGCTGTCGCTGGGCCTGGCCAACCTTTTCCAGCTCGCCGACCCGCGCTGGACGGCGCTGGTCAACTACGGTCTGGCCGCCGTCGTGTGGCTGATCATCGGCTCCGCGCTGGCGAGCCTGATCCGGCGCGCTGCTCCTTAGCGACTACTCTCCTTACGGAGGTATCAGCATAGACATGAGCAGATCGACCCGTGAGCGGATCGTCGATGAGGCCCTGAGGCTGTTCGCCGAACGGGGCTACTCCGCCACTTCCGTGGCCGAGATCGAGGCCGCCTCAGGGCTGTCTCCCGGCGCCGGAGGGCTCTACAGGCACTTCAAGTCCAAGTACGAGGTGCTCGCCGCGGCGATCAACGAGCACGCGGCGCGCACGCGGAGCCAGGTGGCCGGCAGCCTGGCCGAGCTGAGCACCATGGAAGCCTCGGTGGACCTGGAGGAGCGCCTGTCCCACGTGTGCCGCGCGGGGCTGGCGAAGGTGCGCGAGGAGTCCGAGCTGACCCGCGTGTTCTTCCGCGACCTGAGCCAGTTCCCCGAGCTCGTCGCGGTCGTCCGCGAGGGGTTGCTGCAGCCCATGTTCGACGCCATCGTGACCTGGTTCCAGGCCCAGCCGGAATATCGCGACGCCAAGCTCGACTGGACGGGCATCGCCGCCGTCCTCGGGGGCTCGGTCGTGCACTACCGGCTGTTCCAGGAGACCGTGGGCGAGCTGCCGGGACACGCGGAGAAGGACCAGTTCGTCACCGCCTGGGTACGCCTGGCGGTCGGCCTGCTCCCCAGCCCCGCGCCGGTCAGCTGACGTCGAACAGCCGGTAGGCCAGCCACACCACGCCCAGACCCGTACCGATCATGAACATCGTGCCGCTGACGTCGAAGAACTGCGTGACGAACGCCTGCAGCCCGGCCTCGATCCCCACCCGCAGGCCGCCGACGAGCACCCCGCCCACCGAATAGCCCAGCAGCGGCGCGCCGATCCCGAGAAACTTGTCGCGCAGGCTCCAGCTCTCGCTGAACAGCACCAGCGCGCCGCCCGCCGCCCACACCACCACCGGCACCTGGAAGATCGCCAGCGGCGGCAGCCGGAACGGCACCAGCAGCGCCGCCACGATCAGGATCACCATCGCCGCCGTCTCGCGCGGATGCTCCTTGACGATGGTCCTGGCGTCCCGGCCGCCGGTGGCCATCGGGTTGGCGCTGGACATGGCCGCCCGGCGGAGCCCCGCGAACGGCAGCCCCCGGCCCTGCCCCTGCTTCTCCAGCCGCTCCTGGGCGATCCTGCGGTAGGCGCGCACGCCGGGCGGCTCGTCGTGGTCGTCCACGACGGAGGGGAAACGCAGCGTCGACCCCGAGCCCGGTGTCGGTGCCGGCCCTCCGTCCGCCTGCGACACGCCGCTGGCGGCGACACCGGCGGAATCGGCGGCGGCACGCTTCGTCGCGACGCCCGCCTCGGCCAGCCTGCGGGCCTCGCGCTCGACGAGGGCGGCCGGATCGCCGAACCGCGCCAGCACCTTCGCCACGTCGCGCGCGTTCTGGCTGCCGCCCCGCTCGACCTCGATCCTGGCCCGCAGCCGCTTGGCGAAATCCAGCCGCTGGTCGGCCCGGAGCACGCCGTGGGCGGCGTCGGCCGCCTTCGAGACGTAGTTCAGGACGAGCTGGTCCGCACGCTCTATCACGCCTAGCAATGCTGCCCCAATCAGGGGGGACATACCATGGCAACGATGGAGTTCACGGAGTGGATCAGGGGGCGCACCGACGAACAGCTGCGGGCGCTCGTCTCCGCGCGTCCCGAGTTGATCACTCCGGTGCCCGCGCATCTGGAGGGTCTCGCCTCGCGAGCCGGCAGCCCTTCGGCGATCGGCAGGGTGCTGGACAGGCTCGACCGGTTCACGCTGGCCGTCGTCGAGACGCTGGCGGTGCAGGACGGGCCGGTGTCGAAGGACGCCCTGCGCGACCTCGTCGGCGCGGCGCTGGCCGCCGCCGACCCGGAGAACGCGCTGGCGACCGGAGACCAGGACGACCCGCCGGCGACCGGTGGCGCCGACCCGGAGCCCGCGCTGTCCACCGCGCTCGACCGGCTGTGCGACCTGGCGCTGGTCTACGGGCCCGACGACGCGCTGGAGCTGGGCCCGGGTGTGCGCAAGGTGCTCGACGACCCGGCCGGGCTGGGGCCGCGGGCCGTGGACGCGTTCCGGCACCACGCGCCCGAGCAGCTCGACGAGATGGCCGACGACGTCGCCCCCGGCACGGCCGGCACGGGCAAGGAGCGGCTGGCGGCCGCGCTGGCGGCGCCCGCCGCGCTCGTCGAGTCCGTCTCGCCGGAGGCCAGGGGCGCGCTCGACCAGCTCGTCTGGGGCCCGCCGACGGGCCGCGTGCCCAACGCCAGGCGCGAAGTGAGCGTGGCCACGGCCCGCTCCCCCATCGAGGAGCTGCTCGCGCGCGGCCTGCTGGCGGCCACGGGCGAGGAGAGCGTGACGCTGCCCCGCGAGGTGGGCCTCTTCCTGCGCGGCGGCCGGGTGCACCGCGACCTGCTGGCGGTGCCGCCGCCGCTGCACGGGGCGGCGCGCGACCGGGCGCTGGCCGACCGGACGGCGGCCGGGCAGGCGTTCTCGTTCGTCAGGGCCGTCGAGGAGCTGTGCGAGCGGTGGAGCATCGAGCCGCCGGGCGTGCTGCGTACCGGCGGGCTGGGCGTGCGCGACCTGAAGCGGGCCGCGGGCGAGCTGGACCTGCCGGAGTGGGTGGCGGCGCTGGTGGTCGAGGTCGCGCACGCGGCCGGGCTGGTCGCGGCGGGCGGCGGCGTCGACGGCGAGTGGCTGCCGACCTCCGGCTACGACCTGTGGCGGGTCAGGGGCACCGCCGACCGGTGGGTGACCCTGGCGGCCACGTGGCTGCACATGGACCGGGTGCCCGGCCTGGTCGGCGATCGCGACGAGCGCGACAGGCCGCTCAACGCCCTGCACACCGACCTGCGCCGCTCCTCCGCGCCCGGGGTCAGGGCGGCCACGCTGGGCGTGCTGGCGGCGGCTCCCGGGCTGGCCCCCGACCGCGACTCCGTGCTGGCGCGGCTGGCGTGGGAGCAGCCGCGCCGCCGGGGGCCGCTGCGCGAGCAGCTCACCGATTTCGCGCTGCGGGAGGCCGAGCAGGTCGGCGTGACGGGGCTGGGCGCGCTCTCGGTGCACGGGCGGGCCCTGATCGAGGGCGGTGACGCGGCCAAGGTGCTCGCGCCGCTGCTGCCGGAGCCGGTCGATCACGTGCTGCTCCAGGCCGACCTCACCGCCGTCGCGCCGGGCCCGCTCACGAGCGAGCTCAACCGCTGGATGACGCTCACCGCCGACGTGGAGTCGAAGGGCGGGGCCACGGTCTACCGGTTCAGCGAGGGCTCGATCAGGCGCGCGCTCGACGCCGGGCACGGTGGCGAGGAGCTGGTCGCGATGCTGGCCCGCCACTCCGCCACGCCGGTGCCGCAGGCGCTGTCCTACCTGGTGACCGACGTGGCCCGGCGGCACGGGCGCATCCGGGTGGGCACCGCCGGCGCGTACATCCGCTGCGACGACCCCGCGCTGCTCGACCAGATCACCGCCGACCGCCGCTCCGCCGCGCTGCGGCTGCGGCGGCTGGCGCCGACCGTCATCGCCTCCCGCTCGTCCAGGGCGGCGCTGGTCGACTCGCTGCGGGCCATGGGGTACGCCCCGGTCGCCGAGTCGCTCGACGGCGACGTGATCATCTCCCAGCTGGAGAGCCGCCGCACCGAGGCGCTGGCGCCGGCCCGCGCCGTGGCCTCGCCCAACGGCCTGGACCCCGAGGTGGCCACGGCGGCCGTCCGCGCGCTGCGGGCCGGCGACGCGGCGCACCTGGCGCGGCGCGAGCCGGTGGACGCCCCCGGCGGCCAGGTGCCGCGCGGGCCCGCCACGGCCACGATCTCGGCCCTGCAGGAGGCCATCAAGCAGGGGGTGCGGGTCTGGATCGGCTATCTCGACTCGCAGGGCAACGCGACCTCACGCATCCTGGAGCCGGCCCGGATGGAGGGCGGCTACCTGACCGCGTACGACGAGACCAGGGCCGCCGTGCACCGCTTCGCGCTGCACCGCATCACCGGCGTGGCGGGTCTCTGAGCAGCAGCTCCAGCGACTGCCCGGCCACCGCCGCGGCGGGCCCGCCGGCGGCCTCCAGCCGCCGCAGCAGCCGGGCGGAGTCGGCGGGATAGCGGACCGCCAGCCCGCCGCCCAGCGCCACGGCCGCCGTCGTCGCCCTGACGTCGCCGGGGTCCGCCGCCCAGCCCAGCGCGAGCCTGAGCGCCTCGGGGGCGAGGGTGTCGTCGGCGCACATGTACGACAGGACGTTGGCCGCCGCCACCCGCTCGGCCGCGCTGCCCCGTGCCCAGACCTCGATGAGCTCCTGCCGGACCTCCTTCGGCGAGTGCCCGGCCAGCAGCGCCACGCCCTGCGCGGCCCGTACCTGCACCGCCGGCCCCTGGCCGGGCAGCGACAGCACCCATTCGCGCAGCGGCTGCCACAGCGAGAACCCGTAGCGGCCGGCCAGCTCGGCCAGCACCCGCCCGCGCTGGTGCGCCGCGCGGAACCCGACCAGCCCGCTCTCGGCGCCGATCAGGGGGCCGGTGACCGGGCGGCGGCCGATCTCGTGGCAGAGCTGTTCGAGCCTGGCGAGCTGCCGGTCGAAGGCGGGCTCGGCCAGCCGGTGCGCGAACGCCAGCGCCGCCACGGCGAGCACCTCGCGCATGGGCGGCTTGGTGTCGAACCAGGCCGCCACCTCCTCGCCGTCCGGCTCGCCGCCCCGAGCCAGGCGCGCGGCCAGGCGTACGACCTCGGCGGGCGTCGGGAGGGTCAGCGCCAGGGCCCTGGCCCGGGCCAGCGCCTCGGGGCTCAGCCCCGCGCGCAGGTCGAACGTGCTCAGGCACAGGTCGAACAGCTCGCCCGGCTCGGGGGCGCTCCACGGGTGCTCCACCTCGACCGCCTGGGAGGGGGCGCCGGTCCTGGTGACGACCAGGTAGGAGCCGAGCTCGGCCAGCTTGCGGGCCAGGTTGACCAGCTCGGTGCGGTCGGTGCTGGCCGCGATCCAGTCGTGCAGCAGGTACGCCCGGCCCGGCTCGTACTCGGTGCCCGACAGCAGCTCCCCCGCGGAGGCGGCCGGGGACAGCACGGTGATCGTGCCCTCGGCCAGCGACATGCGCGACAGCAGGGCGAGCGCGCCCGAGCGCCGGCCGCTCTCCTCCGCGCCCACGAGAACGAGCAGGTGACGCATGCTCAGCCGGCGCACCGCCTCGGGGAAGCAGCCCGGCTCCAGGTACGAGCGCAGCAGCGCGTCGGCCTCCCGCCTGTTGAGCTCTCTGGTGACCGGACCGGCCACGGTCCGCAGATGGTCGCTGACAGCTATGAGGCTCCCCGTGAGCGTTATGTTGTCGAGGTCGATCTCGCCCGGTTCAGGCGTTTCGGTCACGAAGTCACCTCGGGATCAACTCGAAAGTTTTCTACAGAAAATATCGCCGGCCAACGAGTTTCTTCCTTTTACACGGAGGGATTACCGAGTGTCACGACATCGCGCTGGCCTGGCCTGATGCCTGATAGCGACATATCGATCACACCCTCCGCGGCTGCCTGCGGGACCCCACGGCCCTTAGATATCCCACCATTACACGATCTAGGGCAACAAGAAAACACGAATGGCGACAGAGGAAGATTTATGCCTATTTACGGGCTACTAGAACCCCGTCCACAATGACTAGTCAAGACCGGCCGCACCCCCTCCGGTCTTGACTGCACAACCCCGCACGGATCAGGTTGGGCATGTGACGGAGCAAACGCTGGGCCGGCTGGCCGAGGAGTCATGGAGCCGTTTCGACGACTACGACTCGATGTTCTACGAAGGCGCCTGGCACCGCAGTCACGCGCTCGCCGAGCGGGCACGCAGGATGTCCGGCGGGTTCGCGGAGGCGGGGATCCGGCCCGGCGACCGGGTGGCCGTCATGATGGCGAACTCGCCCGAGGTGCCGCTCATCTACCAGGCGTTGTGGGCCGCGGGAGCGGTGGTGACGCCGGTGGTGTTCCTGGTGGGGCCGGAGGAGCTGCGGCACATCCTGCTCGACAGCGGCGCCGCCGCGATCGTCGCCTCGCCGGAGCTGGCGGACAACGTACGGGCCGCCGGCGTCGATATCCCGATATATGTGGACACGGCGGAGCTTGAACGGGCGGCCGAACGCGGCCCTGTGGCCAGGGACCCCGGCGACCTGGCCGCGCTCATGTACACCGGCGGCACCACCGGCAAGGCCAAGGGCGTCATGCTGAGCCACCGCGGCCTGTCGAAGGTGGCCAAGGACGCCTTCGAGCTGTCCCACCAGGAGGGGAAGAACCGCGCGCTGGTGCCCGTGCCGCTGTCGCACGCGTACGGGCTGATCATCTCGGTCGCCTCCATGCACGCGACCGAGCCGCAGCAGGCCGTCCTGATGCGCTGGTTCGACCCGAAGGCGTTCCTCCAGCTGGCCGCCGAGCAGCGCGTCCAGTACGGCACCGTGGTGCCCGCCATGCTCCAGCTCCTGCTCGCCGAGCCGCTGGAGGCGCACCCCCTGCCCGACCTGGCCTACCTCACCTGCGGCGCGGCGCCGCTCGGCCGGGACGTGCTGGCGGAGTTCGAGCGCCGGATGCCCGGCGTGCAGATCCTGGAGGGCTACGGCCTGACCGAGACCAGCGCGGTCACCACCTTCAACCCGCCGGGCAGGCGGCGGACCGGCAGCGTCGGCCTGCCCCTGGCCGGCTACTCGATCACCATCCGCGACGGCGACGGCGAGGCGATGGAGATCGGGGACGTCGGCGAGATCTGCGTCTCGGGCGATTCGCTGATGCTCGGCTACTGGGGCGAGCACGGGGCCGATCCCGAGGGTACGGCGCTGGTCGACGGCGAGCTGCGGACCGGGGACATCGGGTGCGTGGACGACGACGGCTACCTCTACATCGTGGACCGGAAGAAGGACCTGATCATCCGCGGCGGCTTCAACGTGTTCCCGCGTGACGTCGAGGACGCGCTCAACCGGCATCCCGACGTCGTGATGTCGGGCGTCGTGGGCCGCCCCGATCCCCGTCTCGGGGAGGAGGTCGTGGCGTTCGTGCAGCTCAGGGCCGGCGCGGAGGTGACGGCCGAGGAGCTGATCGAGTGGGCGCGCGATCGGGTGGGCCGGGTGAAATATCCGCGCGAGGTGCGCTTCGTCGACTCCGTGCCGGTGACGAGCGTGCTCAAGCTCGACCGCAAGGCGTTGCGGGAGCGGCTCGGCTGAGCCCTCCGGGGATCTAGGGTGATCTCGTGCACCGGGTCAGGCGCGTCTCAATTCCGTGATAAGTGTTGACGTGTCTGGAGGTGAACATGAGTCAGGAAGATCCGTCGGGGTATCCGTACCAGCCTTATGGCGCCCCCTACGGTGAGCAGCCACCCCCGCAATACGGCTATGGCTACGGCTATCCCCCGCCCCGCCGCGACGAGGGCCCCAACGCCAACGCCATCGTCTCGCTCGTGCTCAACCTCCTCGCGGTCGTCTCGTGCTGCAACGTCCTCGGCATCCCCGGCGCGATCCTGGCCGGCCTCGCGCTCGGCAGGGCGCGCACGCAGCCGCAGACCGCCCGCACCATGGTCATCTGGAGCTGGGTCCTGTTCGGGCTGGGCTTCGTGCTGGGCATCGGCGGCTTCATCCTCCTGGGCATCAACGGCGCCTTCGACGACTGAGCAGACGGTCCTGAGGACTAATCCTGGCCCGCCCGTTGTTGGAGACTCGGAGCGGGGGAGCCGGGATCAGGAGACGATGGTCCTGTTGCGCCAGGCCCCCGTCTGAACCCCACGGAGATATGCCAGTGAGCGATGGACCGCTGATCGTCCAGTCGGACAAGACGCTGCTGCTCGAGGTCGACCACGAGCGGGCCGACGCCTGCCGTAAGGCGATCGCGCCGTTCGCCGAGCTCGAGCGCGCTCCAGAACACGTGCACACCTACCGCGTCACCCCGCTGGCGCTGTGGAACGCCCGCGCCGCCGGCCACGACGCCGAGCAGGTCATCGACGCGCTCATCGGCTACAGCCGCTACCCGGTGCCGCACGCGCTGCTGGTCGACGTCGCCGAGACCATGGCGCGATACGGGCGGCTGCGGCTGGAGAAGGACCCCGTCCACGGCCTCACGCTGACCTCCACCGACCGGGCCGTGCTCGAAGAGGTGCTGCGCTCCAAGAAGATCCAGCCGATGCTGGGCGATCGGATCGGCGCCGACTCGGTCGCCGTGCACCCGAGCGACCGGGGCAACGTCAAGCAGGCCCTGCTCAAGCTGGGCTGGCCGGCCGAAGACCTGGCGGGCTACGTCGACGGCGAGCAGCACCCGATCAAGCTGCTGCAGGACGGCTGGGAGCTGCGGCCCTACCAGCGCGAGGCGGCCGAGGCGTTCTGGAACGGCGGCTCCGGCGTGGTCGTGCTGCCCTGCGGCGCGGGCAAGACCATCGTCGGCGCGGCCGCCATGGCCCACGCCGAGGCCACCACGCTCATCATGGTCACGAACACGGTCTCGGCCCACCAGTGGAAGACCGAGCTGCTCAAGCGCACGTCGCTGACCGAGGACGAGATCGGCGAATACTCCGGCACGAAGAAGGAGATCCGCCCCGTCACCATCGCCACCTACCAGGTGATGACCACCCGGCGCAAAGGCGTCTACAGCCATCTGGAGCTCTTCGACGCCCGCGACTGGGGCCTCATCGTCTACGACGAGGTGCACCTGCTGCCCGCGCCGATCTTCCGGATGACCGCCGACCTGCAGGCCCGCAGGCGCGTCGGGCTGACCGCGACGCTGGTGCGCGAGGACGGCCGCGAGGGCGACGTGTTCTCGCTGATCGGTCCCAAGCGCTACGACGCGCCCTGGAAGGAGATGGAGAACCAGGGCTGGATCGCCCCGGCCGACTGCGTCGAAGTACGCGTGACGCTGACGGACGAGGAGCGGCTGGCGTACGCGATGGCCGAGTCCGAGGAGCGCTACCGCTTCTGCGCCACCACGCCGTCCAAGACCAAGGTCACCGAGGCGCTGGTCCGGCGCCACCTGGGTGAGCAGGTGCTGGTCATCGGCCAGTACATCGACCAGCTCGACGAGCTCGGCGAGCACCTCAACGCGCCGGTCATCAAGGGCGAGACCCGGGTCAAGGAGCGCGAGCGCCTCTACCAGGCGTTCCGCGACAAGGAGATCCAGGTGCTGGTGGTGTCGAAGGTGGCCAACTTCTCCATCGACCTGCCGGAGGCGGCCATCGCGATCCAGGTGTCGGGCACGTTCGGCTCGCGTCAGGAGGAGGCCCAGCGGCTCGGGCGGGTGCTGCGGCCCAAGGCCGACGGCGGGGGCGCGCGGTTCTACACGGTGGTCAGCAGGGACACGGTGGACCAGGAGTTCGCGGCGCACCGGCAGCGGTTCCTGGCCGAGCAGGGATACGCGTACCAGATCATCGACGCCGACGACGTGATGGGCGGGGTGTGAGGTTGTGATGCCCGGCCGCTCGCCCGAGCGGCCAGGCATTCAGCGTGGTGTCACGTCCACGAGACTCCGCGGGCCGACGACATTCGAACCACCCCCCTCACCTGCGTACTATCACGCCGCCTGCGACATACCCTCATGATCCGGCAAAGCCACCTGATATGCCCGATTTTTTCGGTATTCACAGGTTCATTGGAGCTTGCGGCCTATCGCACCAGTAGCCCTCCGAGGAACAGCACGCCCTCGGCCGCGACCCAGGCCAGCACCCCGGCGCCCATCAGACGGGTGAACGCCCGCGAATCGTTCCTCGACCACGGGAGCAGCCAGGCGGCCGCCGTGCAGCTGGCGGCGAGCGCGGCGAACAGCCCCGACACGGTGGAGACCGTGCTCAGGCGCCGGGAGCACGCCGAGGTGGCCTCGCCACCGGCGCAGAAGGCCTCCAGCCCCCACCCGGCGAACACCGACAACCCCCACAGCGCGGCGAGCAGGAAGCTCGCGATCGTGGGGATGATCGGCGAGAAACGGAGTTGGACCCGCACCACCTCCTGACCGTACCCCGGTAAATGCTTTGGAAGCTCGCGCGAGGCGCTATTAGACTGGCCGATTCGCTGCCTTGACCACCTCCGTAACGAACCAGGGAGGCGCTTCCGCATGCCCGCACACCAGCTGGCGCCCGACATACCCCCCGAGATGCCCACGGACGTACTCGCCGCCGAGCAGGCGCACCTGGCCGAGTCCAGGGCCGCGCTCAAGGCCATGCGCGCGCACGCCCAATCCCTGTCCGCGGACGCGGCGGGCGACTGGGTGTCGCAGCAGGTCCTCCAGTCCCTGCTCGACCAGCGCGTGGCCGCGCTGGCCGACCATCCGGACACGCCGCTGTTCTTCGGCCGGCTCGACCGCGCCGCCGGCGACGACCTGCCCGGCACGATCTACGTCGGCCGCCGCCACGTCCACGACGGCGGCAGCAAGCCGCTGGTCATCGACTGGCGCGCGCCGGTGTCCCAGGCGTTCTACCAGGCCAGCCCGACCGACCCGATGGGCGTCGTACGCCGGCGCCGCTTCGGCTACCACGGCGGCCACCTCACCGCGTTCGAGGACGAGCCGCTCGGCGAGGGCGTCGAGCTCGGCCCCTCGAAGATCCTCACCGACGAGATCGAACGCCCGCGCACCGGCCCCATGCGCGACATCGTGGCCACCATCCAGCCCGACCAGGACGAGATCGTCCGCGCCACGCTGGCCCAGACCGTGTGCGTGCAGGGCGCCCCGGGCACCGGGAAGACCGCCGTCGGCCTGCACCGGGCCGCCTACCTCCTCTACACCCACCGCGAGCGGCTGGCCAGGTCCGGCGTCATGATCGTCGGGCCCAACCGGGCCTTCCTGTCCTACATCTCCTCGGTGCTGCCCGCGCTCGGCGAGGTCAAGGTCGACCAGACCACCGTGGCCGGGCTGCTCGGCGAGCACACCGCGCCGGAGGACCCGCTCGTGGCGGCGGTGAAGGGCGACGCCAGGATGGCGGCGGTGCTCGAACGCGCGCTCTGGCTGCACATCGTGAAGCCCGAAGAGGGCCTGGTGTTCACGAAGGGCGCCTACCGCCACCGGGTGGCCGACTACGAGGTGCGCGAGATCGTGGCCTCCCTGCGCGGCACCACGCGGTACAACCCCGGGCGGGCGGCGCTGGCGCAGCGGCTGGCCCACATGGTGCTGGTCAGGATGGAGCAGCGCGGCGAGTCGCCCGACGACCGGGTGCAGGACGCGGTGGCCAGGTCGAAGCCGGTCAAGCAGCTCGTGGACGCGGTGTGGCCCAAGCTGGCGCCCGAACAGGTCCTGCACCGGCTCCTGTCCGACCCGGAGTTCCTGGCCCGCGCCGCCAAATCCGATTTGTCGCCTGACGAGCAGGAAATGCTGATTTGGCGGAAGCCGTACCGGAGCTGGAAGTCCGCGAAGTGGTCCGCCGCGGACGCCGCGCTCCTCGACGAGCTCCGCGACCACATGGAGCGCACGCCGTCGCTGGGCCACCTCGTGGTGGACGAGGCCCAGGACCTCTCCGAGATGCAGCTAAGGGCGCTCGGCCGGCGCTGCCGCAACGGCTCGGCCACCGTGCTGGGCGACCTGGCCCAGGGCACGACGCCGTGGTCGACCAGCTCGTGGGAGTCGGTGCTCGAACACCTGGGTCAGCGCGAGGGCGAGGTGACGGAGCTGACGCTCGGCTTCCGCGTGCCACGTGAGGTCCTCGACTACGCGGCCCGGCTGCTCCCGTCCATCGCGCCCGACCTGGCCGCGCCGCGCTCGCTGCGCCCCGGTCTCGGCTCGCTCACGGTCCGCCCGGGCGGCTCGATCGCGCAGGCCGCCCAGGAGGCGCTGGCCAAGGAGGGCTCGATCGGCGTCATCGTCCCCGACGCGCTGGTCGCCGAGGCCTCCCGTTCGCTGGCGAGTCTCCCCCACGCCGTGCTCGACCCCGACTCCGCCGAGGAACACCGCCTCCTGATCGTCCCCGCCACCCTGGCCAAGGGCCTGGAGTACGACCACGTCATCGTGGTCGAGCCCGCCGACATCGTCGAGGCCGAGCCCCGGGGCCTGGCCCGGCTGTACGTCGTACTGACCCGGGCGGTCACGTCCCTGACGGTGCTGCACGACAAGGCGCTCCCGGCACAGCTGGCGGCCTGAGGGGCGACGGGCGCGGCCGCTTCTAGGATGGCTGGGCAAGCAGCTCTCAACCTAGGAGGATGCCGTGCCCGCACCCCTTCCCCATGAACACCTGCCGTCGGCCCCCGCGCTCGTGGTCGAGAGCGACGACCTCCAGGACGGTGCCAGGCTCGACGACCTCCACGTCTTCAACGACTGGGGCATGACGGGGGGCAACCTGTCCCCCCACCTGCGCTGGTCCGGCGCCCCGGAGGGCACTCGCGGCTACGCCGTCACCTGCTACGACCCCGACGCGCCCACGGGCAGCGGCTTCTGGCACTGGGTCCTGTTCGACCTGCCGGCCTCGGTGACGGAGCTCCCCACGGGCGCGGGCACGGCCCCTGACTTCAAGGGCCTGCCGGAGGGGGCGACGCACGCCCGCAACGACTACGGCCTCAAGGCGTACGGCGGCGCGGCCCCGCCTCCCGGCGACCCGCACCGGTACGTGTTCACGGTGCACGCGCTGGGGGTGGACTCGCTCGGCGTGGACAGCGACGCCAGCCCGGCGGTGGTGGGCTTCAACATCACCGCCAACACCCTGGCCCGCGGCCACGTCATCGCCCACTACGGCGTCTGACCCCACCTGCCGCCGACCGCCCCCGAGCCGGTCGGCGGCACCCCCTTCCCAACGGGGCGGGCGGCCCCGCGCGGCGCTCGTCGCAGACCCGCACCCGCCCCGGCGCCGCGCCGAACGCGGGCCAGGCGGACGGCCCCGCGCTGCGGACGGCGCCGACCAAGCGTGTGACCTCGCGCTGCGAACGGCGCGGGGCGGGCGCACGACCTCACACCGCGCAAGGCGCCGACCCCGGCGTGCAGCCCCGCGCTGCGAAGGGCCACCCCCGGCAGCCCCGCACTGAGCGAGGCGCCGGCCCGGCGTCCCGCCCCGCACTGAGCAAGGCGCCGGCTTCGGCGTGCGGCCCTGCATTGTGCAAAGCGCCAGCCCGGCGTGCAGCCCCGCGCTGTGGGCAGCCGGCCCCGGCGTGCATCCCCCGCACCGGGCAAGGCGTGTGCGGGCGTGGAGGCCGCCGAGGGGGCACCTGGGCATCGAAGCGCCCCGCCGCGATGGGCGGGGCGCTTCACCGTGGGGCCGCGGCCGTGTGGCGATCAAGGTTGGCCGCGGCACCACAGGCACGGGACCGGACGACCGCCGGTGGGTCAGGGACCGCCGGGAGTCCGCGCTCGGGCCCCCGCTGTCACTCGACCACCACGGCGCCCGACGTGCACGCCATGAGCTGCGGCAGCAGCGTGTCGAGGAGCCCGATCCCCGTGGTCGTGTTCGGCAGGCACAGCGGCCCCTGAAGCTGGCGCAGGAGGCTGAAGTCGGCCTCGTAAACCTCGTCGGCGTGCGCCGGGGCCACCGTGGCGGTGGCGGCGGCCAGGGTCAGGACGGCGATGCCGAAAATACGCTTGCTGCGGGAAAGCATCCTCTACTCCTTCGTTGAGGCGAGTGTGGCCACCACCTTTCCTCACTCCAAGTAGTCGATCAATTGTGAAACGTAATGGCAGATAAACAAAAACAAGAGCGGCCCGGAAAAATCCGGGCCGCCCTTCGTACCAGCGACGAGAAAAGACCTAGAAGTCCATGTCGCCGCCGCCCGGCATGGCCGGAGCGGCGGGGGTCTTCTCGGGCTTCTCGGCGATGACGGCCTCGGTGGTGAGGAAGAGCGCCGCGATGGAGGCGGCGTTCTGCAGCGCGGAGCGCGTCACCTTGGCCGGGTCGAGGATGCCGGCGTCGAACATGTTGACGTACTCGCCGGTCGCGGCGTTGAGGCCCTCACCCGGGGTGAGGTTGCGCACGCGCTCGACCACGACGCCGCCCTCGAGGCCGGCGTTGACCGCGATCTGCTTGAGCGGCTCCTCCAGCGCCTTCTTGACGATGGCGGCACCGGTGGCCTCGTCGCCCGTGAGCTCGAGCTTGTCGAAGGCCTTGGCACCGGCCTGCAGCAGCGCCACGCCACCGCCGGGAACGATGCCCTCCTCCACGGCCGCCTTGGCGTTGCGGACGGCGTCCTCGATGCGGTGCTTGCGCTCCTTGAGCTCGACCTCGGTCGCGGCGCCGGCCTTGATGACGGCGACACCGCCGGCGAGCTTGGCCAGGCGCTCCTGGAGCTTCTCACGGTCGTAGTCGGAGTCGGTGCGCTCGATCTCGGCGCGGATCTCGTTGACCCGGCCGGAGATCTGCTCGGCGTCACCGGCGCCGTCGACGATCGTGGTCTCGTCCTTGGTCACGACCACCTTGCGGGCGCGGCCCAGCAGGTCGAGGGTGGCGCTCTCGAGCTTGAGACCGACCTCCTCGGCGACGACCTGACCACCGGTCAGGATCGCGATGTCGTTGAGCATGGCCTTGCGGCGGTCACCGAAGCCGGGAGCCTTGACGGCGACGGAGCGGAACAGGCCGCGGATCTTGTTGACGACCAGGGTGGCCAGCGCCTCGCCCTCGACGTCCTCGGCGATGATCAGCAGCGGCTTGCCCGACTGCACGACCTTGTCGAGCAGCGGCAGCAGGTCCTTGTTGGCGGAGACCTTGCTGTTGACGATCAGGATGTACGGGTCCTCGAGCACGGCCTCCATGCGGTCCGAGTCGGTGACGAAGTACATCGACGTCATGCCCTTGTCGAAGCGCATGCCCTCGGTGAGCTCGAGCTCCAGGCCGAAGGTGTTGCTCTCCTCGACGGTGATGACGCCTTCCTTGCCGACCTTGTCCATCGCCTCGGCGATGAGCGAGCCGATCTCGGCGTCGGCGGCGGAGATGGAGGCGGTCGAAGCGATCTGCTCCTTGGTCTCCACATCCTTGGCCAGCTTGGAGAGCTCCTCGCTGACCCGCTCGACAGCCGCCTCGATGCCCTTCTTCAGAGCCATCGGGTTGGCGCCGGCGGCCACGTTGCGCAGGCCCTCGCGCACCAGCGCCTGGGCGAGCACGGTGGCGGTGGTGGTGCCGTCGCCCGCGACGTCGTCGGTCTTCTTGGCGACTTCCTTGACCAGCTCAGCGCCGATCTTCTCCCATGGGTCCTCGAGCTCGATCTCCTTGGCGATGGAAACACCGTCGTTGGTGATCGTGGGAGCGCCCCACTTCTTCTCCAGCACGACGTTGCGCCCCTTGGGACCCAAGGTCACCTTGACGGCGTCGGCGAGCTGGTTCATACCGCGCTCGAGACCGCGCCGGGCGTCCTCGTCAAACGCGATCATCTTGGCTGCCATAAGGCTAGACCTCCCAGATGCAGGGTGGCTTGTCGTGGACCGAGCCGACGCCCGCGACGGCATGGGTCCGCATCTCCGTTCGGCAGACCCCATCGTCTCGATCCGAGTTGGCACTCTGCTGCACAGAGTGCCAACGAACTGTTTAGCACTCTACCCTGCCGAGTGCAAGCGAACGCCCCCTGCCCCCCTACTCCCGCCCAGGTCAGTGCGTCGGTACGGCGAGCCGCCCGGAGCGGCTCGCCGCACGCGAGTCGGCGAAAGAGAGGTGACGGTTCGCACGGACTGCGCTGCCGTGCGATCCCGCCCGGTGCATACCAGTGATGAAAATCAGACCGCGCGGACAGACTCCGCCTGCGGTCCCTTCTGGCCCTGCGTGATCTCGAACTCGACGCGCTGCCCCTGTTCGAGAGATCGGTACCCGTCCATCATGATCGCTGAGTAATGGACGAATACATCCTTACCACCGTCTACCGCGATGAAGCCGTAGCCCTTGTCCGCGTTGAACCACTTGACGGTGCCCTGCGCCACTTCCGACTCCTCTTACTGGTCTCCCAGATCTCGCCCATTCCTCCGCGGGACCTGTAATCGCATGACTTAACGGAAAATCAGCCAGACGATCGCCCTCGACCATACCTGTGGCAAGGGGTTTGGCAACAGAGTCAATCTGCAAATCGCGTATTTCTTCGCAGCGAAGACCCTTCAACGTTGAATTACCCCAGGAAAAGCAGAAGGCGCCCACTAGGGGCGCCTTCAAGAGTGTGCTCCGCGGGACTCAGCCGCCGGCAACCGCCGGGATGATGGAGATCTGAGTGCCTTCTGGTGCGGGAGTGTCGAGACCCTCGGCGAATCGGACGTCCTCTTCCCCAACGTAAACGTTGACGAAACGACGAATCTTGCCCGATTCATCCAGAATTCTCGCGCCGATCCCCGGGTAGTCAGAGTCCAGCTTGGCGAGCACGTCACGAAGAGTCGCACCCTCGCCACTCACCTCGGCGCTACCCCCGGTGTACGTGCGCAGAATGGTGGGAATCCGCACAGAAACGCTCATGGTTAAAGTCGCCTTTCCTGATTGTCAGACAGTCGCGCGGAACGCGTCGAGAGAGGGCCGGATCACGGCCGTGGGCGTGGCGTCGTCGCTGATCGCGTCGAGCGTCTTGAGCCCGTCACCGGTGTTCAGCACCACGGTCTCGGCCTCGGGGTCGAGCCGGCCGCTCTCGGTGAGCTTCTTCAGCACGCCCACGGTCACCCCGCCGGCGGTCTCGGCGAAGATGCCCTCTGTCGAGGCCAGGAGCTTGATCGCGGCCACGATCTCCGGGTCCGTGACGTCCTCGACGCCCCCTCCGGTGCGCCGCGCGATGTCCAGCACGTACGGCCCGTCGGCGGGGTTGCCGATGGCCAGCGACTTGGCGATGGTGTTGGGCTTGACCGGCTGCACGACGTCGTGCCCGGCCTTGAACGCCGTGGACACGGGCGAGCACCCGGCGGCCTGAGCGCCGAAGATCTTGTAGGGCGTGTCCTCCACCAGGCCCAGCGCCACCAGCTCCTTGAAGCCCTTGTCGATCTTCGTGAGCTGCGAGCCGGACGCGATGGGAATGATGATCTGCTCGGGCAGGCGCCAGCCGAGCTGCTCGGCGATCTCGTACGCGAGTGTCTTGGAGCCCTCGGCGTAGTAAGGCCGCAGGTTGATGTTGGTGAAGCCCCACTTGTCACCCAGGGGGTCGCCGATCAGCTCGGAGCAGAACCTGTTGACGTCGTCGTAGGTGCCCTCGATCCCGATCAGCTTCCCGCCGAACACGCGGGCCATGGCGATCTTGGCCTGCTCGAGGTTGGCCGGGATGAACACGCACGCGTCGAGCCCCGCCCGCGCCGCGGCGGCGGTGACCGCGCCCGCGAGGTTGCCCGTGGAGGAGCAGGAAAGCGTGTGGAAGCCGAAGTTGCGGGCCGCCTCGACGGCCATGGCGACCACCCGGTCCTTGAAGGAGTGGGTGGGGTTTCCCGAGTCGTCCTTCACGTAAAGGGACTTGATGCCGAGCGCCCGCCCGAGGTTTCCGGCCTTGACCAATTTGGTCCAGCCGGGGTTCATATTCGGCTTGGTGGCCACGTCGGCCGGCACGGGGAGCAGTGAACGGTAACGCCAGATGTTGGCCGGACCCGACTCGATGTCCGCGCGGGTCACGTCGCCGAAGGAGTAGGCCGCCTCAAGCGGCCCGAAACACTCCTGGCAGGCGAAGCTGGGACCCAGCGGGTAACGCGCGCCGCACTCGCGGCAGGACAGAGCTTCGGCGGGACCAAAGTCAAGCGACATGAAGCGAGGCCTTCCCTCATCTTCGCCCACGGCCACCTTGACCGCGAACCGGAATTGGCACCTTGTCCCGGTCGGCCTCGCAGGTCGCGAGTCGAAACCGGGAGGGTTGCCGGGGCTTCGCAGGGCCGGTCCCTCCACCCCTCTGGATGAGCAATATGCAGTTGTTGAAAAGGACTCTACCCGCTTAAGTGGCCGAAATTACCACCCGTCTCACCATGCGAGACGGGTGGTCTCAGCGATAGTCCTCACCCAGCACGCCCTGAACGTATTTGCGGGCCTGGTGGATGCGTGACTTGGCGGTGCCCAGCGGGATGCCGAGCTGCTCGGCCACCTCGTTGTAGTCCAGCTGGACGATATCGCGCAACACCAGCGCCTGCGCCAGGTCCGGCTTGTCGGCCTCCAGCGCCTCCATCGCGTCGAGCAGGTCGAGCCGCGAGCCCGCGATCACGCTGACCCGTTGCACGTCGGGCTTCTGCATCGGCAGTTCGTCCGAGCTCTGCTCGGCCGCCCGCCGCTTGAGCGACCTGTACGTGGTCCGCGCGCAGTTGGCCGTCACGATGTGCAGCCAGGTGCTGAACCTGGCCCGCCCCTCGAAGCGCCCGATGTTGCGCGCCACGGCCAGCAACGTATCTTGCGAGGCCTCCTCGGCGTCCTGGTGATAAGGCAGGATCCGGGCGCAGTGTCGCATCACATCCGGCTCTATCCGCGCCAGGAGCTCGCCAAGTGCGCGATGATCTCCAGCAGCGGCGGAGCGGGCGAGTTCCTCGGTTAGCTCATCAAGCGCCATAGCTGGGATCCTATGATCGAAGGGAGCCTTGATGAACAGCGTCCTGCTGGCCTCGAACAGAGGTCCGGTCTCCTTCACCGTCTCCGACGGCGGCGAGCTGACCATGAGGCGCGGCGGCGGCGGCCTGGTCTCGGGGCTGTCGGGAGTGGCCAAGGACGACGGCGTGCTGTGGATCTGCGCCGCGCTGTCCGACGGCGACCGCAGTGCCGTACGCCTGGCCTCCGGCGGCCGCATCGACCACGCCGGCTACGACACGGGCCCCCTGCGGATGCTGGACATCCCGCCCGCCACGTTCCACCGCGCCTACAACGCCGTGGCCAACTCCACCCTGTGGTTCATCAACCACCTGCTCTACGACATCCCCAACTCGCCCAACTTCGGCACGAGGTTCGCGCGCGAGTGGGAGTCCTACCGCGACTACAACGGCGCGTTCGCGCTGGCGCTGGCCGAGGAGGCCGGGCACGGCGCGCGCGTGATGGTGCAGGACTACCACCTGACGCTGACCCCGGCGATGCTCCGCGCCGAGCGGCCCGACCTGCGCATCGCCCACTTCAGCCACACGCCGTGGGCGCCGCCCGAATACTTCTCCCTGCTGCCCGACGAGGTGGCCGGCGAGGTCCTGGAAGGCATCCTGGGCGCCGACCACGCCGGGTTCCTCACCGACCGGTGGGCGCAGGCGTTCATGGACTGCTGCGAGCGGCTGCTCGGCGCGGAGACCGACCGCGTCGGGCGCAGCATCACCTACGACGGCCGGACGACCCGCATCGGCGTCCACAGCCTGGGCGTGGACGGCACGGCGCTGTGGGAGCGGGCCTGCGAGCCCGACGTCGAGTCGCACATGACCGCGCTCAGGGAGCAGGTGGGCGACCGCCGGCTGATCGTCCGCATCGACCGCACCGAGCTGTCCAAGAACATCACCCGCGGCCTGATCGCCTACCGCGAGTTCCTGGCGGCGCACCCCGAGTGGCACGGCAAGGTGGTGCACCTGGCCTTCGCCTATCCCAGCCGGCACGACCTGCCCGAATACCGCGAATACACCGCGTCGGTGCAGCGCCGGGCCCAGGAGATCGAGGCCGAATACGCCACCGAGGACTGGGACCCGGTGATCCTCAACGTCAACGACGACTACCCGCGTTCGCTGGCCGCGTACCGGATGGCCGACGTGCTGCTGGTCAACCCCATCCGCGACGGGATGAACCTGGTGGCCAAGGAGGGCCCGGTCCTGTCGGAGCGGTGCGCGCTGGTGCTGTCGCGGGAGGCCGGGGCCGCCGCCGAGCTGGGCCCGCACGCCCTCATGGTCAACCCGTACGACATCAGCGGCACGGCCGTCGCGCTGCACGACGCGCTGGTCATGCCCGAGGACGAGCGGCGCATGCGCCGCGACAAGCTGCACGCCGCCGCGACCGCGCTGCCGCCGCAGAAATGGCTCGCCGCCCAGCTCGACGCGCTCGCCTGACGCTCTCGCCTAGCATGGGAGCGCGACCGCGTCCCTCTGTCCCGCGGGAGGCTGCCGGGTGACCACGGTCTTACCGCCCGTCCGACTGATCAGAGACCGCCCGACCTGGCTCGTCTACCTGCTGCTCAGCACGTTCGCCACCTACCTGTACGGCCTGAGCGCCGCCCTGCCGCTCCTGCGCGCCGACCAGCGCACGTCGGCCACCGTGGCCGGCCTGCACGGCACCTCCATGGCCCTGGGCACGATCGCGGCCGGGCTCCTGCTCCCCCTGCTGACCCGCAGGTTCGGCCGGCGCGCGACCAGCTGGATCGGCCTGGCCGGGATGAACGCCGGCCTGCTCGTGGTCCTGCCCACCGACGCCCTGGCCCTGACCCTGCTCGGCTACGGCGTGGCCGGCGGCTTCAGCTCGATCCTGCTCTACACGTCCATGGCGGCGCTCAGCGACCACCACGGCCCGGCCGGGCCCGCGGCGATCAGCGAGGCCAACGCGGTCGGCGTGCTCGTGGGCATGGGGATGACGTTCGGGCTCAGCGTGGTCGCCCAGACAGCGCTCGGCTGGCGGGCCGCGCTGCTGCTCACGCCGGTCGCCAGCGTGCTGCTCGCGCTGGCCATGGGCCGGGTCTGGCCCGACCGGCGGGCCGCGGGCCCCGGCGCGGGCACGGAGGCCGTCGCCCGGCCCGGCTGGCGCTTCCACCTGGCGGGCCTGGTGCTCTTCTGCTGTGTGGCGCTGGAGTTCAGCTTCAACCTGTTTGCCGCCGACCTGTTCGCCGACCGTACGGGGCTGAGCGCGGCCACGGCGGCCACCGGGCTGACGGCGTTCGTGGCGGGGCTGGCGGCGGGCAGGTTCGCCGGGGCGCGTCTGGCGCTGCGCCTGCCGCCCACGCCGCTGTTCGCGGGGGCGCTGGCGGTGACGTTCGCGGGCTGGCTGCTGTTCTGGCTGAGCACCCAGCCGGTGCTGTCCTACGCCGGGCTCGTGGTCTGCGGGCTCGGCGCCGCCCTGCACTTCCCACTGGCGCTGTCCGCGCTGATCGCCGGCTCCGGCGACCGGGCGGACCTGGCGGCGGCGGCCTCGCCCATCTGGGCGGGCGCCGCCATGGCCGTCGGTCCGCTGGCGCTCGGCGCCCTCGCCGACGGCTTCGGCACCAGGACCGCGTTCCTGATGGTGCCGGTGCTCATCGGCCTGGCGGTCGCCGGGGTGCTCAGTTCCAGTCGGCGTGCTTGAGCGTGTCGGCCAGGCCCGGCGTGTTCCACTGGTCGACCACCAGGATCCTGCTCTGCGGCAGATACCACTCGCGCTGGGTGAAGTGGGTCCGCACCTTGGTCCCGGCGTCGGAGTAGGAGACGCAGGTGGACTTCCAGGCGTTGTAGGCGGCCTTGTGTCCCGGCCCGACCTGGCGCAGGCCCCTCGTCACCTTCGGGCCGATGAGCTCGTACCACTTCCGGTTGAAGGGGCAGGGTTGCACGTCCGTCGCCGTGTAGAAGGGGCGCTTGCCGGTGTAGGGATTGAAGCCCTCGGCGCCCTGCTTGATGTATTTGGGACCGAAGACGTAGAAGGCGTCGCACTCGGGCGTGCCCCATCCCTGCGCCTTGCCGCACTTGCCGGTGACGACCTGGACCGCGTCGGTGCCGGTGCCGTACACCTTCCACTGGATCGGGATGTAGAGGGTCAGGCCGTTGCGCAGCTTGAGCTGCTGGGCGGGAGCGGCGCTCGCGGGCAGGGCGGTGGCGAGGAGGGTGGCCGCGGCGACACCCGCGGCGGCGAGAAGGGCAGAGTGACGCTTGTGCATGCGCCCGACCCTAGAGATCGCGACTTGCAGACCAGTCACGAACGGCTGAACGCCGACGCCAGCTCACCCAGCAGCGCCACGACCCCCTCGGGACCGTCCACCACGATGTCGGCCCGCTCGGCCAGGGCGGTCACCTCGGCGGAGCCGCTGCACACGGTCACGCCCGGCAGCCCGGATGCGCGTACGGCGTCGAACGCCGCCAGATCTCCCAGGTCGTCACCGACGAACATCACCGACCGGGCGGCCCGCTCCGCCAGGAACAGGCTCAGCGCGTGCCCCTTGTCCATGCCCGGCGGCCTCAGCTCCAGCACCATGCGCCCGGGCTCGACCACCAGCCCGTGCTTCTCCGCCAGCTTGGCCAGCGGCTCGCGCAGGACGTCCAGCGCGCCCTCGGGGTCGGGGCTGCGCCTGGTGTGCACGGCCACGGCCCTGGCCTTGTCCTCGACGCGCACGCCCGCCAGCCCGAGCGAGTCGAGCAGCAGCGGCAGCTCCGCCTCGGCCCGCGGCACGCCCGGCGGGGGCGGGGGCGCGGAGATCCGCCCGTCCTCCCAGCGTTCGAAGCCGTAGTGGCCGAGCACGACCAGCCCCGGCACGTCGGCCAGGCCCGGTCCGAGCTCCAGTGCGGTGGCCGCGGGCCTGCCGGTCACGATGGCCACCGCGAGGACGCGGGCGCCCAGGTCGGCGAGAACTTCGGGCGCCTTCGGGTGGATCACGGCGGCGGCGGGGTCGGGCACGATCGGCGACAGCGTGCCGTCGAAGTCGAGCCCGATCACGGCGCCGGCCGGATCGCTCAAGATCGCTTCCATTCCAGGGATGTTCCTCACGCGGCTGCCGTACCCAGCCGGTCAGGGACGCATGCCAAGCCTTCTGGCGGCGCGCTCGCGCTGGCGGGTGGACCGTAATCTGCGCAGCCGCTTGACCAGCATGGGGTCCTGCTCGAGAGCCTCCGGCCGGTCGATCAGCTCGCCGAGCAACTGGTAGTAGCGCGTGGCGGAGATCCCGAAGGTCTCCTTGATGGCCTGCTCCTTCGCGCCCGCGTAGCGCCACCATTGGCGCTCGAAGGCGAGGAGCTCGTGATCGCGGTCTGAGAGTGGTTGGCGGGACGGGTCCTGGGCAGCATTGTCACCGCTGAGCGGTGCTCCCATGGTGTCCTCCTCGAAAGGGGCGGGCGACGATCACGTCGCACGCACGCGGCCCGTGGCCATCGTAATGTGCGGAGTGCGGCTGTTCACGGCGGAATGAGAGACGCGCCTGGCGGCGTGTTCCACCTCGGCTGTTCAGCAGCCTGACATCCGACTTTCTTTCACTTTATTGCCTAAAAGCCGACAGATCGGAACTACTCCGCGTATCGGTCTGTTTACCGAAGCGTCGGGTTGAGCGGGCGCTCGCGTGTCACAATGCACGAGCAGAATCGGCGGCCCCTCCCCTCCCGCCCGAGGTCCGACGTGTACCACCTGTCCGTTGCACTGATCTCCATATTGTCCGCGGTCTGGCCCGTGCCGGCGCCGCCCGTCTCAGAGCGCTGGCAGGCGTGGCCGGTGGCTCAGGTCTTCCCCGGCACGGTGCCGGGGCTCAGCCCTTCCGGGGCCCGGGTCACGTACGAGCTGGCCGGGGTGGCCCCCGAGGCGCCCTGCCGGGCCGCCTTCCAGCCCGCCGCCGTGCGCCCCGGCTGCCGCACCGCCCTGCGCGCCACCTACGCCGACAGCACGCAGACCTTCGTCGTCACGGTGGGCATCGCCGTGCTCGACCGGCCGGCGCTCACCGCGCTCGGGGCCGGCCCGCGGGGCACTGGTCCCGCCGCGACGGCGCCGCCCGAGACCGTGCGACCTGGAACCGTGCGACCCGAGACCGTGCGACCCGAGACCGTGCGACCCGAGACCGTGCGACCCGAGACCGTGCGACCCGAGACCGTGCGACCCGAGACCGTGCGACCCGAGACCGTGCGACCCGAGACCGTGCGACCCGTGGCCTTCCCCGGCGGGCCGGCCGCGTGGTTCGGCGACCGGCAGTACTTCACCGGCGTGGTGGTCGGGTCCGGGGAGCACTACGTGGTGGCGACGGCCGCCGGATACGCGGACGGGCGGGCGTACCAGCCGGGCGACCGCGTCGTGCCGCGGCTGCGCGACGCCGCCCGGCAGCTCGCGGCGACGCTGCACCGGGCACTGACCGGATGAGGCGGCTCCTCCTCCCCGTCCTGCTGGCCGGGCTGGCGGCCGGGATCGCGGCGGCCCCCACCGCGCACTCCGACGACGTGGGCGAGGCCGCGCGGGCCGGGCAGTGGCAGCTCGACGCGCTGCGCCTGCCCGAGGCGTGGCGGTCGAGCAGGGGCGAGGGCGTGCTGGTGGCCGTGCTCGACACCGGCGTGAACGGCCACCACCCCGACCTGGCCGGCGCCGTCGTGCAGGGCCCCGACCTGACGGGCGCCGGCAGGGGGCTGTGGGGGCCGCACGGGACCGCCATGGCCAGCCTGATCGCCGGTCGCGGGCACGGCGACGGCCACCGGGGCGGCGTCCTGGGCGTGGCGCCCGCCGCCAGGGTGCTGTCCGTCAGGGTCACGCTGGAGAACGGCGACCCGCTGCGCCAGAAGCACCACTCGGGCTGGGGCGACGCGCTGGCCAGGGGCATCCGGTACGCGGCCGACCGCGGCGCCGACGTGATCAGCATGTCGCTCGGCGGCGGCAGCGGCGCGTGGGAGGGGTCGGCGTCGGAGGAGGAGGCCGTCCAGTACGCGATCGGCAAGGGCGCCGTGCTGGTGGCCTCGTCGGGCAACGACGGAGCCGCGGGCAACCGGAAGAACTTCCCCGCCGCCTACCCCGGCGTGATCGCGGTGGGCGCGGTGGACCGGCGGATGAAGGTCGCCGGGTTCTCCAACCGGCAGGACTACCTGTCCGTGGTCGCCCCCGGCGCGGAGATCGTCACGGCCGACGGGGACGACTCGTACGTGGTCGGCGACGGCACCAGCTCGGCCGCGGCCATGGTCGCGGGCGTCGCCGCCCTGATCCGGTCCGCGCATCCCGACCTGTCGCCCTACCACGTGCGGATGGCCATCGAGCTCGGCACCCGGCGGCGGCCCGAGGACGGCTACAGCCCCGCCTACGGGCACGGCGTGGTCGACGCGCCGCTCGCGCTGCGGGAGGCCGGCCGGCTGGACGTGCCGGTGCCCGGGGCTGCGCGGCCGGGGCCGTACTTCGGCGACGGGCCCGCGCCCGGCTCCCGGATGCCGGTGGTGGCGGGGATGTTGCTGCTGGTGGTCGTGATGTCGGCGCGGGTGGTCGTGCGGCATCGGGGGCGCGAAGGGGATTCAACCTAGCAAGCGCTTGTGTGATACTCCGGCTATGACGTACGCGATCGACGGCTGGTTCGCCATCGAGGGGGACGCCGTCCGCCTGCTCGGCACCAGGTGCGCGGCCTGTGGCACGGTCTGCTTCCCGCCCCGGCGGGAGTCGTGCCCTAATCCGCGCTGCGAGGGGGCGGACATGGAGGAGTTCCCGCTGCCGCGGCGCGGGCGGGTCTGGTCGTACACGAACGCCTGCTACCCGCCGCCGGCGCCGTACGTGGCGGCGCAGCCGTACGAGCCGGTGACGCTGGCCGCGGTCGAGCTCGACGAGGTGGGCATCGTGGTGCTCGGTCAGGTCAGGGGCCTGACGGTCGACCAGCTCGCGGTGGGCATGGAGCTGGAGCTGACCTCGGGACCGCTGGCCGACGGGCCGCTGGTGTGGATGTGGGGGCAGGCTTCATGAGCGTCGTGGTGCTGGGGACCGGGATGCATCCGTGGGGGAAGTGGGGGCGGCCCTTCCTGGAGTACGGCGTGGCGGCCGCCCGCGAGGCGCTGCGGGACGCCGGGGTGGCGTGGACCGACGTGCAGTTCGTGGTCGGGGCGGACACGATCAGGAACGGCTACCCGGGCTTCGTCTCCGGCGCCTCCTACGCCAGGGCGCTGGGCTGGTCGGGCGCGCGGGTGGCCTCCTGCTACGCGGCCTGCGCGTCGGGGGCCCAGGCGCTGGACATCGCGCGTACCAGGATCCTGGCGGGGTTGTGCGACGTCGCGCTCGTGATCGGGGCGGACGCGGCGCCGAAGGGCTTCTTCAAGCCGGTGGGCGGTGACCGTCCCGACGACCCCGACTGGCTGCGCTTCCGCCTCCTGGGCGCCACGAACCCCGCGTACTTCGCCCTCTACGCCCGCCGCCGCATGGCCCTGCACGGCTCGACCCCGGAGGACTTCGCCGCCGTCAAGGTCAAGAACGCGCTGGCCGGGTCGCTCAACCCGCTGGCCCGCTACCGCAAGCCCGTCACCGCCGAGGAGGTGCTGGCCTCGCCCATGGTCGCCGACCCGCTGCGCCTCATGGACATCTGCGCCACCTCCGACGGTGGCGCGGCGGTGGTGCTGGCCTCGGAGTCGTACGCGCGCCGCCTGGGCGCGCCGCTCGTCCGCCTGGCCGCCATCTCCACGGTCACCCCCGTCTTCCCCAACACGGTGCTGGAGCTGCCGGACTTCGCCACCGACTCCTGCGTCGCCGTACCGGCCCCCGAGAGGCCCTTCAGGGCGGCGCTCGCGTACGCGGCCTACGAGGAGGCCGGGGTGGGCCCGGAGGACGTGTCGCTGGCCGAGGTGTACGACCTGTCGACGGCGCTGGAGCTGGACTGGATGGAGGACGTCGGGCTGTGCCCGGCCGGGGAGGCGGACAAGCTGCTGCGCGAGGGGGAGACCGCGCTCGGCGGCCGGATCCCGGTGAACCCGTCGGGCGGCCTGGCCTCGTTCGGCGAGGCCATCCCGGCCCAGGCCATCGCCCAGCTCTGCGAGCTGACGGCGCAGCTCCGCGGCCGGGCCGGGGCCCGCCAGGTCGCCGGCGCCCGCGTGGGCCTGGCGGCCAACCAGGGCCTGTTCGGTCACGGCTCGGCCGTCATCGTCACCACGTGAGAAGGCCCCCCGGGACGACTCCCGAGGGGCCCTCCTGACGCGAGGTCAGCCGACGTGCACCACGTCGTGCGTCTCGGCGAAGTGGCAGGCGCTCTCGTGCGCCGTGCCCGGACGGATCTGCAGCAGGGGCTCCTCCTCCGCGCAGATCTCCTGGGCCTTCCAGCACCGCGTACGGAACCGGCACCCGCTGGGCGGGTTCGCGGGCGAGGGCGGGTCACCCTGGAGGATGATCCGCTCGCGCTGCTCGCGCCCCTCGGGGTCGGGCACCGGCACCGCCGACAGCAGCGCCTGCGTGTACGGGTGGGCCGGCCGGTCGTAGATCTCCGTGTCCTTGCCCAGCTCCACGAACTTGCCCAGGTACATCACGCCCACCCGGTCGGAGATGTGGCGCACCACCGACAGGTCGTGGGCGATGAAGATGTAGGCCAGGTTGAACTCATTCTGCAGCCGCTCCAGCAGGTTGATGACCTGCGCCTGGATCGACACGTCGAGCGCGGAGACGGGCTCGTCGCAGACGATGATCTCCGGCTGCAGCGCCAGACCCCGGGCGATGCCGATGCGCTGCCGCTGGCCGCCGGAGAACTGGTGCGGGTAACGGTTGATGTGGTCGGGGTTGAGCCCCACCACCTCCAGCAGTTCCTGCACCTTCTTGCGCCGGTCGCCCTTGGGGGCGACCTCCGTGTGGATCTCGTACGGCTCACCGATGATGTCGCCGACGGTCATCCGGGGGTTCAGCGAGGTGTACGGGTCCTGCATCACCATCTGGATGTTGCGGCGCATGGCCTTGAGCTCGCCGCCCTTGGCCTTGCCGATGTCCCGGCCGTTGATCTTGACCGAGCCCGAGGTGGGCCGCTCCAGCGCCATCAGCACCTTGGCGAGCGTGGACTTGCCACAGCCCGACTCGCCCACGATGCCCAGCGTCTCGCCCTTGTTCAGATCGAACGACACGCCGTCGACGGCCTTGATCGCGCCGATCTGCTTCTTGAAGAGGATCCCCTGGGTCAGCGGGAAGTGCTTGACCAGATCGCGTACCTCGAGGATGCGCTCACTGCCGTTCGCCATCGAGGACCTCCCTCCAGTAGTGGCAGGCGCTGCCACGCGTGCCGCTGATCTCGTAGAGCGGGGGGACGTCGGTCACGCAGTTGTCCTGCCGGTACGGGCACCGGGGATGGAACGCGCATCCTGACGGCAGGTCCAGCAGGTTGGGCGGCAGGCCCTTGATCGCGTACAGGTCCTGGCCCTTCTGGTCGACCCTGGGGATCGAGTCCAGCAGGCCCTTCGTGTACGGGTGCGCCGGAGCCTTGTAGATGTCGTACACGGGGGCCTTCTCCACGATGCGGCCTCCGTACATGACCGCGATCTTGTCGGCCACGTCGGCGACGACGCCCAGGTCGTGGGTGATCAGGATCAGGCCCATCTGGCTCTCGCGCTGCAGCTCGGCCAGCAGTTCCATGATCTGCGCCTGGACGGTCACGTCGAGCGCCGTGGTCGGCTCGTCCGCGATCAGCACCTCGGGGTCCAGCGCGATCGACATGGCGATCATGATGCGCTGGCGCATGCCCCCGGAGAACTGGTGGGGGTAGTCGTGCACGCGCTGCCTGGCGGCCGGGATGCGGACCCGGTCCATCAGCTCGACGGTCCTCTTCAGGGCGTCGGACTTGGACATGCCCCGGTGCACCCGGAACATCTCGCTGATCTGCCAGCCCACGGTGAAGACCGGGTTGAGCGCGGAGAGCGCGTCCTGGAAGATCATCGCGATCCGCTGGCCGCGCACCTGCGTGCGGGCCTCCTCCGACAGCTTGAGCAGGTCGGTGCCCCTGAAGCGGATCTGCCCCTTGGGGATGACCGCGGGCGGCATGTCGAGGATGCCCATGATGGCCTGGGCCGTCACGGACTTGCCCGAACCCGACTCGCCCAGCACCGCGAGCGTCTCACCGGGGCTGACCGTGTAGCTCACGCCGTTGACCGCTCGTACGACACCTGCCCGCGTACGGAACTCCACGTGCAGGTCCTCGACCGCGAGCAGCGGTTCGTCGCCCAGCCCTCCCTCGGCGGGCAACACATCCGAAGACGTCTTCTTCACTTGATCCCCCCTTCTACCTGAGCTTCGGGTCGAGCGCGTCGCGCACGGCGTCGCCCATCATGATGAACGCGAGCACCGTGATGCTCAGGAACACGGCCGGGAACACCAGCGGCAACGGAGCCTCCAGGAACCTGTTGCGCGCGTCGGCGATCATCAGGCCCCATGAGATGTCCGGCGACTGCACGCCGACACCCAGGAACGACAGCGCGGCCTCGGCAGCGATGAAGCCGCCCAGGTTGATCGTGGCCACCACGATGACGGGGGCCAGCGAGTTCGGCAGCAGGTGGCGGAACATGATCCGGCTGGAGCCGGCGCCCAGTGCCCTGGCCGCGACCACGAAGTCCTGGTTCTTCGCCGTGATCACCGCGGCCCGCATGATGCGGAACACCATCGGCCAGCCGAGCACCGCCAGCGCGAGGATCACCAGCAGGATGCTGTTGGCCCGGCCGCGGAACGTGGCCGCGATCAGCAGCGCGCCGAGGATCGGGGGGATGGCGAAGAAGATCTCCGTGACCCGCGAGGACACCGTGTCGACCATGCCGCTGCGGAACCCGGCGATGATGCCGAGCAGGCCGCCCACGAACGTGGTGATGATCGTGGTGAGCACGCCGATCACGATGGAGTTGCGGGCTCCGTAGATCGTCCTGGCGTAGACGTCGCAGCCGAGGTTGTCGCGGCCGAACAGGTGGCCCGCGCTGGGCCCCTGCCGCGCCGTGGACAGGTCACAGGTCCTGGCGACGGTCGGGTCGATCGAGCTGAACAGCCAGGGCATGGCCGACATGACCAGCAGGACCAGAACGATGATCACCGAGAGGATGAACATCGGCCGGCGCCTGAGGTCGTACCACGCGTCGGTCCACAGGCTGGCGGGCTTGCCGCCCTTGGCCCGCTTGCCCGCGCGCCGCGGCGACGGTGCGGGAACCGTGTCCGGGACCAGCGTCTGCGTCTCCGGGAGCCCCGGCCCGACCGGCGGGGTTGGGTTACTCATAGCGGATCCTCGGGTCGAGCACGGCGTACAACAAGTCGACGACCAGGTTGGCCAGGATGTAGATCAGCACCAGCACCGTGATGATGCCCACCACGACCGGTTGTTCTCGCAAGTAAACCGACTGGAAGAGCTGATTGCCAATTCCCTGGAGATTGAAGATCGTCTCCGTGATCACCGCGCCGCCCATCAGGTTGCCGAGGTCGGCGCCCAGATAGGTGACGAGCGGGATCAGCGCGTTGCGCAAGCCGTGCCGGCCGATGACGCGCCGCCTGGACAGGCCCTTGGCCGTGGCCGTCCGGATGTAGTCCGCTCTCAGGGTCTCCACCAGGCTGGTCCTGGTGAGCCTGGTCAGGTACGCGATCGACGTTCCCGCGAGCACGAAACCGGGCAGCAGGTAGCTGCGCCAGCCCGCGAAGGTGCCCGCCACGGGAAATATGTCGAGTCCCGTCCACTGCTTGAGCTTCACACCCAGCAGGAGCTGCAGCACGAAGCCGGTCACCAGCGTCGGGACCGAGATCAGCAGCAGCGTCGAGGCGAGGATCATGGTGTCGGTGGCCCTGCCGCGGCGCAGCGCCGCCCACAGGCCCAGGCCGACGCCGATGACGGCCTCCATCACCAGCGCGGTCAGGGCGAGGTTCAGCGTGATCTGGAACTTGCCCGCCATGATCTGGGACACCGGGATGTCGGCGAAGTTCACGCCGAAGTCGCCACGGAAGAGCACGCCGCTGATGTAGTACCAGTACTGCAGCAACAACGGATCATTGAGGTGATACTGCTCGCGCAGGACCGCGGCGACGGCGGGGTCCGGGCGCTTGTCTCCGAACAACGCCGCGATGGGATCCCCGGGCAGAGCGAAGACGATGCAAAAGATGAGTAGCGTGGCGCCGAGCAGGACGGGTATCGCCTGGATCAGTCGCCTAATGACATATCGGCCCATTCAAGCCCTCCGGTACATACTTGGAGGCAGCCCCCTGAGTCCGTGGTTTACCCGGCCCGAGTGACTGCCTCCAAGCTCGGCCATCCAACGGGTGGGCGGCAAGTGCCGCCCACCGCGCGAATGACGTCAGGCCTTCTCGACGTCGGCCCAGTTGATCTGGTTGAGCAGGTTGAGCTTGACGTTCTTGACCTTCGTCGAGTGCCCGAAGTTGCTCCGGTAGAAGTAGATCGGGATGTACGGCAGCTCCTTCAGCAGGATGTCGTCCGCCTGCTGGTAGAACTTCAGGCCCTCGTTCGCGTCCGCGGCCTGGTCGCCCTTGGCCATCAGCTCGTCGAACTCCTTGTTGGAGTAACCGCCGTAGTTGGAGCCCGTCTCGATGGCGCCGGTGTTGAAGATCGGGGTCAGGTAGTTCTCCGCCGAGGGGTAGTCGATGGCCCAGCCCATGCGGAACAGGCCCTTGTACTCCTTGGCGTCCAGGGCGTCCAGGATGCCCTGGAACTTCTCGAACGGCTTCGGCGTGACCTCGATGCCCAGGTTGGCCCGCAGGTTGTTGGCGACGGCCTCGATCCACTCCTTGTGGCCGCCGTCTGCGTTGTAGCCGAGCTCGATGGTCTTGGGGCCGTTGGCGGCCTCGTACAGCTTCTTGGCCTCGGCCGGGTTGTACGTGCACGCCTCGCAGGCGCCCTGGCGGTAGCCGGGGATGGCCGGGTTGATGAAGTCGTCGGCCGGGGCGCGGGTGCCGGAGAAGACCGTGTCGGTGATCGTCTTCCGGTCGATGGCCATCGAGATGGCCTTGCGCACGTCGACGCTCTCGAATTCCTTGTTGTACTTCAGCGGCACGCCGATGTGGCCGATGGAGGCGTCGGGCTCGTCGAAGTAGCGGTCACCCAGCACCGACTTCGCCGTGGAGATGGCGGTGGCCGGCAGGGAGTCGTGGATGTCGAGGTTCTCGGCCTGGAGGTCGTTCCACGCGGTCTCGGAGCTCGTGTAGACCTTGAACTGGAGCTTCGTCCAGCCGGCCGGCTTCTTGCCCGGGAACTTGTCGTAGACCGACAGCTCGATGGTCGGGTCGGTGCCCTTCTTGTAGGGCTTGTCCAGCTTGAACAGGCCCTGGCCGATCGGCTGCTCGCCGAAGGCCTGGGTCACCTTGCCGTCGGCGCCGATGGCGCTCTTGGGCATCGGGTAGAAGGCGGTGTAGCCCAGCATCGTCTTGAACTGCGAGAACGGTGCCGAGAGCGTGACCTCGAGAGTGGAGTCGTCGACGACCTTGAGACCCTTCATCTCCTTGGCCGTCGGCGTCTTGCCCTCACCCGGGTGCACGTCGGCGTAGCCGTCGACGCGACCGAAGAAGTAGGACGAGCCCATGGCGTTGTCCTGGAGGGCGGCGTAGTTCCACGCGCGCGCGTAGTCCGCCGCGGTCACGGGGGTGCCGTCGTGCCACGTGTAGCCGGACTTCAGCTTGATCGTCCAGACCTTGCTGTCCGACGTGGTGACGGACTCGGCGGCCTCTTCGACCGGCTGCTTGTTCTCGTCGTAGCTCACGAGCGGCGAGAACACCGCGGCGAGCACCTCGGAGCCCTCGGTCTCGGTCGTGTTCTGCGGGTTCAGGAGCTCCTGAGGCTCACCGATCTCCATGCGGACCGGCGTCTCTCCGCCGCCCGCGGCAGTGCCGCCGTTGTCCGTGGCACCGCCGCCACACGCGGCAACCGCGAGGGCGAGCAGCGCGGTACCGGCGACGATCTGTGCGCCCTTAGTAACACGCATGGTGAAAGAATTCCTCCCTCTACAGGTGGGCGCCAAGCGCTGAGCTGCGGTGATCGTGAGCAGCCTGACGGGGGGTTCCTGGTATCCCCCCGGATTTGGCTGACATGGTCAAACCAGCCGACGCCCTGCCAGTCGATCGCGACTATCCCTTACTACTTGCCACCAGCGAGTCTCTGGCGCGTTGCAGTTCGGTCACACGTGTGCCTATCCAGCGTCACAGACATTTAGCACACAGAGCATCAAACAGTGCAAACCAGCCCCAACGGGTAGGGCCTGGACGTGAACAGTCGATGAAAATTACCCCCTACATGACGGTGGTCGCGCCCTTGCCAGCACGCCCCGGCTCGCTGGGCTACGGTTGAGCAGGTCTTGACGACGCCTTGGAACCCGGCGTCCGAAGACTCCGTCCAACTGTCTGTCGCCAACCCGCGCGACAGGCACCCCACCGACCGGGATCCAATAGAGTCCTTGCCATGAGCCAGCCGGAATCCGCTGTCGCGGACGCCCAGGCGGGCGGCCGAAGCGGGCAGGAGCCGCTGGCCAAGCTCGCCAAGAGATACGGACTTCGCCGTGCCATCGCCCGGCCGAGGTTCCCTGTCTACGTGCGCCAGCTGTGGCAGCGGCGACACTTCATCCTGACGTACGCGACCTCGCGCAACGTCACGAAATACTCCAGCTCGGCGCTCGGCCAGCTGTGGCAGGTTCTGACCCCGCTGCTCAACGCCGCCATCTACTTCCTGATGTTCGGCGTCATCCTGGGCGGCAGCAAGGACATCCAGAACTACCCGGCGTTCCTGCTGACCGGGATGTTCATCTTCACCTTCACGCAGCGGACGGTCACCGCCGGCGCCAAGTCGATCTCGAGCAACCTGTCGATGATCCGGGCGCTGCACTTCCCACGCGCCTCGCTGCCGCTGGCCTACACGATCCAGGAGCTCCAGCAGCTCGCCATCTCCATGGGCGTGCTCCTCTCCCTCGTGGTCGCCACCCAGGAGTGGCCCACGTGGCACTGGTTGATGATCCCCGTGGTGCTCGCGCTGCAGACGATGTTCAACGTCGGCGCCGGCCTGGTGGTCGCCCGGCTCGGGGCCACGATGCGCGACCTCAACCAGCTGCTGCCGTTCATCACCCGCACCTGGCTCTACGCCTCGGGCGTGTTCTTCTCGATCCAGGACAAGGTGGTTGAGGCCGCACAGTTGCCCCAGTGGGTGGCCAACGTGATGTACCTCAACCCGGCGGCCTCCTTCATCGAGTGGATGCGGGAGATCCTCATCAAGACCCACAACCCCGAGTTCGGCCACCACCCGCCACCGATGGTGTGGATGTCTTGCGTATTCTGGGCGGTGTTCGCACTCGGCTTCGGCTTCTGGTACTTCTGGCGGTCCGAGGAGAGGTACGGGCGTGGCTGAACTGACCAAGGAGCTGTCACAGGTGAAGGGCGACAAGCCCGCCGACCCCGGCAAGGATGTGAGAGTGCATCCCAACCCGGAGCCCCCGGGCAAGCGGCCCCTCGACGTCCCCACAGGCACTCCCACCGTCATCGTCGACGATCTCCACATCGTCTACCGCGTCTACGGGGCGGCCTCGGACAACGAGAAGGGCAACGCGGTCAACGCCCTCACGCGCATTCTGAAGCGTCAGGGGCGCCCGCAGATGAAAGAGGTCCACGCGGTCAAGGGCGTGACCTTCGTGGCCTATCACGGCGACGCCATCGGCATCGTGGGGCGCAACGGGTCGGGCAAGTCCACGCTCCTGCGCGCCATCGCGGGCCTGCTGCCCCCGCACAAGGGCGCCGTCTACACCGACGGCCAGCCCTCGCTGCTCGGCGTCAACGCGGCCCTCATGCGCGAGCTGACCGGCGAGCGCAACATCGTCCTCGGCTGCTACGCCATGGGCATGACGCCCGCCGAGGTCAGGGAGAAATACCAGGAGATCGTCGACTTCTCCGGCATCGACGAGTTCGTCCAGCTGCCCATGTCCACCTACTCCTCCGGCATGGGCGCCCGCCTGCGCTTCGCCATCTCCTCCGCCAAGACCCACGACGTCCTCCTGATCGACGAGGCCCTGGCGACCGGTGACCGCGAGTTCCGCAAGAAGAGCGAGGAGCGCATCCGCCAGATCCGCGAGTCGGCCGGCACGGTCTTCCTCGTCGCCCACGACCTGCGGGTCATCGAGGAGACCTGCAACCGGGTCATCTGGCTGCACAAGGGCAAGATCAAGATGGACGGCGACCCGAAGGAAGTCATCTCCGCCTACAACAAGGGCTGACCCGTCCGAGGGGCCTTCCCATCTGTTACGCGGTGCCGTGGCGTGCCACCTGCCGCACTTCGGCCGATGGCCCTCCATGCAACGGTCGCTGGCCCTTCAGTGGCGTGCCGCCGTTACGCGAGCCCAGGTTGCCCGGCTTCGTGGTGGTTCGATGTTCGATCTTGTGTGCGAAACTGCGGCGACCCATGGGGCAAATGACTGACACCGAGCCTGCCGTTCCGATAGGATTCGAACGTCAATTCGATCCGGGGAATGGTGATGGAGTGGGGGCGCGCCATGGGAGAGCTTGCGGCCGCGATTGACCACCTGGACACCGAGGACGTGTCCGAGATCCCGAGAATGCAGCTCGCCGAGCAGTTGATCGAGTTGCACTGGCAGATGGCCCGGCTGCAGGCCCAGATCGCCCGCCGCACCGGCGTCCGCCTCCCCTGAGGCCACCCGGACCGGCGACCCCCCAGACGCGGGCAGTTCCACACGGCCGTCCGACACCGGCCCGCGCGATGGCGACCCACTGGACACGGGTCGTTCCGCCGGCGGCCGCACGACAGCGGGCCCGTTCGACTCCGGCCGGCGAAGCCCGCGGGTGGCCGGGGAGTCGTGTGGGCGGTCCTGTGCGGCCCGTAGGGCCTGGCTCCGGTCTCCGGACAACGGCGGCCGGGAGATCACGGCCGCAAGAGCTTCTCGGCGCCTCGCACGGCTGTCCTGGGTGGGCGGCGATTCAGCCCTCGGGCGGGCAAGGAGGCGCGCGTGACGGCGGCCCGCCACGTGGCGGTCAGCGGGCGTATTCCTGGAGGCCACCAGCCACGTGCGGCGGGTGGCGGTGACGCCGGCTCCGCCGTAAAAGATCGTTTCTGTAAAAAGAGGGGATCATGAAAAGGCCGCCGGCCCCGGGGTGGGGCCGGCGGTGGGGGCTCGCGCGGCGCCGCTGCCCTGCAGTGGCGGCGCGGTACGCGAGCGCGCCCTGGGCGCGGGCGCGTCCGCCCGGGCCCGAGATGAGACCGCCCGCTTGCGCGGGGGACCTCGCAACCCACGCGCGTCAGTGCCTCGGGCGCCCGGCACCTTTGGGCGCCCCGTCGGCCTGCCGCGTCAGCGCGACGGCGTCCCAAGAGGCAGGGCCCCGGTCCTGAGCTCCGGACCGGCGGGCCCCGACCGGGGGACCCCGTTGGTGAAGGGGCCCCGGGCAAGGGGATGCACGCCGTCAGGGAACTGCTGGGGCGCGTGAACGGGCCGCCTCGTCGCCGGCGGGGCCGGTGCCCGGGCGTCGGCACCTAGGACGCCCGCGAACCGTCCTGCCGGCCCTCGGCCGACCTCGTTCATCAGCGCCTCCATCGCGTCCTAGTCGCGAATCCAGGAGTTCCGCACCGAGCTCGTCAGCGCGTCGGTGGTCCAGCCGAGGGCGGTGATCACGTCGCTGTAGGAGCCTGCGGCCTTGGTCCCGGTGGCCGTGACGAAGGCCGAGGAGTCCTCGACGAGCGGGGTGAGCTCGTCCATGGAGGCGGCCTGGGAGGTGGCGGGCAGGACCTCGACGACCGGCGCCATCTCGGCGGGCGCGACCTGCCCGATCACCGGGGACAGCTGACCGCTCGAGGCGTGCGGCAGCGCGCGCCGGGCGGCCTCGGAGAGGCCGGCCACGACGGTGTCGGCCGACAGGGACTCGACACCCTTGGTGGTGCCGTTCATGGTCTTGGCCGTGGCGGTGCTGGTGTCCAGGACGCTGGCGCCGGAGGCCGGCAGCAGGTTGGCGCCGGGCAGCCCGGTCGTCGCGCCCCCGACGGGCGACCCCAGCATGCCGGTCATGGAGCCGACGGTGCCGTGCACGGTGGTGTCCGGGGCCAGGAGCTCGCCCTGGCCCTGCTTGGACGCCTTCACCGAGGGCATGCCGGGCTGCGCCATACGCGCCGCGCCCGACAGGACCGGCAGCGACTCGGTCAGGCCGCCCCCGCCGAGCGGGATCCCCGCGACGATGGGCGACAGTTCGGGCAGCGGGCCTCCGCCGCGGAGGACGTCCTCGGCCGCGTTGGCCGAGCTGCCGGGCTCGGCCTGGTTCTCGCTGGCGGCGTCACGCTCGGCCTCGGTCATCTGGCCGCCCGGGTGGGCGCCGGACTTGGGCTTGGAGCCGCCGAGCAGGCCGTCCAGCACGCCGCCCCCGACCAGGCCGCCCAGGAGACTGCCGAGTGGGCTGCCGGCTGCAGCTGTGGTGCCTCCGCCCGGGCCGTCGATAGGAGCGTACCTGGCGGTGTTGTATTGAACTTCCGCTTGAGCTGGCACGGCCATCGCCGCAGCCGCCAAGCCGAATGCTGTGACGGCAATCGCCGTCTTGACTACTCGATTCATGATTGCCTTCCCGGCTCGTGATCGATCGCTCTCGAATGCGGTGGAAATGCGAATCGATAACCCCCGTATGCCGTTGCGTGCGCGCTATGGGCACCACACTGAGCGTGCCGCCACGGCTGAGCTACGCAAGCAGTTCTATCACTCGGGTTGATCGGCCGCAGGCGCATGAATGCCCATGTAGCAGGGGTTTGCAGCCCGGTTACCGAGTAAAGGGGGAGCGTTGAGCGGGAAGACAAAACGGAAATAGGCGGGTCTTGTTTCCGATATTGCGCGCATACGCGCGGGCGCGTGGCCGAAGCGCGGAGGGCGCCCCGGCGGCCCGTGAACAAAGGGTCGTGAAAACAAATGTCACGGGCCGGGGGCGCCGGTTTTCGCCGGTCGCGGTGGACGCGCGCGGCCGATCAGATGGGCAGGAGAGCTTCCGCGGGTTCGAACGGAAAACGGTCGGCGAAGGCGGGACGCAGATCCGTCAGCCACACCGCGGACGGGTCGTAACGAGCGAAGAACGGCCGCCCCACCAGCGATGGGTCGCGGGCCTGGATGAAGTGGAGCACGAAGACCTGCTCCCCGGCGATTTCCATGACGCCGTCGACGCACACCTTGCCCGGCGTGGCCGACATCGACGGCCCGCGGACCGTGCGGCAGAGCCCCGACACGGTCGCGTACGCGTCCCTGAAGATCTCGTACGCCCGTGCCAGCGGCACCGCGAAGTAGTCCTGAGGCCCGGTGTCGCGCTCCACGAACATGTAATAGGGAATCATCCCCATCCTGAGCTGACGCCGCCACATGGCCGACCACACGTCCGGGTCGTCGTTGATGGACCTGATCAGCGGAGCCTGGGTCCTGATCGTGGCCCCGCTGCCGAGGATGCGCTCGACCGCCGACCCGACCAGCGGCGATTCCAGCTCGCGCAGATGTGAGAAGTGGGCCATGAACGCGAGGTTCTTCCCCGCGCCCACCACCTTTTCGAAAAGGCGCAACGTGTCGTCGGCGTCGGGGTCCGTGGTGAAGCGCTGCGGCCAGTAGGCCAGCGCCTTGGTGCCGATCCTGATGGATTCGAGCTGCTCGATCTCGATCAACGGGTCGATATATCGCCTGATCACCGGCTCGCCCATGATCATCGCATCGCCACCCGTGATCAGCACGCTGGTGACTTCGGGGTGCTGGCGGATGTAGCTCACCAGCTGGTCGATGTCGTCGGAGGCGAACTTCAGGTCCGCGTCACCGACGAACTGCGCCCACCTGAAGCAGTAGGTGCAGTAGGCGTGGCAAGTCTGCCCCTGCTTGGGGAAGAAGAGCACGGTTTCCGAATATTTGTGCTGCATGCCAGGAACCGGCTCATCCCCCATCTTCGGGACGTTGAGCTCCTTCTGGCCTGCGGGATGCGGGTTGAGCTGTGCGCGTACGCGGTTGGCCTCGGCCTGGATCTCGGTGTTGGGCGCCTCGGCCTTCAGCAGGTCGGCCAGGCGGGCGACGTCGGCCGCGGGCAGCATGTCCGCCTGCGGGAAGACGAGCCGGTATATGGGGTCGTCGGGGGCAGCCGACCAATCTATGAGTTCATCCACGACGTAGGCGTTCGTCCGAAAGGGCAGCACCGTGGCGACGGCGCGGACCTTGAGCCGCTCGTCGTCCCCCAGCCCCGCACGCTGCAGGAGCTGGTCGAGGTGCTTGGACGTGTACGCCCGGAAGCGTCGGGTGCCTGCTTGGTTCAAGATCACTAGGCCTTTCCCATCTTTTTTGTTCGATCGGGTGTAAACCTCACGACCCTGTCGCGCGTCTACGGTTCTTAATACCCGGACGCGCTTACCGGCGTCACCGGTTCCGCTGGGCTCCAAGTTTTCCTTGAGGTTCGGGACACTCGCGACATATCGCGTAGGGGCATAGACTGACTTATCGTGACCGATGACCCCGACCTGCGCGCCTCAGACGCCGACCGCGACCGCGTGGCCGCGGTGCTCGGCGAGGCACTCGCCACAGGAAGACTCACCAGCGTCGAGCACGCCGACCGCCTCGAGGTCGCCTACACGGCCAAGACGCTCGGCGAGCTCGTCCCCATCACCCGGGACCTTCCCGAGGTGTCCGCGTCCAGTGCGCCCGCCGCCGTCGAGCAGCAGGTGATCAGCTCCAAGTTCAGCAAGGTCGTCCGCAAGGGACGCTGGGTGGCTTCCCGGCACACCACGTTGTCGGCCAGGTTCGGGGCGCTCATCATAGACCTGTCGGACGCCGTGCTGCCTGGGCGCGAGATCACGATCCAGACGAGCGCCCGGTTCAGCAAGTTGATCGTCCGCGTCCCCGAGAACGCCCACGTGATCGACGAGGGCAGCTCGACCTTCGGCAAGCGCAACGTGACAGGCGGCTCCACGGGCGACGGGCCGCTGATCAGGCTCACCGGCTCCTCGATGTTCTCCAAGGTGATCGTCAGCCGCGGAAAGGACGACTGGAACCTGCACTAGGGCGTGGCCAGGACTGGAACGTGCTCTCAGGGGAACCAACAGGGCCTACCCGCCGGTTAACCTGGCACCTGCCTTGCCTGCGATGCGGACATACCGAGCCCGCGTTCCGGCCGAAGCCGTGACGGCGGGCTCGATGCCGTACGAGGTGATCATTGTCCGACAGCAGGCCCATCGCGCTCGACGCCATGGGCGGGGACCACGCACCCCACGAGATCGTGGCCGGGGCGGTGCACGCCGTGCGCGAGCGCGGCCTGGCCGTCGTGCTCGTCGGCTCGCCACGCGTCCTCTACGAAGCGCTCGCCGACCACGACGCCACCAAGGAGGTGCCGATCGTACGCGCCGAGGAGGCGCTGTCCATGGACGAGGGCGCGCTGGCCAGCCTGCGCCGGCCCCGCTCCAGCATCGCGGTCGCCTGCCACCTCGTACGCCGGGGCGACGCCGCGGCCGTCGTGTCCGCGGGCTCCACGGCGGGCATCGTGGCCACCGGCAGGCTGCGCCTCAAGGGCCAGCAGGGCGTGCTCAGACCGGCCATCGCCGTCGCCCTCCCCACCCTGCCGACCCCCGCCGTGCTCCTGGACGCCGGCGCCAACGCCGAGGTCAAGCCGGAGATGCTGGTGCAGTTCGCACACCTCGGAGCCACGTACGCCGAGCTCGCCCACGACATCCAGGACCCCAAGGTCGGCCTGCTCACGATCGGCAGCGAGGCCGAGAAGGGCAACAAGCTCGTCAAACGGGCCCACGAGCTGCTGCAGGGCTCCCCCGGCCTGAACTTCGCCGGCAACGTCGAGGGCCACGACCTGCTGACCGGCAAGGTCGACGTGATCACCACCGACGGCTTCACCGGCAACGTGGCGCTGAAGACCATGGAAGGAGCGGTCCGCTACGCGTTCGCCGAGCTCAGGGAGACGATCAGCGACAGCAGGCTGGCCCGGCTGGGCGCCGTCATGCAGCGCTCGCGCATCCGCGACCTGCGCCGCCGCCTCGACGCCGAAGCGCACGGAGGAGCCGTGCTGCTCGGCCTGAACGGCACAGTCGTCATCACTCACGGCGCCTCCAGGGCACAGGGGATCAGCGCCGCCTGCCGGCTCGCCGCGGACCTGTCGGCGGCCGGTGTCGTGCCCGCCATCGGCGACCGGATGACCTCCCAAAGTCGCTCCCACAGATTGTGGTGACCCCTTAGGGTGTGACCGATCCACAGATACGGGGGGTTATGTGGACGGGCTCACCTCGATGGCGCATGGCCTCACCTCGGCTCAGGCGGCGGTGGCGAAGGCGAACCACGTCCCGCGCCGGTCGAGCAGGTCGCTGAGCGCGATCGTCAGGGCGAACGTGTTCACCCTCTTCAACCTGGTCATCGGCGTGCTGTGGGCGCTGATCCTGGTCTTCGGCGAGTGGCAGGACAGCCTGTTCGGGCTGGTCATCGTGGCCAACGCGCTGATCGGCATCATCCAGGAGCTGCGGGCCAAGCGCACGCTCGACAAGCTCGCGGTGATCAACGAGGCTCCCGTACGCGTGCGCCGCGACGGCGGGGAGCGCGAGATCCACCCCCGCGACGTGGTCCTGGGCGACCTCATCCTGCTCGGCCCCGGCGACCGCCTGCTGGTCGACGGCGAGGTGATCGACTCCGACGGGCTCGAGGTGGACGAGTCGCTGCTGACCGGCGAGGCCGACCCCGTGCACAAGCACCCTGGCGACCGGGTCCTGTCGGGCAGCTTCGCGGTGGCGGGCTCGGGGGCGTTCGTGTCCACGAAGGTGGGCACCGACGCGTACGCCGTGCAGCTCGCCGAGGAGGCCAGCAAGTTCCACCTCGCCCACTCCGAGCTGCGCGCGGGCGTGGCGAACTTCATCAAGTACATCACCTGGCTGGTCATCCCGATCGGCGCCCTGCTGATCTACAGCCAGCTGCACAACTCGGCCGACCTGCGCACCGCCATCACCGGCGCGGTCGCCGGCATCGTCACCATGATCCCCGAGGGCCTGGTGCTGATGACCTCGATCGCGTTCGCGGTCGGCGTCGTACGCCTGGGCCGGCGCAAGTGCCTCGTCCAGGAGCTGCCCGCGATCGAGGGCCTGGCCAGGGTGGACGTGCTCTGCCTGGACAAGACGGGCACGCTCACCGCCGGCGGCATGGACCTGGACCAGGTCCTCCCCGTACGCGACGGCGAGCCGGTCGAGGAGGCCCTGGCCGCGCTGGCCAACGTCGACGGCCACCCGAACGCCACCGCCGAGGCCGTCAGGGTCCGCTACCCAGCCGCCCCCGACGGCTGGACCGCCCGCTCCACCGTGCCGTTCTCCTCGGCCCGCAAGTGGAGCGGCGCCGACTTCGGCGAGCACGGCGCCTGGGTGCTCGGCGCGCCGGACGTGCTGCTGCACACCGGCGACACCTACGACAGGGCCGCCGAGCTGGCCGCCACGGGCACGCGCGTGCTGGTGCTGTGCCGTACCGACAGCCTGGCCGGGACGGAACGCGGCGAGGCGGCCGTCGAGCCCGTCGCGCTCATCACCCTCAAACAGCGCATCAGGCCCGACGCCCACGAAACCCTGCGGTACTTCGCCAAGCAGGGCGTGACGGTCAAAGTCATCTCCGGCGACAACCCGGTGGCGGTCTCGGCCATCGCGACGAGCCTCGACATCCCCGGCGGCGAGCGCTCGATCGACGCCAGGACGCTGCCGCACGACGACCCCGCCGCGCTCGGCGAGCTGCTGGACACCCACACCGTCTTCGGCCGGGTGACCCCGCGGCAGAAGCGGGAGTTCGTCACCGCGCTGCAGGCCCGCGGCCACACCGTGGCCATGACCGGTGACGGCGTCAACGACGTGCTCGCGCTGAAGGACGCCGACCTGGGCATCGCGATGGGCGCGGGCAGCCCCGCCACCAAGGCCGTCGCGCAGGTGGTGCTGCTCGACGACAAGTTCGCCACGCTGCCGCACGTCGTGGGCGAGGGCAGGCGGGTGCTGGCCAACATCGAACGGGTCTCCAACCTGTTCCTCACCAAGACCTTCTACGCGATCGTGCTGTCGCTGCTCGTCGGGGTGGCCGGGGTGGCGTTCCCGTTCGCGCCGCGCCACTCGACCCTGACCAACGCCCTGGTCATCGGCATCCCGGCGTTCTTCCTCGCGCTGGCCCCGACCCTCGAGCGAGCCAAGCCCGGGTTCGTGCCCCGGGTGCTGCGCTTCGCCGTACCCGCCGGGGTGCTGTGCGCGGCGGCGGTGCTGCTGTCGTTCTGGGCCGCGCACAAGAGCGCCGCCACGCTGCTGGAGAACCAGACGGCCGCCGTGATCACGCTCTTCCTCACCACGTGGTGGGTGCTCGTGCTCATCGCCAGGCCGCTGACCTGGTGGCGGGCGGCGCTGGTCGGATCCATGGCGGTGCTGTTCGCGATCGGCCTGACGCTGCCCTTCATCAGGGAGTTCTTCGCCCTCGAACCCGGCAACCTCGGCAACGACCTGACCGCCGTCGGCATCTCGATCTTGGCGGCCCTTATGACAAGCGTGGCGGTCAAGGTCGCCGGTACCCTTAGAACATGACCGACCCGCAGATAGTGCTCACCGAGCGCGTCCAGCAGGCGCTGGCCCGCGCGTTCGGCTCCGAGCACGCCGACGCAGATCCGCTGATCCGGCCCTCCCAGTTCGCCGACTTCCAGGCGAACGTCGCGATGAGCCTGGCCAAGCGCCTGCGACGGTCCCCGCGGGAGGTCGCCGAGGCCATCAGGGCGGAGCTGTCCGACTTCCCCGGCACGGTCGAGGTCAGCGGCCCCGGCTTCCTCAACATCACCCTCGCCGACTCGTGGATCGAGTCCGAGGCCCGCCAGATGCTGGCCGACCCGCGGCTCGGCGTCGGCACGATCACGCCGTCGCAGACCGTGGTGATCGACTACTCCGCGCCCAACGCGGCCAAGGAGATGCACGTCGGCCACCTGCGCACCACGATCGTGGGCGACTCGCTGGCGCGCCTGCACGAGCACCTCGGCAACACCGTCATCCGGCAGAACCACCTGGGCGACTGGGGCACGCCGTTCGGCATGCTCGTCGAGCACCTGCTCGACATGGGCGAGGAGGCCGCGGTCAAGCAGCTCGAGGCCGGCCAGGGCACCGAGTTCTACCAGGCGGCGCGGGCCAAGTTCGACAACGACGAGGAGTTCAAGACCCGTGCGCGGGTGCGGGTGAGCACCCTGCAGTCGGGCGACCCCGAGACGCTGCGGCTGTGGCACGTGTTCATGGACGCCACCGTGCGCTTCTTCAACAAGGTCTACGACCTGCTCGGCGTCACGCTGACCGACGCCGACATCGCCGGCGAGAGCATGTACAACCCGATGCTCCAGAAGACCTGCGACGACCTGGAGGCGTCCGGGACGGCGGAGATCAGCGACGGCGCGCTCTGCGTGTTCCCGCCCGGCTTCACCGGCTCCGACGACAGGCCGCTGCCGCTCATCATCAGGAAGAGCGACGGCGGCTACGGCTACGCCACCACCGACATGGCCGCCATCCGCTACCGCGTCAACGACCTCAAGGCCGACCGCATCCTCTACGTCGTGGGCAACGAGCAGGCGCTGCACTTCCAGATGGTGTTCTCGGCGGCGCGGCTGGCGGGCTGGCTGCCCGACACGGTCAAGGCCGAGCACGTGCGGATCGGCATGATGCTGGGCAAGGACGGCCGCCGGTTCAAGACCCGCTCCGGCGAGTCGGTCAAGCTGATGGACCTGCTCCAGGAGGCCATCGACCGCGCCGGCAAGCTGATCGAGGAGCGGGGTTACGACGAGGCAACCCGGCGGGAGATCGCCCACGCCGTCGGCATGGCCGCCGTGAAATACGCCGACCTGTCGGTCAGCCACGACAGCGAATACGTCTTCGATCTCGACCGCATGGTGGCCACGACCGGTAACACCGGCCCCTACATGCAATACGCGACGGCCCGCATCCGCTCGATCTTCCGTAGGGCGGGCATCGCACCGGCCGAGGCGACGGCCCCCATCGTGCTCGCGGCACCGGCCGAGCGCGCGTTGGGCCTCCATCTGCTGGGCTTCGGCGAGCTCGTCTCGCAGGTCACCGCCGACTCCGAGCCGCACCGGTTGTGCGCGTTCCTCTTCCAGACGGCGAGCCTGCTGAGCACGTTCTACGAGGAGTGCCCGGTGGTCAAGGAGGGTGTCGACCCCGAGACCCGAGCCCACCGGCTGGCCCTGTGCGCGCTGACGTTGCGCGTGCTGGAAACCGGCCTCGACCTTCTAGGCGTCCCTGTCCCCGAGCGCATGTAACAGGCAGTTGACTCAAAGTCTCCCGTTCCGTCGTGGGCGCGCCTCCACCGGGTTGGCGCGCCCCAACGGTTAGGCTTTACGCGGTCATGAACTGAGGCCGATTTGGGGGAGTTCTCTGCCTTGAGCACGGACCTGACTGCGAGCCCCCCAGCAGCGACCGAGTTGCATCGCTATGCCGAAGCGCTGCTGGCGCACCTCGCCGCCAAGGGCACCGCGCCTCCGGCCGCACCCAGCTTTCGCGACGTACCCGGCTACTGGCTGCCCCCGGCCGTCGAAGCGCTGGTCGCCATCCTCGCGGGCGAAGACCCGCTCGAACCGCTGAGCAGGGCCGCCGGCAGAGACCAGCAGCAGACCGCGCTCTTCCTCTGCCTGGCGCTGGCGGTGTCCGGGCAGGGCAGCCGCATCCACGCCTCCTGGCTCGGCACCGCCTTCGGCGAGCTGTCGCTCGACCGCCCGGTCTCCCACGGCCAGCGCTCGCTCTGGCTGGCCGCCGCCCGGGGGGCGTACGGCCCCGCCGGCAAGATCTTCGTGCTGCGCAAACTCGACGCGCTGGCCGTCCAGGAGCACGCCGACCCTCGTCAGTGGGTGCAGGCGATCGCGCCCGGCGAGCCCGCCGTGGTCGTGCCGCCGTCGCTGGTGGACTTCCCGGAGATGGCGGAGATCCCCGAGCTGGCCCGGCCCGCCGTGGCCGCCGCCCGCCTGGCCCGGCTACGCGGACGATGTGCGGAGATCACCTCGGCCCGGCAGACCGAGCACGACACCGCCACCCCGCTCGACAACGCCTCGGCCAGCCCCGCCGCGAGCTGGGCCGAGGACGAGCCGCTCGCCGTCCTGCGCGCGCTCATCGGCCAGGGCGGCAGCGCCGGGCCGATGGCCTCGCTGAGCTCCTACCTGCTCGACGACCTGCGCCCCGGCGCCGACCCGCACCTGGCCGCGATCGCGCTGCACGTGGCGGCGCCGATCCTGCGGGGCGTGGCCGAGGAGCTCGAGGCCGACAGCCGCCTGGAGCCGCCTGCCACGCTGACGGTGCCGCTGCTCGGCCACCGCATCCTTCTGCACCCGGAGGGTCCCGACCAGGCTTCGCTGGCCGCGGCCGAGGAGTCGATCGTCACCGAGGGCGTGGTGCCGCGCGCCCGCCCGTGGGCCGCCATGGTGCTGATCGTCGCGGGCGTCGCCTGCTTCATCGGCGCGGCCTTCGCCACCCGCCTGCTCGCCGCGGCCGCCGTGGCCATGATCGGCCTGGCCGGCTGGCAGCTCTGGCAGCGCCGCAAGCTCGTCGAGGCCGACGCCCGCTACGTGGCCGGCCAGGTCAGCGAGCTGAAGGAGCTGGCCGAGGGAGCAGTCTGGGCGCTACACGCGTACGCCCGCGAATCAGACGCCCGCGCGAAGCAGGCCGCCGAGGACGCAGCCGAGCTGACCCGCCTGATCCGCCGCGGCCCCCGCGCCGCCCACTGACGGAACCTCAGAGACAGAACCTCAGGGGGAACACCACTCCTTGGGGGGAACACCACTCCGGACGGGATAAGCCGCTCTGGGACAAGCCGCTTCCCCCAGGACGGGACGGGAGAAAAGCCCCCTGACGGGACAGGAGGAAGGCGTCCGCAGACCGGACGCGGGGGTAAGGCTCCCCGGACCGGGCTCGGGAGTAAGGGCTCCCCGGACCGGGCGCGGGAGTAAGGCTTTCCGAACCGGAAGGCCGCTCCCCGGGCACAACACAGAGGCGGCCATTCCGATAAATCCCATCAAACCGCCCACCACAAGCACGATCTTACGAAGCCCGAGCCCTCCCCTGGCCGGCCCCGCCCGAAGATCCGCGCTCGGAACGGGGCTGGCCTAGGTGGTCTCGATCTCCACGTGAGCCGGCGCGAGCAGGAAGACGCGCTCGGCGATGCGCTCGATCCGCCCCTCACACCCGAAAGCCAGGCCGGCGGCGAAGTCCACCATCCTGGTCGCCTCGGACATCGACATGCCCGTGACGTCCATGATCACCGTCTGCCCGTCACGGAAATGCTGACCGATCAACGGTGCGTCGTTGTACTTGAGCGGCTGAACCATCACGATCCGCGACGAGTCGACGTTCGCGCGCCACCGCCGGGCGGCCCGCTCGGTCGCGGGGACGTACTCGTCCTCGTAGTGCTCGTCGTCGTCATAGCCCTCGTCGTAGTGATCGACCCCGCTCAGGCCAAGGTAGCTCACCACCTTGCGCACTGCCCCCATCGGCTTGTCCTTTCCTCAGGAACTCACCGTAATCGGCACGTCCCTACACATTGGACGGTAACCGACGATTCCGCATTCGCCACGCGACACGCCCAGCCCTAATTCCATTTTGTACGGCTTGCAGCCTGCTTGCAGCTGGATATCCGACCCCCGTATACCATCGGCCACATGCGCCTCTTCACCGTCGACGCCTTCACCGGCACAGCTTTCAAGGGTAATCCCGCAGCGGTCTGCCTGCTGGACTCTCCGGTTTCTGACCGATGGATGCAGAGCGTAGCCAACGAGATGAACCTCTCCGAGACCGCCTTCCTGCTCGGGGATTCGCTGCGCTGGTTCACTCCGGCGGTAGAGGTTACGCTCTGTGGGCATGCCACTCTCGCGACCGCCCATGTGCTCTATTCGACCGGTGCGGCGACGGGCCAGCTGGAATTCAGCACGGCCAGCGGGACGCTTACCGTGAATCGGCGCGCCGACGACATGATCACAATGGATTTCCCGGCCAAGGTGGTGACCCCGGCCCCGGTTCCGGTCGGCCTGAAGAAAGCACTTGGGGTCACACCGGTGCGAGTCGGTAAAAGCCACCTCGACCTGCTGGTCGAGGTGGAGTCAGAGGCAACGGTACGATCGCTGACCCCCGACATCGCCGCCCTGGCCGCCGTGGACGCGCGAGGCGTCATCGTCACGGCACCGGGCAAGGAGACCGACTTCGTCTCCCGCTTCTTCGCCCCGAACGTAGGCGTACCGGAGGATCCGGTCACGGGCTCGGCCCACTGCGCGCTGTCCCCGTACTGGTCGGCGCGTCTGGGCAGAGAGTCCCTCGTGGGCGCCCAACTCTCGGCCCGAGGCGGCCTCGTCCACGTCACCCACGCCGGCGACCGCGTCCACCTGGCCGGGCAAGCGGTGACCGTCGTGTCCGGCACGCTGCACATCTAGGGGCGCGCTTCAGTAGACGTTCAGCCAGTCGCTGATCGCCGCAACGGCGACACCCGCTTCGCAGCGTACGGCGCGGTGCCTGCTTGCCGTGAGGCAATGCCGACGTTCGCGCTGAGCCGGCGAGCCGACCTCCTGCACCCCTGAACGCCTCGACGCACACGCTCGCCACCGTCCCGCCGCCATGTGCGTCCGCACGCACTATCCCCACCGCCATGTGCATCCGCACAGCTCCCCTCGCCCCCTCCGCCGCCATGTGCATCCGCACAGGCGGCCGGGACACCTTCCTGCCAGATCTTCATCACGCACGCTGAGAAGATTCCACGAACCTCGATTTCCACCGCGGCCCCACCGGGTAGAAACCGGTATGTCCGCCTTGCGGGTCCAACTGAGAGTCCGGGGAGGTGGAGGTGGCGGTTGTCCTGATCATCTTGGCGGCGCTTCTGGGAGCGGTCGTCATCGCCGCAGTCGTGGTCGGAGAGCGGACACAGGCCGAATTCCGGCGCAAAGCGCGCGAGCAGGAGGACACCGAACCGGACTACTACGAGATCGCCCACCTGGTTGGCGGTCCCTCGCGCGTGGCCGACACCGCGATCGGGTTACTGGCCGAGCAGGGCCGCATCCGTGTCTCCCGGGGCAGCACACTCCACCGCGTGTCCGGAATGGCGCCCGCCGAGCATCCCCTGGAACAAAGGGTGTTCAAGATGCTGCGCCGACGAGCGGAAGACCGGACGGCGTACAAGATCAGAGAGGCTCAGCGCGCTCGCCGTAATCCGCGTCCTCGCGCCGCTCGGCATCGTGGTTACCGGGATCACGATGCTGGTGACAGGCACGCCGCAGGCGATGATGCCCGGCCTGGTGGGGTTCGTCGCCTGCTGGGTCGTCGCCCTCGCGGCCAGAACCCTCTACGCCACGGATCCCTACATCCGTTACTCTCGCGAGGGACGCCGCCACCTGAAGAAGGCATTACGCAGGCGGACGTACGACTCCGACACCGACGCGATCGCCATGCCGCTGGCATTGCACGGACTGGGCAAGATCAGCGATCCCGTCGTGTTCGTCGAGCTCATAGCCCGTCCACCCCAGCCCGCGAAATCGCACGGCGGCCGCCGGTCCGACGCGGGCTCCTGGTCCGGCGGCAGCGACAGCAGCGGCACTTCCACAGTCGGAGGGGGATGCGGAGGGGGCTGTGGCGGGGGATGCGGTGGCGGGGACTGACCCCGTACACATGCGGTGACCACAAACGTCCACCGAAATGACCGTGCCCCGGGAGCCGCCCGACTCGGAGAATCAGCGTGACCCCGGCAGCTGTAGCCCCATCGTCAGTCCTCACCCAATGGGGCTTCCGATTCCAGGCCAAGTACGGCCGTGGCAGCACGGACACCGATCACAGCACCGCTGACCGCCAGCACCGACAGGCCAGCCAGGGCGCCGTGGTAACCACCGCCACCAAGCCCCGTCCGCACCTCCGAGCGCGCGCTCGTTCGCACGCTCGCCCGCACCTTCGTCCGCGAGCAAGTCTTTGTCATCCTGCGCGGTTCACGCCGCCACAACTCCCGCCGCAGCGCGACGCCGGCATCAGCTGGCGTAGGCACGCCCACGACCAGGATGCCGATCCAAAGCGCTGTCGCCGCGCATCGTGGTGGGCGTGCGCACTCCGGCCACAGGGTCGCGCAGCAGTCGTACGGCCCCACCGAGGTTGCCGACGGCACCCAGAGCCAGGGCCCCATACGCGAGTACCGGCCGCCGGACATCAACTCTGTGATCGTGGACCCTGACGCACAGACCGCAACGGTGAGCGGGAAGCTCGTCAGCCCGCAAGAGCGCTGACCCCGTGAGCCCTCTGTGGTCATCGAACCGGGTCGAGTTTCCGAGACCGCGTGACGCCTGCCGCAGCGCACGGGCTCCAGGACCCACGTGGGATCTCCGAGACCAGCGGAGGCGATGTCGAGACCATGCTCTCGATGCCGGACGCGAGCCCTCGGGCACCCGAACTGGGCAGGGCGAGACCTGGCACCGGCCGGAGTCGATGTCGGCTACCGCATCGACCTCATCCCCCGCACGATGGACCGGGCGACACAGACACCCAAGGACGCCCACCCACCAATCACCAAGTCCTCAAGCCACGGGCCAGGAGAACCTTCGTCGACCGAACCAGCCGGCGCGGGGACCATATCCGGCTGTGCAAATTCGCCTGGTGAATCGAGGCCAGTTGCAACATCCGCGCCTACGCTACGACGCACCCACGTCTTTCACCACGCGAACGACCACGCAATCGTAGGACACCGAGCAATTCGAAGCCGCCCACCACTGAACTCGGCCACGCAGCCGTTACCAAAGCCATCACGAAGGCCAGGGTCCCGAGCCCACTCCCGGACACGCAGCCCCGGATCATGCCGAAGCCTCTCGCCCCGGTGCTGCTTCCCACGCACCTACCGAACAGCGACAAGACCTCAAGCACCCACCTGACAGCCCAGCCGACAGCCAGAAGCCCTCCACGCGGGAAGCGTAAAGCTCCACAAACGCAGAAAGGGCCCCGACGCGTTGGCGTCGGGGCCCTCCCCAAAAGATTGTCCGGCGGTGACCTACTCTCCCACACCCTCCCGAGTGCAGTACCATCGGCGCTGAGAAGCTTAACTTCCGGGTTCGGAATGT